>NZ_JBAZRC010000001.1:0-230829 GCF_041663085.1 Mucilaginibacter sp.
GATGCAGCCCCTGCATTTTTTAGGCATCAAAAATGGCGGAGATATTGAAGAAAGTTATCCATCACTGCCAGTTACCGTTAATGGCGCTTTTTCAATAGCCGGTATTACGCGCAACCCAAATCAGTCAATTATTTTACAGTTTGGCTATGGCAACAAGGTGAGCATTGAAAAAACCGTCGATCTCGACTTGCAAAAAAATGCTGTTGATAATGTTGATGTTGCCAAACTTTGGGCACAGAAAAAAATAAACGAACTGGATATTGATTATAATGCCAATAAACAACCGATAGAACAACTGGGTAAACGCTTTGGCATTATTACCCGTAACACATCGCTAATTGTGCTGGAAACAATTAATGATTATATCCAATATGAGATTGAGCCGCCTGCAGAATTGCGTGCCGAATATAATGCCATTATGAAGCAGCGGGGCGGCAATGTAAACTCCCTGCAAAGAGAAAACCTTACTACGGCCATAAATATGATGGATGAGTTGACACGTTGGTGGAACCAGGATAACAACCCTAAACTAACCCCAAAAGCCAAAAGGAAAATTGTTACGGGCGACACCCCTTCAGTAGTCCAAATTGACGAACCTGTTGGCAATGCAGATGTAAGGCAGGTTGTTGAGGAGAGGAGTGCCCAGGCGGCGAGTCAGCGTGTAAACCCGGGGCAACTTAACGAGGTTGTAGTGACCGGGACCAATGTACAAAGAAGAAGGGATGTAACAGGTTCGGTTAGTACCATAAATCCCCCCGAGAGCGCGCAAGGCTATTTTACGCAGCAAAATAAAACCCAGGCGTTGAATGGCAGGGTTGTCGGTTTGCAGGTAACAACAACAAACCCAAACACGCGCATCGTACTAATAGGCAACAGGTCGGTGGCCTCAAACGACAAAGCGCTGGTGGTTGTAGATAATATTATTGTTCCGCAGGATGTTTTGAAAAATTTAAAGCCGGATGATATCGATAATATATCTGTATTGAATGGCTCAAGTGCAACTGCTTTATATGGGGCAAATGCAGCGAGCGGCGCGATCATTATCACCACTAAAAGAAGCGCAGCTTCAAATGCAGATACATTGCGAAGTAGTGCTGCAAAAGGTATCGATATCACTTATAAAAAGGCTGACGAAGATTATCTGAAAGTGCTTAAAAAAACGACCAAAGAGAATCAGTATCAAAAATATTTAGAACTGCGTGCCGGCCAAAAAAGTAACCCGGTATATTATTTTGATGTGGCTAATTATTTCATAACAACAGGTAACCGGGAGATTGGTGTACGGGTATTAAGCAACCTGGCCGAGTTAGACCTGGAGAGCTACGAATTATACAAAATGCTGGGCTATAAATTTAAACAGCTTGGTGATTTTGAAAGCGAAGTATTTGCCTTTAAAAAGGTAACCGAACTGCGCCCCTTAGACCCGCAAAGCTACCGCGATTACGGGCTGGCACTTGCCGATGCCGGCAAATATCAAAAAGCGCTTGATGTACTTTATGCCGCCATGACAAAAAGCTACACCAACGATGCCGACAATATTTACAGAGGGATACAGGAGATCTTCCTGCCCGAGATCAATCATATTATAGCGCTGCATAAACCACGGCTTTCCCTGTCTGCTATCCCTAAAAAGTTTATTAAACCACTGCCTGTTGATGTAAGGATTGTGATGAACTGGAACATGAATAATACCGATATTGACCTGTGGGTAACCGACCCCAATGGCGAAAAATGCTTTTATAGCCATAACCGCACCGCAGCCGGTGGCCGTATCTCGCGCGACATGACCCAGGGTTTTGGCCCCGAACAATTCATGCTGAAAAAAGCCATAAAAGGCACCTACAAAATAGAGATTGATTATTATGGTGATACCCAGGCAACAATTGCCGGGCCAACAACCATTATGGCCGAGATGTACACCAATTACGGAACACCAAAAGAAAAGAAAGAGATGATTGTGCTGCAAATGAAAAAAGACGCCAAAGGCGGAGTATACATCGGCGACCTTGATTTTAAATAACAAACAGCCGGGTTTAACAAAATGTTGAACCCGGCTTAAAAGTTCTTTTAAAACTGAAAAGATATTCTCTATTTTCGGTCTCCTGATTATTTATAATGAAATACTATTACCTTATTGCCGCGGTGTTGTTTATTACAGCCTGCAACCAACCTCCTAAAGTTGAATTAAACGTTAAAGCCACCGGCATAGCAAGCGGCACGGTCATCATCAACCAAAACAACCAGGAGCTGTTGAGCCAAAATATAAAGGATGGCGACGCTACCATCAGCAAGGCTTTTGAAGCACCCGGCTATTTTAATATTACTATACTGGATAACACCAAGCCATTAAGCGCCAAAAACAATTTCGAGGTATACCTGGAGAATGGCAGCTATACCATAGATGTTAAACCAAACAGCAAGGGCATTTACCCGGGCATTACAACCACATCGCAAACTCAGCAACAGCTTTCTGATTATTATAAAACCGAGAATGAATTAGCCGGGGGCCTTAACCACACTATAGATTCGTTACTGATATATCTGGATACGCGCGAAGCGAAAGCGTTACCTAAAAAAGCGCATACAGCACTGACCGATAAAACCCGGGGCTACCAAATAAAGCGGAGAAAGCTGGAGCCGGAGATACTAACTGCCTACGTGGCCAAACATCCCGATAATGTTGTCGCTGCACATATTATGGCGCAGCAATACCTGGATGAGTACCCGGTTGAATACAACAGCATTTTTAAAAAGCTTACCGAAAAAGCCAAAAGTACCGACGACGGCGTAAAGATTACCAACAAACTAAGCATCTTAACCAACCTTTTGCCGGGAGCAGACGCCCCCGATATTGCTGGTTTTACCCCCGATGGGAAGGCCTTTGATAAAAAATCTATACGCGCCAAAGTAATATTGGTAGAGTTTTGGACATCAACCAGTCAGTTAAGTGAAATGAACCACTCTAAAATGCTTAATGCCCTTATTTTAAGCGATGGCGATAAAAAGAACTTTAAAATGGTAAGTATTGCAACCGATGCTAATAAACAGACTTGGGAACGCGCGGTAAAACTAAGCCAGTTAACCTGGTCACAGGTGGCCGATTTTAAAGGCGATAGTTCGCCAAACGTTGCTAACTGGCAGATAAAAACAAACCCGGCCTATTTCCTGGTCGATGGGCAATGGCACATACTTAAAGCTAATATAGATCTGGCAGATGTAGACCAGTTTGTACATGATTATTTGAAGAAGAAGGGCTAATACTATCCTTCTGCTAATCCTGGCTTGTTTCGTTTATTAAATAAATAACACCAATTACACTCGCTAAAAGAAAAATAATGTTTTTCACATCCCACAGATACTGCAAGTGAGCGGATGGGTGGTTAGCTTGAATATTGTTAAGCAGCCAGGTACCGGCAACCAGCCAAATAAACCCTATAATAGGGTAGAAGAGTATCGGCCAGAATAAAAACTTCCTGCTCACCATAGGTTAGATTTATTGTTAAACACAAAATGCAATATAAACAAAAAGCCCTTCAGATTTTCACCCGATGGGCCTTGGCAAACTCAACGTAATATATAGGTAAATAAAACGATTAACCTAACTAATTTTGAATGGGACAAAGAAACTACCTGCCGCCAATTAAAGAAATTGTAACACCAACTGCTCCCACTCGTCTTGTAAAGACAAGTTTGGGCGAATCTGCCGTGCTTTGCTATACCAGTAATCCGCGTTCCAGATATCACCTTCTTTACGGTGCAGGTATGCATGCACCCACGCGGATCCATGATCTTTTAGTTGATCAACCAGGGCATGCGCTTGATACCAATCACCTTTACCATCATACCAAAGGCTTTTTAACTGAACAGAGAGCCCGCCAACAGGCTGGTCTAAATTCAATGATTCTTTAAATTCGATTAAAGTTTTCACTGCTCATTCTTTTTTTCAAAAATAAGGGTAAAATACGATTTGTAGTAAGTGTTACCAATATCGCTGATCTTGGGGGGCTGAATTACTCACCAAAAAGGTGATTTTTAATGGATAATTTAATATTGTCAGAAAACAAAAAACCCTCAGATGATATCATCTGAGGGTTTTGCCCAATTTTACTATTGATAAAGCGGAATGGACGGGACTCGAACCGAGTTTGATACACTCCTTATTTTCAATAGATTACAATCTTCAAACGGTGGTAATTCCCGAATTTCCCACAATCAATTTGATCCAATTTGATTCCTAATGACTTAAGTAAAAATAGCAACTTATATCTATTGCTGCAATATATGTTGAGAGTAATATTCCTCAAATCTCATAAAAAGGATAATACTCACAGCTGATTTACGACCAAAACAGATTTGCTTACTCCATCAATTGATAATGTTCAGTTATCCGTTGTTAATAAAACAATATACATTCTTAATATTCTATAAGGCATCAGAATCGAAATGCGGCATTTCCTTAAAGCCTTAATAATGGTTTCCCAAGAAAAGTATGGATAAATACAAATATCATTAACTTGCAGTTTGTTCTAAACTATTACAATGGCCCTTTACGATTTTTCTTCCCTAAACTCATCTGACCTTGAACTGTTAGTATGTGACCTGCTTAATAAGGAAAATCAAGAACTGGGTAATGGATATATTTATCAGATTTTCAAGCCAGGTAAAGACAAAGGAATTGACTTTCGTCATGCTTTAAAATATGACGAAAATCACATTGTAGGACAAGTCAAGCATTATCTAAACTCTGGATTTGACGCTCTAATAAAACATCTCAAGGAATTTGAAAAGACGAAAGTTCTTAAATTAAAAACCAACCGTTACATATTCGCGACCTCCCTTCCATTAAGTGTATATGATAAGAGCAAAATCTATAAGATTTTTCAACCTCATATAATAACTACGGACGACATTCATGGACAGGAGTCTTTGAACCAGTTACTTGAACGTTACCCAATTGTACTTGATAATCATTTTAAGCTATGGTATTCAAGCACGCATGTACTTAAAAAAATAATTTTTTATGAGATCCTAGGTAGATCTTTAGAGTTTACAGAAGAATACCTGAAGAAGAAAATCAAGCTTTTTGTAGAAACATCTGAATTTCAAAAGGCAAAGAAGATATTGGCCGAAAACCGGGTTATTGTGATCAGTGGCGATCCTGGTTCAGGCAAAACCACTCTTGCCGAAATGTTGGTTTACGAATATTTGAAAAATGATTACCACTTAACGTATTTAGTAGATGACGTTCGGGAGATAAATCGGGTTATAACCGCGGACGATACTCCGCAGCTGTTTTATTATGATGATTTCCTGGGCCATAATGCCGCAGAAATTCAAAAGGCCAAAAGTACAGAATCTGTATTTATCACAATTCTTAATAGGTTATTGCGCGCCCAAAATAAGTACTTCATAATGACGACGAGGAGCATAATATTGAAGGACGTTACGGAAAGTTCTCAGCGTTTCAGAGATTTACATATCGAACGTTTTGTGTTTATTCCGTTTGAAAAAGAAAATTCATCCTTCAGGCAAAGAATTCTAGAAAACCATATCGACGTATCAAACTTGCCTTTTACCTTAAAGAAGGTGATACAACAACCTAAAATAGGTGAGTTCATAATTCATCATAGCAGTTTTTCTCCACGCTCTGTTGAATACATAACCAATCCGATTAGGGTGGGGAAACTTACAATGAAACAGTATAGAAATTATATCATTGATAACTTCAATTATCCCGATGAAATCTGGCGGGATGCCTACGAGCAACAAATTTCTGAAATTGATAGATTGTTGTTAAATACTTTTTACAGTTTGGGCGATTCAGTTGAATATGAAAACCTTGAAAAAGCATTCGCTGCAAGGATTAAATACGAAACTGAAAATTATAATTTAATATTTCCGACAGGGTCTTTTCTTAAATCCTTTCGAAAGCTATCGGGAAGTTTCCTTATTAAAGCGTACAGCGATCCTAATAGCAGTCATCTCAAATTCGCTAACCCTTCAATAGTCGATTTTTTAGATAACTATATTAAAATTGATAACACTGAGATCACGAGAATTACTCATTCATGCGTCTATGTCGAACAACTCTATGGCAGATTTTATAAATATTTTGATGAAACGGCAATTAAATTAATGCCGGATTTTTTGAAGCAGAAACTGTACCATCCTCAAAGCTTTTTACAACCCGATGGCCAAGATAATTTATTGATCAATTTAGTTTTTTTACTTTACAATTTTGACAAAACAAGCAAATCTTTGCCGTTGATATGCAACTACCTTGGGCAAATTCATGATTTTGAAGAATTGTTATTAGATCAGTTTATTTTGGACAATTTAAAGATTATTGTTGAAGATGTAGATGAAGAATTAGTGATTAAAACGCTCTCGGGAATAGGGATGCCAATATTTGAGCATATAATCGATAGCGAATATGAATTACACAGTATGTTGGATTGTTGCCACATGGTAGAGGCAAAATTTGGAATCGAGCCCCAAAAGCTTTTGAAGCGTAGCTCAAAAGACCTTTATAACCAGACAAAAGATGAATTTTTCAATAATTTGGAAGAGGAACTTGACGATTTAAAGACAAAAATATTGGATGAAAAAGAATTGGAAGAACCATTGACAACATATACAAATTATGCCAAAGATTTGGCACATTTCGGTCTCGATCTGCCAAACTTCGGGCGGTATTTTAATACTTTAGATTGGATCGATTGCGCAATGGAAAATCAGTTTAGGCAAAAATTGAGAAATGATAAAGATTGATAATGAAGTTAGCGACAAATTAACTTTATTTAACTTTGTAAACAGTAATAACTTATTTCAAAGAATACAATAAGTATATTACATTAACGGTATTTTTTTGCAACATTGACCAATTGTTGTTTGCAAGCTATATAAACAGTATTTCCTATCTTCGAAAAAAAAGTTTCTGTTGAATAAAGAACAAGACATAATCGCTTCCATCCAGAATGTTTTAGAGAACGATCCTAAAAATTACTCTAAAATTCTGGAACTATCTGCTCAGCTTAGTGAGTTTGATACGGAAAACGTACGCTTTTCTGTTGATGCCGGTGTTATAAGCAGACTTGGAAGGGAACTTGTTGGCAAAGAAGAAACCGCAGTATCTGAACTGATAAAAAATGCTTACGATGCTGATGCACTATCTGTAACGGTAGATTTTTTTGAATGTGATCGGCCGGGTGGTCGTTTGAATATTGATGACAACGGCTTAGGGATGACCCGGCAACAGCTGGTGAATGGCTTCATGAAAATTTCTTCCAGTGACAAAATTCATTTTCCAAAATCGTTACGTTATCAGCGAACAAGGGCAGGTCAAAAGGGCATCGGCCGTTTCGCCACACAGCGATTGGGTGATAGGCTCACAATTATAACGCAAACGCTCGATGAAGCTTTCGCAAGTAAGGTTACAATTAATTGGGATGACTTTGCAATTGATGCCAATTTAATTTTGATTGAAAATAAAATTGAATACGTTGAAAAAGTTAAACCTGAAGGTACGACACTTTATATTGAGGGCTTGCGCGAGGCCTGGTCAGAAGTAACAATTAAGAGGGCATTCCGGCACGTTAGTGATTTGCTACAACCATTCCCACTTTCTGAACATTACGAAAAATCAGTTGATGATCCGGGGTTCGCGGCGAGTTTTTCAAAAGATGACCAACAAGTAATTGATTTGCAAAGTGCATTTTATGAACATGCCTTGGCAGAAATTGAAGGTTATGTTGACGCGGATGGACATGGATTTTATGCGTTCAAAAGTGAAAAACTTGAAATGCAAGAGGAAGTATTTCTCGTCGGCAAAAAAGATCGTAATGACCCATTTATTGAGTTAAAAAACATTCATTTTAAAGCATATTATTTTATTTACAATGCAAAGGGAACAAATTATTTACCCAAACTTGTAAATACATATATCAAAGAAAATGCCGAAGAAAACGGAGGTATTAGACTATATCGAAACGGATTCCGCGTTTTACCCTATGCTTTAAAAGACGATGATTGGTTGGGGCTGGATGCATCTGTCAGACGCAGATCAATACTTCCACCGCACGGAAACAATAATTTCTTTGGGTTTGTCGAAGTTGTTGACACCTATGGTGTTATGTTTCAAGAACGATCCAGTCGTGAAGGTCTAATAGAAAATATAGCTTTCAGGGAACTTCAGGATTTTTGCTATAAGGTTTTATCTGAAGTAGCGTTAAAGATATCGGTCGTTCGAGAAAGAAAGGGGACGTCAAATCAGAAAGGCTGGATTGGGAAATCTTCTAAGGAAATCATAGATGATGCTAAAAAGGAAGTTGAAAATCTAATAAGCGCCACAACCGGCGACAATACATCTAATACTTCTGAGTCCGCTGAGGATGAACCAAAGCGAATATATCACAGTGTTGATAATACGCTAATCATTGAAAGCCTGCAAAAGGTTGAGGAGTTTCTCGAAGATGCGAAAAGTGCTCAGGAAGAGGAGGCCCGCGAACATGATCAGTTACTTAAAGAGGTACAGCTATTGCGTATACTCGCAGGTTTAGGATTAACTATCGGCGAGTTTGTTCATGAAATCAATCATTATAATCCTGCGCTGAAATATGATAGCGAGTTACTTGTATCGTTAGCAACCACTCCGAAGTATAAGGATGCTGGAGTGCGACTATTCAGTAATCTGAATGCCTTAACTGTTTATACAGCATATTTTCAAAGGGCAATTTCTGAAAACGCAAATCGCGAATTAAAACCCGTAGAGATTCGCGACGTCGCCGGCGACTTTATTACCGTTATTAGACCGGATTTGGAAAGAAGCGGTATCGAATTGGGTAACCCGGAATTCAATGGGTATAAACTTTTTACCCTGCCGATGCATAAATCAGAATGGGCGTCAATTTTATTTAACCTTTACACCAATTCTAAAAAAGCCATCATAAGGGCAAATAGGAAAGGTAAAATATCAATAAGAGGCGGCTCGTCAGGCAAAATCATTTATTTAGAGTTTTCTGATAATGGTGATGGTATTCCGGAAAAGGATTACGAAAATATTTTTGATGCGTTTTTTACCACTAGTGCCCCAGTAGGCAATGCAACAACAGAAATTGAAGAATTGACCGGGACGGGCCTCGGGCTAAAGATCGTTAATGATATAATTGAAGGTTACGGGGGGCGGGTATTTGTTTCGCCATCTCCAAAAGAATATAGCACCACTATACGAATAGAACTTCCTAAACTTTAACCATAAAATGAGCAAGTATTCACTATTATACCTGGATGACGAAAAAGATCGTTTGGTACTGCCGATTAAAGAAAAATTAGAAGATCAGGGGCAATTAACAATAACGGTGGATAAGCCAAAATCATTTGAGGATGAAATCGACAAATTAGCCGCAATCTTACCTGATTTCAGCGGTATTGTGCTGGACCTCCAATTAAATGGCCCGCAAGAGGATGGATCTCAAGTTCGGTATCAAGCCCCCTCACTCGCTCAACAATTAAGAATTTTGGCTTCTGAAGGCAAAGCGAAAGATGTTCCTATATTTTTGTGTTCAACGGACGATAAAGTTAAAGCTTCCTTTAAAAGAGATTTTACAAGTCATGACCTGTTCGATTGGACTTTTATGAAGGATGAAATCTCCTCAGCAACAATTGATAAAATTTGCTCGATAGTAGAAGGGTATGACCAAATAACAAAAGGCACTAAAGATTTCTCAGCACTGCTTCAGAGAGACTACAACGATCTCGATCAACGAATTCTTTCAAGATTTATAAACGAAGAAAACCCTCCTGTTCACGAAGTTGCACGAATTATTTTTAAAGAAGTAATCCAGGAACCGGGCTTATTGATTAATGAAGAGATTTTGGCGGCGCGCTTAGGTATCGATAAAGAAAAATCCAAAGATTGGGATAAAATTCTTGATGCCTTTAAAAGTGCGGGCTACGATGGCATCTTTGAATCAGGTTGGAATAGATGGTGGGCTGATCGGGTAGCAGACCTATTTGAATCATTTGCTAAAGAAAATTTGGGCTTTCTAAATGCAACGGAGAGAGTTAACGCTCTAAAAGCCAAATTCAATCTTGAAAACATCGTTCCGGCTAAAGCTTTACCATTATCAAACAGCACTAATTTTTGGACTATTTGCCAAGCTACAGGTAATCCTATCGACACTTTCGAGGGTTATAAAATAGATAAGAAGAAAGAACCCAGACCTTGGCAAGAATATAGTTATGTGTCCTTGTATGCTTTGATGGAAAGAATTGCTGAGGCTAAAAATATCAAACTTCACCCATCAGAATTTGAACGGTTTGACATTGAAAGCGCCGCGTTGTAATTATGGAAATTAACAAAGACAACCTGGCCTTTCGCAAAGTACTTGCAAAGGAATATGTAACGCTAAAATCGATACTCGAAAAATATCAAATCGACAGCAAACCGATTGATAAGGCGATTACCGAACTTAAAGACGAGAAATTTTTACCGGGCACTGAAGATTGGGAGCCGGATCCGCTTAATTGGGGCTATTCCGTTCGGAATATGGTTTTTGAAGAATCAACTTCTTCAGTTCAGTATCCGAAAAACATAAAAAGGCTGAAAATTACATTTGGAATAACCTGTGTTTCGGTATTCAATGGCGACTCGACCCAAATTTTAGACCCATTTAAGCATTTGGAATTCAATATTGTCGCAGAAGGGTTCAACAAGACGACAGTGCGCCATGTTGTGTCATTTCATTTAGATAGACATTTAGATGTTGGCAATAAACCAGATGAAGCACATCCGATTTACCATTTTCAATTTGGTGGCAGAAAATTAAAGGAAGCGGAAGAACAAAATTTTGGTTCGTCATTAATTCTTGATTCACCAAGGATGATGCACTACCCAATGGATTTAATTATGGGAATCGATTTTTTAACTTCTAATTTTGCACCTGCTAAATGGAGCAAATTACGGAAAGATCGAGATTTCATCATTTTGTTAAACAAAGCCCAGCAAAGGATTATGAAGCCTTGGGTTCATTCATTAGCAAATCATTTTAAATTAAATAGCGACGGTAACTTCAATTTTGACCCGAAGGTAATTTGTCCTCAATTGGCTTAATGGATAAAAAAAGCGTTTTCAAATTTTTAAAAAATTATACAACAGATCCCGTGTTAATTAACCGGTTGTTTGTTACGGCCTTTCTTAATACAAATAAATTACCTAAGCCGAGTTCGACATTCTTGAAAAAATATTTGATTCATGAAGAATCCGATGAATTTCAAAAATTACTGGATTTTATAAAGCTCACAAATACAATTGATATTGAGAACCTCATTGAGCTTTTTGAGTTTGTAGTTTCACCGGAAGATAAAATAGTTAATGGAGCTGTATACACTCCGAAAAAAATAAGAGAATATATAACTAGCTATACATTTAAGAAAAAACCGTTAAAGTCAGATAGTTCAATAGCTGATATAGCCTGTGGTTGTGGCTCCTTTCTACTTACAGCAGCGGAAGAATTACATAAAACCTACGGTAAAACATTTTCAAAAATTTTTCAGGAAAACATATATGGCCTTGATATTCAGGACTATTCGATTGAGCGTTCAAAAATACTTTTATATCTACTGGCACTTACACATGGTGAACAGGTTGGAGAAATAAAGTTTAACCTATATTCGGGCAACGCTTTAATTTTTGATTGGAATGTTGTACGATTAAATCAATCAGGATTTGATTTTATTTTAGGAAACCCACCTTATGTCTGCTCACGTAATATGGACGCAGAGACAAAAGCCCTTGCGATTCAATTTGAAGTTTCAAAGTCTGGTCACCCGGATCTTTATATTCCTTTTTTCGAAGTTGGTATTAATTGCCTAAACGAGGGTGGCGTTTTAGGTTTCATTACAGTAAACTCGTTTTTCAAAAGTGTAAATGGTAGAGCATTAAGGTCATATTTCCAACGCAATAAATATGGAATTGACATTTTTGATTTTGGTGGAGAGCAGGTTTTCAATGACCGTTCTACCTATACCTGTTTATGTTTTATATTGAAATTTGAAAGAGAGTATCTAAACTACGTTATCTCACCTACCGTAACATTGAATGTTCAATCGACTCCTTTCTTTAGTAAGATAAATTGGAACGATCTCGATTCCCAAAACGGTTGGATATTACGAGATGCTGCCTTTATTCGAGCGGTCGAAAAAACCGGCATCCCATTTTCTAAAAAGTACAGAACTAGAAATGGAATTGCAACTCTTAAAAACGAGGTTTATATTTTCACCCCAAAGGCAGAAGATAATAAATATTTTTACCTGGATCTTGACAAATTGATCCCCATCGAAAAAGGAGCTTGTGCCGACATTGTAAATTCAAATAAATTAATAGACCAAAACGTCTCAGTTACTTCGCTTCAGAAAATTATTTTTCCATACGAATTCAAACCTGGCAATGTGCGCGCCAGTTTATTGGGAGAACAGATTTTTCGAAAACAATATCCAAATGCCTACAGGTATTTGGAATCAAAAAAAACACTTTTGTCGGAAAGGGATAATGGTAATGGAGATTATGAGGCTTGGTTTGCCTTCGGTAGAAACCAAAGCCTCGAGAGAATGAAATTTAAATTGTTTTTTCCTCATCTTACATCAAGAATTCCAGTAACCCTTTTAAATAATGATGAAAATTTACTGTTTTACAACGGTTTGGCAGCTATTTCAGATAACGTTGAAGATCTTATAATCTTAAGTCGGATATTTCAATCGGATATTTTTTGGCGGTATGTTATTGCAATTAGTAAACCCTACTCATCAGGCTTTTTCTCGCTCAGTCGAAATTATATAAAGAATTTCGGAATTCCAGAATTTACAGATTACGAAAGGGGGATTCTTTTAAATTCTGATGACAGGAGTGTTGTTGATAAGGTTATTATTGCGAAATATAATTTAAACATAGCTTTATAGCCTTTAACATAGGAATACCTATTACACCATTCAAATGGTGTCAATAGTTCTAATGGAATGTTTTTGTAGTTGGTCACGATATCTAAGGATCGTATAGTAGTCACGAGTACATAATATGTCGCGTTTGTAAAACAATCCTTCTACAATTAATCGACGGTCATTTGCTCCTGTAACTGAAATGGCATCCAAGAGTTGATGACCCAAACGCACAACGATTAAAACTCAATATCATAATGGGTCAATTAATAAAGGATAATTATTTATTATCATAAATTGCCTATTCAGACTATCAGATAATTATTTGACATATGTTAAGTAGAGAGCGTTTTTCCAACCTTGCTTTTTAGACTTAGGGGTTAATAGTCAAAAATGCTTTATATTTATCCAACGCCAGTAACACCTTGTCTACGTGAATGCCAAACTTGAATTAGCCCGTCTTTCAGATTCTCTATTGACTAAAGGGGAAAAAGTGACGATATTTTGTGGTGCGGGTGTTTCTTATCCATCACAAGTCCCATTGGTTTACCCTATTATAAGCGGTTTACTTGCTCGACTTGGTGCTGGCGATGCTGAGATTAAAAAAATTATCGGTGCTGGAATACCTTTTGAAGTTTTTATGGAACTGTTCAAGGAGCATATCGACATTGACCCTATCTTTGAGTTATTTACAAATAAGGTACCCAATTACGATCACAAAGTTATGGCGAGCCTCGCAAAGGCCGGATATTGCAGCCTTATCATTACGACAAATTTTGATACATTAATTGAACAAGCGCTTGAAGACGAGAGATTGGTTGAAAATACTGAATTTATAGTGTATGCAAAAGATGAAGAATTCGCTACGATAGATTGGGATTCCAAATTGATAAAGATCATTAAGATACATGGCACTGCGACCCATATTGATTCGATCAAGATTATCATGTCGAAGATTGCAAGTAGCTCAGTATCTGATAATCTAAAGGAAGTTATTAATCAAGCGTTTTCTCTCGGAGCACATCAAAATGTATTGGTCCTTGGTTATAGTTGCTCGGATCATTTTGATGTTACCAAAATCTTAATAAATATATCAGAGCCCTTTAAAAATGTAATTTTCATTGAGCACCATGACACGAAAGTTGAACCGGATTCATGGATCAACGAGGATATCCGCTTAAAAAAAACTAATAATCCTTTTAAAAGGTTTGAAGGAAGTATTAGAGTCAATGCAGAAACAAAAACAACACTGGAATTTATTGCATCAAAATTAGCCCTTGAACCGGAGCCCGTTACCAAAATACCGGATTTTGACCCGAATAAGGCTTTAGATAATGTTTTTGCTACCATTCCTGAAAAAAAACTAGCGATGATTAAGTCACATGCGCTTGGCCGACTTTTGATAAAATCTGCTAATTATGTTTTAGCAGAAAACCGAATGAAGCAATCGTTAAACGCAGCGCTTAAAGCAAAAGACTACTTTTTTATTGCACAAGGTTATCTTAATCTCGGAATCATTAATTACAGGTTATCCCGCCCAATTGATGCGATACGTATGTACAAATTCACTCTCCGAATTCTTGAAAATCATGACATCAAACGTCCTGAACGTTATAAAAAACTTATTAAATCAAACACATTGGGGAACATTGGCAACGTATTATATGGCATCAGAAAACTTCGCTTCGCTGAATATTTCCAATTAGCAGCATTAAAAATAGCGACAGATGAAAATTTTGAGCAATTGGCGGCAAATTCAAATGGGAACCTTGGTATCGTTTATTTTGAGGGTCATCAATATAGTCTTGCGCTAAAATTTAACACTGCTGCATTGACACTAGCAGATAAGATCGGCGATCCTGAAGGAATAGCCAGGCATAATTATAATATCGGGTGTTGTCAAATTAAATTAAACCATCCAAGGTTAATGCATCGTTTCTTCAAAATAGCTTTAGAAATATTTAAACTTATAGGGCGGGCTGATGGTATTGCTTATTTGGATGTTGAGTTAGGTAAATATTACTTTGACAAAAAAATGCATTTTAAAGCCCGGGCGCATCTTAGAAAGGCTGTTGCCGCAGTGGAGCACATGAATGGGTTGTTGATACAAGCTGATTGTTATGAGTATTTAGGTGACGTGTATGCCGCTATTGATAACAAACAAAAATCTTTGAAATATTACCAGGGATGTAAAATTATTTGCGAGAATTCCGATGCAATATGGTTTAAGCAACGATCTCAGCAATTAAAAGTAAAAATTGAAAAGTTATAGAGACCGGGGCCTGTTCAATTCCAACCATGATTATAGAGAAGAAAAGATTTGTAAATCTTGAACTAAGCGATTCGGCTTTAGTCCTGCTCTCGCTAAGAATGGGAAGCAAGACCGAGCAAGACTCGAACCAGTTAATTGTTCTTAAGATCAAAGCTAATTTGTCTGATGTATGTGAATAAAAGATTTCAGGAAAAAGTTCTGACTTTTGTCTTCAAATGATATTAAAATGGTCAACATCATACTTAATATAAATACCTGGATCTATCCGGCTAACGGCTATGACCAGACTACCGTCAACTATCAAGACAGGCTTCATTTCAAACTACTCGCGGAAATTAAGGACTTTATACAGATAGATTTTCCTAATTTGTAATTGCGCATGGAGATCATTTTAACCACTGATTACGCCGATATCTTTCCGGGTGAAGACGAAACCGTAGTGTCCCTCTTAAAAGATATCCCATCACCCTTGCTGATCCAATTGATCTCTGCCCTAAATTCAGAGCTTTACATTAGGGACCAGGGGATGCCCACCCAAATCAAAATCCTTGATTTATTACTTAAACGACAAGCGTCTGACGTAAAAGAAAAGATATTGACAAGGGTGTTAAGCAAGGTCCGAAAGAACGAGGAGAACCTTTATTTTTTCTCCATAATGTTCAATATGAACTTTCTGCACTATGAGTTAACGCATTTCCGGGACCTGCCATACGATGAATTATCAGTAGATCAGGAGCTTCGAGTTTTTAAAGCTTACCTACGGATAGCAGAAACAACAAATGATGCCTACATCAAAGCGATGGGAACAATCCCACCGTATAATAACGAGTATTTTCGAAAAACGGTCTGGCCCACACTTATTGATCAATTTGAACTAAACAAGCAGCTGACCCCATTTCCGACACTTGTTCGCGGGGCGGTCTTCTTTAATTATCTAAAAAATCATTCACGGTATTCGAAATACGCGGAAAGTTACCTTCAACGCCACGGAAAAGCCACCGCGCTCAATTATCTTTTTGATATCGCTAACTTGTTTGTAGCAGGAAGTAACCGTTCAGCAGAGATGTCTCCAGATGGATTAGCCACTTTCTCAACCCAAAGCGCTCCCGGATTCATTACATTATTCGAGCAATTTACTCTCGACCGAGAGGCTTACGCTAAGCTTTATCAAAATAGTAAGAGTAATTTCTCGGGTATCAAATCGAAACCTTTATACAAACTCAATGATAATAACTATCTGATCCTTCACTGGGGATATCTGACAAATAAAATGTACGAGGGCCTGATATTTGATTTTTACCAATACTCCGGGATAGCGGAACACCATGACTTCAAAGCCTTCACTGACTTCAAACGCTTCCTCGGAGAATCAATAACCGAACGTTATTTAGTTCGGAAATTATTAACGAGAATGTTTAGCCGTAAACATCAAATTTTAAAATTCGATGAAAAAGAGATCAAAGGATTTCCGGACGCTTACTTTCGCCGGGGCAACGACGTTTTTTTATTCGAAATAAAGGATGCTTACTTCCCTGCTTCCGCTATTAATGGTTACTCTTACGAAAAGATAAAGGCTGCCATAGATCAGAAAATGAATAACGAAACCAAAGGAACAGGGCAGTTTATCAAACAACTTAAGTCATTGACCAAACAGCCCTTTGAAAATCCGGTTCGTTACAAACACCTTAGGAATCTTAACATCTATCCGGTTATCATTTATGCAGATTTGATTTTTGATATGCCGGGAGTTGATCAATATTTACAGGATGAATTTAAAGCCAAAGTACTCGCCAACGGCCTGGAGAAACACTATAAAAAAATTAAACCGTTGACCTTCATTAACTTGACGTTTCTTATTAAAAATTTCGACCTGTTGGAAGAAAATGGAACGCGTCTAAGCGATCTAATTGAACATTATAATAGCGAAATCGTAAAGCGAAAGAAACGTTCAGAAAGAACTCGCGATCTAATTGATCACATGCGGGTTTACACCAGTTTTGAACAGATCGTTTCTGACATGCTACCACATACGAACCTGAAGCGGAATTATCTCGATACTTGTATAAAGGTTCTTGACTTGAAGGAAGGACTACCCGTTTAATATCAGCCAACATCATTGACTTAATGGAGTTTTATATTTGATAAAAAGGCTAATAGATCTTGAGTAAAAGCTACAGTTTTCCATCGGAAAAATGCCGTTATTACAACATTTAAATATTCGGCATCAATAATAAGCTTCCATAGAGACATAGCACTAATATTTATTAATTACTAAATTCGGCTTCAAGAGGTTCAACTTAGATGTTAAATATGTATTTGCCCACTCAAAACACCTACTTTAAATTCAGAAGCCGCTTTAATTTCTCATCTCACCGGTACGATATTGGCAGGCCGTTGTTTAGTAACAGGAAGCTGGAGGACAATTTCTTTTTGCTGAAGATCTATGAAATAGGCGAAACAGAATATGGACTGTTTTATGATTATCAGTTAGGCTTTTACTTAGAAGCTAATTTAGAGGAAGAAGAATTGTTCTTCAATCATGTTTTTGATATAGTACTCAACCGCATCCGCCATTTTAAAAGACAAGATCCTTTCTCATCGAAATACGCATCCGGCCTCGAACAAACCCGCAAACTCGAAGCATTTTTAGCGTTCCTGAAAACGATTGACCGCTGGCATAAAGTTGAACCGTTAGAATCGGTGATCGGCGAAAAGGATAAGCTGATAGACCAGCTACAAGAGCGGGTTGCAGAACTAGAGTTGTTGCTCAAACAAGTCAGGGAATTTGATGCGAATGAAAAGATCGTGATCACGAACGGTTATATCGCAGCGTTCATGAATCTGATAGAACAGGTGCAGGGTTTAAGCCTGGGCGACAAAAAACTGACAACCTCGCAAGGGCAAAGCCCGTGGTATAAAATGATTGCCAAATACTTTATGCATGGTGATAAACCCATCTCCATAGATACCGCCAAGAACTACTTTCCGGCAAACAAAAAGGATAAGCCGTCCAAGTATCTGAATATCTCCGAAGAAGACAAGCTGTTCAAGATCGTCCCCAAAGACAAAAAGTAGAATCTCACCCTCCATTCGTGACCAAACGCCTCCATTGGTCATTCATTTTTATCCTTTCAACTTGACATTTGCTTCCGGATCGTTCAGGCGGCTTTGTTCTATGCCGCTTTTGAACGGGTCAAATGTTGAACAAAAAACAAGGAGGGAAAGATGAACCTGGAAGTGATCACCAAAGAAGATCTAAGAGAATTTAAGAATGAGATGCTCAGCGAGATTAAGCAGCTGATGCAGCCCGGACAAGGGCAATCCAAACAATGGCTTAAAAGCGCTGAAGTGAGAAAATTATTGAAAATCTCACCGGGTACGTTGCAGAACCTGCGCATCAATGGAACGCTTCGGTTTACGCGTATCGGCAGTCTTTTGTACTACAAACAGGAAGACATTAATAAGCTACTGGAAGGAGGGTTGCAATGAAGTCATCTGTATCAGCGCAGGAACTGGCCGGTTATGGCAAACTGCTCAAACGCATGCGGGAAGATGTTCGGCTGAATGCGACGCATGTCAGCCTGTTTACAGCTTTGTTTGTCCACTGGCAAAGGAATGGCTTCGCCATTCCTTTTGCGGTGACAAGACGGGAGCTGATGGCGTTCAGCAAGATCGCATCAATTGCTACGTATCACAAATGCATCCGGGAACTGGATGCATTTGGTTATATCCGTTACCAGCCATCCTATCATCCAAAGCTTGGCAGCCTGGTTTACTGGCCTGCCGGATGGGAGGCAGCCGGATGAAAAGTAACTCTATAGCTGCATATCTCGATAGCTGCGTATCTACGCAGCTATGTAATCAAGTATCTAACAAAAAGTCAGGCCGCTTAGCGTCCTTCCGCGAAAGCGGGGGGAGCAAGCGGAAGTCGGGCGCACCCGACTTTTTCCGCTTGCCCTGCGGGGCAGAGCAGATTCGCGTATACCTGCGGTATACTTTCCCCCCGCTAAAAGCTGCAATAAAGGATTATAGTATACTTAGCAGTATACAGATATTGATAAAAGGGTATCAGGTTATATAATAGTAGACCAAACTATATAACAACGGATCAGGATATATATTGATAGATCAGGATAAGTAATAGAACAAGACGGAACATGACGAAAGATGAAAATGTTAAGACCATACGGTTCCCGGTAAAGACAGACGAGAAACTGCAGGCTATAGCGAATAAATGCGGCTTGACGAAACTGGACTGCTTTGTCCATATGGTGGATTATTTCTACAAGAGCAAGAAAGATCCAAGGGACCTGAATGACGAACTGTTAAAGAATGCCATTAATAAAAAGACAGATAACATAATCGCTTTTATCAAGACGCAAGAGCAGGAATTGTTGATGCCGATGAAAAAGGAATCTGAAAGGATGATTGCCGGCCAGATGCAAATGGTAGGTTTCTTCAACCAGCATATTATCAAGCACAATGATGAGCAGAAAGCAGCATACAAAGTGCAACTACAGCATATCAGCAAAATCGCAGATTTCTTAATGAAGCTGGACGCTGCTCAAAATGAAAGCAAACACTTAAAAGCAAAGTTCAATGTCATACTGGAATATTATATCAGCGCAAGGGAACAGATGGGCATGATGACCAAGCAGTCGGATAAAGATGCCCTTGTTCAGAACGTCCGCCAGCAGGTAAATAATCTCTAACAATTATTATTAATGTAAGCGCTATGCATGTAAACATCACCAAAAGCGAAACAGGCAACAACAATGGCAGCAGCAGCCAGTTGGTCGCCTACCTGGAGAAGGAAAACCGTATAGCGGAAGCACAAAAGAATCACCTGATGGAGCCGCAGTATTGGTTCAACCACGGCAGCGATACCATTCAGCCTTACGAGGTGCGGCAGGGCATAGATAATAATATAGCCAAGCTGTCAAAGGATGACGCCAAATTCTTCCTGATCAATATCAGCCCGAGCAGTAAAGAGATCCTTTACCTAAAAGAGCGGTTCGGTGAGGAAAAAACAAAAAAGTACTTAAAAGAATATACCAACGCTGTCATGGATACTTACGCTAAGAACTTTAAGCGCAACGGCGTAAACGGCAACCAGGACTTGGTTTATTTCGGGAAGCTGGAGCATAACCGGTATTATACTTACAAAGACCTGGAGGTGAGAAAGGGTTTGGCAAAGAAAGGAGATATCAAGCCTGGCGAGCAGATGCATGTTCAGATCATTGTCAGCAGGAAAGATGCAACCAATAGGATTAAATTGAGCCCGCTCAACAATTCCAAAGGAACCAATGCAGCACATAGTCAAAAGGTGGGGCAATTTGACAGGGTTGCCTTTAAGCAGGCGACGGAAAGTTTATTTGACACAATGTTTGGTTATGAGCGGGAGATCAAAGAATCATTTCAATATGCTAATACTTTGAAGCACGGTTCATATGAGGAAAGGCAAGGAGTTAAAGAGCAATTAAAAGTAGAAGAGTCCTTGAGCGTTGAAAAACAACACAACCATGGTAAAGGATTGCTCGATGTTTTATTAGGCGTGACTGATGGAGGCTACATCGCGCCGACACTTGATGACTCAAAAAAAAGAAGAAAGAAGAAAAAAGGCCGCGGATATGATGGGGGATTATCATTGTAAACTTAAAAGCATAAAAAAAATGAAAAGAAAGATTTTAAATTAGGCTGTAGGGATAATAGTCTTGATTAACCTGCAATTGTGGGATTTATTTACAAAAAATCGAAGTAACCACCAAGCCACTATCAAATGATGACAAATAAGAATTCACAACTATTGGAAACTTTAATCAACTTTCATAGTTAATATGTAACAATAGTGCAACTTTTATCTTAAAATGTTGATAACTATGTAATGAAATTCAAAAAGAGTTGTACATTTGTCTCGCTCATCTTACCATAAGGAAGAAGGAGATTGGAGAACGCTAAGCCTTACCGCTTGGCGTTTTCTGCTTAATACACTTCTGGAAACCGCCTTTTATATTTCTTTTTTATTTTATCGGGATTTCTACCATCTAAGAAATAAGCAGTTAGTAAGTAATAACCGTTCTTGTCCCGATACGGACGTAAGATTACCACATAAGATTCTACTTCATTGAAAATATACGTTCGTACTTCATCCCTATTGTTTTGTTGATTTCTATCTAAGCAGCTAAAAACCTTGCAATGATCCAAGCATCCTAAGTCGATGTGAACTTTAACCCAATGCAATCGTTTTGATCTCTCTATATCAAATTCACGAGAGGTATCAGACTGCGAGTAACGTTTGCATGTTAGGTGGTCGAAAAGTACTTCCAAAGAAGTTTGGTCATCCTCCAGCTTGTTCGGATTAATGTTTTTTCCGTTGAACTTAAACTCTTTATTCTCTTCTACGTCACGCCTGAATATTATTTGAAGAGATTTTTTTCGCTGACCTTCATTCATATATTCCAATTCAAGCAATTGGTTATAAACCTTCGTTTGATTAATTGGCATATTATAAGTCAATAAAAAACATATTCAACTTTTCTTCATTTTTTGGAGTTGACCGGGATAGGTCAGAGCCACTTAATGACTGCATTAATTTTATTATCTCGATTTTGGCGCTTACCTTATTTAACCCCCTTAAGTGATAACCTATCGCCCCCATCATTAAATCAGCTATTTGCAAAAATACGCTTTCGTGAGAATGTATATTTTGCAGATTTTTAACTACCCCATATTTAGTTTGAAGGATTTCTTTTAATTTCCTCACCTTCCATGAACTTAGAGTATCTTTAATATCAAGATATATGTTGTAATTATAAAGCATATCTATTTGATGGTGGAGCAACTGATAATACATTTTGTAATAAAATGTGTCGTAGTCTTGACCAAATAAATCGTTCTTTATTTCATCTTTCTTTACTACAAGTACTCTAAATTTCAATTCACTAGCAAAAAAGAATCTAATAATATCTAAATAAAACTCGCTTTTAGAGTTAGATACATTAGCCCATTTTATTTCAGAATAAAAATTATGAAGGTCTTTTATATTAGAAATTTCATCTTTAAAAAGCTTTATTTTTTCTTTAGGTATAGAAACATAACCAAGAAGCATATAAGGCATGCCGTCGTTTTCTAAATGACCACTCTCATCGCAATAAACATTAAATACCTTACTCATCAATTTAGGTTTTAGCAAATCTATTAAAAAGTAACTATTATGAGTATATTAACACTATCTTGTTGCAAGTGATATACTTACTAGTTTTTTGATCTTTGTGGATATTAAAGCAAATAAACTACCCCACTTTAATTGCTGTTAAGGTATTTTAAGGTACAGAAGGACTCTTCTAATAAACGGACATGAGATTAATAGAAAACAGCAAATGTAAACCCATTGCTATTATCTCATTAAGTATTTCCATTGGATAACTTAATGAGACCTTCAAGAGTGATTATTGAACCGCTAGATAAAATTATTTATTTCTAAGGATCTCTACCTTTTCACGCTCACTGGCTAACAATTGCTCATAGAGTTTTTCTTTTTCCTCAAAAAGTTCTACTATTTTATCAATGGGATTGAAGTTAAATGTAGATTGATAGGCTATCGAGGTCGAATTATCATGACTGTTAAACGTTGTGTTAATAACGTTAATCGCAGCTTCTTCATCAAAGTTCTTAATAGATTCCACAGGCACTTTAAGTATGGCAGCTACCTGTGCAAGTATATCTTCTTCTATAGTTTCTTTAGCTTCTAATAAAGAAATCCTTTTCTGGCTCCAATCCTCACCTAACGCATAAGCCAAAGCCTCTTGTTTCCAGCCCAGCATTTCACGGAAACGTTTGATGTTACGGCCTTGATGTACTTGGTTTGGTTTTTCGGTATGGCTGTTCATAGGTTAGATGCTTGTATATGATATAACAAATGTAATAAAATATGTCCATGCGTAAAAAACGTTGACTCAATGAATTGCAGGAATAAAATAGTCTTTCCTTGTTCTCCGATAGAATGGTTAGGGATAGGATAGAAATGATGGCATGCGGAGTTTTGTTCTGCCGGTTAATGGAAGCCGGTATAAACGATAGTGTTATGCATTTAGGCAGATATGTTCCATGGGATAGTTCTCCAAGGTTTTTGAGGTTTAGCGAGGTGCAGCAACCGATGAAAGTGCTGACAAGGTTCTTTGGTGATCGTATCAACACGCACCGGGAGGAATTAAAGGTGTGGCGTGATTTTGCGGTATCGTATAAGCAATACAAGGATAGTAGAAACGGTGCGGGCCATATACTATTTATTTATGATCAGAACATCCAATTATTAGAGGCGTGCTACCTGCTGATGATGGCTTTCCGCGAGGAACCCTGGACCAGGAAAGAAATTTCAGATGAAGTGTTGAAAGCAGGCAGGGAACAGTGGTTTTATTTTCCGGATGAACTTTCGGAATTGCAGTTAGCTAATCCTTATTTGATCTTAAAGAAACTTTTTAGGGATTTCAGCCTGCCGGAGTACCGGGATCACCTAAAAGAAT
Source organism: Mucilaginibacter sp. (assembly GCF_041663085.1). Taxonomy (GTDB): domain Bacteria; phylum Bacteroidota; class Bacteroidia; order Sphingobacteriales; family Sphingobacteriaceae; genus Mucilaginibacter. The sequence continues at coordinate 23,725 of NZ_JBAZRC010000001.1, forward strand.
GGGCTTATGCTGCCTTATATAAAAATCCTATTGATGAAGCGGTGACGTCGGAAGACATCATCATGGTGTACGAGAACATGTTGCAGCTGTATTCGGCGGCATGGATTATTTATCAAACCGAAAGTGGTGCCCCTTATCTTAAAAGGTTATACTGGACAGACGTAGATGAAGTTGATTCAGCTAAGAAGGATGAGCCGGAAGACCAGCAAGAAATAGAAAAAGCTAACGAAGATGATAATACAGCGGCGGCGTTACCGCAGGATGCTGTAGTGCACCCGATCTCCCTGCATCCCTTCCATCCGGTATTAACGCCTGCTGAAAAGCTGGGGCTGAATTATCTTACCGAGACGATGGTGAAACTTGTACCCGGCATCCGGTCTGTTACTTACCTGGGTTCATGTCCGAAGCCGTTTACTTTTTACCTGTTGGTGCTGGTAGACGACGAAGAAAAAATGCCTGAGCATAGTATGGTCAGTAAGATCGAGGATAATTTGCGCACGCTTGCTGGTATCTATGTTATCGTCCATAAAATAGCAAGCGCGGTTAACGGGTTAAAAAGTAAAGGCAAATTTTGGAGCCTGGCCTTTAGCCGTGGCATAAATGTTTATCGTTCGGAAGATTTGCAATTACCGGATGCTAACGAGATCAGTAATGAGCAGGATATGGCGGTACGCTTGGCCAGTTGGAATAAATATGGCATCATAAGCAAAGAGTTCTTTCACGGCGCGGAACGTTATATGGAGGAGGGTAATGCGCGCTTGTCGCTCTTTCTTTTGCACCAGGCAACAGAGCATGCACTCATCGGCTTATTGCAAGTGATGTTCGGTTACCGGCAACCATCGCATAACCTTTTCAGGCTGATCAAGCTGACTTTGCTCTTTACTGATGAGTTCAGTGATATATTTCAATTAGATACTGATGAGGGGTTAAAGCTTTTCACCCTGATCAATGACGGCTATGCTAAAGCGCGGTATGACGAAAACTTTTTGGTAGAAGAAGAAATGGTCAAAGCGGCATTAGAGAAAGTACGGTTACTTATGAGTAAAGCGAAGCTTGTATTTAAAAGCAATGAAAAAATATAGTTTATAAAAGATAAACGAAAGACGCTCCCAGGTACCACCAGCAAGGTTAGGGGCCAGGTTTGGTTATGTTTTTACTGAACCTGCCCCTTTCTTATAGTCTGAGGTGGGCATCTGCGGCAGGCAGCCTGCATTGCACCACACGCTTCGCTCGGGGTTCCATTCCGCTGCCAGCCTCGCTGCAACTAGCTGATGTTCGCTACGCTCACAACAGCAGGATTGTTTTACCTCGATTGGGCACTGTACCGCTGACACAAAGGTAGCTACGCAGGTAAACGGTCAAGGGTATACAAGCAGTGCAGTGTTGTTGTTTTGTTTTGGCCTGCACTGCCCTTGACCGTTTCCCTGCTTACAGCTTCTGGCGTTTACGCGGTACAATGCCCGGGTGTGTTTGTTATAGACTTTTTCAACAAAACTTCAAAAAAATCAAAATCAGATCAATCGTCAATATCTGACCTTTGATCTATTAATTCATACGACCATGAGCCCGGATGAACTATTAACCAAAAAAGACCTGGAAAGATTCAAAGAGGAACTGTTCGATCTCTTGAAGCCACTGACGGATGCGCAGGCCCTGCAGCAACAAAAATGGCTTAGAAGCCAGGATGTAATGAAAATGCTAAATATTTCCGCAGGCACCCTGCAGAATATGCGCGTTGCGGGTAATATCACCTATAACAAGGTCGGCAAAATCTTCTTTTATAAAGCCGCCGACATTGATCGGATGCTTTCCGGGGTTGAAAAAAAAAGCCCGAAAAGGAAGAAACTCTAGTAAAGGCGCAGTCGCAACGGTTTCGTGTCCTGTTCCTTCCAAAACCGCCTAAGAGCAAGAAAAATACTTTACACCCCATCTATATTCGTTTGACCGTAAATGGCAGGCGGGAGGAATGGACGACCGGCAAGTGGTGCGAACGGGAAGACTGGGATAGCGGTACCAACCGGATGAAAGGCACAAAGGAAGCGGCACGTGCGACAAATGCCTGGCTTGATTTCTTGTACGCGAAGGCTTATCAGTCCCGGCAGGAGCTTTACGCAGCAGGAAAACCTTTGGAAGGCGTACTTATTCGCAAACTAATGCAGGGCGAAGAACTTGAACCGCCGAAAATGCTTACCGATGCCTGGAATTATCATACCAACCAGATCGCTGGCTTGCTGGGCAAGGATTATACGCCGGGTACCTTGGCTAAATACAAAACGGTCTTCAAAGTAATAAAGAGGTATATCAAACTAAAATCGAAAAGCGAAGACATCAGGCTGGATGAGATCGATTACCGCTTTGTTCGGGATTTCGAATATTACCTGAAAACGGATTATGGTGTGAAGATCAATACAGCCGTGCAAATGGTTAAAAAGCTACGAACGGTGATGAAGATCGCTTACGAGATTGGTTGGGTAAAACGAGATCCGTTTGTCGCGTATAGGGCCAGGCATGAAGAGGTGCATCGCGAATACCTCAGTAGCATGGAATTAAATGAGCTGGCCACGAAAAAATTTAACCGGAAGCGTTTGGTTGTGGTCAGGGATCTATTTCTTTTTAGTTGCTACACCGGCCTTTCGTATGCCGATACGGTTAAGTTAAAAAGGGCTGATATCTTAAAGGGTGAAGATGGCGGCTTATGGATTCAAACTTACAGGGTGAAGAATAACAACCGTGTTCGCATTCCGCTGCTGAGCCCGGCGCTCCGGCTGATCACACATTACAAGGACTACCCGCGTGTGTTGGATGAAGATTTTATATTGCCTCAAATCAGCAATCAGAAGGCCAATGCCTATTTAAAAGACATTGCAAGATTGTTGGGTTGGACAAAACGACTGACCTTCCATTGCGCACGCCACACTTTTGCTACTACGGTGACATTAACCAATGGTGTTCCAATTGAAACCGTAGGTCAAATGCTGGGACACAAGAATATTAATACGACTCAACTCTACGCCCGCGTTACAGATACAAGAGTAAGCCGGGATATGAAGCCGCTAAAGAAAAAATACGCTGGGCAGGAGCTTTTTCTGGCGGATATCATTGATTGAATTAAATACCTTTTGAATTTTCAGTATTTATAAAGACACCATTTAGACCTAGCTTGTTATTCAATCTGATTATCGTTAATTTTAACCTATCTTATTACAAACCTAAACTTATTCATGGCGATAAATTCGATTCAAAGCAGGGAAATAGAAGAGTTATCTGCAGAACAACTTACAAGGCTTCTTCAAATGTTATTATGTCTGGAGGTCGAAAAAAAAGATCTCCAGGGGTTTTACTATGTATCTAGAAAGATCACAACCGCTGATGGTGGCGAGGACGGGCGGATTACTGTCGATGACATAAAAGGCTCCAACTGGCTTGGTAATAAACTCACGCTCTTCCAATGTAAGGCGACAAATCTGATACCATCAAAAATTGAGGCGGAATTCATAGAAGTGGATGAGTTAAGCAAGGCCAAACGATTAAAGCCTATTTTGAAAGAGGTGCTCGACAACGGTGGAGATTACAATCTTTTTATGTCGGTTGATGCCAGTACACGCAGAGGGATTGAACATCGCATCGATAAAATGATTGAAGTCTGTGAAAATACTGGCGCAATTTATAAAAGAGGCCAATTCAAGGTTTATGATGCTAATAAGATAGCTGAATGGTCTAATGAATATATTTCGACAGTTGCGTATGTTTTGGAATGTAATGGCAAGAGCCGTCCCGATGTTTTTAGGACATGGCAGCAGTGGGGCCTAGACTATCAGACATCACTGACGTTTAAATTCGAGGATGCCGCTTTGCAAAAAAAGATATCGGAAATAAAATCTTTGCTGAAAACAGAAACATCTATTAGGGTCATTGGGCATTCCGGTATTGGAAAAACCCGATTGGTTTATGAAATTTTCAATTTAGACCCATCCAATTCGGACCTTGAACAAAACAAATTAAATGCGGCTGTGGTGTATTATGATTATGGGCTTGTTCAGGGCAATGATCTTATTCGTTACGTATTGGATTTCAAAGACAATACCGTTGGCATTATTGTGGTAGACAATTGCCCTAATGACCAACATGTTGCCTTAGCCAGTTTGGTCAGGAATAATTCGAAACTAAAGATAATCAGCATAGATTTCACTTTGGAGACTGAGGAGAAAAATGTCATCAGGATTGATAAGGACGGCCAAAAGGAAACCGTCAAGTTGATGCTCAAGAATATTTATCCTTTCTATGCAGATTCAGAGATCAACCGTTTGGTAGAACTTGCAGAAGGCTACCCCAAAATGGTGGAGTTATTGCAGGAAGCAATTGCAAAAAACGGCGCAAACTCAATAAATGCTCAATTACCCCAGGCTTTTATAGAAAAGCTTGTATTTGGGCATGAAAGACGTAATGACGCCGATTTTAATTTTATAAAAGCCTGCTCTATCTTCAGTGAGTTTAACTTTATCGATGAAGAGATCGAAGAATTAATTGCGGATCAAAAAAGACTTGATGAATACAAAGTCCATCGAGATTTTATCGCTTCATTCGTATGCGATCCTGCCATCACGGATGCGGTTTTTTACCGTACCTGCAGAAAGTTTAAGATTAACCGGAAAATATTAGAACGCCGTGGCTATACGCTGACTGTTGTTCCTACTCCTCTAGCAGCGAACTTAGCAGCTCAGTGGATACTGGATTATCCGCCTGACAAATTTCAAGAATTCTGTAACAAACTTATCGATGTAGGACTGATCGATGCTTTTTGTAAACGACTACGTTCACTTGATCAAATTGAGCGTGCGAAATCTCTTGTATCAAAATTGTGGGGCCCACAAGGCCCTTTTGCGTCTGCGGAAGTGCTTAATACAGATTTAGGTTCACGCCTCTTCCGCTCTGTTGTTGAAGTGAACCCTGAAGCCACCGTAAGTGCTCTAGTTACGCTTTATGGAAATTATAGCATTACAGACATTAAAGCCATTGATAAGGGTAGACGCAATCTGATCTGGTCACTGGAAAAGCTGGCTTTTCGAAAAGAGACCTACGATGATGGTATTATCATAATGGGGAAGTTTGCTGCAGGCGAAATTGAAACTTTTGGAAATAATGCAACTAACCAATTTCTGCAAACCTTTCATATTTTTCTACCAGGAACAGAGGTGCCTTTGGAAAGACGGCTTTCTGTTTTGGAACAATTATTAACCGAAGAAGAACCGGAATACATAAGTTTAACAATAAAAGCCTTAGGCCAATGCCTGAAAAGCCATGGCTTTTCACGTATGGGTGGGGCAGACGACCAGGGCAGCGCCACAAAGCTGGTCGACTATATGCCACAGAGTTGGGACGAGATTTACAACTACTGGCGGCAAGCGCTGAATATGCTTCTGAATATTGTCCGAGAAAATACTGTACGTATTGCTATTACGAAACCCATTATAGAGGCTAACTTAAGAGGGATATTTGGGCAAAACCAAGGCAACTTACTGACGCCTATTTTAACTTTTATCAAGGAAACTGACTCCTCGTTATGGGAAGGTGCAATTAACGCGTTACAGTCAACTTTAAAATATGAAAAACTAGACGATGCAAATCGGGACTTGGCGAACCAATTGATTGCCTCGCTCATGCCACAGGACTGGTCAAACAAAGTAAAGTATGTGGTCAGTGTACCGGCGTGGGACTATTCGGATCCCGATGCGCATAGAGGCCAAGATAGAATCTTGTCTCTTTTACGTCAACTTTTAAATGAATTGCACGAAAAAAACATCTTGCCGGAATACTTCCTGCCACAGCTTTTATCGGGAGAGCAGCGCAGAGGAATACTTTTTGGACGGATTTTGGCTGAAAATAAAGCAGATCAGTACCGGTTAGGTACGCTTATATTTGATCAATTGCGCACAATTGATAAGAGCCAACGCTCAACGGATGTTCTTGCTGGTTTCCTATCAGCGGTTGAGAAAACAACAAAGAAGAAACTTTTTGACGAGCTATTGGACGACGAAGAATTGAATTATTTACTCTTCACCCTGCTAAGATTTGGACAAATGGACGCAGCCGATATTACAAAACTATTTGTGCTTGTTGAAAGAGGAATTGCGGATATCACGGCCTTCACAAACGTAATTTATCATATTGGCCAAGGAGGCCTGTCTGTCGAGGAGGTTATCATACTATGTGATCAGATAAGAAAGTACGGTAACTTAGGTAATTGGACTGCTTTTAGCATTTATCATCATCTGAGTTACTCTGAAATTCACCTTTGGAATAGTTTTAAAAGCCAAATGAGAGCGCTCATGATTGATACTAACTTCCTTGCTCTAGATGAAAAACATTCTACTATGGATTTGTACATGTATACTAACGCAGCTCAACGGATTTTTAAGGAACACAAAGATGAGGAACTCGCTATAGCCATTTCAGACCAAATCGCTGAAAGTCTTAAATCGCCAACTTTTGCTTCAGGCAACTATCAATTGGAAGATTTGATCGAGATACTTATCACCGAATATTTCACTATTCTTTTTGATCGATTATCCCCTGCCTTAATTTCTAAATCAATCGAATACTGGAACGTTAAGACACTGCTTGGCTCTAGGAATGGAAATCTTGGAAATTCCGGTTTACTATTTAAAGGCGATACTAGCAAAATTATTGAATGGTGCGATCACAATATCCCAACAGGTCCTGAAAGAATCGCATATATGATGCCCGTATTTTCTAACGAGACAGAAGGGTCATTATGGCACCCCTTTGCCCGACTCATGATTGATCGCTTTTATAAAGTACCTGGCCTCCTCAATGAGATCGGAGCCAACATGGGAAGTTTTGGATGGGTAGGATCTTCAGTACCCTATTTTGAAAAATTAAGTTCAATGATGAACGAATTGTTTGATCATAATTCAATAAAAGTTCGAAAATGGGCAAAATCAGGCTTTAACCACTATCAGAAGCAAATCAAGCTAGAGAGATTAAATGACGAACAGGACCGCATATCATAACTTTGCCGAAAATAAAAGTTAAAACTTTTTACAAATATGACCTTGGACGGGTAATGCTATAATCTGAAGAGAAATTAAAACAGTGGCCTCTTTAAAAGCTTACCAACTGAGTTGAACCCAGTTGGTAAATATACGGATCAAATTACTGATAACTTTTTTTGTAATTGCTGCATATCAGAACTAATTTTATGATCCATCACCTTCGCATAGATTTGCGTGGTTTTGATACTAGTATGTCCCATCATTTTCGAAACACTTTCAATCGGGACCCCATTATTTAGCGTTACCGTTGTTGCGAAAGTGTGTCGCGCAATGTGAAAGGTAAGCGGTTTCTTAATTTTGCAGAGGTCTGCTATCTCTTTCAAGTAAGCATTCATTTTCTGATTGCTCATCACTGGAAGCAGCGTGTTATTTACCGCGCATTGGGGATGATCTTCGTAGTTTCGAATAATGGATAAAGCGACAGGCAAGATAGGAATTCGTGAAAAAGTGTCCGTTTTATGCCTGCGGGTGTATATCCATAAATCACCATCAATGCCCTTGACAAGTTCCGAGCGTTTAAGCTTATGGACATCCACATAGGACAAACCAGTATAACAGCAGAAGACAAACATGTCTCTAACCGTCTTTAGTCGCTCAATGCTGAATCTTTTTTTGTTTAGCCGCTGTAGTTCCTCTTTAGTGAGTACTTCTCTGTGTACAGCCTTCTGTTTAGGCTTATAGTTAAGATAAGGGTCAACGGTTAACCAACCATTGCCTAAGCAAATACGTACTATCTTGCCTAAGTTCTTAATGTATTTAATAGCAGAGTTATTACCGCACTTGCGAACGCTGCGCAGGTAATATTCAAAGTCATTTAAAAAGGCAAAGTTGACCTTGGTAATCGGAATATCCGAAATATTATACTGCCACTGCATGAAATCTTTGGTGTGCATCAAGCAGGTCTCATAACGTTGCAGCGTGCTTTTCTTAAATTCCTGCCCGACCAAGCTTTTCATTTTTTGATTATGATCCTCAAAAACTGCCAATAATGTCCGCGCTTTTTCTTCCTTACCCACAAAGCGATTCTTCAAGGTTTCTACTGTAAGGATATCGTCGGCTTCGGACATTTTGCGATGAAGTTCAAATATCTTGAACTGAATATCGTCAAGAAACGCATTTAATGTTCTTGAATCCGCTTTTGATCCGGTGGCCCTACCGCTCGCCGCATCCCATCTCGCAGGATCACATTTTCTGCTGACGGCGAGTTCTGAACGTTGACCGTCAACAGTAATGCGTAAATAGATTGGCATTTCCCCAACCTTGTAATTTTTTGGCTTTCTGAGGGAAAAAAGCAAGGAGATTGTAGTTCTCATGACTTTTGATTAATTAAAGGTGAAACAAATTTGATTAATTAATCATTTGGAATCAAGATATTCAATCGCTGAACATGTTGTTTATCAAGTTGTTATTAACAAATTCGGGAGTTTTCTATTCGACTTTGAATGACTCCCGAATTATTCGCATACACTATGCAAAAAGCTGAATAATTTGGTGTGTCCTGAAAATGAAAAACCCCTCAGATGATGTCATCTGAGGGGTTTTTACTGTTTTCATTATTGAATTAGCGGAATGGACGGGACCGTGTCCATTCGCGTAATGCATTATATTTCAAGCATATATATCTTTCAAATTCCACTAGTCACCGAGCAGGTCACGGTTAACTTTAAGGTTTTTTGAGTTGATTTTAAAGAACTTTCATTAAATCAAAGGTACCATTTTGACCCGAACTCTCGGTCATAAAGTTTATCTTTATTTTATGATTTATAAACTTTATAGAAAAGCTACTGGCGAAGATGCCGGTCAGGTTTTAGCCATTATTTCAGAGAATGAAAGTAAAATTATTGACGACTTTGAAGTCTATCTGATTACCAATAGTTCTCCCGTTGAATTGAAAGCTTATAAAGGCAATGATATTAAAGTTTATGGTGAAGGAAGGCCGCTGTGGTCCGAAATTACATGGACAAAAAATGGCAAATGGCAAGCAGTTGATACGGATATTGATCTCAGCAAAATTGTGGCTGGAATGTCATCGCCGCAGTTTGCCGAATCTTTAACGGAACTGACTGACTACTTTCTATAATTACATAAATATGTATTTATAGAAAGTTATTGGACTGTAAACCAAGGGTGCTTAATGATTTTTGTGTGGGTCGGATATTTTAAGACGTGATCTCCAAAGAAATAACATTCTTCCATAAACTCCTCTAAATGTCCTATAGTTATTGTTGGGTATAGCCCGTTATATATATAGAACGTTGGTGTGTTAATTATAAAAAATCCTACGACCTCATATTCACTCAGGTCTACTGATCCCGGCATGCCTTTATGAAGCATGAAGTGTGATTTAAGTAAAGTAATATTATCTTTGATATACTTCACCTTGCCTTTCATTTTCTTCTCGTAATATTTTTTAAAATGGGCGTAATCTCGTGAAAACCCAGCCATCTCATAACGAGCGCGGTGATATTTACAGTCAGTAACCATTATTTTTTTGCATTTGCTGTCTAAAAAAATAAAATCGATTTCTCCGGGTATATCAACAATGTCAACTACCCTCCCTTTCTTACCATATAGTTTTTCAATGTTTCGATCAAAGTAGAATCCATTCTTTTCAAGGATTTTTTGGACCTCGTTCTCCAATAATTTATCATGCTCATCGTGTTTGCGCTTTAAATAAGTGTTAAAGCACTCATTTTTCTTCCACTCCTCTGAAGCGAGTTGCCATTGAAAACCATTCGTGGCCATAACAACAATGCTTTCTTCCCATTTTTGTTCACCAACTAATGCTTGTGTTTCACCATTAATGTTAACAAGCAGAATAGGTCTAAAAAAATACCTGTAGAATGAGCCTGATTGATATACTGAGTCTTTAATTGGTAATTTATTATCCCTGGTAATAGTTAACCCATCGTAAAAAGTTGTAGCGTTGTCTCTTGATATCCCTTTTTGAACAAGATTTTCAATTAACATTCCGTATTGTATCGTTTGCACAAGGGGAAATTTTGGTGAAAGGTGCTGTTTCATCAAAAAGATTTGACCCCCTGCGAAATCGTAATCGATCCCAAAACAGCTCATTAATTGTGCTCTTAAACCCTTAACCGCATTTTTATCAATGATTCCTTTTTCATAAGCCTCTTTATTCATCTTTTCCGTAATATGGTAGATGTGTTCGTAATGATGCTGTCTTTGCAATAAAACATCGCCGTCACCAATAACAATTTTTGTAGGGTTCTCCATCATACGTTGTTCTGCCATGTACTCAGAAAAAGCGAACAGACGATCACCCAAGTAAAGCAAATCTTCCAGTAAGGCCCTGAAATGATTCATTTTAGCGTAGCTAGCACCGTTGTCAGGTCCGTAATTAATGTCCACTGCTTGTTCAAGTGCGAGTTTTAGTATTCTCCTATTTAATGAAAGCAAATTTTCTGTAATACCCTCTTTAACGAAATGAGGTTCTGCAACCTGATAATATAGTTTAATGGACTCCTCATGATTAGCTAACAGGTAAAAAAGGAATTGAGGATCTGTAGTTGAGCCCATTACTTCAAGAAATTTATCAGCAGCCCAGTTAAGTCCAAATTCAAGCATTGGCCGAGTTAACCTCTCTTCAGTAAAAGTTCCTTCACCGTATTCTGCCACCATTGACCAATAGAGCATATTTTGAAATTTCCTTTCGGAGCGGTCATCAAATGAGACAAATATATTTCCCTGTGAAGTTTTTCTTATCATACATTATTTAACAAAACTAACGTCCGAGTCGGATAACCTCGGAGAATTAAAGATAGTGATAAACCCACCTTTGTCTATGTAATTCTGCAATTACAGGATTACAGCGATATGTATTTACAAACTTTTAGAATTATGTAATATGGGCAAGATTATCACCGTAGCGCACCAAAAAGGAGGCGTAGGAAAAAGCACACTGGCGTTAAACATGGCGCTTTGTTTTCAGGATCAATTGAAGGTAGCATTGGTTGACTCCGATCTGCAGGGTAGTATTTATCATGTGAGAGAAGATTTTCCGGGTTTAAACGTCTATTCAGCTGATAAGATCAGCGAGATCCCGCAAATGGATTATGACCTGGTCATCGTTGACACCCCTCCCTACCTATCAAACAAATTAACAGATCTCTTTCTGATTTCAGATTTCGTACTGGTGCCAACAAAAGCGGGCTTTTTTGATGTCATGGCCGTCCGCTCTACGTTGGCCTTGATCAAATTCGCTCAAGCGAAGAAGCCATCTTTAAAAGCAGGTATCGCCCTAAACATGGTTAAGCATAGATCAGGGGTTACCAAAGATGTAAAAGACCTGTTAGCAAACATAGGGACCCCATTACTTCAAACGATGATTCATGACCGGGTAAGCATTACGCGTTCGGCGATTACCGCCGGCATAATGACCGGCAGTGACCAGAAAGCAAAAGAGGAAATAACCTCACTTGCAGAGGAAGTGGTGGATTACATAAGTGCATAATTATAGAATTGCAGATTTATGTATTTCTATAATTCTTGTATTGCATAACTATAGAAGTCAGCGGTATGGAAGATTACAAAAAGAAGTTAGGCGGTCTGGCGGACAAATTGAAAAATGAACCGCCAACTACCCCTATACAAGAAGTGCACCCGGTGAAGGAAGCACCAAGCCTTAAAGAGGCAGAGGCGCAATTGAATGTCTGGATTCCTAAAGGACTGCTTAAAAAAATGAAGAGCTATGGACTTGAAAATGATCTTTCCCTGAAGGACATTAATATTCTCGCTCTTCAATTCTTTCTGGATAACAAGTTACCTGCCGTAAATGATCAATTGAATTAAGGGGGCAATATTAACAATTACCGGCACAATGATTTACATAGGGATTAGCTATGGTTAGGGAAATAAACTGCTGTCTTTTTGCAGTTAGCAAGATGTACGTTTGTACCACAAACGAATCTTGCCCTTCCCTCCAAAGTCGTTTCGGGGCCATGGCCAAACCCTCCGAAGTCGGTTTGATAAAACTATTATCAATGGAAGAAGAAAATGAAAATCGGTCGAAGTGGATCAAGATCCGCCTTAAACCAAGTGAAGAGGAATTGCTTAATAAACGATATAAAAAATCCACGTTTCAGAATCTCAGTGAGTTTGGACGAGCTATGATCTTAGGCGACCCTGTGACGGTAATTCACCGGGATAAATCGATGGACGATGTGTTGGAAGAACTGGCATTGCTCAGGCGCGAACTGAATTTCGTCGGGAATAACTTGAACCAGGCCGTTAAGAATATTAATAGCGCCCATGGCTTTCCCGATACGCGCTTATGGATGAATTTGCTGACGATTATTAATGGAAAGCTGGAACCTTCCATTATACAAATCAAAGAGAGGATGAACAAATACGCTGATTTATGGTCGCAAAAATTAAGAGCGGGAAAAGCCTGATCGGTGCCTTGAGCTATAATGAAAATAAGGTCAAATCGGGAAAAGCAATGTTGCTCGTCACAAGCGGTTATACTAAGAGTGATGATGCGCTATCATTTCACGACAAGCTTTTCAGACTGACCGACCTTGCTGAACGGAACCTGCGGACTAAGACAAATACGCTTCACTTATCATTGAACTTTGATGTCAATGAAATGCTTGAGACTGATAAGCTGGTTGACATTGGCAGCGACTATATGAAACGGATCGGCTTTGAAAATCAACCTTACCTGATCTATCATCACTTGGATGCCGGTCACCCGCATATCCATATCGTCACCACGAACATTCAAGCTGACGGCAAGCGGATCAGTCTGAACAATATCGGCCTATCAAAATCCGAACCTGCAAGAAAGGAAATTGAAATAGCATATGGTTTGGTCAAAGCAAGCGAGAAAACAAAGAATATCGATCAGACAGACAATCTTAAGATCATCCCGGCGAAATATGGAGAAACAGATACGAAGAGGTCGATCTCTAATATCGTCAACGAAGTCGCCAAGTCCTTTAAATATACGAGCTTGCCTGAACTGAACGCAATATTGAATCTGTATAATATCGTCGCTGATAAAGGTTCTAAGGAATCCGTGATGTTTAAAAATGGTGGCTTAAACTATTGGATCACTGATGAAAGTGGGAGAAAGACAGGTGTTCCGATTAAAGCAAGCAGCATTTATCAAAAGCCGACTTTGAAATTATTGGAGAAACGCTTTAAACTCAATGAGTATTTGCGAAAGCCTCTTAAAGAACAGCTCAAATCAAAAATCGATAAAGTTAAGCTCCAGGCAACATCAATGGATCAATTCAGGGATCAGCTTAATAAAGTCGGTGTAACCCTTGTTGTCAGACAAAATTCTGAAGGTCGAATTTATGGCTTAAGTTATATTGATCGTAATGAGAAGGTAGTATTCAACGGAAGTGACTTGGATAAGGATAAGAGTTATAGTGCGGCAGCTGTTATCGGTAATTTCCAATTTATAATAAGCGGTAATGATTCTGCGACTGTTGAGCATGCCTTTGAAAAAAACGTATCAGCACAAACAGGCGAAACAACCACGTTAAATCAAAACCATGGACGGAGCCTGCTGGAGGAATTATTAGATCCCAACAACCCGGACCAAGTGGCGCAAAGTCAATTCGGGCCCAGGAAAAAGAAGAAAAAACGCAGGAAATTAAATCTCTAAATTTTAAAATCATGCAAACAGGAGAAAACGAACAGGCACTCAGAAAGATCATCGATTTTACCCGGTTTCTCGGGATACTGGTGTTAATCTTACATTTTTATTTCAGCTGTTACGGTGCCTTTAAGGAATTGCAGTTAACCTATCCTATCGTCGATCGGATACTGGTCAATATTTATAAGCTACCCATTTTTAAAGGCATCCTGATTGTAAAATCAGTCGCTATCGGCTTTTTGATCATTTCCTTGATCGGCACAAAAGGTAAGAAAGATGAGCATATAAAGTTGTCTAATGCGGTTGCGTATGCATTGATCGGTTTGGCTTTATATTATCTAAGCGGGCTTATATTTAAACTCCAGGCCTCCTTCCTTCTGGTGGCAGGTTTATACATGTTGGCGACCATTATTGGATTTCTCCTTTTTCTGACCGGTGTCAGCAGGATGTACAGGGTTATTGATCTTAATTTAAGTAAAGATGTTTTTAACCATGAAAATGAAACGTTCCCCCAGGAAGAACGAAAATTGGAGAATGAGTATTCGATTAACCTTCCGGCTAAATACCGATTAAAAGGCAAGGTGCGGGATAGCTGGATCAATGTCATTAATCCTTTTAGAGGGGCACTGGTCATGGGTACACCGGGTGCGGGTAAATCATATTTTGTCATTAGGCATATCATCACCCAGCATATCAAAAAGGGATTCACGATGTTCCTTTACGATTTTAAATATGATGACCTAAGTAAGATAGCCTACAATACCGTATTGAATAATAGCAGTGCCTATAAAGTAAAGCCAAAATTCTTTGTGATCAATTTCGAGGATCTGAACAGATCGCACAGATGTAATCCTCTTGATCCTGCAAGTATGCAGGATATTACAGATGCGATGGAATCATCGCGGACATTCATGTTGGGATTAAATAGGGAATGGATTAAAAAACAGGGTGATTTCTTTGTCGAGTCTCCGATTAACTTCGTTACCGCTCTGATCTGGTTTTTAAGGAAATACGAGGATGGCAAATATTGCACACTCCCTCATGCCATAGAACTTGCACAGGTGGATTATAAATACCTGTTTGCCTTGCTGAAGACGGAACCCGAGATCGAAGTTTTGATTAACCCTTTTATTTCAGCCTGGCAAAATGAAGCGTATGATCAACTGGAAGGGCAGATCGCCAGCGCTAAGATCAGTATGGCAAGGCTGGTATCACCATCTTTGTATTACGTATTGTCGGGTAACGACTTTTCATTAGATCTGAATAATCCCATGGATCCTAAGATTATCTGTATGGGGAATAACCCTTTAAAACAACAGGTATATGGGGCGGTATTGAGTTTGTATATTTCCCGTACGATAAAATTGGTCAATCAGAAAAACAAGCTGAAATGCAATCTCATCTTTGATGAGTTCCCTACGATCTACTTCAATAATATTGATAGCCTGATCGCTACTGCAAGGTCAAATAAGGTCGCCACCACTTTAGCGGTACAGGATTACAGCCAGCTTAAAAAAGATTATGGACGAGAACAGGCGGAAGTGATTATGAATATTGTCGGCAATATCTTGTCTGGTCAGGTTACAGGTGATACTGCCAAGCAACTCAGTGAGCGATTTGGCAAGATCATGCAGGAAAGGAATAGTGTAACGATTAACAGTCAGGACACGTCGTTAAGTAAATCGACACAGCTTGATTTTGCTGTGCCTGCATCGAAAATTGCCACATTGTCTTCCGGGGAATTTGTGGGATTGGTTGCGGATGACCCGGATAATAAAATCCAACTCAAAGTTTTTCATAATGAGATCATCAACGATCACCAGGCAATCAAAAACGAAGAGAGTGGATACAAAGAATTACCAATAATAAGGCAAATCGATGGTGATATGATTATGGCCAATTATCTGAATATTAAAAAAGAGATTGACCGCATTATTGAAAAGGAAGTTACTGCGATTTCTGAACAATGATTACAACCAGGGAGAGTAAACGGTAGTACAATTTATTCCATTTAATCGCAACATTCTTAAATTCTTAGGATTAAAAGCAATTTCGTACAGTCATCTTATATAAAAAACTTGAGGTTAATGGTAAACAAAGTACAACCGTTTTGTATCTGTTCTACCTATATGATAACAGCGATTTTTGATTAAAACATCAATCGCAATGCAACACCCTTCCATAAAAAATAGTAACCGCATATCTTTTCAAGATGTCGTCGCATTTTTTTTGATCGTTCTTTTCATTTATACTGCTGTCAGTAAACTTTTGGATTTTAGTCAGTTTCAAAAACAAATGGAATTGCAAACACTCCCGGCTTGGTTGCAGTTGGTGCTCATTTGGTCACTTCCTACCATCGAAATTATAACGGGTTTATTACTAATGTTTATCCGGACACGTATGGTCGGGTTTTACCTGTCTGCTTTACTCCTGATCATTTTTACCGGTTACATCGCATTGGTTCTGCTCAATTATTTTGGAAGGGTACCCTGCTCATGCGGCGGTGTAATTAGAACATTGGGCTGGGGCCTGCACCTCATCTTTAATGTATTTTTCTTGCTGTTAAGTTTTCTTGGAATATACTTAATAAACAGGGAAAGGAGGATCGACTGGCACTGAGGAATAACTTGATGTTTGTCATGAAGCAATGCAGGTGACAGACAGGTACTATGGATGCCAAAATATCCGCATAAATACATTTATCAACTAAAGTTTTTTGAATGTTTTTTGATGTAACAAAACATTCGTTCAACATGAAAAAGCAAATTCTTGGATTGATCGCTATCATTATTGCTGTTAGCGCCAGCGCATTTACTACTGTTAAAACACCGTTTCACAAAACTGCAGCTTTGTATTGGTACCAGGTTACCTATGATACAGCGCATCCTACCGGTGCCGTGCTTTCAAGCAGTGATCTGTACACGCAAGATGAAAAGGCGAACGTTGCCTCACCTTGTGATCCTGGCACTTCAAAAGATTGTTTGCGCGGTTTTTCAAGCCAGATAAGTACGTTTCCGTCAACCGCAATGGGCGCCGATAACATCAAAAGGCCTAATTAAGAAGTGTACGTTAAAAAAAGCATGGATTATATCCATGCTTTTTTGTGTTAGATACCCTTTCGGTTCACGGCTTTATCAAACTTAGGTTTTTTACCCCTTAGTAATGCCGTAAATTGCCGCTGATCTATATCCGTAGTTATCGCACGGACAATACCGTGTGGATCAACCACGACGATGTAAGGACATGGCCCGACATCGAAACGATGGAATAGGACTGAATCATAGGCAACCGGCAGACTGATGTTCGACTCTTTCCGAACACGATCATACAGCTTTTTTATTTCCTGCTCGTCCGTGCGATGCGTATATCTGGAACCGGTGTAGCCTACAAGGACCACTTTTAATTGTTCCCGAAATTTTTTCTGCAAGGAGTCTTTCCCTGGCATTCGGTTGAGGCATATTGTACAATACCGGTTCCAAAAGTCAAGGATCAGCCATTTACCCCTGTAATCAGCAAGAGAGAATGTTGGTTTGCTGTCGTAAGCCACTTGTGAAAAGTAGACATTCGGACATAATTGACCGATCACCGGATAAACGGAAGTTTGCGCTTTACTAATAAACGCAGATCCAAGTATCAAAATAATAATTCTTAACTTTTTCATCTAAATATTAATATCCTTTGTTTTGGGTTAATGCGGAGTTGAGCAATATTTGGGCTTGCGGGATTGGATACAATTGGTCTTCCGGTTGCCAATTACTGCCTTTGACCAAGCTGAGAATAGTGTCTGCAGTTGCCGTTCGTTTAAGATCAAACCAACGATGTCCCCATTCCGCGAAAAATTCAAGTTGACGTTCGTCGAGAACTGCATTTATAAGTTCTGATCTGGTAACAGCCGTTGTTGTGTTTAAACCAGCTCTTGCCCGCACAATATTCAGGTCTGACTGCGCTCCGCTTAAATTATTGAGTTGTGCCCTTGCCTCACTTCGGATCAGATAAAGTTCTGCCAACCTGATCACCACAGCGTTTTCAGTAACGACGGCACTGCTTCTTACTTTATATTTATATGGATAATAATATGTTATTCCACCAACAATATTGCTTTTCAACCAGTTGGTCTTCCTGTTGTCGCCCGGTAAAAACTTGTTCAGCAAGGAGGGGGTCACAACAAACGTTGGCCTCACGGTTCCGGAAGATGGAATAAATACCGAACCTTCCACCGTGTTATTAGTAGGCCGGGCTAACTGGTATATAGTTTCAGCGGATGTGGCTAAAAAGACATTCGTTAAGTTGCTTTCCAACCTGTAAGTGCCCGAATTAATAACTTCATTAGCCTGATTTTCAGCATTTACCCAATCATTTTGAAATAGATAATACCTGGCCAGCAAGGCCGTGGCCGCCATTAGGTTAGGCCGGGAATTGGTAGAGATGGAGTAGCTATTTTTTAGAAGTTGCTTTGCTCGCAGAAGATCGCTGATCATTTGCGCTTTAATAGTAGCTGCTGGGCTTTTCGGTAAAATACTGTTCTCACGGTACCCCGTTGCCGCTTCGTAGGGTACATCGCCAAACAGGTTGACCAGGTAAAAATAGTGCAGCGCCCGGGTAAACAGCATTTCTCCTTCTAATTGTTCCTTGATAGGGTTTGAAAGGGATTTTGATGACGCTAATCCATCAAGTACTGCATTAGCCTGATAGATATTTTTATAGGCATTACCCCATAACCGGGAATTGATAGTTGAACTTGCGATTGGAATATTATTATTTTTAAAGGCGTCGAAGTCGCTATTAGAAGAAACGTTGACAAGGTCATCTGAACTAAGGCCAGGATAGATGCTCAGTGCGCCACTCATGAAATTGAGATTAGCTGAAATCATTTGATAATATAGTCCGATCGCTGCCGCTGTTGCCGTTTGGTCGGTGGCGAAAACCTTTGAGGCTTCGGCCTGTGTTGCCGGTGGAGCGATGTCAATGAACTTTCTGCATGAAAGTAAAAGGGCAACAGGTATGACCAAAACCAGCCAGTGTTTGTGTGTATGGAGTTTTAATTTCATTTTAATAATGGTTAAAAAGTAAATTGCAGGCCGCCGATTATGGTCCTAAGTGGCGGTAATACATAGAAATTCTGGGTTTCAGGGTCACCGCCTTTATAATTGGTGATGATCAGCAAGTTCTGCGCTTCCGCGTATACCCTTATGTCCCGAATGTGTAGTCTATTCAGCAAACGTTTAGGCAGGTGGTAAGCTAATGAGACATTTTTGAGTCGGATATAAGAAGCATCCGTATACAGCGCGCCAGACAGCGATTTATATGCGATAGCCGTATAAGTGTCTGTAAATCCGGAGGTGAATTTTTGGATATCGGTTATATCTCCTGGTTTTTGCCAGCGTTGCAAAACGACGTCCGGTTGATTATATATCCATCCCGGCACGTTGCTGCCTGCTAATTGTGCAAGATAGCTTAGACCCGTTTGCTTTTTGAACTCTAAAAAGAAGCTAAGGTCTATTGGGCCCATGGTGAGGCTATTCTGCATACCCCCATAAAATTTCGGATCTGTGTTTCCCTGCACTTGATAATCTGCGAGGTCGAATTGTCCATCCTTATTCAGATCGGCCACTGTATACAGCCCCGTTTGGGGATCAACGCCGGTATATTTTAATGCATTGATCAAATTCAGGGATTGCCCGATAACATACTGTGAAGCATAGCTTGAACTTTCAAGCCCAGGGAATGCCAGCAATTTGTTTTTAGGGAAAGTGATATTAAATGATGTAACCCAATTAAAGTTTGCTTTATGAATGTTTCGTGTAGTAAGGCTCAGTTCCAATCCGGTATTTTCCACCAGCCCGGGAAAGTTCCGTGTCACGCTGCTGAAACCGGTTTGGTTTGGCAATGTATAGTTGATCAGTTGGTTATCGCTTCTATTTTTGAAGTAGGAGACATTCAATAAGACATCATCATTCAAAAAACCGAGTTCGAGTCCAAACTCCAGTTTCTTATTGATCTCCCATTGATAATCGGGGTTGTAAAGACTTCTTGGGTACAAGCCTGCGAGGCCAGAATAGGTATTGGAAGTGTTTGTCCACAAATTCAGGAATTTGTAGTCGCCGATCTGATCATTGCCGGTAACGCCGTAACTTCCACGTAGCTTACCAAAGCTTAGGAAGGGCAATAGGTCTTTAGCAAAACGCTCACTCCCGAATAGCCAGGCGGCACCGACAGCACCGAAATTGGCAAATCTGTTTTCCGGAGCGAACCTGCTTGACCCGTCCCTTCGACCTGTCAGATTAAGGATATACTTTTCATGATAGGCGTAATTTATCCGTCCGAAAAAGGCGGTGTAGCGGTATTTTACATCGTCATTAAAAGCTTTGATGGTAGGTGCCGCTGCAATGGAATTTAACAGCAGGTCTGAATTGTAGTTACTACCGTAGACAGACGACTGCCGTCCTGATCTGTCCTGATAAGTATTACCGATCAAAACATCTAGCCGGTCATTAGCTGTCGTCCTTAAATATTCCAGTTGAGGTTCGATGATCCAGCTCTTGTTTGATGCATTGGCCAACGATAAAGACGGAAGACTGGCTGTATTAGGATCCAGTGATGTAAAAGGTGCCGCGGACTGCTCATCGGAGCGGAAAGAAGTGTAGCCGAAACTGGACCGTATGGTCAGTCCAGGAAGGATACGATAACTTAATTTAAGATTACTATTCAAGCTTTCGTTAAGTGACTTGTATTTCTCTTCCTGTAACGAGAGCGGATTGATTATATCGGTGCCAAGAGTATTATAGACTACGCCGTTATCCTGCCAGGCCAATTTACCGCCGTCGTCATAAAGCCGGAGATTGGGGGGCAGGTTGATATAACGTGTCATATCATAGCGCGGTAAACGGTTATTATCATTGCCGTAAGAACCTGACAGCGTAATATTGAATCGTTTATCAGCTGAATTATGATTGATATTAAAATGCAGGGAGGCAATATTGTCTGAAAAATCGCCAGAGAATACCGAAGTCTCCTTATGATAGGCCCCGCTGATCAGGAACTGCGTTGTTGCACTCCCCCCGGAAACAGAGCCTTGCACGTCCGAACGGTGTGCGGTTCCCCCGATCAACAGTTTTTTAAAATCGGTATACCTTTTATTATCCCATAGTGTCAGGTCGGGTGCAAAGCCGGGATCTCCGGCAACATTATTTGGCGTTAACCCATCTTGGGTAAAGGCTTCTCTTCGCAATTCCAGGTATTGCGCTGTATTGAGCATATTCATCGTCCGTCCGATTTTGCTGACACCTGTATTAGCGGTGAAATTGTATTGCGTTGAGCCGGCTTTTCCTTTTTTTGTCGTAATTAATATAACGCCATTTGCACCGCGGCTACCGTAGATCGCGGTCGCGTCAGCGTCTTTGAGAACGTCTATGCTCTCGATGTCACTTGGGTTGATTGTATTTAGCGGACTTAGACCGCCAATACTGATCGATGTCGGATTATTTGCCGCGTTGTTGATCTGATTCGATGCAGTGATGCCACTCTCAAATGGCACGCCGTCAATAATGAAAAGCGGGTCATTGTGAGATAAGGTTGGATCCAGTGCGCTTTGTCCGCGGATTTGCGCTTTAAAGGAAGACCCGGCAACACCACTTGTTTGGGTAATGACCAGACCGGGCACCCTTCCTTCCAGTGCAGCAAGTGGATTGGAAACTGGTTGTTTTCCAATATCTGCTGCAGTAACTGTTGTAACACTGCCGGTATTCATTCTTTTGGTGGTTGTGCCATAACCGATCACCTGCACTTGATTAAGGCTGCTGGATTCAGCTATCAACTGTATGGCTACCGGCATAACGGATGTACGGTTGATAGCCAATTCTACGGTTTGATAGCCAATGTAGGACACGATCAGTACAATTTGGTCTGACTCCGCCGTGATAATAAATGAACCATCGGGGTTCGTGATTACTCCAGCCGTCTTGCCCTTGATCTTCACAG
Source organism: Mucilaginibacter sp. (assembly GCF_041663085.1). Lineage (GTDB taxonomy): Bacteria > Bacteroidota > Bacteroidia > Sphingobacteriales > Sphingobacteriaceae > Mucilaginibacter. Next base: position 45,403 of record NZ_JBAZRC010000001.1, read on the forward strand.
TTGCGCCGGGCAGCGGTATCCGGGCAGCGTCGGTTATAATTCCTGAAATATTCCAATCTTTTTGTGAATCATTTTTTATCGATTGACTAATGATTTTTTTAGTCACGATTATAATCTTGTCCTGGATCACGAAAGTCAATGGCTGGTTAGCGAATAGCTTATCCAGTGCAGGCTTTAATTCTTCATTTTGAAGCGAAATATTTACCGGAATTGATCTTTTTAGATTCTCTGTAGATACAATAAAATCGTAACCGGTCTGGTCGCTGATCTTTTTGAATACTTTATTTAAGTGAGTGTTTTGTTCCGATAAAGTGATCTTCTGTGCGAAAGTGCTGGCACTCACCTGCAGAATGGCAGCGACAAAAAACAGGGTCGTTAGCTTCATGATCAACAGGACATTAGGGGCACAGCCGGGCGGCTGCACCAATTTTTTGGGGTAAAAATTGTACATTTGTTTGGAGCGTGGTTATGCGTCGCGCCTGTTCATTTTCCAAGATGCGAGGGGCGCTTCGCGGTTCATTAATTTAATTGAATTGGGGTAGCCAAGCTTAAAGCCAGGTCGCCGACTACAATCGGTTCCCTGGCTTTGTCATTAACTAACTGATCTGAACTTTTACTTCATTACGGTGATCCTCCTTCCTTCCACTTTGAAATGGATAGTTTGAGTAGCCTCAAGTGCCTTGAGCACCTGGCTGAGGTTTTTGTTGCGTGAGATTTTGCCGTTGATGTTGTCGGAAGAAGGCGTTCCTTCATATTGCACTTCGACATTATACCAACGTGCAATTTTGCGCATAATACTGCTGATAGGTTCATCCTCGAATTGGAAATAGCCATTTTTCCAGGCAAGTGCTTCCATCGGATCAACCTTTTGAACCGTAATTTGATGTTTGATCATTACTGACTGTTCATTGGGCTTCAGGATAAGAGAACCGTTATTGCCTGACACACTAACTTTGACACAGCCTTCAATAAGGGTCGTTTTTAATGATGGTTCGTCCTTATAGCTATTGATATTGAAATGTGTGCCTAATACTTCTATCCGCTGGTCGTCGGAAATCACCATAAAGGGATGAGCAGCATTCTTGGCTACCTCAAAGTAACCTTCCCCAGTTAGTTTAACAATTCTGTTAATACCGCCGCCGAATGATGTCGGAAAGGTAAGGGATGACGCGGCGTTCAGCCAAACTTGTGAGCCGTCTGGCAAACGTATCTGCCATTGACCACCATTAGGGGTGGTTATGGTATTCTGTTCACCCGGGGATTTATTGCCGGAATAATCAAAAATGACCTGTCCTGATTTTGTTTTAGTGACCTTTATTCCCTTTTTTTGGTAGATCTGGCCATTCTTCGCATCAGATAGATTTAGATGCCAGCCACTGGCAAGAGTTAGTGTGGCTGTGTTCGTACCAGGGGAAACGTCCTCTGCGAGATAAGTAATGGTCGCGGGTTTTCGGCTCGCGAAAAATATCATAGTGACAGAAATAAGTAAGCCGATAGATATTGCCGCAGCTGCCAGTCTGATGCCGATCTTAAGGAACTCGCCATGGTTTCCGGGCAATCGCCGGTTAACGTCGTTCTTTATTGCTTTGATGTTTTGGGCTGAAATGTAGAATGGTTCAGCTTCGTTATATTGAAGATACCATGCTTCCAGTTGAGTTTTTTCCTCTTCTGTGGAAGTGCCGTTATGATATCTTTTGAATAATTCTTTTAGTTTTTCCTGTTCCATGACCAAAATTGGTGGTGCTCAATTGTAATACATGACGGCCCATGCAAAAAAAAAGGAAGAGATTTTTTAAATTATCGGCCATTATCAAAAAGTCCTGGATAGAATTTCATCATAATCTTTTAGGATAATTGATGAACTGAAGGCAAAATTTAAGTTGCCCGAAACGAAGTTTATCGAGATCCGGGAGTGGATCATCGGTATTTATACGCAATACGGCAAACCATCACTACAGCCTACAATGGTTATTCCGGGCGGCCAGCACGGTGCCGAACAAAGTGAACCGCTAAGGTCCTGATTCCAGGCTAATATGATCGTTTGTCTGAGTTAAAGCGAATTTACCCTATATGATTAATGATGCGCCAGTTATTCATTCCGATGTTTGAGATCGAGCGGGCAGGCTTCCTGCTAAGGGCTATTGAGACAAATATTGCTGCCATTCATGCCGTTAAATCAATAAGGAATATTTATATTTACTTCCTTCACCCGCAATTTAAGCCATGAACAAGTTCCGTAAAATCCTACTCTATACATTAAACCTACTGATGCTTTTTTTGGCGATATATTGGTATGCCAAAGCTAAAGAAATCGAACCGTTGATCGTCATAATCGGACAGGTTATTGCAGTGGTCGCGTTGGCCTCAGGTGAAATAAATACAAAAGTCTCAAATCAGGATATGCAACGTACGAAATTATTCATGAAAGGGGAGGGAAGCGTAAAGAATAAAAACGTTTCAGATTCTTATATCGATATTGATAATAAATAACAGTGTTAGCCAGATTAAAGAAATTTTTGGCTTCTGTTTTATTTGGCCCAAAAACAGAATTTAATAATGTTTCAAATTCGACTATTTTCAGTAGGGTATATAACAATGCTATTTTAATTTTCCGACCTGCTTTTGTATGCGAGGAAAACTGGTTGACCACAATATCTGAGTTATACTATGATGAGGAAATAAAAAGCAAATATATTGCAGAACTCCATCAGGAAGTCGATGAGCATAAATACAGATTGGTTGAATTGCTGAGATACGATAGCTTTTTGCAGAACTTTCTCGGCGAAATTAGCAGCTGCTTCGATTATATCCAGCGCTATGAGGAAAGCCGTGATGATTTCTATCAGGTATTGCAGGCAGAAGGGAAAGCGGATTATGATGCCTCAAAAACATTTCTTGCAAAAAGTAAAGTTCTTGAAAACAGGATTCCTGAAATCAAAACTTCACTAAATGAGCTTCGTCAAATAGTGACAACGAAAGACTTTGGCCTTTTTCAAAAATTCAGAACGCTGCATATACCAGACTATGGCTATTCAAGCATACAGTCAGGTGAAGTTGATCTATCGTTATTATTTGATGAGATTCCGGAAGATCCCTACCTAACACGTGACCTGACCAAAGACCATGACCAGGTTTACCAATTACTCTCCGGTATAAAAAGAATGGTAGAAAACACCCTTGAACAGGGTAACAATTATATCATTTCGGGTAATGCAGGTTCAGGAAAAACCAACCTGTGTGCGCATCTTATTAAAATATTAAAAGACAACGATGAATTCGTTATATTCTTAAAACCTACGCTCTTCAATGGCGATGATGTAAATTTTGAAACACGGTTACTGCAGCGATTAAAAGTCCAGGAAGGATATATTTTAACGGAGGTGCTAACCGCGATTAACAATTTCGCCAAGGCGAAGGGTAAGCGTTGTGTCATCATCATAGATGCTCTTAATGAAACCACTAAAGCAGGTATCGGGTTCAGCAATATCTGGAAAAATGAACTTCAGTCATTTATCAATACAATCAGGTTATTCCCAAACCTGTTTTTGGTCTGCACATTAAGAACTTCTTATATTGATCATATCTGGAAAATTCGTCCAGGGAACTTGTACGAAATTGATGGCTTTAATGATGATGAAGATGTGTTAAGCGCCTGCCGAAAATATTTCAAATACTACCGGATCAATGCTACCAATCTTGGAAGGACAGACCTTACACATTTCAAGGTTCCACTATTGTTGGATCTTTTCTGTAAAATGACTAATCCAAACAGGCTTGAAGAGATTACTATTCATCTGGGGATAGAAACTTACGTCAGTGTATTCAGTCAATATATCGAAACGCTCGTAAATGAGGTAAGAAATAAGCTCAATCTCCAAAAAACTAAATTAATTAAACAAGGTTTCGACAGGAGTTCTGACCTGTTTTGCGCAAATAATGACGCAACTCTGGAGTTAGAGGAATTCAACGATGCCTTCGATCCGGATGATCATGTTACCGAGGATCTTTCAATCGCGAAATCTGTTTTGGAGGGATATCTTATATTCATTAAAGATGCGTCAGGTAGCGAAAGTGAATTTATAAAACACACGCAACAAGAGGTTGGCGGGTATTTATTGGCCAGGCGTTTGCTTGACCGGTATCCGGAATTACCGAGCCTGATTTCTACAGAATTCTTTCAGGATGGCATCGTGGGCGCGGATCAAACGAAACAACACCAGCTTCGGTTAGATATCATTAAATTTTTAATTGCGCTAAATCCTCAGATCATACAATTTTTAGACAGCAGGGAGGCGAATAATGTCTCCTGGTGGTATGTTTTTAATGGAGGCTCTGAAAGATTGCCCGCAAATATTACCGCTGATCTATTGCAAAAAGAAAATCAGATCGAAACGAGGGAATTATTAAGGATCAGCAGGAATGTTTGGTTGTCTCCTCAGAGTAAGCACAATTTTCATTTCGTAGCAAAACTACTTTTCCGGCAATCACAGTGGGACATAGATAAAAACTGGACATCTTACATTTACCAGAATTCCATATTTTTCCAGCAAGCTGTAGAACGTTATAATTTGATGCTTTTAGAGCAAAGGGGTAGCAAAACCCAGTTAAAACTCGCCGCTATTTTTTGTGCCTACACTTGTGCAACAACACTTCGCAACCTGCGCGATTTAAGTACGGCATTTTTGGTCAACTTCGGAAAGAAATATCCAAAAGAATTATTAGGTCTCACTGTCGAAAATGCTGGAGTTGCAGACGGATATATCTATGAGCGTCTTGTCAGCAGTTGTTACGGCGTGGCGCTCAACCTCCAGAATGACAAGGCGTTTACTTCAGAGCTACTGCCCGTGTTTGCCAAAGCTTTTTATGAATTGCAATTTGCCCCTGCGGCAACAAACCCGGTTTATAATTATGTTGTTATCGATTCTATCAAACATTTGCTGGAATTGGAATTCTTTAAGAATGGGACAGCATTCGGTTTTAATACGCGAGAACAGGTTGTTAATTATCGTTTTCAAACTCCCAAAGCATGGGTTCCTCCGACTGAGGAACAACAACAGCTTGTCGATCAAAGCTCAGAACATTCATGGCCTGAGCCGATTGGAATGGATTTCGGGATTTACACGATTCCCCGCTTAATCGACAGGGAGCAAATTCCACAACGAACGGCAATTGCCAATGTCTATAAAAGGATATATGAACTCGGGTATCAAAATATTCGCTATGATAAATTTGACGATAGAGCGTTTAGAAACTTTTATAATGGTGAAAAGCTGGCTCGAAGACGGGATAAAGCGGACCGGCTCGGGAAAAAATATTCCTGGCTCGCCTTTTTTGATTATGCCGGTTTTTTGTTGCTGAACAGGAAATTAGCTGGTTATTCGCCGGAAGATATTCAAGGCTATAGGTATAGTCGGTTGGGGGATGTCGATATTGATATATCAAAGCCAAATACCAAGAACCAGCTTTCGGTCCGGCTTTATCCGCATAACCTCATGGCGGCCAGGGCAGCCAATGCCGATTGGCACAAGGAAGTCAAAATAGACACCATATTTCCGTTAATTCAACATGAAATAAACGGTTCCTTCCACACTATGCTTTATGGAAAAGTCGACCAGCGTGTAAATGAAGAATACAAAACCAGATCATTTCTGCTCGCCGAATCCTTCTTTATTGCAAGGAATGACAAAACAGATGCCTACAAAATATCATCATCAAGTATGGTATATGACTGGAAAAATGATGTGTCGTTTTTCAAGGATGACATAAGGCATATCTACTTTGGAGAGTTATACTGGCTTGGTATAGGCGATAATGAAGCGGGCTTTGCCCACCTACCAACTAATGAAATTGGCAAAAGAAAACGAAAAGCAAGTCCCTTTGAAATTTTTTCACGCGAAATCCCTAATGAAAAAATAAAGAAGGTCGTTGAAGAAGAATATATTAAAACCCTGAATGTCGATGTGCAGTCTTCTCTGTGTGAGTATCTTTGGGAAACCGACAGTGAAGTATTCCCGGCTTTTTCTGAATATTTCCCGTCAATTAAGATGGGTAAAGAATTGCATTTGAGTGCAGATCCTGCGGGGGGACGGATTCTCGACAAAGAGCTTGCACCATGTTTTGAAGTGGTCAAATACACCGATCAGGAATATTTTAGTAATGACTTCAACTATATGAGGAGCGATTTATTAAAGAAGTACATGGAGAATAATAACTTAACCCTGGTTTTTCAAATCAAACAACATAGTTATACCGAACAAATGGATCATAATAGGGCCATGTCGTTTTTCCTGCTAAATGCTGAAGAGATCAATATATAACAGCTATGTTCGACAAGGAAGTCCGTAGATTTCTGAGAAAATATCGCGCATCATCGTAGCAACCTGCTATAATAAAAAAGGCCTCCAGGGAGGCCTTTAATAAGTAATAATTTTCATGTTAGTGACAAACTTTTGTAAAGTATAAATATTTGGAAAGATCAAATAGATCTTCCTGGCTTTCAAAACCAGATTTTATTATACCTACGTTACACAATTGAAGGTAGTATGCAATAGTGTCGATAGCTTGTGCTACCGGTTGGCTTCTATAATTAGCTTTAAAAGTATCTAAACTTTTTACTACCGCTAAAAAGAACAGGTCATCTAGGAAATGTTCTATTGCCTCCTCGAATCGGGAACACAAAGGACACATACAAATTTGACTTCGCTTAATTGGTTGGGTGGAGCCTTGATCCTTGAAAAAGGCATCCATTTCTGGGGTTTCCATCTTTGGTTATTCATGTTGATAATAGGTTGCGCAATCAAAAGTGTCTGGAAATGTGTTTGGAAGTCCGGAATGATGTAAATATCTAAAAGAATAGTATTTTTGCACCAAAATCGAACCTCCATCTTTGGTCAGACTTTAGCCCAGGGTTTTCGTTGAACTTTGGGCTTTTTAGCTTTTTTCTTGCTATTTTGTTGTAAAGATGCTTCTTTTTTTTTGCAAATGCAAAAGATCCCAGGGCGTTAAAGATTTTATAATCAGCGTACTATGATCGCTACGGTATTACTTTATGCTTAGAATTTAGCAAAGATTAAATGAATTTTAATCGCAGGCTTAAAAGCATTATCTTATAGTTAGAATCCTGCATAACTTTAACCATTAGGCTAATTTTTAAATGATAAATTTTTGAATTGCAATACCTGAATTTATGCCGTGTTGACCCTGGAACAATATAACGCGCTTCATGAGCCGGAAAAGGCAGAAGTGATCATGCAGGGAAATTTCCTGGCAGAACGGGAAGAGAACGGCTTGCCCGTTCAGCTGTACAACCTCGGCAAAATTTACGGTGAAATATACTATGATCCGCTTGCTAACAAGATCCTGCGTTACCGGGCGTTTGACGATATCAGGCAATTAGGGCCGTACCTGGCACATATCCGTTTTAATCGGTAGTGAACGTACTTGAATGATCCATCAGGCGCTCCGTCAAATAATGAATAGCCGGATAAGCAACAAGATTGAGCTCGGTCTTGAGGACACGCGGCGTTTTTGGAGTTGTTTCGGTTTGGTTTTCCGGTATTCCCGCTCCTGCGCGACTTCCCTACGGCTCAAGTCTTCTCTTCTGCTTTTCTCAAATATAAAGCTTCATTTTCGCCGAAAGCTGCCGAACAGCTATAAGCTACTGGCTTTCTCCCGTAGGAGGTAATTCGTTGCACAGCTGGCGAAGATGCTCAGCTAATCTTTAAGCGAATTTTAGCCCGTTAGTGTGATAGGTATATATTATTATCTACACATGCGGGGCTCTTTGAATGATGTGAATTAATAAATAAACATCGATCCTTAAATAGGATCAATTATTTATATATAAAGTATTGATATTTAACTATTAACCCGTAAATTAGAAGTGCCAAACCTGTCATATTTATGAAGTCTATAAAAAATATATTCCTTATATTGTTTTTTATAACTATTGCACACGTATCAGTTGCTCAATCGCAGATGATGAGCGATACCACCGTGTTTAATAGTGCAAAAGACAGCACCGTCTTTTATATAGACTGGTCGAAAATAACCCCTGAAGTAAAGGTCACATTTATAAATATCATGAGCGATATAGCCAAGCGTAATGGTTTTTATAAAACGGTTACGATACAGGCAGATGAAAATATAAGCCGACTGATCAAGGATAACTATGATGTTGTAGCTGAAAAAAACAACCATACCTATCAGGCGCTGGTGTCGGTAATCCATAATGTGAATGGACTGGATGCTCAGAATACCTTAGTTGTAGGTACGCAGGTGAGGTTACCAAGGCTGCCTGTAACGAGGTCCAAAAATAGTAATAAAGCTTTTACGCAGTTTTTCGACCCTTATATCAGCCAGGCGTATATATTATCCACAGATTCTGCGGCAAAGTCAAACCTGACCACCGCTGAGCAAAACGTCCAATTCTCAGATGGTGGATTTTATGCCTATAAACTCAGTCCGGGTGACCTGGCACTTGTCAAGTCAAAGCTTTCAAAAAAGCTATACCGTCAGCTATATGGACAAGCGTTGGTAACGCTTGATAGCGTTCATATCTCAATGGCGCGGTTTCCTGATCATCATGGTACACCAACCGAATTAAAAATTCTGCCTGCAGCTGTAGATTCATCTGTAGCACGTTTATTAGCTACGCTGGATAAAAAGAATTTCGGTACGTATTATGTCTTCGATAATTTTAATGCGCGATCTACACATGGAAAAAAGGTGTTAGATGTTATTAATGCTCGTTTCGCTGCTTACGGACTAGACACCACTGGGCTGGCGATCCGCCCGGTTCCCATTAATTATTTTGACAATATAGCGTTCGGAAAAAATGTACTGGATAATTATTTTGCTTTGTCGGGCTCCGCTTCAAAAAATCTTCAGGCAGTTGAATTGAACAACGAAGCAAATTTGTTAAAAAATGTAGATACCTCTCTATATACTTATGCCGTTTGTGAAAACTGCATTCCTGAAGTTTACTTACATGCCCTTTTCGGTTACTATTATCGGGATAAGCCGGATGTAATATCAAGTTCTTTTTGGGCGAATATGGCACTAAAGGGTGTATTGCCCAGGCTTTATAAAGATCCGCCAACGAGTCTGGTAACCGCCGCACTAAATGAAAATGGAGAGATTGAAGATAAGATTAAAAACATTCTCGTAGATAAGGAACTGTTGGTGGGGGAGATCCAGCCGATCAACGATTATTTCAACGCCTATCCGGAGAATGGGGCAATGATCATCGGAAATCGTTTAAATAAGGGCGTTTTTTTGGGATCACACGGCAGACATATTACCACTACCGGGCTTGGCGTTGGTTGGTCAGGCAGGACGATACTGCCAACGGATACGGGTACAAGCTTTGCAACGCCTGATGTGGCGACCAAAATCTATATCGCTAAGGCTTATTGGCGGTCAAAACAGATGCAGCCGATTGCGGCAGAGGAGACTCGTCTTCGTGTATTATTGGCGACAGATATAGATAGCAGTTTGATCGGCAAATTCGAATCGGGCGGTACTGTCAATATGTTAAAATTGCTGCAAACCGGGAATTATGCCGAATTGATTTCCGGAGAAATTGTCCCCATAACGGAACTTAAACTTTTAGACGCAGGTATCGGTGCTTCCAAATTTAAACGAAGTCCCTTTGGTCGAAAAATAACAGATGATGGCGAAACAACAGATGGGGTGTGCGGGCTTGCCTACATCGATGGTCGATTTTTTAAAATAACTGAACTGACGCCGTGGTGGCAACCGGCAAAATTTAAGGAAATCTCAATAGCATTTTCCACACCGGCGGGGCCGGTTGTTATTCAAAGCCTGGAAGATTTCAAATCAAACTTTAAACAGCTTATCATATTAAAAAATCCATGAAAAAAACAATCAAATTTGCGTTATGTGCCACAATGTTGCTGGCCGTTACCCACCTACATGCCCAGAATTATAACGAAATTTTAATTAACGTAATTAAAAATGAGTTCAAAAAAGACTTGAAGGGCTTCCAGTTTCTGAATACGCCTACTGACAATTATGGCCTGGTCACGACATACAAAAAAAATACGGATCCGAAAAATTTTGAATGCGATATGTATAACTGTATCGGGATAAAGGCGCCCGGCTCGGCGGACGCCGCCTGGCTCACGATGAACGGTTTCGCAGCCGGCGGAGACAATGGCCGGAAGATTACACTAAGCCAGGATGTGAATGATCAGGTGGGTTTTAACCTTATTCTTCCCAAGATTATGAAGATCGTAGGACTGAACGGAAACTTTAATAAAAATACGGTAAAACACCTGGAACTAACGCTTGGCCCTGTTTATATTAGGCAACTGAGAAAAAGCGTCATGCAGGACTATCTTAATAAATTGGATCATTCGTCCCGACAGTACCAATTGTTTAACAGCGGACAGATGGTGCTGATCGTTGGCGACTGTGTGATCCAAAGTATGGATGTGGATATCACGCTGGCTGATACAACCGAAACGTCGATAGATGCTAAATTTGGCTGGCAGGGTTCTTCAGTCGCAGCTAAAATTTTGGATAGTGCTGCCATCGGTTTAAAGGTGGCTAAAAAGTCAGCCGGGCATTACCAATTCACACTGCAACACCCTGTTATTTTTGCTCGTTTGGCAAAAAAGCAAGCCAATGCGGGGGAATTAGGATTGACTCAGGATCAGGATTTTAATGATTGGGCCACAGTAGATCCGGATGCAATTATCGACCCCGATAAGCTCGGTAAAAAATAATGGGGTTTGGCGGGCTGCAACGTTTTCATATAGAGTGCGGCCCGCCAATTTTATGCCATTCGACTTCAGTAAAGAATATTCCGGCAAATAGATAGGATGATCATTTGCAGTTAGCTTTCCATCGCTCAAACGAGCTTTTCTCATTGCTGACTTTTCCCGCGATTTTTTTCCCACCCGAAACAGCTTCATAAACTTTTAGGATAGCATCAATTAACGACTTAGGAAGTTCATATGACCTGTATAAATGCGATTCAATAATGTCTTTTTCGGCAGGAACCGCATATTTCTTAAGCGCTGAAAACATGCTTTTGATCGCGTCCTGCTCATGGTCACGGAGTCCGGTGTGAGCCGGATTGATCGATGTGACAGCCTTCAGGGCCTCCTTCAAAATGCATTCAGGTTCCGCGTAGGGTCGTAAGACATTTTCTGCCGGCAGCGTCTGAGCATTCGTGATTCGAACCCATTTTTCAATTTCATTAATCCGCGACGGGATAGCGATCAGGCATTTCGAATTTGATTTTTTATCGAGCTCCAAAAGCTCATAGCTGTTTAGGCCCAACGCAATCACAACCTCTGTATCCGTAAAATAACCGCTTAAATTACCATGAACATAATTTAATGGCGTACCAGGGAACTTGACACCCTTAGTCGCATTCTTGGCGGCGTTCGGATCATTAAAAAATTCGTTTAACAATTCTTTTTGATTAAGCTTAGCAGTAACTAAGTTTATCCGTCGTTGATCGGCGTTATTCTGGATAAATAGCTTGATGACTTCAAATATCAGGATCCTGTTATCTGGGGTATTTATTCCTTCTTTATAAAATCTGAGTTTATTTTTCATATTTAAATTATTGATCATACTTTGATTTGTGGCTTCAAGCTTACCCGTCATTAGCCATTGACGCTTTCATAAAATTATTGCTTATCCACTTTCACAAATTGGAAGAAGGACAATCCGTTCTCCTCCATAAAACCCCCGATATTTTCATTTCCGGAGTATTCCCTGTCTGTTGTGAGCCTGCTTAATGGCTCATCATAACTCTTCCCAAATAACATCGGGATGCGTACCTGCATTTTCTTATCGTTCGATCTCAACTCAAAACTGGACTGTCCCGGATCTACCTTAACAGGCTTTCCTAAGCTGCAATTCAGTAAACCATTAATCATTGTTTTAAGATTGGTTTCTATTTTTAACCCTAACGGGGAATGCTGCGCTTCTGATAAAAGCGCTTCGATATCCTTGTTTTCCCATAGCATTTTCAAAGAGGGGTCTTTTGTTATTAAGCGTTTGGCAATTTTATGGTGCACACAACTGGAGCCCAGCAGGTCATATTTGACATGAACGGTTCCCGGAGATAATTCCAGAAAAAACATTTCCCAGATTGCGGCCTGTTTGGACCATTTTGCCTGGCGTTCGATCTGATGCGTAAAATGGGACCGTTTAACGGATTTCTGATACCTGTCCCAGTGATAACCAGGATCTTTGATAACACGCGGCCACTTGGCTTCAAATAAGCCAACCTTTACCTGATCCTCCACCTGGAATACGATCATGGAGTCGCAACCAAAGCGTCGTTCCATAGTGCCGTCATTCACCCTGGCAAACCATTTTGAGCTCAGTTTAAGTGAATTAAAGCTATAGTGGTTAAACACGCCAAATGGATAGCTCAGGCTGTGCGCCAGGCGGGATACATAATCTCTTTCATCCGCTATCAAGCCTCTTGACAGGTCGAACCGGGTTTGAATATCAAGCCGGTAAAACAGGTCGGCTACAATTTGGGCTTCCGTTGCTGATAACATAATTCGATTATTTGTCTATCCACCAGTCAAATTTTACCGGGTCCGGAGCTATGTCATGGATATGATCCATCTTCCTGGCAAAGAACCGTCGCAGCTTTTCTCCGTCCTGATCCGTTTTGCGCAGATCGGCAACATAATTATTCAGGTGCTTTTTGAGCAAATAATGCAATGCAGTCCTCAATACTTTGATTTTGTTACCACTGCGAGTGATAAAAACCTGCTGTCCGGAAGGCATTAATTCTTTCGATGTCGCATTGATATACCATTCGCCTTTTGTTCGTGCTTCATGTAAAAGACCGCAACGCACTTTGTCATAGAAGTCGAGCGCCTTAAACGGCAGATCCGGTAATTTTTTTCCGTTCTTCGCCGTCCAGAAATGGTTTTCGAATATCTCTGCTGACTGAAGAAAGTTGGTAAATACTTTTGCACTCTGCTGGTAATGAAAGGACGGCGCCCCGGCTCGTTTTTGATGATGGAATATTTGCCCTGTCCTGAGCGTCGCAAAAGTTTCGATCAGTGCGCACTGGGCCGTTAAAATGGTGAATCCTTCCCCTTTACGCTTAAGGTTCAGGATCATGTGCTCCATCGGTAAAAAATACTTTCTCTCGAACCGCTTGGTCAGTATGTCAATGGCATACTCCCAGTCCGTATTGTACTGATAATTATGGATAAGTTTAAAACGGCATTTCTCCCAGGAATCCCTCTCCTGAATTTCTATTTCCATTGTGTTACTTCTTAGGTCTGGCCGGTAAATGTAATTATTATAAAGATCATCTCCATTCCATGTATTTGCCCGCTCCTGCAGTGCTAATGTAATAATGCATTCGATTTTGACAGGATGAGATGAACAATGGCCAGGTTTTGACGAACAAAAATAGGAGGGCCGTTCTACCTGATGAAGATAGCGCAATACATGAGTTGTTTGAAACCGGTTCAGTTAAGGTTTTACAGAGCGCAGGTCCGGTTCAATGATCCTTAGTTTATCTGGGATAAAAAATAAAAAAGCCGTACAAACAACAACGCAAAAATCGTGATACTTAACTTGGTCTTGAGCACTCGGAGGGCATTGTTCAGTTGCTTGGATACATTGTTCTCTGAAGTACCTAGTTGCTGTGCGATGTCCTTATGGCTTAGGTTTTCTTTCCGGCTCATCTCGAAAATGAGCTTCATTTTTGGCGGAAGCTGCTGAACGGATCTTTCAATATAGGCCTCCAGCTGTTTTTCTCTGATGCGATGATCGGTTACTTCCCCGGAATGGCTTTCCAGGTAATTGGATAAGGAATCAAAATATTTCGTGGTTACTTTCTCATGGGCGAACAGGTCAAATATTTTGTTTCTGACAGCAGTAAAAAGGTAGCCGGCAAGGTTGATTGCGGGTAGGTTGGTTTCTCTTTTAAACCATAACGTGGCGAAAACGTCCTGGACAACGTCTTTTGCTTGTTCTTCGTCGCGGAGCTTTTTATAGGCGTGGGTGAAAACCAGGTAGAAATAACGCTCATAGATCTCGTTAAAGGCGGAATGGTCCGATACTTTAAGAAGGTCGGTGAGTTGAATGTCTGAAAGGGTTTTACTACTCGTCATCCGCTAACATTTTAAAATGTAAGCCCCAGACAAATTGGACTGGACGTCATAATACGGCCGGAACCCACTTGTCAGGTACGAGGCTCTGGTAAAGCCGTCCTCTTTCGAGGTTCCCCCATGACATAGGTGAGCTCCGGCCCTATTGATATATAGGGAACGGAGGCTACACTTACCGTCGCGGGAGATTTACCAGATTTCGTGCGAGGCTCGTTAGCAGTCCTTATTTATAATATTAAGAAGCTGCAAAAATAATTTAAATCCTAATGATTAAGCTAAGTTAAAAAACTTACCCCACATGTAGGGTATTGGCTGGCTTTTTTTTGTATTCTTTTATAGTTGATGTCGGAAATAGTTAAATTATCAACCATAGAGCAGCATGTAATTAATTTCGTAACTGAATTGCGAATAAAACATCAGTTGACTCAAGCTGATATCGGAGCTATTATTGGCGTTGGCAGATCATTTGTTAACAAGGTGGAAGACAAAAAAGAACGCGCAAAATATAACTTAAATCATATTGATAAATTAGCAGATCATTTTGGTCTATCTCCAAAAGACTTTCTACCCGAAAAAGCAAATCGACATTTGTAATTGGGCGTTACCTTCGGCCCAGGCTTTCGTTGCAAGTCCTCGCTATCGCTGTAGGCTTTTCACACAATCCTTAACGCGAAGAGCGACCGATTTTTTACTATCGTATTTTAACTTTATCTTTGCATTGTAAGTACTACAAATCGCACACGCCTTTATTGCCGTTCTGGCAATTTTGGGAAATCGAACACATATATGGAACTCTTCAACTATCTAAAAAAGGAGGCATAATGCTGCTTTGGGGTTTTGCTATATCTGTTATTGCTAACGTGATGCAGATAGCAGATACTATCAAGGGTTGGGTTAAAAAATAATCCTGCCGGAATAGTAAAATTAAAGTCACAAATTATAAGTGACCAAGGCTGGAAACAAATTCCAGCCTTTTCGTGTATTATACGGACGATGAATTAATACTTATTGGTAAGTGTTTGAGACAGTCGATATAATAGATGCTGCTTTATTGATTGTTTTAAAAAACTTGTTCTGAATTGCATAACTTGCCTAAACTAAACATTTCATAATTCAAGATGAACGAACTTGTAAGACGTAGACTTATTGCAGTAGCTAGGGCTAAAGGCGAACAAACGATTACCTATCAAGATCTGTCAGATCAGTGCCAGTTGGGCTTAATTATGCGGGAATCAGAGTTTGCAAGGGCGGAAATAGGCCGGATTCTTGGTGAAGTATCTGCATATGAAGAATTGAATCACAGACCCTTACTAAGTGCGCTCGTACTATCCAAAGGTAGTAGCTACGAAGGCGATGGGTTCTTTAAACTCTGTGAAGAACTAAACTATGGTCCTTGGAAAAAGTTACAAAAGGACATCACTTTCCCCATTCTTCAAATGAGACGCTGTTACGACTTTTGGAAGAATGATGATAATTTCACGTTGTATTACTAATCCAACCTATGAAGTATTTTAAGGCAGATCGACTTCCTAATAAATATCTCGAATCAGAAAATATTTATCCTGGTCAAGAATTGAAAGAAATGCTTTAAGAGCTCTATCCTAACGATAAATTTTAGCACAAGCCGATAATTGTAATTTACTATGACAATAAAAGAAGCTATCTTAAAAAGCCTTGACGATATCAAACTACTGGCCAATTATCTTGAAATTTATAATCACATTATAGAAAAAAAATATTACAGTTTTGGGTCTAAGACACCTGTATCAACACTATCAGCCACACTTGGTGACCTTATCCGAGACGGTGATTCTAGAATAAAGCGTTTAAGACAACCTGGCGAAACATATTTATATTATTTAACCAAAAATGAGTCGACCATTGGAATTGAAGTGTTAACTGGGGCTACCGAACCCGAGCCCGAAAAGGAATTGATCAAAAGTTCGTTGCCTCCGAAGTCCAAGACGTATGATGAGCGCTCACTTCATAAATTACTAACCAGTTATTTGAAAAATACGGAGATTTATTCAAAGACGATCTTCCACGAGTTATCAAGTAACAAAGACGCAAATCAAATTTGGACACATCCTGACATGGTCGGAATTAAGTTCCTAAATTTGAAGAATAAAGTAAGCCGAAATTTTTTAAAGACTGTAAGTCGAATAGACACCTTCGAATTAACTTCCTACGAACTTAAAAGAGAAATCAATAGTGATACAGACCTGAAAAGAGCTTTTTTCCAAGCAGTTTCCAACTCGAGTTGGGCACATTACGGCTATTTGGTCGCATTTGAATTTAATAGCGCCCTTGACGAAGAAATGGCTAGGTTAAATCGTTCTTTTGGGATAGGGATTATAAAATTGGCAGCAAACCCTTATCAAAGCAAAATACTATTTCAAGCTAAACTCAAAGGGTTAGATTTTAACACTATTGATAAGCTTTGTAAGATAAATCGAGAGTTTGAAAAATTCATTGAGCAAGTTGAAAAGTTAATGACTGCAGAGGATAGATATTATAAATCTACGGAGAAAGAACTTCAAGAATTTTGTGATGGGTATTTTTCAAATGATACGGAATTCGAAATATACTGCAAGGAACGGTACATTCCTATGCAGGAGCCGTTATAGAATTCAAAATTGAAATCGTTTAGCATTTCAATTTTGGACAGATAGTAATATTGTTATATCTATACAGGAATATATTTAAAGTTTATTAATTGCTTATTTATATTTACTAACTTTTATAAGTAAGCCTTTCCACAATGAAACTTCCTCAAAGCGTTATAGACCGGGATATATATTATTCAGAAATCAACAAATTGTTGAATGACAAGGATTGCTATATTATTATCGATACAAATATCCTGGCCAGCTTTTACCGGCTGCATGAGAAAGCCCGTAATGAACTTTTTGCCTGGCTGGATCCATTTGTTAAATTAAACCGCCTCAAAACACCGGTTTGGGCGCTGAATGAATATACAAAGAAATTTATTCGCGGTCAGGTTAGCGATTACCTCAGTTCAAAAAAGAAACTTGATACAATCAGTAATGATTTTGAGGAGGCCAAAAAGTTTTTGTCCCTGCACATAGACGTCTCCAATCTGCCAGCGGGAATATATAAAGATTCAGCAGAATACGTAGATGACCTTAAAGCCATTGCTGCCAAGGTAAAGAAACTTCAAACACTTGTTAAATCAAGCGGCACACCGTACATAAATGCGATAAATCAGCAACTTAAAACGCAGTTTGACGGAACATCTCTAGAGAGTGATATTTTTGCCTTGTCTGAAAAGGTTAGCGCCAGCGGGCCAACTAGGTTTTTAAACCAATTACCCCCAGGTTATGAAGATAAAACTAAGGGCTTTAATCCCTATGGTGATTTAATAATCTGGGAAGAGATTATTGGGTTTGCGCGAGATAAAGGGGCTGAAAAAGTTATTCTTTTGACCAATGACATGAAGCGGGATTGGATGTACATCCCTCAAAAAATCGTTATCAAAGGTATTGAAAGACCTAACCAGGAATTTAAAATCGTTGATCCGCGCTTGGTTTTTCAGTTCAACCTGGCTTCGGGAACTGATAATTTTCACATAATTAACCTTGAGCTGTTGGCTCACATTTTAATAGATGGCGGCAACACGGGGGTATACGAGTTGGCAGGTGCACTTCAGATTGAACGTTTAGAGGAGCACAAAGAAGCCAAGAAAAAAGCAGAGGAAACAAAGTCGGAGGAGGTTTCTGCCTCGGAAAGCGATGCGATCATTCCGGAAGAAAAGCTATTAGAGAAACAACTGCAAGTTAATGAAGCTCCCTTGCCTGAAGAAGATGCTAAAATAGAAACGCCTGCAACAGTAATAGATGAACCCCAAATTCTCGTTACTGAGGCGGAACAATTTCAGGCGGTTGACGCGTACCAACCGCCGGGCATAGAGAGTGGTTCTTATAGCTATTATGCTTTAGCTGATAAAGAATATCTGGAATATAACGATGCGCGCATCGGCGCCATCATTAACAAATTAAGAAGCCATAATTGGTATGTTCAAAATCCGGCGATTGAAGAGATGGCCGAGATATTTTCATCGCCGCAAAAAAATAGTGTATTCTCTAAAAATGATCTTTTCGTTTTAGGACGGAACATTTACCAGGCAGCTGCTGGCGGTGCGTATACCGCTGTTCAATATCTTGAAGAAAATTCACTTAACTCAATTAATAACAATAACATTCAAATACATTTGGTGGCAGGTATGGTCTATGAGATATTTTTCAACTGTCAGGGATATTTGCGCCGCCCGGATTACAAATCTGCTTTCATTGACCCTGTATTTGCTCTTCTTAAAAACTCGCTATACGCGCCTGTAGTTGATTTTATCCAAAAAACACTTCAACCATTTAAGGATACACTAATTGAGCTGCCTTCTGCTGATCCGAAACCTGTAGGTTTCGAGGTTTCATTATTGGCAGAAAAGGATGAAAACGTAGATATTCAAGTTGTCGACGGAATCTACTTTAACAATGAGCAATTGTTTATTGCCAACAATGGTGCTGTTCGTTATGTTGTGAAGCAATACTTGCATGAGAAAGACATTAGGGAAGAACTAAAACGTGCTTTTGCAATACCCGGTTGGCAGCAGATAATTACCTTTAATCCGGCAGTAGATAAACAAATTTTGGTAGCCCGACCTAACAAGATACTTTGGCGCGGTCCCTTACCAGCAGCCCCTGAAGTAAAAAGCACGTCAAGCGACTTTTAAATCAGAATTGTCTTATGACTGGAATTAGTAATTTTACAATATATGAAAACCGGGCTAATTTATTTTGATAATAATGCCACAACGCGCTTAGATCAGGAAGTGTTGACTGCAATGTTGCCGTATTTCACCGAGTTGTATGGCAATTCTGCCAGTCAACATCATTTTGGTTTGGAGTCAGCGAAAATCGTTGACCAGGCGAGAGCAAATATTACTTACAATATTGGTGGTTCTGACGGAAAAATCATATTTACATCAGGCGCGACAGAAAGTATCAATATCGCTTTGAAAGGAGTTGCTTTTGAGGCATCGGAAAAAAAGACTAAGATTGTTACATGCGCTACCGAACATCAGGCAGTTTTGGATACCTGCGCTTATTTAGAGCAGATTGGCTTTGAAATTGCCTTTCTTCCTGTAGATAGTATGGGGTTAGTTAGCCTGGCTCACGCTGAACAGATAATTGATGAACAGACATTGGCTGTCGCTATAATGCTCGTTAATAACGAGACCGGTGTCATTCAGCCAATCCGTGAATTAGCACGGCTGACTCATCATCACGACGCTTTATTAATTTGTGACGCCACTCAGGCCATTGGTAAGATTCCCGTTGACGTGGATGAGCTTGATGTGGATATAATGATTTTTTCAGGCCATAAATTTCACGCACCGAAAGGTATCGGAGCACTTTACATGAAAAGAGGCGGGCAACTAGCTGCATATATGCACGGTGGCGGTCATGAATATGGAATAAGGAGCGGTACGCTAAATGTGGCAGGAATTGTAGGATTGTCAAAGGCTTTGGAAATAGCTATTGAAAATCTAGAGCAAAACACCATGCACATTAAACAGAAGCGTGATTTGCTGGAGCGGAAATTGCTTGCCATAAAGGGAACAAGACTAAACGGACACCCGGATTTACGGGCACCCAATGTATCAAATATCAGCTTCCTTGGCATTGACGCCAACACATTTATAAGTGAAATGACCTTTCTTGCGGTAGCCAACGGTTCCGCCTGTACTTCTGCAGTAATTGAACCATCTCACGTACTAAGAGCTATGGGCATCGATAACCAGACCGCATTTGGTGCTATCCGTTTCTCATTGAGCAAGTTTAACACGGAAGCGGAGGTAGAAGAAGTGGTTTCATTAATCAGTCAATATTTGCTACGGGTTACTCCAAACCATTAGCCTCACCTATTTCTCCGTCTGGCTCCTCCATAGAAATAATCACTCCGGACCCCTCGTTTTCAATAGTTATTTCATAGTTCTTAAACTCTGGATCAATATAGTATAATTGCTCTCTAAGTCGCTGACGTAATTCTATCGCAGGTTTCAAACAATGCTCAATAAAATCGTTATCATTGACATCACTTAAATTTGGAAATAACAACTTTAAAAATCCTGCAGACATGCGCATGATCGCCCGCACATCACGGAAGTCTTTAGAGCCGATCATATAGCTTCTTTCTTCCACAAACCTATCAAATTCAATTCGTGAGCGCATAAAGTGAAATATTTCACCTAAAAAATCTGCTTTAAAACCCACACCATCGGAAAGTGCACCAACGGTCATTCGGGGTAGATTCCAGCCCGGCAGAATGCCATGTATCCGGTCCAACAGTGCAGACTCTTGGAGCAGCTTAGGGAGTTCGCCAAACAGGTTGTGCTTATTTACAGGCAATCCCTTTGAATCGATTTGAACGTTCGCAATAAACACTGCACCAGCATCTGCAGAAACCGTATATTTCCCTTTTGAATACTTACCCTGTTCCAAATATCCTTTCAATTTGGCAACTGTTTCATCTGGACTGGAAAAAGAAAGCGTTTGGGCCTCATCAAAAACAACAACATCAAATTGTGTAAACAAGCCAGGGACTTTGGTATTTTCATTGTAGAACAAAACCGCTGGAGAAACTGCGCCCCCTTCAATCAACCTCGAATACCTGGAAAATTGTCCAAATAAGAAAGACTTACCTGTCCCTTTTGGGGCTAATTCAAACAGATTTACTCTTCTTTGCACGAAGGGTAAAAGCCTTGTTAACAACGCTTGTCTTTTCTGTTTAGTTCCATATCCTTTGTCTTCCGCGCTGTAACCTAATGAGTTGATCAACAATTGCAGCCACTCATCAAGGGAAAACTTGTTCCTGTTTTCTACATACTCATCAAAATCAATGGCAGCGGCCTGAAGCGGTTTAAAATCATTAAGCCATACTTCTCCTCCATCATCCGTTCTTCTATATCCATAAATCGCTAGCCCCCATAGTCCACCTTTAAGCAAACGAGGGAATTTACTAAGGAGAATTTCTTCGATAAACGCTTTCTGATTACCCAAACTGCCTGATTCCAAATATGTTTGATCACGATTAAGGTTAACTTTAGGTGATATATACTCTAACACCGAAACATTATCCCCGTTTCTTAAGCGTTGTTTCAGATCTTCTACCTCATCTTTCGTTGGCATGTATTTGTGAATGAATCCAATAACCTGTTGCTTAACACTTTCGTCCCAGTCACCGCCTTTCAGTTGCCGGTCGATAAGCCATTCACCCACAAAAACCGGAATGCTTTGCTCATTTAAGCCCGAACTGCTGTAAAGGCTTTTATCTATGCTTGACGATTCATAAATATTAGTGATCTTATTTTTTAAATTCTTATCCATTATTAAAAGTCAAAATCGTCCTCAAAATCGTCTTTAGTTGTAGCCACTATACACTGCAACTGTTGGCTGATACGCTCGCCCATGATTAAACAATCTATGTTAAAGTTGAGTTCTAATCTGCCGCCCCTTGCTTTAACTTGTAGCTTTTGCGGTATTTTGATTGATCCTTTAACGACAGCGTCTGACTCTGAAGCGATTTGTAACGGCAGCTCAAAAATACAATTTTGATCTTCCGTTACCGATAGTGATAATATTTCTATTGCAGTCGAACCACTATTTTTTATCTTAATGCGGAAATCTTTCTCTGTCTTTCCAAAAGACAAGTCCTTAATACCGATATACCTGAGTTGTACCTGTATTTCAATAGCTGTCGAAACCTCGCAAATCATTAATGGTACGATTGTTTCTTCAGGACTTAATCCACCGTGCCGGTATCCCGAATCATGTTTCCCGAAATATTTATAACCTCTTGCAATTGCCCAGTCAGCTCGGTTCTGTGACACACTACTCTTCAAAACATACATTTCTTCATGATCAATCTGTTCGTGCGATAAACTCCCTTGCAAAGCCACACATCGTTCTCGGGCGCGGTCTTTCACGGCTTCCTCCAAACGAATGTTTTTTATATTTTGCCCTCTACTGAGGCATTTGGTTGCGCCATGGTCAGTAGATATCACAAATTTTATCTTTTTATCAGTTGAATCTTTAATGATTTCGCTGATCATTTTAATCCTCTTTTCGAGTATCTCTTCTATTTGCGCAGCTCGTGAAGTGTCAAATTCAGAATCATTTTTATGAAGCAGAGTATCAATCTCGTGAGTATGCAGGCAGCAAAGATCACTTTTGCGTTCTATGGTTTGCTGAAAATCATTGAGCTTTGTAGTATAATAGCAACGTTTATCATGCAGCGCCTTATTTAGTAATACTTGTCGGTTACCAAAATCCTGCGGCGTGATACTGGTGTCAAATGTCCCCGCAAGCATTATAGGAATACCTAATTCAGTAATAGTTGGAAGGGTGGCCAAACTCCACTTAAGATCGATTTTATTGATGCCATATTTTTTTAATATTCCTCTAAGTGCCGGAGCAAAATAAGCAGGAAAGCCATCTATTATCAACCAGATTACCTTGTATCCTGGGTCATCTAAAATTTCTCGGATCTCGGCAATGACATCCAGATTAGTTAAAATGTTGGTGTTATTCAGTATTGCACGATAATTGTTATAAAGCCAATCTGAATAAAGCGTTGAGCCTTCGTGGATTTTAAGAAGTATTTCAGGTTCTATTTCCGCAAGTTCATCGTAGTAAAACTTAAAGGGAATGAATGATTCAATTGCCCAGCTAGTCCATTTCTCATTTTGTTCGGGGAGTAATAAACCGTCTAATTCGGGCGCAGGGGTGAAAACAGGGCGGCATAATAATCGGAGGCTTTGCTGCTGTGAATAGTTGAGCCTTCCGGCAAATCGCTCGGAAAGTATTTGGTAATCCTCCAGGGCTAATTGCTGTTTTTGATGTATCAAAGCATTTGCTTCACTCGGGTATGCGCCAGAAATTATATTCAAACTGTATGTTTTATTTTCAAAGCTTTCAATGATAAAGCGATACATTGATTTTTCAAAGCGATGGTTCACTGGCAGTTCCGGCATTTGCTGTGTGAGTAATTCCCGAAGCTGTCGCTGATCAATACCAAGATCATGTAGGTAACGAGCATGATCATGTTGCCAACGCTCAAAGTATAGTTTGTTCTTAGCACAGTAGATACTTTCACTAAGAACTTCTGCGTACTCCGTATCAACGTTTAATAATGGGTCAGTCAGCTCATTTAAAAATTGCGTATCAAGGTTCCTTAATGATAATATTAAACTCCGCCAAAGTGATAGCAAATATTCATTATCAAAAGGCCGCTTTTGCTTAGCGCAAATTTGTGATAATGTATAGAGTACATTAACTGTAATAGCATCCTGAGGCATTTCACTGCCGAAAAAGTGCTTAAATATCTCGCGCTCTGAGGGCACAATTGACTCATTAATTAAATCGAGTGCGTAAATTGATGCGTCTGAAAGTTCAGAGGGTAAAATCATCCCGGGATATTTTGCGGCAAGTACGGATCTCGGCGTAACGAGTTCAACAAAGGCCGGAACATCCTCGAACCAACTGGTAAAAGGCGCTTGGTAAATATGGACATAGTCAAAATCTGCCGATCCTTTCATTGCGTAATTTAAAAGCATACCCCTTGCCTGCCGGTAAGTGCTTTCATCAATAACTAAAAAATCTCTCTTAGTAGTTTTGTGCAAATGATAATAATCAATCAATATCTTCATGTGCCTATTTACTTTGATCTGCTAAAACATCCTGTAATATTTTAATGATCTGCGATTTCGAAAGCTCATGTATCTGCTGAATAGCCTCGATCTCGGCGTTGATCTTTGTCTTGGCATCATCCATTCTGGTATCGTGAGGATATTTCCATTTATGTAAATAGGTGTAAACTTCATGCATTTCTTTCACGAATTGACGCTGCAGATCTGCATTCCATAAGTAATAAGACTGGTTTATATGGAACACGATTCTCATACTCTCCACTAAATTATAGAATTCTTCATCTGAGCTAAGCTTACGGACCAGGTTTAGAAACGGTATTGCCCGTAAGTCGGTTAATAAACCAGTTTCGCGGTCCGCGTTCGAACTGAAAGCTTCCATTCCCCGAACATTCTCTTTTAATTGAACGCGAAATTCGCTTACAGAATCTGCCTTTATCTTTAACTTTTTCCCTAAATCTGTCACTACGTCCATTAATGGACGTTTGTAGTCTTCAATACCTGATTTAAGTTCTGCTAAATTAATGATGTAACGTTGAAGTACCTCATCATTCCAATATTTAAACTCCCTCAATCCAAAGCCCGATGGCAACACGTTTAATAAAAACTCCCGGACTTCTTTTTTCTGGATTGCTGTCAAAAGGCCACCTTCTAAACTATTTTCGGGCCAGTTTGCACACCGTGTATTTTCAGTTAAGGCGCCAAACCAGATATCTGAAATTGCCAATTGAAGTTCTTCAAAATTGACCAACCCACCAAGTCCAAAAACCTGACTTATTTCTCTACAAAAAGCTTCTTCAGAAATCGGTGGTTTCCATGAATTTAAAGCCGTTACACATTTGGCATATTGATCGGCGATTACTCCTATTTCTACTGGGCTCCATTCTTCCCATTCCTTGTTGATCACACCTTGGAGTCCGGCCTGAAGCCATTTAAGCGGGATGTATTTTAAGAATTTATCCTTTGTCGGCAGGCCTGTTTGATATTCCTCAACAAATGTATTGATTAATGCATTTTCAAAATGCGGAGACTTACTCAACTGAGGTAATTTGTTCCACCATGTTTCAAAAGTCTCCTTGAATATCGGTTCGGTGGCGCACTCGTTAGCCGACATAGAGAAACACGATCTGGCAATTGATTGATATATAGCAAGCGGACTTCTCGTATAAATTTCAATTTGCGTTTTGTATTTTTCAATTGTGGAGACGTACTCATGCGTTTGGTAAGCGAGATTATTCCAGTCTTTAACAGGCGGGTTCGCTAATTCTTCTAGGTAAAATTTAGCAATGTCGATTGGCTCCGCTGACCGTAATTTTTTTAGCCAAGCCATTATAGCTTGATCTTCAAAAACAGCCAAAGACTTTATAGTATATGATAGATTATTAAACCATAATTTCACGACCTCCCTAAAATCTTCAATGTTTGCAATTGAGGTCTTAAAAACTTTATTAGACAAAGCGCTAACTACTTGCTGTTTAAAGGCAGTTTCCTCAATGTGCGGGTATTCTTTATAATTCTTTAGCTTAGCAATTAATTTGGGAATATTATCAGTGTCATTCTCAAATTCCTCCTTACTTCCGATTGACAAAAAGAAGCCAGGAAGAGTTACCATGAAAAATTCCCTCGCGGCCTTTTCACGATCCACACCGGGCAACGTCGCATTTTGTAAAAATGGTTGAAGAAATTCCTTATAAAATTTTTCTATATCTTCCTTTTGCTTTATTAACTCCCAATTGAGCGGATTGAAAAAGTTGATTAGTCCGTCAAACCTCTTTGATAATTCGCCAAAATCGTTTGCATTCGAATCCTTACTAAATAATGCATTAAGCTGTTTAAGATATTTAATCTCAAAAGACGACATTTCTATTTTACGTATGGTGAGCGCCGAACCATATTTAAACAGATCTTCAACAGTATTCGGATCTTTGTCCAATGCGTAGGCCGGTCGTTTCGGATCAATGATCAATAGGTTTTCTTTATTGGCACGAAGAAAACAAGTAAAAATAAATTTGATCAATGTTAGTGACAGTCCAAACGGTTCTTGTAAAAGCGGTTTTATAAAAGCTGTTGGTGATACCAGTTGATCCACTTTCAATGTTTTATCAATCAATTTAAAAATTGCCTCTGCCGGTGAGCCGGGATCAGGTAACTTGATCTCTCCATAATGAACCTTATTAAGCGTAACTATTTCTGAAGTGATTTTAAGATGGTTAAAGAAGTTACTAATGATCCTGGTTGTCTGTGCCTTATTATTGAGATTAATGAGTGGAATCCTGTTTTTTTCAGCTATAAGTATTTCTGAAAGCGCAGTTTTAACCACTTCCGATTTAGCTTTTGTAAACCACAGGTCATCATCTTTGACCTTTGGCACATTGGTAAAAAGTTCATTAATGAACTCATCCATGCTATGTTCGAAAGCCCTTGGGCTCTTAATTTCAGTACCAGTTCCCAATTTTGAAAAACTCCAAAGCCAATTTATCGGCTCGAAAAGGTTTCTAATTTGCGATGTAAGCTCAGAATACAGTCGGTTAAGCTCACTTTTCACCCGTTGTAAATGGTTTGGGCTACCAGTTACCTCCGTGTTTTTTTCAGCACGGTTCCAAGCCACAAAATCGAAGGTCGTAGAAAATATCTTATTAAATATTGTGGGTGATTTGGTATAAGCGAATACGGTGTATTTCAGTATTTCGGTAAAATGGCTGAGTTTATTTTGATAAATTTCTAAATCATTTTCGTCTTTAGCAAGAAGGTAAATAACATATCCTTGTATTTGTAAGTCTTTATTCTCCCAATGATAACTTTTTTGAAGCGCTTCCAGGGGCTCATCCAACTCATCCGGATTACTGATCCACAATGTTCGGAATGAGCGATTACTACCGTATTGATCATTGTGCTCATCAAATGCATAGGCTTCCGGTCCACGGATTTGTGTCCAGATGTTTTTACTGGTCCCCAATGTTAATGAGCCGATCTTTGATTTTTCTTCCTGTATGATCTTGCTCAGATTCCTTGAACCAAAAGCTGGAAATTCATATATGCCTTTTTGATTCAGTTCCAGAATTTCATCACTAACTAAACTATCCATTAATTCCCTGAGATCATTGGTATGGACATTATCCATCGCCCACAATAATACTTCGAATGTGGGCAGTACTTGCTGCTTGCGGGTTGCGGTCAGTACAAGAATATTTTCCATCACCCTTTTAATGACCGGATCATTCCGTCGGCCTAATGATGTACGATACGCGTCGGTCAGAGAAGCTACATTTTCTGCACGGGCATCAGCTAAGTTCCCCTCAAAAAAAGTTAAAAGCATATCGGGGGTATATAGACTGATTTTTTTGCTGTCGTCGAAAGTAGCCGTTTGTTCAAGATAGTTTTTCAAACTCCCTTCGCGGATTTCTTTCGGACTCAGAAAATTGAACATTGAACGGGTATTTTGGGCATATTGGTTTGAAAGTAGCGGAAGTACAAAAGAGGTCAACGGATGCAATGGATATAAGCCCTTTATTATCTTTTCTGTGATCCAATCATCGGCCCTATCTTCATATAAAGCAAAGTTCCCGGTCTGATCAAGTAATTCACACGAAATTTCAGGAGTGATCAAGTCGTTTTTAGCTATTTCATTTTTCGTTAAAAAGACTTTGCCCATCAGCTCTTCACTTTCAGCATCTTCTATAACCAATTGATGCCTTACAAATCTGCTGTTGATCTTTTCGATATTTTGAAGTTTATCTTCAGCAATGGTAGAGGGATTCTGATGACTGGCAGCAATGAAAATGATATTTGAATTAGTGGTCTTGTTTTTTACATTTTCCAAGAACTCCTGTATCTTGAGAGAGGCGGTATGCGATGTTTTGTTGATTAATTTATCCAAAACACCTGCAAACTCATCATGAATAACAACTATGCCCTTATAGCCACTGCTCAGAATGTGCTGAGCAGTATCAGCAAATGCCTGATAAATATCACCGTGCACCTCTGAAAATTCAGACCCTACAATCTCTTGAAAAATTCTTTTAAAGGTTTCATAGGCGGAGCCATCACATTTTTTTAAAAGCTCAATAAAATCGCTTCCGCTTTTCCCGATGATCTTACTTTCAAATTTGGTATATAAAACTTTATTATTATGCTGCCAGCCTTCGAGCGCTTCTGCGGCCCTTAAGTAATGCGTTTTAGGGCGGAAAGCTAGTTTTTTTTCGGATAATGCAAAGTTGAGTGCTGCGAACATCGACTGTTCAAAGTCTTCAGTCCCGTAACTAGGTAGTACAATAAGATATTCTGAACTGGTTCGCCAATATTCCTGAAGTATGGTTGTCAGACCATCTTTATAAATACCTTCTTTGTCTTCAATCTTTTTCCTTAGATCCAAAAAGTAATCAGGGTCGCAACTACTTAACAAATACGCAAGGATAAGGAGCAGATACGACTTGCCTGTACCATATGACGCAGTGATTAGATGTACTTTACGGCTGTCCCTAAACGATAGGCTCTCAAATATCTGACGGATGATATTACGGGAACTGGAATTAGGCAAATAGCCATCCAAATACTCGTTTTTCCCATTCAGTTTATAGTCAAAATCACGTTGAACGTTGACTTCCGCTGAAAAAGCTGATGAGAGTTCGATTATTTCACTGATTTTCATTATATCAATATAGTGATAGGTACGGTTTAATATTCTTCGTAAATGTGGGTTTCTGTAGCTGTTTGACTAGCATAAAAGTTTCGGAACGTCTCAAATAAGATTTCAGAATAAAAAGCAAGGAATATCGGCAATTTGGGCTCTTTTACAGCCAGCTTAGCAAGCAAGTAATCCAAATATTTAAGATCCTTAAATCTTGGTGCAAGAAATATTTCCAGGTTAAGTAGCAGTGTGGGTTGTCGAGGCTCAATACCCAAGATCAAAGCGATCAGCTCATCATCAGTCATAATGACTTTTTTAAAATCTAAGTATGCGAAATTCAGGAGCTTTAAACCGCAATTTTCAAAATCTTTCAATAGTTCTGGATCGTTTAACAGGATGATGCCGGTCCGTTTCCTAGAAAATGTCACCTCTTTAACAAATTCGCTAATACTCTTCATAATACTTTTCGATTAAGTCACAGGGCGAACCGTTAAAGGCAAATTCGATAAGATGCAGATCGGCATGGTGCACGAGTCTGGTCATTTTGATATTCATTAGGTCGACCATATTTGCTTCCAGTTCCTTAGAATTCCAATTAAAGAATTTTGACACGTTATTTCGTTCATCCAGCAACTCCTGAAAGCTCATAGAGGTCCTTCCTCTGCGCTGAGTGTAAAGGATATAAGCAATAAGATATATATTGACATTATATGGCTCGGACCGCTGGAGTACATCATCAAAAGAATGAAAAAGGTTAAGTGACTGAAAAGCAGCCGGATCAAGGATCCCAGCTTTTGTCCGATTAATCAACCCGTTTAACTTAGTTCCTTCGTAATCTGTCTTAACCATATTCCGCTCCGCCCATTGTTTAAATTTCCTTATGATCCCAGTATCATCCGCAGCCAAGTTCAAGTCATTGATCAAAAAGTTTAAAAAAGGGTTGTTTTCTTTCATTGACCAATGATACAACATCACCCATTGCGTAAATGGATCTTTGAAGCGAGGGTCATTCTGATAGATAAGTTGTCCTATCGTCGTAAATGAATTTTTTTCACCTAAAAGTCCAAAATCACTAAGGTATTCTTTAATGCCGCGAACCTTATTCATCCCAAAACCGGATTCTTTTAAAAGATCTGCATTACTAAGCGGGCCTTTCCCTACTAGATTAAAAACTTTATTAAGTTCTTTTAGATCAATCGAAAATCCTTGATATTCCTTTAAGTATTGCATATTAAATAAAGCAGGCTGCACATCCAATTTCACCGTCTTCGTAATCGGATAAGATATCGATAAGTTTACTTGATATGTTACCCTGTTTTTGCCTGTCGGTTTCTTTTTTTAGATAATCTTCCTTGATTTGCATGATCCGGTTTGGCAGGATGAGTTCAGCCAGTGTTTCATTCTGGTTCCACGTATACCCTTTTTTTTCGTAATCAAGCGCTTTTTGAAATAGATCAGGGTGTTGCTCATAAAGCCAAACCCACTCTATTTTCTGTTGAAAGAAACAAAAATAACACCCGGAGCGGCTCCTGGCGTATTCTCCCTTTTTTCCGTTGACTTCAAATTCTATTTTCTCATAATATTTTGGTACACCAACTCCACTTTCTCTCAATATTCGAAATATATCTTCTTTTACCAGTACCTCATCATTTTCAATTAAAGGGAAATCATCGGTCTGAGCGAGGGGGTAGGAAGTCGTTTTGAGATAGGCGTAGATCAACGCATTGGTTAAAACGATATCCCTTTCCAAAAGCAATTCAGCTTTTTTCTTTATTGTAAATTTAAGATTAGTAGGTCGCTGCAGTAATTCTTCAAAGTCGTGAGTAGGTTTAAATTGCTGTAAGTTAAGTTGCTCCATTAAAAATGGGACATTCTTATTATGAAATGCTTTACTGATTACGTCTTCGCTCCA
Source organism: Mucilaginibacter sp. (assembly GCF_041663085.1). GTDB lineage: Bacteria > Bacteroidota > Bacteroidia > Sphingobacteriales > Sphingobacteriaceae > Mucilaginibacter. The sequence continues at coordinate 75,795 of NZ_JBAZRC010000001.1, forward strand.
GATATTTTTTCTAAATGGAAAGATAGACTGTATGTTAGTTTTTTTTGAAATGTACCCATCCCTGTTTTCGTCACCCCTAATACCTACATAGGATATAACAGGATCATCAGCAACAAATTTTTCAAATGGTGCGAGTTTAAGCGTTTGAGTACACCAGCGGGCCTGAGTCGAGGGAAGGTATTGAAATTTAAGGTTCAGCAAATAATCAAAAGAATCGTATCCATGGTTTGCCTCGTCAATACTGGCAGTTAATTGAACGATTTTCTTATCCAAAAATATTTCAAGGTTCTTGATTAACTCATAAGTTTCGTCAAGTTCCTTGCCGGTATCAGTAGTATAGTATTCTATGTCTAAAGATGGATAATGGGTCTTCATGTAAATAGCGAGTGCTGCACTATCTTTACCCCCGGATATCCCCAATACGTGCCTTACTTTTCTCATGATTGTATAAATTCTTTTAACAGGTTGGCTAACGCCACAATATTTAATTGATCATTAGATCCGGAGCTGCTTAAGGCCATCCTTAGCTGGTTTTCAATTACTGAAATCTCATCACGCTTATTCTTGGGTAAACGTATAATAGTCTTGTTGACGCCGTCAATAAAGGAATTGATCTCAAATCCTAATACATCTTCGGCGTGAATATCGAAATCCGTATTCGCAAGATCGGCCAACTTGTCCAGGCTGTTAATCATGGAGACAAATTCATCCTTAAGTAAGAATTCGTCGTCATCACTAAACGCTTCTAATGCTTTTCCTGTTAAAGTCTGTGCAATTGAATTCAACCAAGCTTTTCTATCATCGATATTGGAAGTTACACGTTGTAAAAATATTTTCTGTTCTACAGCTGTAAGATATGGTTTTAGACTTTCATACCTGGCAATTAACGTAGGTTTGTAAATGTCGAATCCTGCGTCTGTCCCAATGATACGGTCTTGTATAGTATTTTCAAACCTGTCTATCAACGTATCATAACATGTCCTGATTTCTTTAATCGTCGCCTCCAAGGCCGCCACATATTTGGGGATAAGCTCAGGGTTTTGCGATAGTTGATCAGTGTGGTATCCCAAAGCTTCCGGGAAATCTTCGAAAAACGTTTGCTCAAGATCCTCTGTGCCTGCAATTACCTTTCTCAGCGACTTGGCTTCCTTACTCAAATTTTTCTTGGTAGCCTTGGTGAATTCCGGCAGTTGACGATAGAAAGATAAAAATGGTCTGATTGTATCAATAAAGTTTTGATTATTAAGTGTCTCAGCGGCCGACTGCTGTAAGAGTTCACGATATTGATTAAACAAAGAAAGTCTCGTCCCCTCGATATCGAAGGCTTTGATTTCGTAGCGTTCCGGATAACGGATGATCAGATCAAGTGTTTCTTCAGTCATAAACGGCACATAGCCATTCTCACCAAAAAGTGCAAACTCATCCCTTTTAATAAACAAAAATGTAGGAACCCAAAAAGAAATCAGTCCTTGTTTGATCTTGAATGGCTTTGTAGAAAGGACCTCAATGAAATCAGTGAGATTTTTCCTTCCTCCCCGCGCACTTTCCAAAAAATCCAATGATATGTTCCATAACGGAGCAAAGTTATTTTGGTTATCCGCTAAATTGATATCACCAATGGAAATAGAAATATTATTCGCTTTTATTAACGATAAATAGATTGTTTTTTCGGGAGGAAATTTATCTTTTTCGAAACCTAAATCGATCTGATCCCAATTGTTAACCAGTGCTTTAAAATAGTTTTTCCGTGCCGATGCAATTGACGGTGATATTTTATGCTTATTCAGCAATTCATTGTTAAATACAGGCGTGTTGGGGTAAGCTGTCTCACAAACAGCTGAAAGCAGCTGATTGAAACTTCGTTTATTGCCTACTGATTGTTCTTTTCCATTCCAAACCCATTTTAAATTTTGGTTATCAGTATGAAGATTGCCTAATATAAAATGATTTAATGTCCGCTGGCTTGCCTCAAGGCTTTCGTTCAATAACCTGACGGCAACTCTATCTTCACCATTTTCTTCCTTTACTTTTTGCAGTTTTTCCAGTTCAAATAGCAGGTCCTTGATGGTTTTTGAATTCTCATAATAAACATACAGGCATGAGGAATCTTCGTTTAACAGCGAATGTGCTTTTACGTCGTCCAGACTCACTTTTTCATTGAATAGCAAATAGATAAAGCCATCAATCTCACCGGCAGCCTGATCAAATCTAAGCTTATCGGTAATCACAAATTCAAATACCCGCGGGGTTCCTGTTTCGTACGAATAGTTTTTTGCCAAAACCGGAGGCAGAGAATAGTAACGTTTTAAAAGATGGGCAACGTCGTTCACTTGGTCAACTTTGCTGGCCGCTTCGATCAAAGCAGCCTGCATATCCAGCGATGTGCCTTCATTTAAAGTGAAACGCTGCAGGTGATCCCGAAAAAGGATAACATTTTTTGATTTCAACTTTTCAATGAGCGGCTTAGGGTCAGCTATTGATAAACATAGCTTGGCATATTTGCTCAGGAAATCGTTATTTAATTTACTACCCTGTGCCGCTGTGAGATTTAATAAGCCAATGGTTTTAACCAATTTGCTTAAGTCATCTACCTGATGGTCAAAGGTGCGCTCAACCTCGTCCAAGATATTCCTGATCGATTTCCAGGCTGCATAATCAGGATTATACTTTGAATGTAGGTATGAATAAAAATTAAAAAGCAGGTAGTCGTAAACGTGTGCCAGACTGAAACAACGGTTTCCGCGCGAAACTTTGGAAATACTGGTGTGATCAGACGAAATAAGAAACGAGAACAGGCTTCTTTCATTTTGACCATAACGTTGCAAGGCAATCGTCAGAACATTTGCCGACAACAAGTCAAGTGGTAGCAGGTCCAAAGCGTCTTCGGATGACAATTTATCTGCAAGTTCAAAAGCTTTAGAGCGTTTAAACAAATCTGAAAGTTGTAGAGCCAGCATTTCATCATCCGCGTCTTTTCGTGTTACTGTGCGTAAATGTTCAGCGGCTAACTTAAGTAATTGTTCAACCGGTTCGTTGAAGGTTAGCTCCTTGAACCTGCCTTTTACTTTGGCCCATTCCTGCCTCTGGGCATTTTTCAATCCAAAAGCGTAGGCATCAAAATTTTGATGTACAGTAGTAAGGAATAGAATATTGTATTCCGGTTTAGAAACAAATTCAGCTAGCTGTTGCAAAAAGTACAATTCCTTTTCCGGATAGTGTTCAGAAGCGTATTCTAAAAACTTACCGAATTCATCAATCATTATGATCAATAAGCCTTGCTTTATTGCGGTCCTATAATGGTAAAAAAGTTTGGAGAATACGTCATTTAGCGACTTTTCAATGTCAGCTTCAAATAGATCTGCGAAGCATTGTATGATCGATCGGTGGTCACCAACCAAACGCAAGACTTCTATATGATCCCGCTCAAAATGGGTCCCTGAAAAATAAGGTTTCCCTTTTACAATATTTTGTTCTAAAGCCCACAAAAAAGAACTTTTTCCCGTACCGAAAGAACCAACAATATTAAAAACATGAGTACCAAGTTTAAAATCGTTAATTATCTGATGAAAGATCCGCTTCGAATTTTCAGTAGGGTAGTAAATCAAATCCCTATCCGCATCCCGGTCAATATTGACAGATGGGCTAAACTGGTTGATATTTGGCTTGAGCAGCATAATAAGTTCTTAATATATCGGCGGATTTAGGTTTATTTTGGAACTGCAGTTCTCGAATGCCTGCTTGTTCACTTAATACTCCGTGACCTAGTGTTTTTACAATTTCTTTGATTTTATTATATAGTCCGGCCTTGGTCAAAGCAAACACACTTCCCGGTGAATTTTCATCAACCTCTAACTGGTTAAGGCTGATCGAATTTTGATAATCTCCATTTTCAAGTATCGCATACAGAACAGCAACCTCGGGAATATCTGGTCGTTCAGCGGGAGCGATGTAGTAAACATTTTCTGATTCTTTTTTGGCATCTTCCTTTTGCTTAACGTAAAAATCTAAAAGGTTTAATTCTGTTAAAATCCCCGAAAAACTATCTTCCTTATCTTTAATTCCGTCGGTGTTTAGGTACAATTTAACAAACACTACAAAATCTTCGTTAACACTATTTTCACTTATGTTTGAAGAGCGCTCCTCCAACTTCAGCTTAATGAAATTGAGGTAGTCACTTTTGGTGAACTCTATCTTACTTTTTCGATATTCGTTAAAGATCAGATTATACGTGGAAGCATAACCTATGGCTACTAAACGGTAGTGCAAAATCCATAGAGTGGCTTCATCTTCCAAAAAAGGATCAAGCCCAGTATCTTGACCAAACATCAGATGTGAAAAGTCCGTCAAGTTATCTTGTTCATCGGTTAGGCCAAATGCTCTCATCCAAAACCGGATGGAACGTACCATGTTGTTACCCACACCTAAGACAATTCCTGCAGCATTTTTATTGAAGTCGTGCCCATTGTATAAAAAATCATATCCCTTTTTTAGCCACAATAGTCGGCATTGGAAGGTATCATGGCCTGAAAAGGAAAATCTGTTACTTTTTTGAATCATTATTTGCTTGGCGTTTAGGTCAAGGGGCAATTATATCGCGCAGTTATTTTAGCTTAATATGAAGCATATGTAAACTTAACTAATTCTCGGTAAAGCATGGTTGTAAAATTACTAACGTTTTACCTTCCCCATCGATAAAAATATTTTTATAACCTAAAAATTATATAAAGTCAGATGATCTCTAAATTTATTGTGGAGAAATATTTGACATGCATTTATTCATACTATAAATTTTCCTAATATCATCTATCTTATTGTTTTGAAGTAATTCCATGATTTTTATTTAGCACCTTAAAAGTACTTTGTTTGATATCTTCAAATGTAAAAGTCCTGCCTAAGTCTTTCCCTTCGGCCATTATTTCATTTAATATGTCATATTTATCTTTGGGATGCATGTGTTTACCGTTTCCTCCTAATTTAATATGAAGTTCATCAAGAGTTCTGAATAAACTTTTAATTCTGGTCGCATTGACAAAATCAACAAAACTATCCCATGTTGATTTCATCTGTTCATCTGTAACGGGGTATATCTTTTCTGCATTGCGTATGCTATTTAATGGTGCCCGGTTCAATAGCTTTTCCAAACCAAAAAAACTTTGTTGTGGGCTTTTGACGTGCGAACTTTTCATATAATAAAACAACGCATATTCTCCTAACAAAAGGCAGTACGGGAACCGGTGTTTTGAATGATAGTAAGTAGCAGTCTCATTTTTATCAGCATAACCTGGAGCGCGCAAAATTACGTATCTGATATCTTCGAACATAGCCTTAGTTGCAGTATCTCGCTCATCTATAACTTCCGCAATTAATAATTTATCAAGTGTAACGCGGAGCCGATTTTCCTCATTTTGAGCGAGTTTAAATCCTAGTTTGCCATAGGCCGATAGTCGCCAAACAATAGAGGTCCAAAAAAGGAATGCCGTTAGTGAAGACTTGGTACTTTGATAAACTTCGGATCCGTCAATATTTAACGTAGGGGCATAAGCGCTTTCTAAGCTACTAAATTTCTTTTCGCATGAGGTACAGTATATGTAATCGGCTATAATATCACTTCTTGAGGCTGTTATATCTTCTTCAGTAAGTTCGCCGAAGACTTCGTCCAATTTGTTTGTACTTACATCACGGCCGAAATATGGAGTCACAAAGTCTTCTGTTATTTTGAAACCAAGTTCTTTATCTCTTCCCTTAACGTGATCTGCATTATCGATTGTTTTCATCAAAAAGTGAGGCACTACGTGAGAACCTGTTTTATCTGCTTCATTAATCAGACATAGTGTGCATTTAGGCATAATCTTAGTGGCTGGATTTTATCTTATAATATAATAAAAAAAAATCATACAAAAAGAAGGGAGGCATGAGCCTCCCTTCTTTATTTAAACGTGAACCTTTGCTTTACGCGACTGCTTTTTTGCAGGAGCATCCTCCTTTTGCTGCTCGCTTTGCTTTTTACCGGTTGTTTGCTGCTGTTCTGGCTTTAATAACTCTTCTCTTTTGATCTTTTTCATTTGATGGTCGAAAAGATCCACGGTCTTGAACTGAGGGCTGGCGGCGATGAAATACTTTTTGTCTTCACCGTTACGCTCGAGGGTAATTTGCTGCGTGTTACCTTTTCTTAGCGAACGGTAGAGGTTCTCAGTACCTTCCGGGGTTGTCAGTTCTTTGATGCCCTTATCTTTCAATACAGCATCAAGGTCAAAGCCATAATTTTCATTAAATCGTTTGATCTCCTTGTTGCCGTTCTGTTTTTCGCTGCTATTATCGAGTTGCAGCCAGGCATGGTAGCCTTCGCCTTCTTTATTATATAGCTGCTTGTAAACGGCACGGCCCTCCATCAGGTTAAAGGCTTCTTTGGCGGTGACACCATTGCCTTTATTGATATAAAAGGTTTGGTTTTGTTCGTTTTCCTTGCCTTTGTGGAGGGTCGTATCGAACTTATTGAAGAAATACATTTCCTGGTTTTCACCAGCCTTAAAATGCAGGTTATAATCAACCGTTTGTTGATTGAACTCATGTTTGGCTGCTAAGTTAAATTCCGGCACTTTCTTGTTGATGTTTTTTTCCAGGTCAGCGTTCACCTGCTCGCCAAATCCAAGGTTTAACAGGCTTTTCTTTAAGAATTCTAAATTTTGCGTGTTCATATTATTTTGATTTAAAAAGTTTGAGATTTTGATGCGATCGAAATAATCCGGGAGCTCGTCAGCGATAAAAGGACCTTCCAGCCCTCTTTGAAGTACTTGCCTGACCTCATCTCTTGATATGTCCGGAGAAAAGATCGCATAGAAATATTTTTCTTGACCAGGGTGATAAATAGCGGCATCCAGATGATCAAATAGCATAGGCCCATTAGTTTCTTGCCGTTGGATATTGAATGAATAATTCGCGACCAGCGAACCGATACTTTCCTGGTAAGGTAGCCGGAAGTCGTAAGTTCCGGCGATGATACGGTCACGCAGGTGGTCAACGATCTCAGGATCCGCGTAACCGAGGTCGGCCAGTTGCGTTTTCAGCTCATAAAAATTTACGGCGGCTGTCATGGGATTATTTATTGATTTTTAAAAGGACGGGGTATTGGTCCCGCAGCTTTACTTTGATCTTTTTTACCTTTTTGCTGAAAAGGTCTTTGGCAGCGTTGACACCACCGGCTGCAGCTTGCGCGCCAATGCTTTGATCCATACTCAAAAATTGCATGCTTTGGATGGCGTTGTCTGCCCCTGAAGATGCTGCACCGCCTAATTCCGCTTCCGGTGCCGGTATCCCGGGCATGCCGTCAAGGCTAAAGACCGTAAGATTGACCGGAATGATCTGTTTATCCAGCCGGATGTTTTGAATGGTCAGTAATAGCCGCTGGTTGGAGACCTGGCAGACACCGAAGATCTCATGCCCTTTAGGCAGGAGTTGATTTTTCAATGTAACGCTATCGGTTAGTTTTAATTTAACCGCCGCCCCGTCTTTCACTTTTTGCTTACCGTCAACAATGGCAGAAATTGCCCTGAAAACTGGGTCGCTTTCCCTTTTTTTCGTGCTTTGGGCTTTCCCGATCTCTGGATTCTGGATAGACTGGATCTTGGTCAGCATATTACTGAGTTGCTTCATTTCCGGGTCGTCGCCACCCGATGATTTCATGGACCGCATCATCTTATGCAATCTTTTGATTTCCGGATCGGGGGCCTGACTGGCGTAGGTTTCCGTTTGCGGCTGGTTGAGTTGCCGGTTGAGTTGAGCCAGTTTAGCTTCAATCTTCGCGGATTGGAGATCAGCGCTGCTGACTGGCGTGCTTAATTTGAGGGCTTTAGCAGAATCAGTAGCAGATACTATTTTCGGATCAAAACCCATGGCTTGGACGAAGTTTTTGCTTACCCCATCTTTTGTGGTGGATGTATCTTTACCTGCTGCCTGGTAAATATCCATTTTGTCTTTTTGCTTATTGTCTTTGAACTGGGCCGATGGAAGTGCTATATCGATACCCCGATCTGGTATGACTGATGCCGATTTTCCGCTATCCTTTCCGCCGCCTAATGCCCAGAACGCCATGGTCAGGAAAGGCAGGATTAATATGGGTATAGCGAGGTAAAACTTGCGTTTCTTTAAAAACTCATCAGTATGCGCCGGAGCAAGGCCGGCTTGCGGTTGATTTTCCATAATGTTATTTTTTAATAGTTAATGAATCTGTTGGCTGTGGTTGACCGGACGGCAGACCAATATGTGTCGGCTGATAGCTGTTGCCCACAATGTTAATAGCGTTTTTACCGTACGGGATAATAAGGCAGAGGATCAATCCGGCTGTGGAGACTGCGCAAAAAGCAAATAGCAGCCATTTCTGGCGTGCCCCGGAAAGGCGGTTAATTCGCGCATTTAACCTGCTTGCGAGCGCTGACTGCCATTTAATAATGTTAAAGGCGATCGCTTTGGCCAATTGTTCAGTTGCCGTATTGGACTGCGGTTGTTTATTCCGGATCATCATTATTGGTTTTGAATGGTGGTATCACGGTTAGCCAGTATTTGCCAGCGCTGGATCAGGAAACCGTGCGGATTGTTGTCTGTCTGTAACTGTATGTCCCTGACCTCTCCCTGAGTCACCAGTTTGCGGTAAACGGTGCCGCTGGAGCGGACCAGTTTTTCTGTAGCATAGCAGGTAAACAGATAAGGGAATTGCTTGCCTTCGAGCGCAGTACTGTCGATCCTGATCTCCTGGGATATGTTAGCCGATATCAGGTTATTATAATACCCGGATTCCTGGAGGTTATCATACTGTCGTTTAGCGGACTCGTCAGCGAGGTAAAGCGCCTTGCTTACATTGGCATGGATCGCTTTATCATCAGGGCTGAGATCAAAAAAGTACTGGTGAAAAGTTTTGATATGGTCGCGTAATTCAACTGGCAGGTTACTGCTCCGGTCAGCCGCTACAGCTTCTAACACTTTACCGTTATACAGGATATGCACCCTGTTTTGCGCCTGGTTGATGACCTGGTTGCTTTTATAGATGCAGAAGCACATGGTGATTACATTGCCGATAATCAGGACAATACTGAATTGCCGGATGTGCTTGAACGCGGTGTCGATATTTTTGAGATGAGTAAACATGGTTTTTGATTTAATGGTGATCGATCTATTTACCCGAGAGTTTTTGCTCCTGGTAGCTATTTGATTTATTATTACCGTCAGCGCTGTTGTAGCCTTCCATGAAGTTTCCTGGTGCACCCGCGAGATTAGCCGCGCCTTGTTGCATACGGCCACCGGCTAAAGAGCCCGTCTGCATCGCCGTGGTGGAGGCATGACTGACCATTGAATTGACTTTTTGAAGTAATCCGTTATTGCCTCCGGCGTTAACGATATAGCCGGCCACGCTGGGGACCGTGAAATACCCGATGATGCCGATAATGAGGAATATAAGGTAAGCTGTGTCTGTCGAACTAAAGAAGGTGTCCCCGGCAGTTTGCACCTGTGAGATGTCCAGCTTCAACATGTTTTCCTGCACTTTGCCAATAATGGCCCCGAAAATGTTGCCGACGGGTAACCAGAGAAAAACATTGATGTATTTGGCCAGCCAGGTGGTCAGCGTATGCTGAAAACCGTCAAAAACGGACAGACCTAATACGATCGGGCCGAGTATGGCCAGGACGATCAGGTAAAAGGTGCGAATGGTATTGATACATAAGGCAGCAGCTTCGTAACATACCTGTAAGATCTCGGACATCCATTGTTTGATGCTGTTCCTGAAATTATAAGATTGCTTGTCCATCCAAAACTTCATTCCCTGGTCGATACTGTCAAAGACCCCGGAATTGCCGCTACCATCTTTGTCATTAGGGTGAGTGTATTTATACCAGCGGTTTTCATCACCGCTGCCATTCTCTCCAACATACATTTGCCAGGTTTCCGTTTTCTCGACAGCTGCTTGTTTGGCCTGTAGGAGTTTCGTTATTGCGGCATCCGAGTTTTTGACCATACCACCGGTGGCGCTGACGGTTGGCGACATCACGCCGTTGATCACCGCGATCACGGTAGGGAAAAGCAGGATACAGAGGCCCAATGCAAAGGGCCTTAGCAGCGGATAAAAGTCGATAGGTTCCGCACTGGCGATCTGGCGGTAGACCCTTGCGGCGATATACCAAAGCGCTCCAAACCCGGCAATGGCCTGGCCTACGCCGATCAGTTGACCGCACATCGGAAACATGTCATTATAAACGCCGTCCAGGGTTGCCTGCAGGCCATGAATGTCGGTTGCGAGGCCTTCCGCCCGGGAAAATAATGGAAAAAGTATCCCCGTTACCGCAAGCATAGCGGTTGTAATTATTGTCTTTTTCATAAGATTGGGATTAGTTAGTTATGCCATATAGCTGCTTAAGCGTCTGGGTATCGGCCGTCGCTTTACTGCGTTGCAGGGATAGGCTGACGCCCTGGTTGTTGAATGAACGCAGGAACTGAAGTTTATCCGAACTGGTTGCATAAATGCGGTCAATCGCTTTGATCCGGTCGGCATCCGACATCCGTAGTTTGTTCGCAGTGATCACATTGGTCAGCTCCCCGATATTATCCAGGGTTTCTGCCACCAGTTTGTTGTAAACATCCCCCATATAATTGAGTTCGCTGGTACTGAAACTCCCGCTCTGGCGGAATTGCTTATAATTTCGTTTGTATTCACTTACGAGACTTGCCTGGATGGAGATAATTTCCGCTATCCGGCCGTAGTTCCGGATTCCGGGGCTAACCGCCATCAACCCGTTCAGGTAGACACTATGCAGGTTAAAATTCCCTTTAGAAAGCGAAGAGATGGTGCCATATCCCTGCTGATAGATCTGGTAACCGGTTTTCATATCGGATAATATGCTTTTCATTTGGGTCAGCTTTTCTATGTTCAGTAACAATTGCTGCAATTCCTGGCCTTGTGCCCGGCAAGTGATTGGCCGTACGGCCATTAAGCCCAAAAGACCGAATATGACCAATATGCCAAATTGTTTTTTCATGACTATTAGCTTAATTAATACCATAAACTTGTTCAGAGACAGCCAGCTGCGCCTGTTCCTGTTCACGCCTGACAGCCAGTATTTTCACCTGCGCGGAAAAGCCGGAAGTGAATTTATAATTTGCCTGCATCGCAGCGTGGACCTTGGTGATCAGGGTTAACCGCTCCGCATCACTCATTTCTACCTTATTGTCACTGATGACATTTTGCAGGGTGTTTAACTGTTGATCACAGTCCGCCAATACAGCCGCACAAACTTTTGACAAGTAGTTTTTTTCGGCTGATGTCATCCCGCTGGATTGTTTGATCTCCTGTGTTCGCTCCAGGATGTCTTGTTGCCAGGACATGATCGCTTTGACCATCGGGTCATTTTTCACCACTGGGTCGGCAGTTTTCAAGCGTTTATAATAAGTCGTGTGTAAACTGTTCTCTGATTGGAGGTAACCGGAAATATTGCCCAACCCATTGGAAGCGATGCTGTAACCTTTTTTGAGATAGCCGGAATAAACCTGCAAAGCGGCGATCTGTTGTAACAGGTACTTTTTCTGCGTTTTCTTTTGAGAAAACCACTCCGCAAACGTCTGGGCATTTGCCTTGGCTGCCATTCCCGTACTGATTGCCGTAATGAGCGAAAACACCAACAACGATCTGGCACGCTGCCGGATACCGGCAGACCGCGCTTTTATCTCTTTAATTGATTCCATAAAGTGCCTGGGTTGTTTTGGTGTCGCCTAATTCTTTACTGCGTTGCAGGCTCAAAACCTGGTTTTGCATGTTAAAACGTCGCAAGTCGTCGTAGTTTTCATCCAGGTGATTACCGGCGCGATTAACCAGTTCCAACCGCTGCTCATCGCTCATTTGGGTTTTTCCCGGGTTAACCACCAGGAGGATTTGATCAAGATTGTCAACGCTTGCTGAAAGTATCCCGGAATAAACACTTTGCATAGCTGACAATTCCGCAGCGTTGAAATGCTGATCTCGTTTGAGCATTCCCCAGGCTCGGTTATATTCAGCAACCAGCGCAATCTGTTTCACTGTCAGGTCTTTGATCCGTTGATAATAAGTGATCGTTGCCTTCACTTTCCACAGCTCATCATAATAACCACTATACAATTGCCGCTGCTGGCTGGTCCAGTTCGAGATCTCGGTAAGCCTTAAGCGCGAAAGCTGATTTTCCAATACTTTCTGTGCGTTTTGCAGCCAGATCGTTTGGTTCTGCATGCGCTGCACTTTTAGGTCGATCGCTTTGATCACTTTGGTCACGGTCAGCTTAATGACCTCGCTAACGACAAATTGTGCATTAGCCTTTTCGGCATTGAACGAGACCAGCACGATAGCCAGGCTCACCGGTAATGTTACTTTTAAAATTTTCATAGCACCTCCCTTTCCGCTGTTCAGCAGATCGAATTTTAATGATGATTTGTTATCGTTTCTTACTTGATCTTTCGGTAAGTGGCACCGAACGATAGTGTGCCTGCAGCTTGATTAATGTAAATTTGTTTGCCAATTTCCGTTTCCTGCAGTGCTTGTTTTTCTTCGTTAAATGTCGCGATCCAGTGCTGTTGCTTATATTCTTTAGGTAAGATTTTCCCCTCGCGAATGCGATGGAAGCCGTCTCTGCGTTCCACCAGAAAAGTTTTAGTTTCTATATTATAAGCCTCAATAATAATGGTATCCGTTGCAGTGCTGTAGTCATTTTTAAAACTCATTACATAAACACCGGCGATAGAATTTTCTCCTCTGTTATTGCAGGCTACAGCCAGCAATAAGTAGGAAATTAAAATGATGAATTTTAACGGTTTCATATCCTTTTATTAGTTAATGTTTGTTTGATTTTCCTGGACCAGGGCTGCAATCCCTTTTTCGATACTGCCATGTTGCAGTGCATATTCCTGCACTTTGACCCGCTCTTTACCCTCGGTCGTATAAGCATAGTATTCTTCGGGACACAGTTCATTCTTGACCACTTTCATTACCTGTCCTCCCAGCTCGATATAGATCTCCCTGTTATCCTTATTGACCGACAAGGCTTGCTGTTTACCCTTGTCAGACATGCCAAGCGTATCCTGGAGTTTATCGAACTTGTTCATGAACTTTCGCATATCCATCATTATCCGGATATCGGAATTATTAATGATGGCATCCTTGATGATCGGCGAACTGATCAGGTCATCCAGTTCCTGGGTAGCTACATTAGGTACGCCATTGAATTTACGCATGGTTTTGAAGGCATATTGGATAAACCCGGCCATACCTGAATTCGCTATAGCTTTCCAGGCTTCGTCAATAGTGAGGACTTTTCGGATGCCTTTTAATTTCCGCATCTTGGAAAGGAACATTTCCATCACCAGCAAGGTGGCAACTGGAAAGAGAATGGGATGGTCTTTAATAGAATCCAGTTCTATGACCACGAACCGCTGATCCAGCAGGTTCAGGTTTTCAGTGGCATTGAGCAGGTAATCAAATTCCCCGCCATTATAATATGGCCTGAGCACGTACAGAAAATTGTCGATGTCAAAGTCTTTATCCTTTACACGTTGCTCCCTTAGGATCTGAACATAGTGGTTTTGCAGGTAGTCATAAAAGGAATTAAAGCCCGGGAATACTGTTTTATTGTTGGCCAAATGTTCATAATAGCCCTGTAAGGCGTTGGATAGCGCCACGTACTCGCTTCGCATAAAACTTTCATTCTCCTGTTTCCAAAGTGTAACAAGTAATGCCTTCAGGCTTTCTTTCTTCTCGGTATCCAGAAACTGGCCTTCCGGTAAATAAAATGGATTGAACCGGATCGGGTTGCTTTCCTCATAGGTGAAGTAATAGCCGCCCACCAGGTCGCATAAGCCTTTATAACTACCTCCGATATCAACCGTTACGCAATGCGCGCCCTGGTCATAGAGTGAGCGCAAAATATGGTTAACCGTCATAGACTTACCGCCACCGGAAGTTCCGCAAACCAGCATACCCATATTGGAAGTGATACCTTTGTTACGCGGTGCGTCAAACAGATCGATATAAAAAGGCTTGCCGGTCAGGCGGTCACAAAAACGAATGCCTGTTGCCGGTGGGTCGCTCCTGTAATTACCCTCCAGGTTTAAAAAGCAGGTGGCCTGTTCCAAAAAAGTGTCGAAGGTATCGTTTACCGGAAAATCCGCAGCGTTGCCGGGAATACCGGCCCACCAGATCTGCGCGGCACCGTCAGATTCTTGTTTGCTGCTTGCGCCAATTTGTGCCATGGCTGAACCAACCATATTTTTAATATCCTGCATACTATCAGGTTGATCGGTCCAGGCCAATACATTAAAATGCGCTTTGACCGGTAAACGCTGCTGGCTGATTGCTTCGTTTAAAAAGTCATTGGTTGCATCCCTGCCGATCGCGTTTTCCCTGCTGTACGCCGATAATGACTGAAGCCGCAATTTTTTGGCTTCCAGTTCTTTGATGGTTTTCCCGGTATCTCCAATAAAGAGATATTGATTGTAAATATGGTTACAGTTCAGCAATAAGTTGAGTTGCGCGGCAAATCCTAGAGGGAATTTTGTTTTATCAGTGCAGTATTTATCGTATGTGATCCGGCTGCCACACAAGGCTGGAAGGTCCTCAGCATCACCAAGCGTGAATAACTGCGCATGCTGGTCACCGATCTGGAGCCGGTCCTTTAAATGAATATCCTTTAGCATCGGTAGTTCGTCCTTTCTTTGCAGGAAACAATATTGTTCCAGTAAACCTGCGGATAACTTTGTTCCGCTTAACTCATCGTCACCAAGCCTTCTGACTTTCACAAACCCACTGTCGCATAGAATGTGCTCAAACTGGCCCGTTTTTTCCAGAAATTCTGGTAAGGCCCTGGCATCCGTCGTTTGTTTAGGGCTGACGTTTTTGCGCATGATGCCGGAGAACCCGCTGTTGGCTTGTTTTCGGTCATCAGCTTTTTTTGTGAGCATCAAATAGCAGGTGTGATCAAGAAAGGCCCGCCCTTTAAAGTGGCGGTCTGCCGACGTGGTTAAAAAATTCTCCGGTAAGCCCTGGGCCCCCGCATAACTGTTACGCATAAAAATATCCTGCTTATGGACGATGCTATGCTTTGGCAATACTTTTACCGCTCTGATCCACGACTGGTGATACGTTTCGTAATCTTCATCTGAGAGCGTAAATATTTCCGGTAAGGCGACTTCGTAGGCCACCGTCAGATCTCCCTGTACAGAAACCATACAATCGTGCTCCACTTTATAGATCGGGAAAATTTTTTCTGCTTTTGAGAATGCTGACATAACTATTTCTTTAATCGGGTAAATAATTTACGTGAGTTGAACTTCAGGTAACCCGGAAGATATCGTTTAGCCGAACGTTTCATCAGTCCGTACTGTCCGTACTTATGGCTAAGTTTAAAGACTTGATAAAAAAGTCCGGTACCTAAAACTGATATAGTGAGAATGCACAAATAAACAGGTAGCCCACATATATAGATGCTTGCGAACAAGACGAGCAGGCCAACCAACCCACCAGCCAGATAGCCGATGTATTGTGCTTTTAATCCTTTAAACTCTATGGGCTTATTAATCCCTTTATTGATTTGATAAACTGGCATATAAAATAATTTAAACCCCGAAAAATGATTTTAAAACGGTAGCAACAACTACCAGGAAAATGCAGCTGCCAAACCAGCTTGAAGCGACCTTGCCGGTATCATGTTCGCCATCGTTCCATTTTTTGTAAACCTTTATGGCACCCACAAGGCCGATGATCGCGCCGATGGCGTACATCAGGTTGGTACCGGTATCGAAATAGCTCTTTACCTGGGAAGTTGCCTGGTTTATTCCGGCGTTGCCGTCCTGGGCGAAGGCGGCCTGCCCGGCCACAATAATTAATCCGATAAGCGTAGACACCCACCTGGATGCCCTTTGTAAGGTCTCCTTAACCTTAAGTGTGTTCTTTTTCATGCTGGTTGATTTTCGTGTGCTTCGTTAGTCCAAAGTGATTGGAGTTCAATTAATGTCAGGGAAAAGGGAAACTGGTCAGCACCTTCGATGATCAGGTAATCGTTTACCTGTTCTTCGTAGGCCGTTCCTGCCAATGAGTAATATTTCTGGATGATCAGCCGGAAAAGCATTTCAAAGTTTTCCTTTGTTTCGCTGGATTCGTTAATTACACGGATGAGCGTTTTAACCTCAGAGAGCATCTCTGAAAATTCACCCAGCAGGTGGATATCCTGCTCATTTTTTACCGGCGTTGGAATGACCGGTGTTTCCGTTTCGTCCGGCGGCCCGAATGACAGATCCTCCTGTGCCACAAAATCCACCTCCTCCGGTTTTATGGCACCGGCAACGCTGTAACCGGGAATTTGAAAATCCCCGTCGGAAAACTTGCTTACGGCCGGCTTCCTGCCTGTCAGGCGATAGATAATGCCATGCAATTCTGTCTTGTAAAAGGTCAATCCTACATATGCGTAATAGACAATTGCTATTAAAAATATAGCTGACCCATAAGTGAACCATGAAATTTGATGTAGCATAATACTTAGTTTATCCGCCCGTTTAATTACTGACGGTGACAGGACAAAATTCTGAATATGGACTGCCGAAACCCTCCGAGTTTGTCCGACTCGGATTGCAAGTTTTTTGGGGTTAAATAAAAAAAGCGGCAATTAGCCGCTTTTTGAACCTTTTACCTAAGCTTTTTTTGCAGGCGCAGCAAAAAGGCGCTTTTCATTTCATCGATATAAACCGTCGGACTGGGCCGGCCGCATAGCCAATCATAGGTGTCGTAGAAGTTCCCCAGGGATATGTTAAAGGACTTCTCGATAAACTTGACGATGCTCTTGAGATTCTTTTTTCCGAATGCTTCCGTAGCATGCCAGCAATAGATCAGTTCGATCAGGGCGCATTTCGTTTGTTTCCAGTCAAAATCCCTGAATTCAGAATCTAGTTGCATGATGGCATCTTTCTGGCCGATCTTCTGGATAGCCTGCTCCAGATGTTCCTGCATCAGTTCGCTGGCCAGCACCTGGGCGAGTTTGTGATCGTGGGTAGTGCTGAACGTAGGATCGAAATCTATGACGCATTGATCCGGATCGAGATGTACATCATAGTTTCCACGCACAAAATAATATTCATCGAGGTAGGTAGCCTGTGTTCGTACATACTGATAAAAAGAAAGGTTGCTCTCGAAGAAATGGTAAAGGATCTTGATCTCATTGGCAAAGTAGTCGGATACCACCTTGCCGTCACCAATAGGTTTCCGTATTTCGATATTCAGCAGGGACTGATAGAAGATCAGCTGCGATTTGAACTTTGGTTTGATGTGTTTGAAAAAGACGATCTCTTCAGCCGGCGTACCGGGGTCGTTCAATTTGCAATAGTCTTTTAATTTACGGAGGTATTTTAAACATACGTGGATTGACCGTTCCAGCCTTTTGATCACCTGATCCTCCTCGAGCACCAATTCATTAAGATCCCTGTTTAGGTCTGCGTATAGCCGCTCACTAAATTTAGTTATCATCGTTTTAGCCTTTTAGTTTTCGGCTTTGCCACCCGTTAGCCGAAACAGGTGTCTCAAACAAAGCCTCGTGTGTATCATTTTTCCATAGTTGTTTTTTGGTTAAGGGAAATAAGTCTTATTAAGATAGCTGAGCATTTTTTGCAGGAAATCACGAACAACCGCAGCGGCAGATTGGTCAAGATTGTAAAAGGCCCGGCCAAAGCTTTTATGCGATATATGCGGCTGCTTCTTCGTGGTGAAATGTTCCGTGAAGAAACGGATGATCATGGCAACATTCTCGACCGGAAAACATCCGGTTTTGTAAAATATCCGGATAAACAAAGCAAATTGAGGTACCGATAGGTTAAGCGGTAACTGAAAGCCAGACTTCCCTTTTTTTATTTGATCGGATGAACCGGCTTGTTCCTGAAGCCACGGAATGATCAGCAGATCAATTGAAAGCAATTCGGTTTGCAGCGCCTTTTCAGGGTTTACAAAAACCCCGGTTAGCGATTTGAGCTGTTCATCGACCAGATCATACTGTTGGTTTTTCGCACCGGCCTGGCTGATTTGTAGTGAAATGTAACGCTGGTACCAATAAAAAAAATGCAACGTATTCAGATTTTGCTGATAAAGCGCATGAACAAGACTTGCAGTGGTCGTATTTGTACCACACAACAAGAGCTGGTGGGTCATACGAAGCAAATTGACCGACTGGTCTGCCTGCCGGTACGATATCCCTGAAACGAAACCCTCTGCTGCTACTTCATGAACTGAAGTGAGGACGACTTCAATCAATGAATGATCCACCGATGGATTTTGATAGGCAATAAGTTCATGCTCAAATGAAGCGAACCTCAAAAATAAAAGGGTGCAATGGTAAATGCTTGCCTTATGGTCAATATCGAAATATTGATAAAAACGATGACGAAGAAATTCAAGTACCTGCTCCAGGTTAGCAGTTAGTTGCCTATAGGCGTTTTTCATTATTTCAACTTCCTCCTCCGAAAAGCCGGAGGCCGGGATTTGCCTGCTGACCTCATCGGCAAGCTGGATGATACCGGCCTGGTGATATTGTACATACCGTTTGATGACCTGCTCTTTCGCATTGCTTAACAACTCATGCGTCCATTTTTTCTTCAGGTCATCGCAAAGCTTTTGGACATAAGTAACCTGTTCAGCTATCCTTTTTTGAAAGCTGATATCGTTCGCGGTGCTCGTTTCATTTATAATTGCACCGACCGAATTTTCGAGTTCATTAATTTCGGATCTAAGCAAAATGCAAACAACTTGGTTAACATATAGTTAATGTATAATTATCGACCCAGACTACATGAGCGAGGTTTTTGAGGACAAACGGCAAATAATTTTCTATGCAGTTAACTTTTGACCAGCCTGATGCGTATTAACAGTTGTTAATGTAATAATGGTAATGTTGGTTGGATCGGTTCCCGTTTCTGTGTCACCAAAGACTGTTCTGATCGTCGGCGATTTGAAATCACAGATCGTACTGATCTCTCGGGTCAGTTTTTTTGACTTATTATTTTTCATGGCGTTAAGTTTTGACTCAAAACTATCCAGTCATGAAATCTCGCTGAAGTTTGTTACGCTGAGAGGGTTTTGCTATATGTAGAAAATTATCAATGGTATTATAATGACATAAATAAAGTTAGTAATGACGAGAAAGCCTATCCTTATTCGCCATCTTATTTTTTGGTTAATATTTATTAGCTACGAGCTGACATTTATTCATTTTACCGTAGGTGCAATGGGGCGGCTGACGAACTTTCTTGTTTTCTATCCGCTTAACATAGTGCTGTTTTATTTAAATGCACACCTTATACTAGATTTTGCATTTTTTAGAACGTCAAAACCCTACCTCATTTCTATCACCCTAACCTTCATTGAACTAACCGCATACTTAATTATCAAATTTTCACTTGACTGTCTGATTGCCAGCCCTGAGCATCCCATCGTTAAACATATCAAGCTTACTGAGGTCTATGCCGTAACAAATATTTGGAGAGGGTTTTATTTTATTGGCTTGAGTATCGCGTATTGGTCCATGCTCTATATGATTCGGTTTAGAGAACGTAATCACCAGATGGAAACTGAGCAATTAAAATCAATCGCCAAAACTTTAGAGCTCGAAAATAAGTTCATTTCCGTTGAGAACGCTTATCTCCAAAACCAGATCAGCCCGCACTTATTATTTAACTCCTTGAATTTTATTTACAATGAGGTTTATAAAGAATCTGCCGATGCCGGAAACAGTGTTTCCCGTTTGGCTGACCTAATGCGCTATTCCCTGGTCAGCGCTGATGATAACCGCACTGTTTTGCTAAGTCAGGAAGTGGGGCAGATAGAAAACTTGGTTGAACTATGCCGCATGCGGTTTCGGGAACATTTTCATCTCCGTTTTAGGAAAAAAGGTAAGCTTTCCACCGTCCAAATTTTACCGCTCATTTTGATCACGCTTGTGGAGAACATGATGAAACACGGCGACCTGGGTGATAAAAAGTATCCGGCTGGCATACTGCTTGAACTGAAGGAAAACCATTTGCATTTTGAGACCCGCAATAAAAAGCGGAATACGAACCTTTATCCGAATACAGGACTCGGCCTTAAGAACATTGAAAAACGGCTTAGCAACTATTACCACCAGAACTACCGTTTGCTGACCACGAATGAAACTGATTTTTTTATTGTAAACCTAACCATTGAACTATGAACATCAGCTGCTATGTAATAGATGATGAAGCAGGAGCAATTACGCTGCTGAAAGAATACATTGAGCGAACACCCGGTCTGGAATTGCGGGGTTCTTCCCTCGACCCGGTGGTTGCGCTGGATGAGCTGACTAGTGCAAACGCACCCGATATTACGTTTGTTGATGTCGACATGCGCCTGCTTTCCGGCATGGAACTGGCCGGTATGGTCAATCTTTATACAACGGTCGTTTTTACCACTGCCTTCCCGCAATACGCGCTGGAGGCTTTTGAAAGAGAAGCGTTCGACTATTTATTGAAGCCAATTACCTATGAACGGTTCGCCAAATGCATCCATCATGCGAAACGGAAAATGAAATTGACGGCTAAAAACGCTTACCCCATCAGGGAAGACTTTTTCACCATCAAAAGCGAGGTAAAGGGCCGGATGGTCAAAATCAAATTTGATGAAGTGATCTATATTGAAGGTGCGATCAATTATATCCAGATCCACACTGTTGACGGTAAGCACATGACTTACTTGACCATGAAGGAGATCGAACGCCATTTGCCTAAACCCCTGTTTGCCCGCATTCACCGCTCTTTTATGATTAACGTTAACTTTGTAAAAGTTATTGAACGCGCCCAGGTCAGAATGCAAAATGGAGAAGCGCTGGTTATGGGTGATTATTACAAACAACGGTTTCTCGACCTGATGGACGAGCATCTTGTTAAAACTGATCGTTAGTTGGTTTTATCGGTTCGTTTGTTACGCCCCTTAACAGACAGCAGGTATTTATGCAGCAGGTAATAACAAATCATTTCCTGTTTACGGGATTCATCCGTGAAAATGCGGTTTAGATGCATATGGATAATGCTGCGGAGGTAGCCTGCATCCTGGGCACCTGCCAATTGCGCCCGTATGGGTTCCATGCTCTTTATGAAATCCCTGCCAGCTCTCAATGAGCCGCTGTGTAAGGCAGGATCGGCAAGCCCAAAAGCATTGATGATTTCAGGTGTTAACTCGCGGTACTTTTTATCCAGTTCCACCTTGATCGGTCGGTCTGTGAACTCTGGCCGGAATTGCTGGAAACTGTTTAAAGTAAAACTGATTTGCTCATCAAGTCCGGGAATGAACACATTGATCATCACTTGAGTGGAGTAAAGCGCAAACATATGCGTACTGGTCGCCGGCTTTGTTTTTACCTGCTGAAGAAAATGCATGACCAGTTCACTGCTGGCCCAAAAAAAGCGTTCGGTATTTTCTATGCCTCCGGCGGCATATCGTTCCAATTCCCGGGTATAGACATCGATCTGGTACTCCCGGATCACATGCTGTTGAATACGGTCTTCC
Organism: Mucilaginibacter sp.; assembly: GCF_041663085.1. GTDB lineage: Bacteria > Bacteroidota > Bacteroidia > Sphingobacteriales > Sphingobacteriaceae > Mucilaginibacter. The sequence continues at coordinate 97,351 of NZ_JBAZRC010000001.1, forward strand.
AGCCTGCTCTTAAACGCCAGCAGGACTTCGCTGATCGATACAGTATTAACCTTTAGCCGCAAACGTATATGCGGGGCGTGGTCTTCATAACGGATAAAGAACCATTGCCTGATCTTGTCGTTGTTATATCGTTTAACAATCAAAGGACGCAATCGCAGCAATAAGCGGTTAATGCCGATCTTCGGCGCATATATTTTAAGGTAAAGCCATTCCGAGCCGGGGATATATTTACGCCGGGCATTTGCAGTGGTTATTTTTCGGTCCGGGATTGCGGGAAGGTTGAGCGGACCGGCCGGTAGCAGGAACGCATTATATTGCCTGACTTCTTTCTGATCCAAAAATTCTTTCAGGACCACGTATTTCTTTTGCCGGATACAATTGCAGAAGAATAAAACATCCTCTTCACGATCTCTATCAAAAACCAGCTCCTGGTCTCCTTCTGCAAGGGAGAAATAACGGGCTAAACGGATCTCGTGGCTTAACTTTTTGAAAACTGCTATATTATTATCCTGGTCATAACCTTTGAGTAGGGCGAGCTGTGTATCTTGAATGATCCAGGTGGCAGGTGACAAGATGCTACTCTTATATTCTACCCGGGGGTAAAAATGCAGGTTCGGGAAAAATTGAGACAGGTCCAGTCCGAGGGCAGAGTGAAAGTGCTGATACGGAAGGTCGGCTAAAAAGCGGAACAGCGGCAGCTTATTCAGGCTATGGTTATAAGCAGTGGTTAGTCGCGGTATTACGATCTTTTGGTGCTTTTCCGAAAAGAGAATTACCGTGTTGTTGACCATGCGGATATAAAGATCAGAAAGCTGGATTTGCTGCTCTTCGGGCAAGGTCGAGACCGCCGTGATCGGCAATTCATAAGCATAAACGTGTGCCCTGCGGTTGATATTATCGGTATGCGGATCGGAAAGATGAAGCAACTCTGCGAAGATGATGTTTGGGTTTTGAGCCGCTAAGTTTTGCGCCATCGATTGCGCCGCCGCCGCTATTTTTTCATCCGCCACCGTAAACCGTCCCATTAGTGCCGGAGCATTAACGCCTCCAACGTTTTCTATCAATAGTTTATCGTTCGAAATACGGAATAGTACCGACATGCCAAGCATTTGCCGTGGGGCGGCAATGGTTTTCAGTCGTTCAAGATCTGTATCATTGAGCCGGATCACCGGGTCTGCCAGGTTGATGCTCAGCCAGCTTTCCATTAATAGACTGTGTACCGTTGACCAGTTGCCTTCTGCCGGTAACTTGTTCCTATAAGGAATATGCAGTGTTTCAAGCAACGGGTTATTCCTTTCTGATTCCGGTTGCTGGTAGCCGACGCCTGCCTCCGGATCAAGCGCCAGCAAAAGCGGTACGGCCTGGCCCTCGAAATGCTGCTGATAGTTATGCATGAATTGCGTGAGGGCCGGCACTTCGCCCTTTGGGCAAAGTAATTCCAGTGCAGCTATCCCGTCGCAAAGCGATGCCTGGTGCCGGGTATCAAGAGTAATGCCCGGAGCTTTGTTCATTAAAATCACATTCAACTTATCAGTAGCGGTTTCCCATCCGGTCATTATACCGGTTAGGTCCTGCTCCAGCTTTTCCACGGCAGCCGGGTTAAGATCTATAATCTGATTTTGACGTGCCTTTACAGTCCTTATTTTAGCTTTCATTGGGCCATCGTTCATTTTTGCCGCCAAACGCATCAGATATTCAGGGCCAGTGATCGATGGGCGAAGCCGGTTAACGAGGAGTTGAGAATCAATAAGAAAATCAGCGTACTCTTCAGCCTCTTCCTTTGTACATTGCGCAGCACGCATGATAGCATCGGAGATCTCCGGGCGGGAACATCCATCTCGACAATCGGTAACCAGCTCTTTAAGTAGCCTGGAGAACGCGATGGACTGCAGCTGGTAGTCCCGTTTTTTACCATTTTCATCAAGGCCGGTCCGGAAAAACCGGTATTCATTCATTACCCGGTATATCGAAGGATTGCTCTCAAAGACAGATGCAGGCTGTAATTCATTGTCCAATAAACCCTTGCTTAACAGCGTTTGAAATGCCATGGAAGGGGTAACGTAAGCCTGCAATTGTCTAGAAATAGGTTGGGTCGAAGTTTGAGCTGACCATTCGGCGAGCGATACTGAAGCAAACAGGCCGAAAGGTGTCGGCCGAAAACAATAGCGGTTGATGTATTTTTGTAAGCTGTTGGCTTCCTTTTCAGATAGCCTGGCGATCTGGAAGGCCCTTCTTTCTAATGAAGCGTAAAATGAAGGGCTCGCTAACCTGATTGCTGCCAGGAAAAAGGGATCGCTTAAAAAATGTTTCTGACTTGCAGCGTAACCAGGTGGGCTATTCACCGGCATCCTTAAAAGCACATGTTCTGAGAAAAGATATTTCATGATCAGCCAGGCTAAATCTTTAGTTTTACCGGGCGCAAATCAGCACCTAACTCGATATTTGATTTACCATTATCTGCCTCTGATAGAGACGTTTCCTGATCACGACATTTCATCTGCCCGGTTTTCCCATGCTTGAACCTCACGCAATATATCGCCAAAGGCTGTTCACTTTACCTCAGTTATATCACTCCTTCACTGCAGATGTTGCTTCTGTTACTTGCTTCGCTAACGCTAAAAGCGCCGCTGCATTAATCAAGCCCTCATTTTTCGCGATCAGTTCTCCTTCGGCGTTGATAAAGTATAACGTTGGGTATCCTTTCAGGCTATACCTGGCCGCAAAAGGAATGCCTTCGCCCTTCTCGGCGTCAAGAGAGACATTAATAAAATTGTTATTGAAATAGGCCGCAAGTTCCGGGTCTTTGAACGTTGTTTTTCGCAACTGTTTGCAGGGAACGCACCAGACGGTAAAGGCATCCACAAAAATGATCTTCTGTTGGGCTTTTGCCTGTTGCATAGCCACAGATAGGGAGTTCTCCAAAAAACGAATATCCGCCTTTTTCTTGCCGGCATCCTGTCCGTTACTTACCAGCGGGATATTAATCAGCAGAAAACCCATGAAGATGAATAAATTACGCAGCCTGATTGTATATTTAGGCATGCATTGTCCAATTTGTACTTTTATCATTTTTTTTAATTTATGTCCGGATGGTGAAGTCCGTTAATTAGGTTATTCGTTATTCATCTCAAGTGAGCGACGTACCGGTTCTAATGTTTATCGAGCTTTTTTTCAATACGCTGCTGTAGTTCTTTTTTGAATTTGTCGTCAAGCTTGATGTGCTCATTGGGCTCCGGCTCATGAAACAGATCATGTACCATTTTATTGATGACTAGACTCTGTTGTTCAAAAATCCGGCACACGGAGCAACCCGCCAGGTGTATCTTCAACTCCAGTTTTTCACGCATACTTATGGTGCCGATCTGCTTTTTTTCAATCAGAAACGTCGCTTTCTTGCAGTTATAGGCAATTTTCTTCAATTCACTATCTTCCATCTTCTTCTAATTTAAATCCAGTTTTTTTGCAGGCACGCGCGTAAGTTTAACTTAGCCCTGTGAATGATCACCCAATAATTGGACGAGGTAACTTTAAGTTCTGAGCATATCACTTCTGTCGTCTCCTCATCCATGTGCTTCATGGTAAAAACAGACAGCCACAGTGCGGGCAGCTTTTGCATACATTCTTTAAGAATGTGATTAAACTCCTTACCCAAAAGAGGGTTGTCGGCTTCTAAACCAAAGGCCTGCGGGCGGTGTTGTGCCTTCCAGTGCCCATCGTCCACTTCAAAAAAGTCATCCAAATCCTGGGCTTGTATCCGGGCTTCCTGCCTTTTCAAGAGCCCCGATGATTTTTTACGGTAGACGTCGATGATCTTATTTTTTAAGATCGCGGTTAGCCAAGTGCTTTCCGAACTTCTTCCCTCAAATTTTTCTGCTTTCTCCAACGCCGCTAAAAACGTTTCCTGCACCAGGTCACGGGCGAGTTCCTCATCATTGATTCTGGATAATGTGTAGCCGTACAAATAGTCGGCGTATTTATTTACCCATTGCGAAGGGTCGCAGGTATGTACTTTTATAGCGGTTATCTGACCTTTTTCGATCTGCATCTTAATTTTAAGATTAATCCATAAATAGAATTGTTTCACCAGGCGCTTGCTGATGTGCTATTTGTTTGTGATTGGTCGTAGAACCCACCGAATCCTTACATATCTTTTTTAAATTTTTTGTAAGGATTTGATGCGGATGGCGACAAAACCCAAAAACTCCAACGAAATAGCAATGGTACCATCTATAAAATTTACACTGATAACCTGGTTGGTTATGATAGGGTTTGGTTCACTTTCGTTCGCTTTAAAAGATAAAAAGCGCGCATCCCGCATCCATCCTTCACATGCCGCGAAAAGTGTTAGCTGCATAGAACCCTTAACATCGGTTGACTGTTCCAGTTGCCCACCAGGCTCGTTTAGGCTGGACGGACGGATTACCGGGTAAAGTCCCGCCCGCAACTCATTAAAATTGGCGGCGAACCAACCAAATTCATCATCTATAATCATTAATAACACTTTAAAACATTCAACTATGGTAAAATTAGCATTATTGGTCAGGCTGGAAGCCAAGCCAGGAAAAGAACAGGAAGTCGCAGACTTTATTAAAAGCGCCCTGCCGCTTGCAGAACAGGAACCGGCTACTGTTAGCTGGTATGCGCTACAGTTAGGCCCCTCTACCTTTGGTATATTTGACACCTTTGAAGCCGAGGAAGGCCGTCAGGCTCATTTAGGCGGTGAGATCGCGAAAGCTTTAATGTCCAAAGCTCCTGAATTACTAGCCCAGCCGCCGGTTATCGAACAGGTAGACCTGCTGGCCGTGAAGTAATGATTGAGAAATACCTAAGCGTGGGTTGCCGAAAACCGGCAGCACTGCGCTTAGCTATTCAACAGAAGAAACAATTGCTTTTCAGATGATAAAAACACGGCACTTATTTGTACTCCTCTGCATTTTACTTGTTTTTTCCGCGTCTTGCCGATACCTGCGAATACCGGATAAAAAGGCCAAATTGGAATTTTCCCGCCAGGATCTTTTTCCGCACTTTATGTACATGTCGGTTGACCATGTCAACCTGCATTACGTTAAAGCAGGCAGCGATACCTTGCCAACCCTTTTCTTTATCCATGGGTCACCGGGAAGCTGGAAAGGTTACCGGGAATATCTCATGGATCCTGACTTATTGAAACATTTCCGTATCATCGCTATTGACCGTCCCGGCTTCGGTTACAGTGATGCCGGGCATGCTTATCACCTTTCCGATCAGGCAAGGCTAATCTATGGTATAGTCAAAAAGGAACAAAATGACAGACCACTGCACCTTATCGGTCATAGTCTCGGAGGCCCCGTCGCCGTGAAACTCGCGCAGGACCATCCGGAGGCTTACGCTTCAGTGACTTCATTAGCTGGCTCGATCTCTCCTTACGATGAGCCAAAGGAAAAGTGGCGCGCAATTTTTGTCCATACCCCCCTGCAATACTTGTTGCCGGGACCGTTCAGGGTTTGTAATACGGAGATATGGTATTTTAAGAAGGACCTTTTTGATATGGACACCTGCTACTACAGGATGAATATGCCGGTTACTTTCATACATGGTGACAAGGACAACCTGGTCACCGTTAAAAATGTTGCTTATGGAACTCGAAAGCTATCATTTAACAAAAAAGTGAAAGTAATTATTATTCCCGGAGCGAATCATCACATTCCCTGGGAGCATTATGATATTATAAAAAAGCACTTACTGACTTTAGCTACAAATTAAGTAAGTCATTCGAAAGTTCAATGGCCCGGGCAGCCCTGACCATCCCGGCTTAGTTTCCAACGATCGCTGATTTCAGCTTACCAGCCGAGCGTCTTGTCTTCAAATCCGGTAATGATCTATAAAAATCAAAAAGTTTGTAAGGCTTTCCCGGCGCCTGCGACAAACTGGGAAAAGTAACATAAAACCAACGCATTAGATCATGAAAAAAGCATTCCCGCTGATTTTGATATCTGTCTTCACTGCCGGATTCGCATCAGCACAAAACCCGACTGAATTACACCAAAAGCATTTCAACATTGATAAAAAGGGCCTGGCAATCAATGGGTATGATCCTGTAAGCTATTTCACCGGAAAGAAAGCACTGGAAGGTAAAAAAGATATCACCCTGACCACTGAAGGTATTACTTACCGGTTTGCCAATACGCAGGACCGCGACCTTTTTAAAAGCAACCCGGCCAAATATCAGCCCCAATTTGGTGGCTGGTGTGCCTATGCGATGGGTGCGACAGGTGAAAAAGTTGATATCGACCCGGAGACCTTCAAGCTCATCGACGGCAAACTATACCTGTTCTACAACGCATTTTTTAACAACACCAAAAAGTCCTGGGATAAGGACGAAAACAACCTGAAAACCAAGGCGGATGCCAACTGGGCAAAAACCATCAGGTAATCAACAATTAAATTTAATTCATCCATAAAAAATCAATTCAAAATGAAACGTACCATTCTTATTGCATTCGTTGCGCTGTTCAGCATCGTCCAGGCCAAAGCCCAAAAATCAGAGATCTTCGCGCCGGGTGGCAAAGCCATTAAAGGTTATGATGCGGTAGCTTTCTTTAAACAGTCTAAAGCGGTCAAAGGGGCCGACAGCCTTTCTTACCAGTGGAAGGGTGCCAACTGGCTTTTTGCCAGCCAGGAAGATCTGGATGCCTTTAAAGCAACGCCCGAGAAATATGCACCGCAATATGGCGGATTTTGCGCTTACGGTGCTTCGGATGGCAGCGGGCATAAATCGCCAACCCAGACAGAAACCTGGACAGTACTGAACGATAAGCTTTATTTTAACTATAGCCCTAAAGTAAAAGAGATTTGGGTAAAAGACCAGGAAAACCTGATCAAAAAAGCCGACGTAAACTGGACGGAGTTAAAAGATAAAAATTAAAATATTCCTAATAGGCCGGCCGTAAGCGACCGGCCTTAATTCCTCAACAAATGCCGAAAGAAAAAGACAAGAGGCCGGTTTTGATCACTGCCGGCCCGACCAGAGAGGCGATTGACCCGGTTCGTTATCTTACCAACCACTCTTCCGGTAAGATGGGCTATGCGATAGCGGAAGCTTTTCTCGACAAAGGCTTTGAAGTGGTGCTGGTTTCCGGCCCTGTCGGGTTAAGTCTCACACACAAAGATCTCACCATTATCGATGTCATATCCGCGGATGAAATGTACAATGCATGCCGCGCCTATTTTCCACTAGTTCAAATTGCGGTTTTTGCCGCTGCAGTTGCCGATTATAAGCCGGCAGAAGTTCGTAGGCAAAAGATGAAAAAGTCCGGAAACGAGTTCAGCCTGCAACTGGTCAAAAATGTAGATATCGCTCTTGAATTTGGAAAGGTCAAACAAAAGGAACAGGTATCAGTCGGCTTTGCGCTGGAAACAAACGATGAGGAACAGAACGCGCTCAAAAAACTGTTTACAAAAAATCTCGATATGGTCATCCTGAATTCCGTACAGGACAAGGGGGCTACATTCGGTTACGACACCAACAAGATCACCATGATTAACAGGGATTTTGTTGGCCGGACTTTTCCTCTAAAATCTAAAAAGGAAGTCGGTAAAGATATTGCTGATGCTGCGATCAGCTATGCCAGCAAACAATATGCATTAAATAAAAATCATCATGACCTACACACAATTTAACGTACTGGTTTGGGCACTGCGTCTCGTTGCTGCAGGTATTATGCTGCAAACCTTGTTTTTCAAGTTCACCGCCGCCCCCGAGTCCGTGTATATTTTTAGTAAACTCGGTTTGGAGCCGTGGGGCCGGATTGGCATCGGTTCACTGGAACTCATTGCCTCTGTCCTGATTCTTATTCCCCGAACCACCAGCTTCGGCGCTTTTATCGCTGCCGGTATTATGGCCGGAGCCATGTTTTCCCATTTGACCAAATTGGGTATTGTAGTACAAAATGACGGCGGCCAGCTATTTATTTTAGCGCTCATTGTTTTTGTCGCCTCTTCCTTGCTCCTGGTCATCTTTAGGAAACAGAATTTTCTCAACCTTATTTTTTGATGAAAAATCTTCATCTAACACAATAATGATATGAAACTCAAAGAACCCATCTCCCATTTGTTGAGGCAGCTCCAATATGTACTTGACGGATTGACTGATGCACAATATGCGCAGCCGGTTAAAGTATTGTCCGGTTCAACAACAGGACAGCATACGCGTCATATACTGGAATTTTTTATAGAACTCAATCAGGGCTATCTAAGCGGTATTGTAAACTATGACAATCGCGTGCGCAACCGCCTGATTGAAACGAACAAAGACTTTGCTATACAAACCTTGCTGGAGATTGCAGACGGCCTGGATAAACCTGACCGGATGTTGTTGCTACATGCCGAATACGGTAACGATGAAGCTGAACCCTTTCCCGTTTTTACCAATTACCTGCGGGAACTCGTTTATAACCTGGAGCATATGGTTCACCATATGGCGCTGATCCGAATTGGCGTGAATGCGGTGGCCGAACTGGAGATCCCGGAGAGCTTCGGTGTAGCCGCTTCTACGCTCAAATTCAGGAAGGCATGTGCACAGTAACTTATATTCCGGCAAACGATGGTTTTTACCTTACTTCTAACCGCGACGAAAGCATTAACCGGGCTACGGCTATCCCGCCAAGGGAATATGAGGAAGACAATATCAAACTCCTTTATCCCAAAGACGTGGACAAAAACGGAACCTGGATCGCCGCAAAAAACAACGGCGATGCAGTTGTACTGCTGAACGGCGCTTTTATCAAACACACCCTTCAGCCTCCTTATCGAAAAAGCAGGGGCCTTGTATTAATGGATATCATTAAAGCGGACTATCCGGACCGTTTTTACGCAGCAATGGACCTGGATGAGATAGAGCCATTTACGATCTTGCTGTATGTATCAGGAAAATTGCTGGAGTGCCGCTGGGATGGGGAAAGGAAACATATTGCAGAATTAGATAAAACCAATCCTTATATCTGGTCATCAGCTACCCTGTACGATAAAATGGCTATCGCAAAAAGAAACAGTTGGTTTAATGAATGGCGCAAATTAAGCTATGCAAAGACAAAAGAGGGCATATTGCATTTTCACAGGTTTGGCGGAGCAGGCGATTTAAAGGACGGCCTGGTGATCGACAGAGAGGGAAAAATGAAAACCATGAGTATCACCAATCTAAGCGTTACGCCGTTCGGTACGACCATGACCTATAATGATCTTAAGGAGAACAAACAATACAGTAGCGAACTTGCTATTGATCCTCGGGTTGAATTGAGCGTGGGTAAAGCCCCAAAAAGTCAGTTGCTGGCTTTAAGGATATTTCTCATCAAACTATTTAACTGGGAATTCTGGCCTTTCCGGGTGGTTTATCTGCCCATCATGCCATTTTGGTTTTGGCTGAGCCTGAAGGCCAGATCGCTTTTCTTTTTTAATACCTCAAATCCCTTGATTAAAAATGGCGGTTTCGCCATGGAAAGCAAAGATCAGATTTATAAATTAATGCCGGATCGCTATTATCCCCGTACGTTACTGTTTAATAAAGAAACAGATGCTGCAGTGAACAGTTCAGCTTTGCAGGAACAACGCTTAAGTTTCCCGGTAATTGCCAAACCGGACATCGGCGGACGAGGCGTTTTAGTGAAAAAAATAAATAACGAGGCGGAACTTACCGATTACATTAATAAAATTAAGGTAGATTTTCTTTTGCAGGAATTCGTCGATTTTAAAAATGAGGTAGGCATATTTTATTACCGGATACCGGGCGAAGATAAAGGGCAAATCTCCGGGATTGTGGGTAAAGAATTTTTAACGGTGACAGGGGATGGAGAATCAACCGTTGAACAATTATTGATCAGCGAACCGCGTTTCCTATTGCAGCTTGGGGTATTACAGCATACCCATAAAGCGGTGCTCAAACAGATTTTATTGGCGGGTGAAGTGCGTACGCTGGTGCCTTATGGCAATCATGCCCGAGGTGCTAAGTTCATTGATTTGAGCCACCTGATTAGTGAACAGCTTACGGAAACGATTGACAGCGTATGCCGCCAAGTCCCTGAATTTTATTTTGGCCGGATGGATGTCATGTATAATACCTGGGAAGAACTAAGTGAGGGGAAGAACTTTTCTATTGTTGAATTGAATGGTGCAGGAAGTGAGCCGACGCATGTTTACGACCCTAAACATTCCATATGGTTTGCCTGGAGGGAAATCATCAGGCACTGGAAGCTTTTATACCGTATCAGCAAGCTTAATCATGAACGACAAGGGCTGCCTTATCTGACTTACCGTGAGGGACAGGAAATGCTAAAAAGCAATGCGGCATACGAAAAATTAGTATCATGAGCCTTGCCAGATACACTAAGCTTTTCCTGGTTGCTTTTAGCATCAGTTTTGTTGGTTCCCTGCCAATAGGCACCTTAAATACCAGCGTTGCCAATTTCGCCCTGAACAATAATTTCACGGGCGCTTTCCGGTTTGGATTCGCCGCTGTATTGGTAGAAGTAGGGCTCGTCCGCATCGCCCTGATCGTGATCGATAAGCTGGCTCACCTGAAAAGGCTTTTCCTCCTCCTGGCCATAGCGGCCTGTATCGGTATTTTAATATTGGCTTACCGGACACTGGAAGCCGCCTTTCATATGAAAAACTTCGCAGACGTTTTGCCCTTTGTCGGTAGGAATGCCTTTTATTCCGGGTTGGCCCTCAGTTTGCTTAACCCGCTTCATTTGCCTTTCTGGATGGGCTGGACTGCTGTTCTAAAAGACCGAAAGGTGTTGATCAGTACACCCAGGGCTTACAACCTTTATATTTTGGCTATCGGGTCAGGAACCTCCATCTCATTTATTATTTACGGCATGGCGGGCAATTATTTGATGGACGCGCTTAAGGCACAGCATAACCTGATCAACTGGATCTTGGGCTTCACGTTGTTGATGACCGGGTTAGTGCTGGCCTATAAGTTGTTTACCAAACAGTTTTTAAAGCTTAAAATGGCTCCGGACCGCCCTGTTAAACGAGCTCTGAAAGATCAAACAGAGAATAAAGACAATTGCAGACTGGCCTCCTGACGAAATCTCTTCTCGGGTTTGGCCGGTGAATTTATAGCCAAAACCAGATGGCAGTTACTCTTTTGCGGTTTCTTCAATAGCTCTTATGGCGACACCGGAGCTATATCTGGATATTCCGGATGGCTTAACTAGGCAATTCCGTGGGATGTAGAGCACCGATTTATGTTATCGCTTTAGAAAATCGTAATTATTAATCAATGAGTTGATATGGTCAAAGTGTTACAGAACTAACGGTTCGCTATCCCGGACGTGGCGATTGATGGCTCGTAATATCCAGATAGTGTTATAATTAGATCAATAAAAAACATACTAACATATTTTGATTTTTTGTCAGTTGCGTTTACCTTTGTCCGCAATCAACTATAAAATGGCATCGACCACACTTCTGATTAATGATATTCTCCCGGAACAGATCCTACAGGCCGCGCTGCAACTGTATTTAAAACACGGTCTGAAAAAGGTAACGATGGATGATGTATCCAAGGTTATCGGAAAAAGCAGGAGCGCCATTTATTATTACTATAAAAACAGGGATGAGATATTTGACGCGGTGATGGAAATGCTCATCCGTGATATCATGGACGAAATCAAGCTGGCCGTAGCTAAAGGTGGTTCAACGGAAGAAAAGTTAAAGATCTTCTGCCTGGCCAAAGTAAAGCTATCCGAAGAAAAAAGCGGTGTTTTTGCCGCCATGGAGGCGGGCATGAATGTAGACGAAAGATCCCGGCATGCGACCACCCTGACCGCGGTGCACAAAAAGCTGATGAAAGCCGAATCAGATCTGCTTGCGGCGGTGTTCGCTGCCGGGGTCGAAAAAGGGGAAGTAAAGCGGGTGAAGCCAAATGACCTGGAACGGGTAATTTTTATATTGCTGAGCAGCATTCGCGGTATCCGGCGGGAAATGAAGCAGGATAATGATTTCAGCGAATTAAAGCCGACGGTTGATACGTTAACGGCTATGGCCATGCACTGGATGAATAATTAATTTTTTTTTGCACAAAAACTGACATTTTATCAATTTATGTCAGAATGTTTTTATTTGACATTTTTATTTATGGCAATTTTAGGTAAAACAGATATGTTTAAGGCGTTCAGGAGCCTTAACTACACCTTGTATTTTTGGGGGAGGTCAGTATCGCAATTTGGAACATGGATGCAGCGTACCGCGGTCGTCTGGGTTGTGTACTCCATGACGCATTCTACGTTTATGCTGGGGCTGACCATCTTTGCCGAACAGTTTCCCTCCTTTTTGTTCTCGGTTGCCGGCGGTATTGCGGCTGACCGTTATGAACGCTACAAAATTATCAGGCTGACGCAGATCGTATCCATGATCCAGGCGTGCCTGCTTGCGGTACTGGTGATGACCGGTCATTATGTGATCTGGGAAATACTGGTATTAAGCGTGATCCTGGGTGTAATCAACGCCTTTGACGTTCCGGCGAGGCAGGCCATGATCCATGAAGTGTTGTATGAAGAAGCAGACCTGCCCAGCGCACTTTCCTTAACGTCCGCGACAGCCAGCCTTGCTAAATTACTTGGCCCTGCCTTATCCGGCATTGTGCTTGAAAAGTTCGGGGCGGGCTTATGCTTTCTTTTAAACGCAGCCAGTTTCGGCGCTGTCATGCTTTCACTGGTATTTATGAAATTACCGGCTTACGTTCCTAAGAACATCAAAAAGAAAGCGATCACGGAATTAAAAGAGGGATTCAACTATATCGTCCGGACCCCGGCGATAGGCCTGGTCATCCTGATGCTGAGTATCATCTGTTTGCTGGTCATGCCGTATGACACTTTAGTGCCGGTTTACGCCAAGGTCATCTTTAAAGGCAATGCCGCCACTTTCGGTTATATCACCAGCTTTATCGGCATCGGGGCGGTTTGCGGGACCATTGTCCTGACCTCCTTAAAGAAAGACGCCAATCTCAAAAGACACCTGCTGGTCAGTACCGTAATCCTGGGTATCGGCCTGATCGCCTTTTCACAAAGCGGGAATTTGCTCATCGCTCTGTTGTTCGCCGCCATAGCGGGCTTTGGGACGGTTGCGCAGGGCACGCTCAGTAATATCATCGTTCAGTCCGAATGCGCGCCGGATATGCGCGGACGGGTGATCAGCATCCTGATCATGGCCTTGTTCGGCATGCTTCCCCTGGGCAGCTTGTTGGTAGGCTCCGTATCGCAAAAGATCGGTGCGCCCAACACCATGCTTTGCCAGGGGCTGATCGGTTTGGTGGTCGCGGCAGTGTTTTTCAGGTTCTTGCGTGTTCCTGTCGCGGGCAGCCCCAAACTAATCGCTGACGAAACCGAGGAAGAAATCATAGAAAAAATATAAATCATTTAGCTTAAAATTCAAAAAAATGGAACAATCGACAAAAACAGCTTTTTTGGTAATGGATATGCAATTGGCGCTGTTAAGCCATTTACCTGATCATTCGGCACTGGTAGCCAATGTTAAAAAGGCTATTGCAAAAGCCCGTGACTATAAAATGCCGGTTATTTATGTAGTGGTGGGTTTCCGGCCTGGCGCTCCGGAAGTAGGGTTAGGGAATAAATCATTTTCCAATTTTATAAAGAAGGAACAGTGGAACGCTGAATTTGCATCGCAATTTCTTAATACCCATCCTGACCTGGCTCCGCAAGCGGAAGACATCATCGTGGTCAAGCGCCGGGTTAGCGCATTTACGGGAAGCGACCTCGAAGTGATCTTAAGAGCTCAGGACATTCGACACCTGGTAATGACGGGCATAGCCACAAGCGGTGTAGTACTCTCCACACTCCGTGAAGCAGCGGATAAAGACTACAAGCTTACCGTTATAGAAGATTGCTGTGCAGATACCGATGAAGAGGTACACCGGCTGCTGATGGACAAAATTTTTATCCGGCAGGCTGAAGTACTTGAGCTGCAGAGCTGGTTAGCATATTATTTACGGCATGACGGGTAATTATTTGATGGACGCGCTTAAGGCACAGCATAACCTGATCAACTGGATCTTGGGCTTCACGTTGTTGATGACCGGGTTAGTGCTGGCCTATAAGTTGTTTACCAAACAGTTTTTTAAGCTTAAAATGGCTCCGGTAGATCAAAGTCAACCTCATAAGCCATAGCCCTAATAGAACTAAATATTAATAGAACGGTTATCGATTGTCAGTGTCTCTGCGCTGAAACCTGGTTATTACCTTTCGTCTAAATAAAGGAAAGAATTGTGTGCCCTAAAGTTTAGAAAGCAATAGTATATTGAAAATTGATAACGCCACTCCTCGTCAATCCGTCTGGCCGGACTTTTCTTACGATGAATGGTGTGCCGACCACGATTTCAAAACGGTTCGCGTTTTTAAAGGTTTTTGTAGCCACAATACTTCCGTTTAACGTGAAACCCTGGGACCCATCAATCAAAACGCGGTCACCAAACCGGTTCTCATAGGTATCCGTACCAGTATGATAAATCCCGGAAATGCTAGGCTTCAGTGTAATAGCGGATTGGGGAAGGAAAAAATAATAGCCAATTCTGCCTAAGAGATCACTTTTTCTCCGAAAATTATTTGTTGGCGCAAACTTAAGCGTCCTCGGATCGGTGTATTCGTCCGGGAAATAAGTGCTTTTATTTTTCTGAATCACAGGAACCTGTATAGCTGCGTCAAATTCCCATTTCCGGTTAACAATATAATTAACCCCGCCAATAGCATCATACGTACCAATGCTGGCCTGGTAGTCTAAAGGGAGTGGCTTGCCTGCAGCGTTTTTGCCATTGCCGGAGGTAAGCGGGATTTTTACGCCTCCTATAAAGTTCAGGCTGTTGTCGGAATTGATTTTGGGAGCGTAATTGATCGTTCCGTATACGTCCCCGACATCGAACTTACTACCTAAAAAGCCGGTGGCATAAGTAGCCGTTAGTTTTGACTGAAATGAAAACCGGGAATTGAAATTCACCTGGTATTGTAGGTAGGGATTGATCGTACTCGTGTTTTGTTCTCCTAAGCCGTAATTAACCCCAAAGTCAATCGCATGCCGCTTTTGCCTCGTGGTCACGGAGTCCTGGATGTGATTTTTTAATACCCCGAGGCTACAAAATCCGGCGTCACTACAACCCTGCGCATATCCTTCCAGGGACATGGTTATGATAATCGCCAATGTTAAAAAAGTTTTCATAATTCGAGTGATTAAAAGGTTAGTTGAGAAAAACCAAATAGGTGGCTGTACTGCTGACAATAAATTAGTGCATAGCTATAATCTTTGGGGTTGGCTTCGGCGGGAATATCGTAAATCTGGTTGCCCGAGGTAGCTTTCAAAGATCCAAGATTGACAAAATGTACCGGATCCTTCTCTTTACTGATATATACTTTCAGATCCGGCCCGTTACTTGTCGAAAAGTTTTCGAGGGCCAGTTGGTATTTATCACCTGTTAAAAAAATCCTGGCCGTACCCGTTACCGTTCCGTACTGGCCATTACTAAAACCACCGCCAGTGCTTGCCGGTGTGGATTTCGTCGCATCGATAGTTTCATTTAAAGTGACCGCAGGTGTACTTTCTTTTTTACAGCTGGTTGCCAAGGCGGCTGCCAGTAAAAAAAATAGACAGGGTCCAAAGAGTTTTTTCATACTGTATTGATTTAAAGGTTTTTCCTTTGGTCGGAACTTGACGATAATCCTTACAGTAGAAGTTATATTATTATTCAGCTGTTTAATGGATCTAACAGGGACAACGAAACCTGCAAAAATACCCGGAACAAAAAAGACCGCCTCACTTTTGAGACGGTCTTTTCCTTTGTTTCATAATTTACTTGATCGTTACTTTGATCATTTTAGAGATATCGGGCAACGTGGTAAACGGATTTGGGTTCGGAACAACAGCAATCGGCCTGGTGGCTGTTAAAGGCGTGCCTGCCAGGTTAAATTGTGTTATACCAGCACCGGGAAACTGATCAACAGCAGTGCCATCGTTAAATAGCTGGATCGTATTCGATATGTCACCTTTTTGGGTAGCATCAATGCCATTATCGGTTGAAGCAAAGAACCAGTCATTTGAGAAGCCATACATCGTTGCAATCGCCAGGCGATCTCCTTTAGCTGCCGAAAAGTCAGTTGAAACCAAACCTCCCTGTTGGCCTCCGATTACCGGAAGCAATACTCTTGTGGAAGGAGCGGGCAGAACATATACCTGTTTCACACCTGGCAATGTCTTTAGATATGCTGCTAACGTATCCGCGTTGCCCTGCTGTGCCAGTGGTTTCAATCCTTTACCCCTGTCATTCTCTCCAATCTTATAGATAGGATTATCAATACCATTATATATGACAACCAAGATCGGCGAAAGCGGTGTGAAAATGCCGGTAATACCTTTAATATAAGTTGACAGTAATGCGTTATCGCCCGTCTCCGCGATATTCGATAAGCCATTGGCTGTAGGCTTACCGGCAGTGTAAAGTGGGTTAGGGTTCTGTAAGTTGCCACCAACAATATAGGAGACCGCCCAAACACCTGGACTTAGCGGAGTTTCATTCTTTGTTCCACCGGAAATATTTTTCAGTGTCAGGGTGAATACTGAATTTCCGTTGTATTTTAAGTTTGCGCTAACCAGTTGTGATGCTGCAAGATAGGTATTGCCTTGAGCGTCGATCCCATTCACCTCCGTAATGTTTTTGCTTTCCGCCTCTCCGGGATGATTAACGTTTGCCCCTGGTGCCTGGTTGACACGGGTTCCGTTGTCCCAAAGCTTGATCTGTGAAGATACATCCCCTTCAATAGGGTTTCCATTGCTGTCATAAGGCATTATACCCGGGTTGGCAGGTGCAAAGAACAGGTCATTGGACCAACCGTACATCGTTGCAAAGGTTAAAGCCTCACCCTTCGCCGCTGAAAATTGAATGGTAACAGACTGACCTGGCAAAATCAGGGCTGGTGATCCCGTGCCCTGGAAAGTGCCCGATTCAACCAGTGGCTGGGAGTTAAGCACATTTTCCACGCTAATAGTAGATTTGGTCGTCGCGACAGGCTCGTTGTCGTTGTTTTTTTTGCACGCTGCAAGAAATAGCGGCAATAACACCGCTGCTGTTAGTTTGTAATGTTTTCTGAAGATTTTCATTTACTGTAAAATTTCACACTTAGTCGCCGACTGACTTTTCTCCTTACAATAAATTTTTAATTACAGTATAACCGCCTGTGCGTAAAACGATTATTTTTTCACGCCAACGCCTCTATTTTAACTGGCAAAATTGAAATGCAGGACGTATCTGATTGGACTGTGAGTAAACGGATAGAATAATTTACCAGAGAATACATATACGCCGCACCTAATTTCGACTTGCATTCTTCCTGTTATTAGCGTTTGCCCTTGAACTTGAAAGCTTGGAGTTGTGCGGCCAAAAGATTACCCACTTATTAAAATGCAAGAATATTCGACCTGGTTGTACGCGGATTTAACTTCATCGCTTTGCCATTGTCAGTAAATCTGTCCCAAATGCTGAATTGTTCCTTCGTTTAAAATCACAGTTCCTTCTTCTGAAAAAACCTCCATTTTGTCAAAAGGTTTGGTGGGATAAAAAGTGTCAGTAAATACAATTTTGCCATCATTTGTAAAAAATTCTAACGAGGCTATATCGATCAGCAAGCGCCAACTCATCGTTTTACCGATGTTTTTATATGGGGCCTGTTGTAATGAGGCGTATCGTTCATTAAACTTAATACCCGTTGCATTAGTCCTATCCACAAAAATTTCTCCAAGTTTACGGTCATAATATATCGTGATATTTTCATTTAGGTCATTTTTCAAGCGTATCCCATATTTTCCGGGAAGGTGGTTGGTCGAAAAATCGAGGTTAACTTCGAATGCCAATTTTTCAAACTTCATATATTTTGATAAATCTAAATTGCTGTCTATTTTTTCCCGTTCAACCTTTACTTTCTTCTCCAATAAATCCGATAATTCCTTGATGGGCTCTGATTCTAAATAGTAACGATTATCATTTTTCACAACATGTAGCTCCCGTGGAAAGGTAGCAGCCCCCGACCATGTTTTTGTTATGCTATTTTGCACCTGACCTGCATATTGGTGTGATTGCATCCAAGCTATAAAAATTCGCCTGCCGCCTGGTTCATTATTAAAAGTATTTCCTGCGTAGCAATCTTTTCCGTGGTCGACCCATAGTGTATCTTTTTGATTGCTGGAAAATTTTTCTCCGTCAAAATCGCCAATAAAATATTGTGTTGCGGTAGCTAACCTGTCGGCACCATTGCTCAGATTCACAACGCTTACCAGCAAAACCCATTTGGTTTCGTTGGTTCCTTTGACTTTAATCGGAAAAAAATCAGGGCACTCCCAGGGTCCAGCGTGATTGCCTTTGCCTGTGCCAAATTCACTCATAAATGTCCAGTTTAAGCAATCTGAAGAAGAATAAAACTTGATAACCTGACCTGCCGCTAGCGCCATGAGCCAGTGTTTCGAGGTCTCATCCCACATCACTTTAGGATCACGAAAATCAGGCAATCCAGGATTTTTTATGATTGGATTTGCTGCATATTTTCTCCATGACCGACCTTTGTCTGTACTGTAAGCCAGCGCCTGTGTTTCCTGGAACTTCTCCGCTTTAGGATTATGGTAAGTAAAAATCGCCAGCATGGGCGGATTCTGCTTAGTGCCAAGACGAGATGTGTTGTTTATATCAACTACGCAACTGCCAGAAAAAATTTGCCCCAAACTATCCGGAGCAAGAGCTATGGGCAAATGCTGCCAATGGAGCAGATTGCTACTTACCGCGTGCCCCCAATGCGATCCTGGCAGACCACTCTTAACAAGATGCTGATAAAAAAGGTGGTATTCGCCCTTATAATAAACTAAACCGTTTGGGTCGCTCATCCAATCCTGGGTTGGAGAAAAGTGAATCAATGGTCTGTAAGGTTCCGGTACAGGATTTGACCCATTGTTACCTTGCGCAAATATTGTTACCGCAGATAACAAAAAAAGGACTATAAGGATTGTTTTACGCAAATTTAGCATTGTCGTTCTTTGAAGATATATATCGTTATTTAACTATGAACTCCTCTGAAAAAGCGGACTCATAATCTGTCATTTCTTTAAGTGGCGTACATGAAAAGACGGGAACTATGCTGAGCTTTCTTCCATCCCCATATGGTTTGATCATCTGGGCATACAAAAGCGATCTCTTCAAACTCTTTTTGCAAATAGACATGTACGGCGACGACGCTTACATATAAAAATTGCCCAGCAAATCCTTGAGGGAAGACCTCTTTATTTTTATCTTAGTCAGCTATTTAAAGATCTACAATTTCATAGTTCAGGTTATTTATTATCCAGAAACACTTTTTTAACCGCGTCAAGATATCCATAACCATGTATGTTGTCAGGTTGAAGATAGCTGGTTTCGGTCCATTCGTTCCAGCTATTTATAGTAATCAGAGGCGCCTGCTTTGGATGTGCATCTATATAATCTTTCGCCATCTGGAGTCCTTTGGCAAAGTTTGCAGGCGTGTTATTACGCATAACCGGGCTTTGTCCCATGCGCGGACTGTTATCCCAACCTATGCTGACATGGGGATAATATTTAAATTCGAATGAGGTATCAATACGCGCCCATTCTTTTTTTACACGATCCAGAATATTTAAGTAATCGTCGTCAGGATTCGTAAAGTGGACAAATTGGTAATGCGTAGCACTTGTAAAGCCCAGCTTTTTCACAAATGCGTTCTCAACATTTTTGGTTTTGCCGCTATCGAAGCCGCTATAATTTGTGTTTATAGCCCACATGGTTAACTGTAATTCCAAACCGGGAAAACCCGCGCGTTTCGTTTCATCCTTAAACCATTGCAGCGCTGCGGCTGTTTGCTCTATTCCACCCAGCCCGGCAATTAATTGCGGTATATCGTAGATCATAAATACCGGCTTGCCGTCTATCTTATAATATTGAGGCAGTTTAAAATATTTTTCAATATTACGTTTACATATCTTTTCAAATTCAGCCCTGCTTACTTTGCCGGTCCAGATAACATTGTCCTCATGGTATTTATTTAAACGGGTGTCCCAGGCGTTCAGCACATCATGATTAGCCCACATCAGATAAAATTTCATTTTATTAACATTGTCAGATTTAAGGAAACCGCTGTCAAGAGTAGTCTCCATAAACGGCCGGCCATCGTACCAATACCAGTCGAAAATAAAAATATTGACGCCATGTTTCGTCGCCTGGTTAATTTCCATATCCATTACTGCCGGATCAGCCTCATTAATCGGGCCCCAAAGCGGTTTACGGTTCCAGTAATGACCAGGGTTACGCTGCTGCATGGTAGTAACTGTTTCCCATTCGCCATTACCTTCCGGCCAGAATGGGCGTAATCGCGGGTCGCCACTGGCGTATGCCGGATAAAGAAACGCAGCAACATCATACTTTTTGGGAGCCACTTGCTTGTTTTGGGCAGCCGAGGATCCAGCAAATAAAAGCAGCATACTGATTCCCAACACCATAATGTTTTTGATGCTGTCATACGGTTTGGGAATTAATAAGATTGGAATTTTACAGTACTTCATGGGGATGATCTTTATATATTATTAAATATTGTGGTTTGTAATGTGGTAAAAGTAAATATATGCCCGGGCGCCATCGGCAGCCCAGGGCATTATTAACCAACCAGCAACTAATTGCAATTTTATGTACTCATTCTTTGGAGATGATAGGATTGCACTACGCTGAGTGTGTATCCTTTAGTAATGGCTAATCTTAATAACCAGGGTTTTCGACCAAATTTTTATTGTTGGATGTTCGTCCTACGGTTAACGGCAGATAATAATTTTCTGCCCTGAATTGCGGGATGTTTGATGTCCCATCCACGTTATTGATAATTTGTATTTGATACTTTCCTGTTGCACCGTCAAGAATATAACGGATGCCAGACCAACGGATCGAAAGGTCATGAACAGCTGTGCGCCATCTCCGAACATCCCAGTATCGCTGCCCTTCAAATGCAAGTTCTACTTTACGTTCATGACGAATTTGATCGCGATTTACACTACCCAGAACGGCTATACCTGCGCGGCTCCTGATTTGATTAATGGAACTGAGAGCATCTGCCGTATTTCCTAATTCGAACGCAGCTTCGGCATTGTTTAACAGGATTTCGGCATACCTGAAAATCAGCCAATCCTGGGCCGAGGTTGCCCAGGCACTGTTGGCACCGGCCATATTGTCGTGGCTTTCATCTAAGTATTTCAAAACACCTAAACCTGTTCCCTGGTAGTCCTGGTCACCGGTAGCAGCAATCCCATTATAGGCTCCGCTGGTTATTATTGATCCATCAGGGCGCCTGATACCAGCATGAAAATCAAGTGTAGTTCCTTTCCATGGCGTATTTTGGGTGAAAAAGGTTGCGAAAAAGCGAGGATCCTTATTTCCCCATAGCTCTTCCGTAGTCATTATTTTATTCTGAACCGTGTTACGGTCCAGTGTTCCTGGAGTTCCATCAACATGTTCGAAAGATTCGGCTAATTCAAGATACGCTTGGTCGTATAAACCGCGTCCCCACGCTTGTGGTCTTGGACAGTTGAAGAAATCGACGCCCCAGCCGTTCCCACCGGTAGCCTGATTAACATTGTCGTGGCGCTTGGCGAAAATTACTTCGCTGTTGTTTTTTACCAAAAAAATATTTCTGAAATTGGTTGACTTATTAGCATCTAGATTATACAAAGCGTACTTCCCGCTTTTTATAATTTCCTGGGATGCATCATATGATTTCTGGTAATAGGTCTTAGCTGCAGATGCAGGTATTCCTACTACGCCATTTAATTGAACTGTACCAAACTGGGCTATGCTTCCTGCGTATAATGCTGCGCGGCTTTTTAAAGCAATTGCAGCGTATTTTGACGGCCTTCCTAGATTATCGGTCGTAACAACATCAGGTAGATCATTCGCACACGCGTCAATTTCGGAAATGATAAAGTCGTAAATTTTTTGTTCAGTCTCTCTTGCCGGGAAAAGTGCAGACTCAGGTTCGCTTATATCCTGAACTTTGGTGATCAATGGAATTCCACCATACCGCTTAACCATTGAAAAATAACAAAACGCCCTTAAAAACTTAGCTTCGGCTAACTTAGCTTTTATCTGATCCGCGGGAAGTGGGGAAGTGGGTAATTTTTCAAGAAATTGGTTGATCTCACGCACTGTGTTATATCCCCACCAATCGAGTAACCCTCCGTTGATGTTTAAATTACCGTATTTATAAGTGAACGCATTACTTGGATTCCAGTCTCTGAATTGAGGAAAACTTTCGTCAGAAACATCATTGATATCAAAAGCGTGCCAGCTACCATCGCCGTCAAAGGATCCACTGGCGTTACAATCATTTCCTAAAACAGGCATGTCATAATAAATTTGAGTAAGGTAGGCGTTTATCAATGCAGGATCTTTGAAGACGTCAGCATCTGAAATTATATTAAGTGGCTTTTTATTTAGGACTTCCTTATTACAGGAAAAGCAAGCTGTTAAGCAGATCAACATGATCAGCGATATAATTTTTTTCATAATGTTTTTAATTATAATGTAATGTTTAATCCTAACGAAATAGTTCTTTGTTGCGGATAGTAATACCCCGCCTGGCCGTCAGGGGCTTCAGGATCAATTTCATACTTTTTAAGTGAACTAAAGGTCAATAAATTGGTGCCTGCGGCATAAACCCTGGCATTTCGGATACCTGCTTTTGCCAACATGTTTTTCGGCAGATTATAGCCTATGGCAAGGCTTTTCAATCGCAAATAGTTCGCCTTTTTAAAGTATAGGTTGTTAAACAAGCCGTTTGTACTGGCACCGGAGATCCGGGGGGCCGCGTCGGCCGAATTATTTTGTTCAGTCCACATATTCTTATAAAAAGCATCGGAATAATTTAAACCGCCGTGATATAGATAAACGGAGGTATAATAATTAAAGGCACCTTGGAAAAGAGATTGCAGATCGAAGTTTTTGAACTTAAGGTTGAAGGTAGCCCCGGTCGCCCATTCCGGTGTGGTACCGGTGCCTATTTGCTTTTGATCTTTGTAATCTAATTTGCCATCACCATTCACGTCAATAAATTCAATGTCACCCGGCCTCAAGGCAGCATTGCCGCCTGGATAAGTGAACTTCAAGTTATCAATTTGTTGCTGGCTGGTAAACAGTCCGGTAGCGACATAGCCAAAAGTCCGGTCAGTCCATTGTCCCGAGAGTTGATATAGTCTTTTTTGATCAGGATCTGTAAAATCCTGTTGCTCGTAGTGTTTCCATTTTGCACGCGTCCAGGAAATATTGGCACTTATCTGATAGCCTAACTCACCTATACTTCCGCTGGTACCCAAACTGAAATCGAATCCACGATTATTTTGACTGTTTAAGTTTTCCGCCGGTAGCCCCGCACCAAAGGTATTAGGAAGCGACAGTACCCTCGTGGCAGGGATTCCGGACAGGGTACGGTAAAATACCTCTGCAGTACCGAACAATTTCCGGTTAAAGAGTGAAAAGTCTGTGGCGACGTTGTAAATATTGATTCGCTCCCAAGTCAGATTTGGGTTAGCCAAACCTGTCGAGGCAATCCCGGGTTGGGTATTGTTACCAATTAACCATTGTCCGCTAAGTTGATACCCCGTTAAATATTGAAAATTACCTACATTGTCGATGCCTGAGCTTCCGTAACTTGCCCGAAGCTTCAACTCGTCTATACTTTTAATGTTTTTAATAAAATTTTCCTGATCCAGCCTCCAGCCTAATGAAACACTTGGAAAATATCCCCAACGCTTATTTGACTGAAACTTCGCAGACGCATCTGCCCTGATGGTCGATTCGAGCAAATATTTGTCCTTATAGGAATAATTAAAACGCCCAACATAGCTTGCACGCCCCATTTCAGATGCCGAACTGTTAGCCACAGCGGTAGTTACAGAACCCGCGTATAATTCTTCTATAGCAGGAGTTAAAAAATTATCCCTTCCGGCAAGTAAATAATTAGTATTGTAATCGATAACCTCATAAAGCGCAAGTGCAGATATATGATGGTCGCTGTGAAATACGTGGTCGTAATTCAATGAGAATTGCCCGGTTACATTTCTGGATTGCGTTTGCTGATAGGTAAGTTTGGCTTGTGACCCAAGTGCGCCGGCTAAAGTGTAGGCGTTGGTTGAATAGTCATAAGTATAAAAACTGTACGGTTTGGAAAAGTTTTTATCCGTAGAGTAAGTTTTGTCATAATTTACGAAAGCTTTGGCATTCAGTCCACTAATACCAGGTATTTTATAAACGGCGATGAAAGTTCCTTTCACGTTCTGAGTGTTAACCCTGTCGTAACCGGCTATATCCTCGTTAGATATGAGCGCAATGCTGCCCACTCCCTGACCGTTGGCATAAGAATACTTGGTTGGATCTGGCAAGGTTTCAGGATAGATGGGAAGTGAGTTCCACAAATCCTGCCATAACGTGTTAACGCCAATACCCTGGCTGCGTGCCGGCTGCGAATTCGATTCGTTAACAGCTGAAAGCAGCAACTGGACGGATAAATTATTATTGATCTTCGCATCTAAATTGGATTGGAGATTGTACCTGTTATAACCGCCACCATTTTTTTTCCACATGGGATCCTGATTCAGATAGCCGAAAAATCCGAAATATTTAATTTGGTCACTTCCGCCTCGAACGGACAAGTTCTGCTGTGTTTGCGGAGCCCAGGTACGAGCGGCAACTTTTTGCCAATCTGTGTTTGGATAAGCAGGATCACCACCTGTTTTGTATTTCTGTATTTGATCTGCCGTATAAGGTGCCGGCTTCCCCTGGCTGGTATAAAAAAGGTTTGTTATTTCTGCATACTGAGCCGAGTTAACCGGCTTTGCCATCAGGGTATTACCCTGTAAGGTGTAGGATGAATTGAATGTGATGTCAGGTTTACCATCTTTTCCATGCTTTGTAGTCACCAATATAACCCCATTACCTGCACGAGCACCATATATAGAGGCCGCGCCGTCCTTAAGAATGCTCAGGGATTCAATTTGATTCGGATCAATATTGTTGAAATTTGATTCAACGCCGTCCACAATCCAGAGGGCTTGTCCAAAACCACGAATGCTGATAGCGGCCTGATCTGCACCTGGCTGCCCGGTTGACTGCAATGATACCAAGCCTGGCAACCTTCCTGCCAGTGTATTAATCGTACTTGCAACAGGGGCCTGGGTTAGCTCCTCTCCTTTAACAGCCGATACGGACCCCGTAAGTGTTGCTTTCTTTTGCGTACCATAGCCTACTACCACAACATCATTAAGCGTTCCAGACTGGATGGACAATGCCACATTTATGGAGGTTTGCCCGGCAACCGCTATTTCCTTACTTGAATAGCCGACGAAGCTAAATACCAACACCGCATCGGTATCTACCCCCGAAATAGTGTATTTCCCATCTGTTCCTGTCACTGTCCCCAAGGTTGTGCCTTTCACCCTAACGCTCACACCTGGTAACGGCAAGCCTTTTTCATCATCAACCCGGCCCGTGACGGTAATAAGAATTGGGGCTTTTGCAGGTTTGTAAGTTTCTTGTGGTTTTGCTGTTATGATTATATTGCCGTTCTTGACAACATAGTTAAAAGGCTGCCCCGCAAAACACTCAATCAGCACTTTATCCAATGATTTGTTTTTGACGTCGATAGTTACCGGGTTGGCCTGGCTTATCAATTGCTCATCATAAAGAAAATGGTAGCCAGTCTGGCGGCCTAAGTTTTCAAGCAATTGCTCGAATGATACGTTCTTAACTTTCAACGTAATATTTTGCCCGTAAGTAGCTGCTGTAGCATGCAATAATGCACACATACAAAAAACAAACGTCAGTTTCATTCTTAGGATTATATTAGGTTTAATGCAGGAAATGGCCCTACAAAAAGAATTTGTAAAATTTTTATACATTTGAATGTTAGGTTTATTGGTAATTGATTGTTCAAAGCCATCGTTCAATTTATCTGACACAGCTCTCATTGCTGTTAAACCAGGAGCGGTGAGACGTTCCTGGTTTTATCAGATATCATGAGGTAAGTTTATTTACATATTACGATTATCCTCCTTCCTTCAATTTTAAATTTTGCGATTCCTGTTAATTCTATATAATTCAATAGTTCAGTTATATTTTCCAGCCGCGACACGGTGCCTCCCAAAAACTTATTATTTACGTTTCCATTATATTCCACATCCACATTATACCATCTTGCTATCTTGTTCATAGCCGCCCTGATATTCTGTTTTCTGAAAGAGAAGTAGCCGTTTTTCCAGGCCACAGCATCCTCGACGTTAACCTCGCGAAGTATAATATTCTCCGAATTGAATTCCGCTATTGCCTGTTGGCCAGGAACCAGTAACGCATGAGCATTTTTAGCAGATAAAGAAACAGAACCCTCCAATAGGGTAGTGGCCACAGCGGGTTCATTTTTATAAGCCATCACGTTAAAATGCGTACCCAGGACTTTAATGTTTGTGTTTTCTGCTGTAACTGTGAAGGGTGAATTTTTATTTTTGAAAATCTCGAAATACGCTTCTCCATGCAACTCAACATGCCTTTCTTTACCTTCAAACCTACTTGGATATCTTAAGGAAGATGCCGCGTTTAGCCATACGTTGCTACCATCGGGCAAGGTAACCATGAATTGACCTCCCGCCGGTGTTGTGATGGTATTATACGTTATAGGTCCGTTGGTATCCCCGGTTCTGTTTTGGTAGACGATCCGGCCTGCTGCATTTTTCGTTATTACCATACTTCCCTGCACTGCCAATTTTCCTTTGGTCGAACTATCTAAATCAATTCTATCGCCGTTACCGAGTGTTAATACAGCAGTATACTTACCGGGAACAATTGTTTGCTTGAAACTGCTTTGTTTGGCAATCTTCTGATCAATGGAAACCGGTTTTTTGAAAATGAAAATTGCCAGCCCAATCGCTATTACTGCAGCCGATGAAGCTATCCACCTCATTCTCGCGAAAAATGCCTTTTTCTCTTTATGATGAATTTCATTTTTCAGGCGCGTTAGTATCCGTTCGCGGGTACGTTCCTGGTCATCGGGATACATTGCCGACTTTGAGCTGATGGATTGGTACAGATCCAGCAGATCCTGCTTTTCACTTTCGACAATCGTATCGGCTAAATACTTATGCAAAAGTCGGTTTATCTCTTTCTTCCTCACTACATAATTGGTTTATACCTACATGTTACCCCGAATTGCAAATAACCCTATATGTCCTGTAAAGTATTTTTAAAGAAATAAATTGGGTTATAAATACGATAAGCCGGAGAAGTAGCATAACCGCTTCAAAGCAATCCCTTTAAAAATCAGCAAATTAGTAGTTAGAGCAGCGAAAATAATATTCACCCTTTCAAAATTTTCGTTATAATCTCGCAGGGAATGATTGCGAGCAAGCCTGTGATCTCCAGATTATGCCGGATAATTTTAAGGGCGCGGGTCAGGTTTGCCTCTACTCCTTTTTCGGATATATTCATTTCAGAAGCTATTTCGGCATTCTTCAGACCAAATTCGCGACTATATATGAAAACAAGCTTACATTTTTGGGGTAAATTCGCGACTATACCATCGATATATTCCTTCAGAAAGAGCGCGTCTAACTTCTTCTCATCCCAACATAGATCATTAAATTCGATGTGCAATTCCGCCAGTCTGTTCCGTCTTTGTTCTTTCCGATAATATTTGAATACGGCAAATTTGATTTTAGTTGCTAAAAAACCCTGAACGTTTAGGATCTGAATATTTATTTTTTTAGTCCATAGTACCATGAATACCTCATGGACAATATCTTCAGCGACTATTTTATCTTTTGTATGGTTCCAGGCAATCAGCAGGAGTTTTTCCCAATACCTGTTGTATAGCGCTGTAAAAGCGGCGTGATCGCCCCGCTGTAATAGCGCAAGCAACTCTTGATCGGAAATTCCGTTCTCAGGTTTCATTACTAGGTTACCTCAAAGCCCCCCTGGATGGAGGATTTCTTTAACAGGATTTTTAATTGGTTATTGCAATGTATAAATCATTTTACGTTCGTTAAAAATTCAATTTTTAATAAACGGGAATTCTTTTCATCAAAGCAGTACTAAGGTAATTTGAATATTTGGCCAAACCATCCTTTACTGTTTGGCCAGGCCGTCAACGACGCCTAGATAACCTGCGCCGGAACCGGAAACTTAAACAAAATAACAATATTATAGCAATTTGGCAATCGAACCCTGTATTGAAATAAGCCTGGAAGAATGCGTAGCAACCCCGTTTTTAGTCTAAAATCCTATTGATTAAACCTCTTAGTCTGGAACATTGCGAAGTGCCAAATTCTTTTTTAAAATGTAATAGTGAGGCTTGATTTGACCGGTCTGGCGTTAAGAATTGTCATTAAATGGGACTTGGTCTTCCATCGAGTTGTAAACTGTAGCCTGTTAATACCAATGTCTATCCCAGGAAAGACCAAATTAGCAGGACCCGACAGACATAGTGATAATAAGCGATAATATGACTCGTCGACAAGGAATTGCTCCAGTTATTTAGATTGTAAACATTAAAATGTTCAACAATCAATATAAACACGGCAATGGAAATATTTACGACTAAGATGAGCCTTGCAGAGTATAAAGGTTATCGCCAAATGTGCACCTCAAATAGAATACTTAGCTTCTCTGTGAAGTTAACAAACTTCGTTCGCTGCCGCTTAGGGGAGCTACGTGTCTTCTCTTCACACAGCTCCGGTTTAAATTACCGCTGAAAATGATAAAGTCCACCTTCTACCGAAACCTTTTTATAGGATTTCCCCTGTGCGTTAGGTATAAATATATCCGCTGTAGTATTTGGGGGAATCGTTACGGTCATATCAAGTTTATTGCCGCTTATCTTCCACTTACTTTCAATACGACCGTACGGACAATCGTAAGCGCCCTCGGCCCAGCTAAGCCCGCCGCCTAAAACCGGCTTTATTATTATTTTCTTATATCCCGGTTCGGCGGCTTGTATGCCGGTTATATTTTGATACATCCAATCGCCAATGGCCCCGTAAGCATAGTGATTGTAAGAGTTCATAGACGATTCCTCGAAGCTCCCATCAGTCCTGATGCCATCCCATCTTTCCCAAATAGTTGTAGCACCCGCCTTTATGGGGTATAACCACGAAGGGTAAGTATCCTGCAATAATAATTTATAAGCTACATCGGCATAACCAAATTTGCTCAAGGCGTCGCAAAGATAGGGGGTGCCCAAAAAACCAGTTGTAAGGTGATAATTGTATTGCGCTATATTCTTAACTAGCCTGTCCGCAGCCTGCTTCCTTAAATTCAACGGTAGCATATCAAATTCAAGTGCCAGCACATAAGCCGTTTGTGTGTCAGAAGAAATCAGCCCATTAGTAGTAACATATTCCTTTACAAATGCCCGCTTTATCCGTTGTAGTAGCTGCGTATAATATTTTACGTCCGCATTTTTGTGAAGGATTTTAGCACTGTTGAGCAATATTTGTGTTGAATGGGCATAAAAACACTGGGCTATTAAATACTTATTGGTAATGGCAGATGTTCCGTCCCGATCGTTATTCACACTATAAAAAAGCCAATCACCGAAGTGGTCGCCCGTAACCCACAAATTTTTCCGGGTTTGTTTCTCGATATACTTGACCCAGGCTTTCATACTGCCATATTGATTTTCCAGTACCTGCTTGTCGCCGTAAGCCGTGTACACTGTCCACGGAACTATAGTAGAGACATCGCCCCAACCAGAACTGCCGCCAACCTCGTTATGATGATCGGTAAACACATCAGGAATAATGTGAGGGATACTGCCGCTGGCATACTGATCTGCAGCTACATCTTTAAGCCATTTGATGAAAAAATTGTGAACATTCATATTGAATGATGCTGTGCGCGAAAAAACCTGAGCGTCGCCCGTCCATCCCAGCCGCTCATCTCGCTGCGGGCAATCGGTCGGGACATCTAAAAAGTTACCCTTTTGCCCCCACTGAATGTTATGTTGTAATTGATTTAATAAGGGATTAGAGCAGGCAAAACTTCCGGTTACCTTCATGTCAGAGTATATGGCAACCCCGGTAAAATCAGCCGGATTTAATTCACCTTTAACGCCCTCAACCTTAGCATACCTGAAACCTTGCCAGGTAAACTTCGGTTCAAAAGTTTGTTTATCCTCATCTTTTAAAATGTAAATATTTTGAGCTTTCGCGGCACGCAGGTTTTCGGTGTAAAAATTACCTGCTTTATCCAGCACCTCGGCATGCGATATTTTTATCGAATCACCGGCATGGCCTTTAACGGTAACCTGTACCCAGCCAACTAAATTCTGTCCAAAGTCAATCACTTTTTCGCCGCGAGGGGTTGTAAATATTCTAACCGGTTTAAATGTTTCATGCTGCCTAACCGGTTCATTAGTGGTTGCAACCAGATTGTATTTATCGAAATCCAACACTTTTACTCGCTGCCAGTTCCTGTCGTCAAAACCTGTAGACGACCAACCTTGCTGCGCAAGCCGGCTATCAATAACAGATCCGTCATAAATTTCTGCAAACCGCAATGCCCCGGTTGATGACTTCCAGCTTTCGTCAGATACGATCATCTGTTGGGAACCATCGGAATAAACTATCTTTATTTGTAGTAAAAGTCCAAGGTTTTTACCGTAAAAGTCGGGTCTCGGGTTGTAAGGCCCCAAAGGGCTGCGGTACCAGCCGCTACCAAGCATTACACCTATTGCGTTCTCTCCGGATTTTAAGAGTTCTTTAACGTTATAGGCCTGGTATTGTAATCTTTTGTTATAACTCGTCCATCCTGGTGTAAGGTAAGCGTCACCCACCTTACGGCCATTTATTTGCGCTTCGTAAAAACCATGAGATGTGATAAAGGCAGTTGCTTCCCGGATCTCTTTATGGAGCAAAAAGTGAGTACGCAATAACGGCGCAGGGCCGTTAACCGCGTCAGGAGTTGATGGCCCTATCCATTTTGCTTGCCAGTCGCCAGGTGATAAAAGCCCCATAGTCCACTTAGCGCGCGCGCTCCAGGATGACTGGTTACCCCCGGTGTCCCAAATTTTAACCCTCCAGGAATATGATTGTCCGGTTTTTAATGCTTTGCCCCTGTAAGGCACATATAATGACTGGCTTGATAATACTTTACCGCTCGACCAGAAATTACCGGACTTGCCACTTTTCGCGTCTATCGTATCAACCTCAAGTTGATAAGCTGCCTGCATATTTACCTTATTGATATCTGACGCAGCCTGCCAGCTGAAACGCGGCGCGGGGGCATCAATGCTGAGCGGATTTATTTGCCCTTCGGTTAAAAGATTGGTAATGCTTAACTGCGCCGCACTAATTTTGCAAACAAATAAAAAGCACGTAGTAATAAGGCGTATTCTCATGTTGATATCTAGGTATTTGATTGAAATGTTAAAGCAAGCATAGATTATTCGTTTCAATTTCGATATGGGTTTCGAACAATCCATGCTTACTAATAGAAAAGTAACATATTTTCGCTGTTCTATTTGAATCTTGTCCCAAACTCCAATCAGCCAGCATTAATAAAAATCATTACTTTCAGTGTTTTAACTTACTGTGGATTTTGGGTTAAACCGTCAAGTGTCACCTCCCGCTGCGGTATCGGTAACAGCAATTTATTGGCTGTAACTTTATAAGAACCCGCGGGTATGGTTGAAAACTCGGCTATTTGCCTGCCCCCGTGGGCATTCATAATGTCAACAGCTTTGCCCGTGCGTAAAAGATCATACCAGCGATGATTTTCGAAGGCAAACTCAACTCTTCGTTCCTGGAAGATAGCGTCCCTGAATTCTGCCTGTGTGTTAACACTAAGCGCAGGATCGGCATTTCCGGCCGTCTTGGCAGGCAGGTGGGCACGTGAACGCACCTGGTTTAACAGGTTGAAGGCCTCTCCTCCGGCAGCAAAGCCCTGTTCATTCAGGCTTTCAGCGATCATCAGAAGTACATCGGGATACCGGAGTATTGGGAAATCATCGTTGGTTTTACCCCTGTCGACAAATCCATGGTTGAACTTTATCACGTAGGGAACGATCTTATGGGATGTCGGATCCGTAAAGTTCAGGGATAAAGAGGCATCTTTGCGTACATCACCAGGCTCATAAGCATTGATCATGTCCTGGGTGGGTATATTGTACCCGTTCCCGCTTCCCAGGTTGGTGCCCGGGTCGCCTGTCACGGTGCTGCCGGAGGTCCAGGGCGCAAACTGATACAAAAAGTTACTGGACAGTCCGTTTTGTGACCCAAGGTATTGGATTTCAAAGATGGATTCTGAATTGTTCTTATTGGACGGGTCAAAAACGTTTTTATAGTCGCCAAGCATGGCATAGCCTAAAGTGGTCACTTTACGGAGCGCGGTTAATGCTTCTGCATAATTTTTCTGGGTAAGATATACCTTGCCTAAAAGTGTCAGCGCGGTGCCCTGTGTTACGCGACCAATATTATTACCGGTATATTTGGCAGGCAATTTCGTAGAAGCATCTGTAAGGTCGTCAATAATTTGTTTATACACTTCAGCTTCAGAAGCCCGGCCCTTCGAACGCGCGTCGGAAGGAGACTGCGTAGCGGTAATACGTAAAGGCACCCCGCCGAATTGCCTCACCAGGTTAAAATAATGAAATGCCCGCAATACTTTGACTTCGCCCGTGTATTGATTTTTGGCAGCATCGGTCATTGTGATATTGCCTACGTGATTCAGCACATCATTACAATGGGCAATAGCCGTATAGCTTTCCTGCCAGAACTGCTGTATAGGCGGAGCGGTAGCACTCGATAAAAATTCATCTACAAATTCGCGTTGCTCCAGCCCGCGGTCGGTTCCATTGTATTGATAGGTGGTATTGTCCGAGCGCATTTCACCAAAAAGCCAGTAACTGGTCAATCCCATTCCAATGAGTGAACTGTAAGCGCCGTTGACGGCTTGTTTGATGTCCGTTTCTGTTTTGAAAAAATTAGTGCCTACTATAGTAGCCTCTGGTGACTGATCCAGAAAGGACTTTTTGCAACCCGCCGTGATACTGATGGCCAGGGTTGATAATAATATATATTTGATTTTCATTATTTGTCTTTTAAGGTTTATAAGCAACTAAAAAGTTAAATTTAGCCCAACGATCAGGGTGCGGGCCAGTGGATAATTGGTAAAATCTTCGCCGGGCGTAAGGGCACTGGCTCCGGCAGTATTGGCCTCTGGATTACCGTTATATTTGGTAAAGGTCACCAGGTTTTGTCCGCTAACATACAACCGGGCCCCTTTAACTACCTTTGAATGTGCCAGTAAAGAAGAATTGAAATTATAACCCAGCGTAACATTCTGCAGTCTCAGGAAACTGGCATCCTCAACCCATGAGGAATTTACGTCACGGTAGATCACCCTTGAACCGTTGGTCGTTGGCGTTACGCCATCTCCGGGATCCTGCGGTGAACGCCACCTGTTCAGGACTTTGCGGTCGACGTTAAACACCCCGTCGATGTTCAGTAAATACTGATTTGCTGTTCTTAATTCATGTCCGCCCTGCGAGCCCACGAAAATCACGTTCATATCAAAACGCTTGTAGCTGAAGCTATTGGTAAACCCATAGGTAAAGCTGGGTTGTGCATGCCCTATAACCGCGAAATCCTTTACCGCTTCTATAATTCCGTTGCCATCCACGTCTTTATATTTAATGGAGCCAACCACCGAGGTGGCGTGTTTCGGAGAATTATCCAGATCATTTTGATCTTTGTATATACCTTCAATCACATAACCGTAAAATTGACCTATTGGTTGACCGACTTCTGTTTTATGCGTGTAGGAGCCTTCGCCGCTCAGCCCGCTGTAAATGGGATCATTGTTAGCGTTTAACGCCAATACTTTGTTGCGGTTAAACGATATGTTGAAATTCGTTCTCCATTTAAATTCGCCTTCCAGGTTACGCGTGGCCAAACCAAATTCGAAACCCCTGTTTCGTATTTTGCCTGAATTTATAGTAGCATTTGAATAACCAGATGATTGAGGAATTTCACTGTTAAAAAGCATTCCGGTAGTTAAACGGTTGTAATAGTCCGCGGTAAGGTATATCCTGTCCTTAAATAAGCCCAGGTCAACACCACCATCGAATTCCTTTGAGTTTTCCCAGGTCAGGTCGGGGTTATTCAATGAAGTGTTAACCCGGCCGTTGGCCAGATTGCCGTTAAAAGAATAATTGGCCGTCCCGATGTTGGACGTATACGTGTAATTGCCAATATTAAAATTACCGGCTTTCCCTAATGAAGCGCGAAATTTCAGGTCACTTAACCACGATACATTTTTAAGGAAATCTTCCTGGGAAGCGCGCCATCCCAAGGCGGCTGACGGGAAGGTACCATAACGTTTGTTCTCGCCAAACCGGGATGAACCGTCTGTTCGTACGGTGGCAGTAAGCAGGTACTTATCTTTATAAGTATAATTTACTCTTGCCAGATACGATATCAGTGACCACTTCTGGACATCCTCGCCATAGCTTCTGATAATTGATGCCGCATTGATTGTTTTAACCAGGTCGTCCGGATAATTATCAGCAAAAAGCGATATGGAATTAGAGCGTTCTTTTTGAGCGGTGTAACCCAATACGGCGCTGATCCGATGATCCCTGCCAATTTGTTTATCGTAATTTACGAGCAACTCAGACAACCAGTTAAAGGTTGTATTTTTATAGGTGTTGGAGTTCGGAACCACCGGTGCAGGGTTGCTTTCTCCGCCTACTGTCGAAGGGTTGAAATTGAATGAGTTTTCGCTGGTGTAGTCAGCGTTATAGCTGTATTTTACTTTTAGTCCGTCGATCACTTCCAGCTCTGCATACGCGCCGCCCAGGCCACGGAAATATTTATCCTTTGTCCCGGCAAATTCCAGTGAATTAAGCGGGTTCGGCGCACCGATACCTCCCGGTGAGTTTATATAAGAAGTTCGGTTCCCATTGGCATCAGTTACCGGCACGATCGGGCTAAGCCACAGCGCCCTCGTTAAAATGTCGCGGCCGCCCGAATCAAAGCCGTTCCGGTCCTGAACGCTGTTTGTAGGTGCCAGGTTCAGTCCTACCTTTAACCTTTTACTTATATTCGTCTCAATATTCGAACGGATGGCATACCGCTGAAAATTAGTGTAGCGTATGACACCTTCCTGGTTGATCCGGTTCACCGAAAAATTATAGTGCGTATTTTCTGTACCGCCACTGACACCCAAATCGATATTATTTTGCAATGCGGTCCTCAATATCTCGTTATACCAGTTTGTACCGGCACCATATTGCGCGGGGTTGCGGAATTCTGCCGGTATATCGGCATCCGTAACCGGCACTCCTCTAAAGGCAAAATCGTCGGTGATAATATCTTTTCGAAATTGTGCATATTCGGTGCCGTTAAGCATTTGCGGCCGTCCCTTTTGCGGAACAGTCTGCGTTCCCACATAGGAATTCAGCGTGATTACCGGGGCACCGGTTTTGCCTTTCTTGGTCGTGATCACCACCACGCCGTTGGAGCCTCTTGATCCATATATCGCCGTCGATGAGGCATCTTTCAGCACCGTTACGGATTCTATGTCGTCGGGATTAATAACATTGAGGGGGTTATAGATAGGACCCGCCGTATTGGATATCGGAT
The DNA here is from genome assembly GCF_041663085.1 of Mucilaginibacter sp. Classification (GTDB taxonomy): domain Bacteria; phylum Bacteroidota; class Bacteroidia; order Sphingobacteriales; family Sphingobacteriaceae; genus Mucilaginibacter. The sequence goes on from NZ_JBAZRC010000001.1 coordinate 133,051, forward strand.
ACCCGTCCACAACAAATAAGGGATTATCACCCGCGCCAATAGATCCTGATCCCCTGATTTTAATGGTTGACCCGCCGCCCGGCAATCCGGTTGTTGTGCTTATCTGCACCCCCGGAATTTGACCAACCAACTTTTGATCAACTGATAATACCGGCAAATCCTTAATTTGAGCATTCGACAGCGTCGCTACTGCACCTGTAAGGTCCTTTTTTTGTTGCCTGCCATATCCGATAACGACTACCTCATTTAATGAGCCGCTTTTGGGACTCAGTTTTACGTTAACTATAGCGTTGTCCGTCACAGTTATTTCTTTGTTTTCATACCCGATAAAAGAAAAAACCAGTGTGCTGTTTTTGGACGCAGTAAGTGAAAACGTGCCGTCAACGGCGGTGGCCACGCCCTGATTGCCCGCTTTAACACGAACAGAAACACCTGGTAGTGGAGAGCCGTCATCAGCGCTGGTTACCTTCCCACTGATCTTCATATCCTGTGCCAATGCAGCGGTGCTATATAACACAAGCCACAGAAAAAGATGGAACCTTTTAACAAGGAATTTTTTTAGTAAAAACCTTTTACTCATAATGATTTTATTAAAATTGGTTATTAATTGGTTAAACAGACTGCAAGTGACAGCCATGGGTAATTGTCTTCTAATTTCAATAGAATAGAAATAAAACACATCCTGCTTTATGCTGATGATTATCCTGTGCCGTCATGTAAAAATCAATTTAATTGACTCAATATCAGATAATTATAACATGTATTTATTTGATTTTTAGTTCATGATTCAAGCCTTGCAAAGGTTCACGCCCGAAACATTCCACAGGCGAATGAGAAATATAAAGCTCGCTTTGATATGATAATTCTTATCAAAGAGCGCCGGAAGTTTCCGGCTCAATAAGTGCTTTGACTAAGCGGAGTGAATCAATCTTTGGGGGCAGATAAGGTTAAGAAGCTTTTTCTTTATGCTGTAGATTTTCGCTATCCTTCATACAAAACCAATTTATAGTTAGATGGAGTAAATGTAAACGGTTTGAAACTTACGGTAAAAATACAGGTAAGTCAGGTAGTATGTTTAGCCTAACACACAATTCGCAGAAGTTCAAGAAAGAATGAATAGCAGAGCAGGAAAAGAGAATATCTGATCTGGTTTGGCAAATACGGCAAATTTGATTGTTCAGTGAACAATCACTAATTATTCTAAAATGTCCACGAAAAGCGCTGGGGATGTAAAGATTTACAAAGAAGATCTTTTGGTATAGTAAAATGGAATTTCAACATGACGTTTGCTGTTGTCCAGAATTAGATTTGCAGCTACGGTACCCATGTAGGAAAAATCGGTTGAAATGGTGCTTATGCCATTAAGTATTAGTTTTTTTAATGGTGTTTCGTTATATGATATAATACCCACTTGCGCGCCTATCACCAGTTGCTTTGATAATATTCGTTCAATTAGTGCCACCAGATCATCCTCCATTAAATTGATAAACACTTCGCCTTCATTAATCGGCTCAAGTAAAACATCGCTGACAACCTTATACGCAAATGCATATTGCTGGCAGAAACGGATAAATCCAGTCACAATTTCCGCTGGGTAGTAACTGTTTTCCGGAAATATAATTTTAATGGTATGGTATTTACTCAACTGCTCCCTAGCGTCAACTAATGCGCAATAAATATCTTTTTCAAAATTTTCGTAGGCGGCCGCATATTTTCCGTCAATCCCCGCAATTTTTTTATCAAGCAGCACCAGTTTTTCTTTAGGAATGTTGTTGATTTCATCCTTTGCAAACTCCTCTCCCTCAATGAAATGTGGGATAATAACAAAGTGCGAATAAGAATCAAGTTTGTTGTTCAAGAACTTTTTAAAGAGCTTTAGATCACTATTGTAAATATAAAAGTCGACTGTCACATCATCACCCAAGGCCCTGATAAACGAATCATAGATGATTTTCTTATGCGCACTTAATTTATTGAACATCAAAAATATCCGAAGTTCCCGTTGGACTTCTGTATGCGCAATGAAATACCCCTTATTAGGGACAGAATTTAGCAAGCCAATCTTTTTTAAATGCTTATACCCTTTTTCAGCAGTGTCTCTCGATATTTCAAGTTTGTAACTTAATTCATTGATCGACGGCAACATGTCATCCTTTTTTAATTTTCCTTTTTCAATAGCTTTAACAATGGCGCTAGAAAGTTGAAGATACTTAGGAGTTGCAGAATAAATATCGATATGAATAAAATCAAAAAAAGGAATTGGTTTCATGAAAACTTTCTAAGTGACGTTCCTGGTTTACTTTTGTCTCTGTATAACAACTTTTCCAGAGCGCGCTGTAACACTTGAACTTGCGTATATATTGGCAACCTTATTAGGTGTGGAATCAAATAATCAGTACAACGCAGGTAGGCCCAACCTCTCGAATAAGAACGCGCCGCGCTATTTCTTTCTATTAGCATAAAAGGCTGCGAAATGAAAACAATAAAAGCTGACAATGCGATCATAGCGGATTTGGGGGCAGATATCATTGCAAATTTTGTTATAACAGTGGTTTGTCGTCTTAGTGTTAAAATCCTTACAAAAAATTAAAGATTTAATGGACAATAGCTAAGTCAAAAGCAGTGAAGAACGGTAAAATACTATTTTAATCGGTAACAGGCGCCGTTCCCTCTGAAAAAATTGAGACAGGTAATACCTATCGCACAAGCCCCTCAGGACCGCGCAAAAGATTCACATAAGCAAACTGGCCCACATACGAACAGCACTAAAACCCATCTACAAACTTAACGGTGCGTTGCCGTTCACGTGTAACGGACAGCTGGGTAATGTCGGGCCTTGAGTAATGTCCTGACGGATCAAAATTCTGGCGTTCTTCCATCAATCGCGCCTGATCGATGGTTGCGATGATTAGCTTTTCTTCGTTACAAAGCGGGGCGACTACCCACTTCCCGTCAGGGCCTGCAATGCAGGATCCGCCGTTCCCAAGCCAGGGCTCACTATTCCCGCTTATCAATGCGGATGATGGGATGCCAGCACCAATATCCTGCTTTCTTAAAATACCCGAAACAGACACCACAAAAGACCGCGACTCCTGAGCGATGAACCGGGTAATATCTTCCGTATTACGGCTACTACCCGGCCATAAGGCGATATGCAGGTCTTCGCCCTGCGCGTAAAGGGAAGAACGGACAAGCGGCATCCAGTTTTCCCAGCAGTTTAAAGCGCCGACAGTAAATGCACCAAGTTTGCTTACCTGCAAGCCATGTCCATCGCCAATGGCCCAAACCAGTCGTTCTTCATAAGTCGGCATTACCTTGCGATGAATGTACCGGATCGATCCGTCCGAATCAATATTGGCCAGCGAGCAATATAAGCTGTGACCGCCCCGGTCTTCTGCCCGCTCAATAAATCCAAGGATAATCACAATATTTTTTTCTTTTGCCAACTTACAAAAGCTGTCTAAACCGCCCGAAGTCAGGGACACTGCCTGGTGCGAATAGTAAGCGTAAAGCTCCTTTTGAATCGGAGAATTAAACAATGCGCCGTTCGTCAGTTCTACCCAGAATGGGTAACCGGGTAAAAGGGCTTCCCCAAAAACGACCAGACGGCATCCCTGATTTGCAGCATCGGCGATATAGGCTAACATCTTTTTGACCGTCTCTTCCCTGTTAAGCCATACAGGGGCGATCTGGGCGATACCAATTGTTAAAGTAGATTCCATCTAATTGATTTTTATTGACCCGCCTAAGGTAAGAAACAGGCCGCTTATCAAGGAATACGTCGAAAATACCCCAGTGAAATGCCTTTACATTGCCGGACGTTATTCCGCGGTTATTTTATCAAAGTAAGTCGCGGCGGACTAATGCGCAAATAGCAAAAAAATATTGTAAGGAATGCTGTGCCCCGGCGACTAAAGGGCAAACCGATAAAGGTTTGCTATCAATAAATGTGTCCTATGATAAAGATTGCCTCACGAATATTCGTTTTTTTTGCTGCCATTGGCTTATGTTGGCTGGTTTCCTGTAAAACTACTTACAAACCTATCCTAAGTTCACAGGATGGTATAAACTTTAAAGTCTCAACGCTGGCGGACGCGAAGGCAGACGCGAAAAGCCAAAATAAACCGCTTTTCATTTTTGCCCATGCCTCCTGGTGCCCTACCTGTAAAAAAATGGAGCAGGAAGTTTTAGTTCAAAAAATATTGGGTACCACCTATAACCAGACCTTTGTGAATGTTGCCATTGATATTGACAGCCCTGCCGGAAAAGAACTTCAAAAGGCCTATCCGATCAGAGCTACGCCCACCTTATTTTTCTTTAAAGCAGACGGAAGTTTGGCCAAAAAAACAGATGGGTTCGCGGATGTTGAAGATATGCAGTCTGCTGCAAACGAATTAACAAATTAGTAGAATAAGGGTCTGAAACAGGAAGAATCACGTAAGCCCAAAAGGCATCTGTAATGTGCTGGGCAAACCATGTCATTCAAAACCTGGCTGGTTGGTCCGTCACCATTGTCCTGGTATACAAAGCTAAAGTAATGGGGTTCTTTACCAGATCCAGCCGCTTAAATATCTGTACAACATATTTTCGACCCTGGCAAAAGGACAACCGGAGCCGGTCCATTATATCTTCAAAAAAATCATGGTTATTAACCGTGCTATTTTAAAACAAGTGTCATGAAAAATATACTTTTTTATCTATTAGGATTATCCCTCTCATGTGGTTGTTCCGATACAAACACTAGTACCGAGATAAACAGTACCGAGGAGGGGATATTTGCAAAACTTCCTCTGCCGGCAAAGGGAGAAAGAGTAGCCACCTTTGCCGGAGGTTGTTTTTGGAGTCTTTCTGAAGCCCTAAGCGAATTAAAAGGGGTAAATAAGGTCGTAGCAGGATACGCCGGGGGAACTGCAAATAACCCAACTTATGAAGATGTTAGCACGAAACTAACTGGCCATGCCGAGTCTGTACAAGTCTATTACGACCCATCCTTAATAAGCTACCGCGACCTGGTGAAAGCATTTTTCTTTGCACACGACCCTACAACACCCGATCGGCAAGGGCCCGACGAAGGTCCCAACTACAGGTCGATCGCTTTTTATCGCGACATCGAAGAGAAACGAATCCTGGATAGTATGATTAATCAAATCAATAACATTCACCAGTATAGCGATACCGTCGTAACGCAACTGCTACGATTCAAAACGTTTTATCCTGCTGAAAACGATCATCAAGGCTATTATAGGTCCCATCCTGAAAGCACCTATATTCTCGAAGTTTCACAACCTAAGGTATTCAAATTCCGGAAAGCCATGTACAAACAATTAAAGCAGGAATTCCAATCAACCAATGATCGAAAGTTATAACCTTTTAATAATGAAACTGGCGGCTGAAATAAGCAAATTGAATTATCGCTCTGTAATCGAGGCATTCAGTTATCAGGGATGCAGCAGCGTATTTCCCGCTGAATTGCTCTCCTATATGAGCAGACAAGATTTACAATTACGTAGTTAAAGAAGTATGTACAAAGGAATTTATTTTTTTTGTTTCCTGTTTGCTTTTTACACAGCTAAAGCTTCGGACCTGGTCAATACCGACAGCCTGACAAATATATTACAGGTTAGGGACCCTAACCTAAAGATAAGGCTGGTGGTAAAATTCGTTGATGAGAGCTTTAATACCAACGCTGTTCGGGACGCTTCTACTATAAAATCGGATATCAATAGGTTATTTAATAAGTTGGATCCGGCAAATCGGCTTGCGTACAGCGACTTCACTGAAAGTGTATTTCAGCAAAAACTATCACATCAAAGGGAGTCGGAAGATGCTATAGTTAAAGCGATTCAGACCGCAAACAAAAACAATGACTGGCTTTTATCTTACGTATTTCTAAATCACCTGGCCCGCTCACAGACAGACGCCGGTAATGTTATCGGGGCTGTTTCAAGTTTTGGGATGGCTGCAAATATTGCTGTGAAGTTAAATGACCCTAATTTACAGCTTGAAACCGACCTGAACATTTCAAATGCATTTCAAACCTATGGCTTTTACAGCCAATCATTATTTTATCTCACTCAGGCGCAAACAATGATCTCCAGGTTTAAACCTGCCGACCAGCGGATAAAAGACATCATATACTATAGCAACGCTGAGATATTTTTCAATTTAAATAATAAGGACTCACTATCATTTTATATTGAAAAATTAAATAATTCGAGTGCCAAAACAATGAATCTGTTTACTTACAAGAACAGGGCGGGTTACTATTTGTGTATGCTGCAAGGGAATTACCGAAAGGCTATTAATATCATCAACGCTATGAGAACAAAGATGCTCTATTTGTTCGATGACGGGGATCTACGGCATCTCGCCGATGCGCTGTATAAAGACGGACAGCTCGACTCTGCTAAGCTTATAATAAATGAGTTACTAGCCAAGCCAACCGAAAAGGTACATCCGGAAACCAAATATCATCTTTACGAGATGCTTGGAGAAATCGCGGACCAGCAGAATGACTATAAATCAGCGTCTAATTATTTGAAATTATCGATCCGCGAACTTCAAAACAATTTAACAAGACTGACACAGGTTGATAATATTGCTGCTCTTATAAAAGTTGACGAGGTTCAAGAGTACTATACACAAAAGAGCGTGATTTATAAACAGCAACGTATGTGGCTGACCTTTGCGGTCATTGTTACCTTGCTTGTTATCCTCGTCATCGCCATATCCTACCGGTCATTAAAACAAAAGAGGTATTATGAGAATCTTTTGTTTACGGCAAAGAAACAGGAGCTTGCATTTATTAATTCTCATGATGTTCGAAGGCATCTTGCCAACATATTAGGCCTTATCGAATTGATAAAAAACAGTGAGAACAGGGCCGAAGAGTATTTTCAAACCGAAAATTACTTGCTGTCTGCGACTCAAGCCCTGGACGATATGGTAAAGAGACTTTCTGAAAAACTGGAAGGCTAAATGCAATTACTTGAACGATTAGAGCTTAAGCTTCCCAAAAAAGAATGTACTAACAGTTTACCATGAATGAATAAAATAAAAATATTGGCATACCAAAACGCCATATTCAGCAAATTAATCTTGCCGGATATGGTTGTTTTCATTTGCTACCTTAGAAATTACTTATGCTATGAAAAACATCCTGCTGGTTGAAGATGACCCCGAGATCGCGCAATTGCTGCACCTGCATTATAAAGAACCTAATTATCGGTTAACCCATACTTATAGCGGCAAAGAAGGGTTGGAAAAGGCGTTAGCCGGTAATTTTGACCTCATCATTCTTGACCTGACCTTACCGGATATGGACGGTATGGAAGTTTGCAAAGGCATCCGTGACCATAAAGTTTCGGCAGCGATCCTGATGCTGACTTCAAAGTCCGAAGAGATCGATAAAGTGCTTGCGCTCGAGCTGGGTGCAGATGATTATGTCACCAAGCCGTTCGGGATCAGGGAACTGATGGCCCGTTCCAAGGCATTGATCCGGCGTTCTGAGCAACTGCCACAACAAACTACCGAGCAGGCAAAAGAGATCGTCGTCAAAGAACTGGTTATTGACCAAAACCTGCGCAAAGCTTCCCTGAAGGGAGCCCGCCTGGAGCTCACCCCGAAAGAATTTGACCTTTTAGTATTGCTCGCCTCCAATCCCGGCAAAGCCTTTACGCGGCAGGAACTGCTGGAACAGGTTTGGGGCTATACTTTTTCGGGTTATGAACATACCGTCACTGCGCATATCAACCGGTTACGCATAAAGATCGAGGCTGATCTGGATCAACCTGAATATATATTAACCAGCTGGGGCATCGGCTACAGATTTATCGGATGAAAACAAGACCAACAGGTATCTTTTCCCGTATCGGGATCTTTGTGTTTCTGGTCATTACGGCATTGGGCATTTTATTTGTCGTAGTTACCTATAATGCAACCAGCGACTATTTCCAGGCCAGCACCCAACTGCTCAACAAAGATGTCGCGTCGAATATAGCGCGGTTATCGGAACCTTTTTCGAAGGAGGGGATCGACCACAAAAAAGCCGATTCTGTCTTTAACAATACCATGATCATCAGCCCGAATACGGAAGTCTATTTTTTAGATACCCTGGGGAACGTAAAATATTATTACGCGCCGGACTCTCTCATCAAACAAAGGAAAGTGCCCGTCGCTCAAATCGAAACCTATTTAAGTGACCATATCCACCTGATCAAAAATACCGACCCGAGGGATCCTGGAAACCCCAAAATATTCTCAGCAGCCGCAGTAAGGTTCAAAGATCAAAAAATCGGTTATATCTATGTGATTCTGGCAGGCATGGAATACCGGAGCGTTGCCGAATTCGTGTTTAAATCTCAGGTGGGCGGCTGGGCAACCAAAGTATTTTTTATCATAATCCTGACGACCGTCGTTTTCAGCCTGCTCTACACCACACGCCTTCAAAAAAGATTTAACCACGTGATTTATGTTTTGGATCAGTTTAAAGAAGGTAACCTGAATGTCCGGTTCAAGATTGAACAAAAGGATGAATTTTTCCCCATTGCCGATGCATTTAATAAAATGGTGGCGATGCTCGATGAGAATTTCACCCGGTTAAAGCTGCTGGAAAGCGAGCGTAAAAACTTCCTTGCGAATATATCGCATGACCTGCGCACACCTTTGGCGGTAGCGAGGGGCTATACGGAAACGTTACTGATAGAAACTACTGTCAGCCGCAAAGAACAGGAAAGTCACCTGGAAATGATCCTGAATAAGGTCATGCAGGTCGAGAAACTGGTGCTGCAACTTTTTGAGCTTTCTAAAATGGAATCGGTCAACTTTACGCCGAACAAAGAGCCATTTGTGTTTTCAGAGGTCCTGCAGGAGATCATTAAAGGTGCGGACTTCCAGGCCAGGAAAAAAAACATTATCATTAGCTGCATAAACTGCGAGGACAGCAGCCTGATCGAGGCCGATATCAGTATGATGGAACGGGTAGTGCAGAACCTGCTGGAAAACGCTGTGAAATATACAAGCGAAAATGGGAACATCAGGATAGCCCTATCGCGTGAACCCGGTAAACTCATCCTGCTGTTGGAAAACAGCGGGAAATTGATCGCCGGCGAGCTACTGGACTGGATCAACAACAGTTCTGCAGACGCAGCTGTCCGCAGGCCAAAACAAGCAGGGCTCGGACTGGCATTAGTGAAGCGGATCTTGTACTTACACGGGTTTAGCTTCGTTGCAGATGCTACGGATAATAATTATAACCGCTTTATTATCAGCATTAATAGTTATAAAAAACCAATACAAAAGGTACTATAAACGGAGGATATGTTATACTTCTGTGATAACTTATAGGGGGTGAATGAGCGAATTTTGGAGACATAAAGTTTTCAAAAAAGCTCATGAAAGATCACCTAAATAATCATTTAAAACAACTGCCCTATTTATTATTGGTATTGTTTTGTTTGCTGACTGTAAGCGTACAGGCAGCAAGCCCTCAACAAAAAGCAGACAGTATCAGCACGGCTGATGTGCAGTTTAAACCGCTGACAGCCGACACCAGCGCCTTGGCTGCAAAACCAATTGTACAGGCTACTACCCAAAACCATTCAGCGTCAACAGCTGCAGCAGTAAATCCCGCGGTAAAAAAACCGCTAAGCTTATGGACCATCTTCATTGCCGGTTTTATCGGCGGTCTGGCGGCTTTATTGCTGCCTTGTATATTCCCAATGCTCCCGCTTACCGTTGGCTTTTTTACCAAACGGCACAGCAATCCTAAAAAAGGCATATTGGATGCAGCCATTTATGGCTTGTCTATCATCCTGATCTATGTAGGATTGGGTATGCTGATCACCGTGATCTTTGGTGCTGATGCATTAAACGCCCTTTCCACAAATGGCATCTTCAACTTTGTTTTCTTCCTGCTGCTGGTGGTCTTTGCTGCCTCCTTCTTTGGGGCCTTTGAAATATCCCTGCCCAACAAATGGGCCAATAAAGCAGAAGAAAATACAGAAAGAAAGGGATTTGCCGGCATATTTTTCATGGCAGCCGCGCTTGCTTTGGTTTCTTTCAGCTGTACCGGGCCAATCATCGGCACACTCTTGGTACAGGCAGCAACCTCAGGGGCCCGGCTGGGCCCGGCAGTAGGCATGTTGGGATTTTCGATCGCTTTGTCTTTTCCGTTCGTATTGTTTGCACTGTTCCCATCCTGGTTAAACAACCTCCCAAAATCAGGCGGCTGGTTAAACAGCGTCAAAGTGTTCCTTGGTTTCCTGGAACTGGCGCTATCCTTAAAGTTCCTGAGCAATGTGGACCTGACTTATCACTGGCATTTATTTGACCGGGAAGTGTTCCTGGTGCTATGGATCGTGATCGCAGCACTTACCGGTTTCTATTTGCTGGGCAAGCTGAAATTCGGGCATGACTCGGAAGTTGCTTACATTTCTGTGCCACGATTATTCCTGGCTATCATCGTCCTTTCGTTTTCCGTGTATATGGTACCGGGACTTTGGGGTGCGCCTTTAAAATCTATCGCGGCATTCCTGCCACCGCAGGCCAGCCAGGATTTTGACCTGTATACACCGACATTACCGGGCGGTGCCAGCCATACTGCTAATACCATATCATCTAATGAGGCTCCGCATAAATATGCTAACCTTTTTGACAAACCCTTAAACCTGAATCCGTTTTTTGATTACAAAGAAGGCGTTGCTTATGCGCAAAAAGTGCACAAGCCGGTTATCATTGATTTTACAGGACATGCCTGCGTTAACTGCCGTAAAATGGAAGCAACCGTATGGCCTGATAAAAAGGTGTTGCCCTTACTGAAAGACAGCTACGTGCTCATCCAGCTTTATGTTGATGACAAAACAGAACTGCCTGCAAATGAGCAGTATGTCAGCAGTTTCAGCCACCGGAAGATCACCAGTATAGGCGCGTTGAACAGCGATATCCAGGCAACCCGTTTCAACACCAACTCACAGCCCTATTATGTATTGCTGGACCCGGTAACCGAAACAACACTCGTAGCACCCGAGGGCGCAGATTATGATCCGGCAGCTTATTACAACTATCTGCAATCAGGCCTTAATTTATTCAAATAATAAAACTAAAACGATGAAAAACATAATCATGCTATCCGGTATGCTGGCCTTAAGTGCGTCGCTGTTTTCCTGCAAGGATAACGCCGCATTTACCATCTCCGGGACCATCAAAAATCCGGCTAAGCTCAAAACAGTATACCTATTGGGCGCCGATAGTACGGCCCAGTTCAAAACCATTGACTCAGCTGCTTTAAATCATGATGGCGGTTATACGTTCAGGCATGCTTCAGCTTATGTTAATTTATATAAACTAAAAGCTGACACCACCGAGTTTGACCTCGTGGCGCAAAACGGGGATGCTATTGAATTGAACACCGACCTCGCTGACCGGCAGCATCAATATACCGTCGCCGGTTCCGAAACCTCTGAAAAAATTAAAGCGTTCGATAATTTCACCAAGGCTTTCACGGATAGAAATAACAAGGTGATAGCCGAGTTTAATGCCAAATCGCGGCAGTCAGGGCAGCAAACGGATTCTTTACTGAAAATTTATATGCCCTTGTTCCAAAAGAACCTGGCTGTATACAGCGATGTGGTTCTAAAATTCATCGACGATAACAAAAATTCGTTGGCTGCATTCTATGCATCTACAGCACTGGATGCGACGAAGTTCGAGTCTCAGTTGATTGCTTACGCTGATGATATCAGCAGTAACGGAAATGTAAATAAAAATCCTGCCGTCAGGAATTTCATAGTGGCCATGAATAAACTCAAACCCTTGTCCATCGGCCATAAGGCCCCGGATTTTACCATTGATAACATAGCCGGTAAGCCGGTTAAATTATCGGATTATAAAGGGAAATATGTCATGCTTGATTTCTGGGCCTCCTGGTGCGTACCATGCCGGCAGGAAAATCCAAATGTATTAAAACAGTACAATACCTTTCACTCCAAGGGTTTCAATGTACTTGGCGTATCGCTGGATAAAGATAAGGCAGCATGGCAAAAAGCGGTGAATGACGACAAGCTCGCCTGGACACAAACTTCCGACCTGCAAAGCTTCCAGGGTAAAGCAGAACAGCTTTATCACATCGAAGCCATTCCCTCCAACTTTATAATTGACCCTGAGGGGAATATCGCCGCCAAAAATATCAGGGGAGCTGACCTCGAAGCATTCCTGGACAAAACCATCCATTAAATCATAACCATCCAAAATTAAAAAAAGTGAAAAAGATCATTTGCTATATCCTATTAAGCGTGACAAGCGCCTGCGCGGCATTCGCTCAGTCGCCAAAACAAAAAGGCCAACCCGGCAGCAAGGCGGCACATTTAGACACCACCACACTGGCTACAGGTTGCTTCTGGTGCACAGAAGCTAAATTCAAAGAGCTGCGCGGTGTGGTTAAAGTGACCTCAGGTTTCGCGGGGGGCCACACGGTTAATCCTACCTATGAACAGGTCTGTACCGGAACCACTGGTCACGCCGAAGCGTGTAACATTATATTCGACCCCAAACGGATCAGCTTTGATGAGCTGCTGGAAGTATTCTTTACGGATCATGACCCTACACAATTGAACAGGCAGGGTAATGATGTAGGCACCCAATATCGCTCGGCTGTTTTCTATCATAACAATACTCAAAAACAAAAGGCGCAGTACTATATCAAAAAAATTAACGACGAGAAGGCCTATCCAAACCCGGTTGTTACCCAAGTAGTTCCCTTTACTGTTTTTTATAAAGCGGAAGGCTATCACCAGAACTACTTCAGTAAGAACGGCGATGTTCCTTACTGTAAGCTTGTCATCCAGCCGGAACTGGATAAGTTCAGAAAAGCATTTGCCAACAAATTAAAAACATCCAAGAAATAAAACCATGAGATCATTCATCATTTTATCAGCGTTCATGCTGGTAACCATAACCGGCGCATTTGCGCAGCACCTGAAGTCCGCCAGCGGACATGCCAATAATCCCTATTACTCCAACACGGATACGAAAAAGCTTAATGTATCAGATGCGGAATGGAAAAAGATACTGCCACCTGCATTATATGCTACAGCAAGGGAACAGGCTACCGAGCGGCCCTTTACCGGGCAGTACTGGAATAAGGATGCCAAAGGCACCTACTATTGTGCCGTTTGCGGTAATGAACTTTTTAGATCGGACGCCAAATTTTCCAGTACCTGCGGGTGGCCAAGCTTTTTTGCCCCTACCCGGAAAAACAGCGTGATCTACCGGGACGACCAAAGCCACGGTATGGAACGCACGGAAGTGACCTGCGCCCGTTGCGGTTCTCATTTGGGCCATATTTTCGATGATGGGCCTGCGCCAACCTACAAACGCTACTGCATGAACTCCGTTTCCCTGGATTTTCAGCCGGACCGTTTAGCAAGCAAATAATCACCTGTCAAACTGAATTAGCAAATAAAGAAAATGAAAAAGATACTATTGATCATAGCGATGGCCCTGGTAGGGACAAGCGCGTTCAGCCAGATCGAAAAGCCTGTCAAATGGTCTTTCGCCTTCAAAAAAGAAAGCAAGGATGAAGCTATCGTCTTTTTAAAGGCGGACATCCAAAGCAGTTGGCACATTTATTCCCTGGATCAAAAAGAAGGAGGCCCGATTAAAACGACTTTCACTTTTTTGCCGTCCGTAGATTACTCACTGGTTGGCAAAGTGAGCCAGCCGGCTCCACGCACCAAGTTTGAGAGCGCATTCAACATGAATGTATCCTATTTTGAAAACTCGGTGATCTTCCGGCAAAAGGTCCGGCTCAAGTCAGGCAAAGGCACCCTGCATGGAAAGCTGGAATATATGACCTGCAACAATCAAAAGTGCCTGCCACCCGAAGACCTTGATTTCTCGATAACCCTTTAATCTTAATGAAGATGTCATCATTAACAGAACACGTAAAATGCCTGATCATTGGTTCGGGCCCGGCAGGTTATACTGCCGCCATATATGCTGCACGGGCAGATCTAAAGCCCGTATTATACACCGGCGTGGTTGCCGGCGGACAACTGACGCAAACTACCGAAGTTGAAAATTATCCCGGCTACCCCGATGGGATCCAAGGGACCGAAATGATGGAAAACTTTCGCAAACAGGCAGAGCGGTTAGGCACTGACATCCGGTACGGGTATATCACTTCGGTGGATTTTTCCAGTTTACCGCATACCGTGGTGGTCGATGAAAGTAAGGTGATTAGGGCAGATGCGATGATCATTTCCACCGGTGCTTCCGCAAAATGGCTTGGCCTGGAATCGGAACAAAGATATAACGGCTTTGGCGTTTCAGCCTGCGCCGTTTGCGACGGCTTTTTCTTCAAGGGACAGGATGTGGCTATTGTTGGCGCGGGTGACACCGCCGCCGAAGAGGCGACCTACCTGGCAAAGCTCTGCCGTAAGGTCTACATGCTGGTCAGGCGTGACGAATTCCGCGCCTCAAAAGCGATGGTCAGCCGCGTATTAAATACACCGAATATCGAACTGATCTATGATACCGAAACGCAGGAGATCCTGGGCGATGGATTGAATGTTACCGGGGTCAGGGTGCTTAACAATAAAACCCAGGAAGAAAGAGTACTGGACATCACAGGATTCTTCGTGGCCATAGGGCATCATCCCAATACGGATATTTTCAGGGGCTGGATACATATGGATGAAATCGGCTATATCAAAACTACGCCCGGCTCAAGCACCACCAATATAGAAGGTGTGTTTTGCTGCGGCGACGCCCAGGACCACATCTACCGGCAAGCGGTAACTGCAGCCGGTAGTGGCTGCATGGCAGCCATTGATGCAGAACGTTACTTGGCCGCCAAAGAGCATATGGTATCCGCCTGAAAAATACATTTCTAAGCTAATTTAAAAAAACCAAGATGTCACCAACACAATCAACAGCAAATCCCCAAAATTGGGTCGCCATGCACGCCGATTACCTATATGCTTTCGCAATTACGCGTATCGGGGATGAAGAGCAGGCGCGTGATTTAGTGCAGGACACCTTTTTGTCAGCCCTGGAAGGGCTCGATAAATTTGAGCGTAAAAGTGCCGAACGGACCTGGTTAACTGCCATATTGAAAAATAAAATTATGGATGTTTACCGTAAAAAATCAAAACAACCCATAACTAAAAGTCTCGACGCGCAGGAAGGGGAATCACAATTTTTCGAGCCCGGAATGAATAACTGGAAAAAAGAAGAATGGCCTGCAGCATTCGGCATCGAGGAGGCGGACCCGCTCCAGCATAAAGAACTCCAAAAGATTTTACGGGCCTGCATGCAAAAGCTTCCGCCCTTATGGCTGTCCATATTTTCTATGAAACATGTAGATGATGAATCCACGACGACCATTTGTTCGGAACTAAAAGTGTCCGATGCCAACTTCTGGGTGATCATCCATCGCGCTAAAGTCAATTTGAGGGCCTGTCTTCAAAAAAATTGGTATTGATTAAAATCAGATTTGTTGTAAGGATGACAGTGGATTACCGACCAATCAGCAAGAATCATAAACGTAATCTTTTACCATGAAAAAATTAGAGAACAAAGTGGCGGTTATCACTGGCGCAACATCCGGAATGGCACTGGCCACCGCAAAATTATTTGTTGCTGAAGGTGCCTATGTATTTATTACAGGCCGCCGGCAAAAAGAGCTCGACGAAGCTGTGTCCGATATCGGCAGCAACGTGACCGGTGTACTGGCTGACTCGTCCAACCTTGACGACCTGGACCGCTTAATAGCCACCGTAAAATCTGAAAAGGGCCATATCGACGTGGTTTTTTCCAGCGCGGGCGGAGCAGATTTTATGCCACTTGGAGAGGTAAGTGAAGAAAGCTTCGATAAACAGTTTAACCTCAATGCCAAAGGTACTTTCTTTACCGTGCAAAAGGCACTGCCATTGCTCCGCGACCATGCGTCCATTATTATGACCGGCACGATAGCTACCATTAAAGGGATGCCAAACCTCAGTGTCTATGGTGCAAGCAAGGCTGGTCTCCTGGTGTATGCCAAATCCTGGACTAACGAACTAAAATCAAGAGGCATCCGTGTCAATGTGCTAAGCCCTGGCCCGATAGAAACCGCCGTATTTCAGGGAAACGAAGACATGAAAGCTCATATGGCTTCGCAGGTCCCAATGGGCAGGTTAGGCCAGCCGGAAGAGATCGCTACCACGGCATTGTTCCTGGCATCAGCCGACTCCAGCTTCATTACAGGCAGCGAAATATGTGTCGATGGAGGAATGGCTCAGGTATAATCCACCTGATCGCCTAAGCAAAAATAACGGCATGAAAATTTTTTTAAAATAAATTGTAAGGAATTTAGTCAGTATACGACAAACCAGGAAAACATAAATAAATCAAAAAAGAACAATGAAAACTCAGAATTTAAAATCAGTAGTAACCGGCCTTATGGCTACCGCAATGATGGTTTGCTTAACTATCACTACCCAGGCAAGCCCAATTCACGGGTTCCAGACTGATACCACTAAAATGGCCAAGATGGACAAGATGAAAAAGATGAAAAAGGACAAAATGTCCAAAGACAAAATGAGCAAGAATAAAATGTCTGACGACAAGATGAGTCACGATAAAATGTCCAAAGATAAAATGTCTAACGACAAGATGAGTCACGATAAAATGTCTAAAGATAAAATGTCTAACGACAAGATGAGTCACGATAAAATGTCTAAAGATAAAATGGCCAAAAAAGATACCGCAAGTAAAATGTAAGGTGGGTGTTGTTTTAGTTGCAAAAAGGGCATTTATGCCCTTTTTTTTTGCCAAAGCCTGCCTACCTTCACGCAACCAGACAGGCTTTGGATTGAATCATACTCATTAATTATCAACCTTGGCTATTGAAACCAAAGCGCTGCTCAATAAGATTAATGGTCGCAAAGCATCATAAAAGCGAGGCTATAACTTCACAGGTCATTAAACTTGCCTGTTTTATTTCCATCTCCCGGAAATAATCATTCGTCCGCTATGACCTAAAGCTGATAAACCCACCATCTGATATGGTTTTATATTCAAAATCTGCATACTAATTAATGGCAGATTTAGCTTCAACTTTGAACTGTTTTAAAACATATACATAAGGCAATCAAAGCTCACAGGTTAAGAAATATAAAAACAAAAAAATGGACACACCAACATCAACCGGCGCTGACTTTCATCATGCTAAACTTTTTACTCCGGTAAAATTAGGGAAGCTGGAGCTGGGACACCGGATAATTATGGCACCGCTTACCAGGTTACGAACTAATATGCCAGGAAATATCCCCAATGATATAATGGCAACCTATTACAGTCAAAGAGCGACCGAAGGCGGCTTAATCATTTCAGAAGCGACCGTAGTTTCATCAAACGGGCATGGTTATTTAGGCGCGCCGGGAATACATACAGATGAACAAACTGAAGGTTGGAAAAAGATCACCAGCGCTGTTCATGCAAAGGGCGGAAAGATGTTCTCACAGCTTTGGCACGTAGGCCGTCAATCACATGTGGATCTGCAACCAGATGGCGGATCGCCAGTAGGACCTTCAGAAGTTTATCACGAAAATTTTGCTTTGACGCTTGATGGATGGGTACCTGTATCACAAAACCGTGCCTTAACCATACCGGAAATTCATGCAATCATCGAAGACTTTCGCAAAGGAGCAGAAAATGCAATGAAAGCAGGCTTCGATGGCGTTGAACTCCATGCCGCGAACAGCTACCTGGTGGACCAGTTCTTACAGGATATCTCCAACAAACGTACAGATGAATACGGAGGTACTATCGAGAACCGCGCGCGCTTTTTACTGGAAGTTGTGGAGGCTATTGTATCCGTTTGGGGAGGCGACCGTGTAGGCGTTCGCGTATCACCAAGTGGTACATGGGGAGGTATGGGCGATTCTAATCCAGCTGCATTATTTAGCCACGTCGCTGAACAACTGAACAGGTTTGGCCTGGCTTATCTGCATGTGGTTGATCCCCGAATTGTGAATAACGTAGAAAAAGAAGAGGGATACGTAGCACCGGTTGCTGCAGCACAATTAGGCCAGATTTTTAAAGGGCCTGTTTTGGCTGCAGGGGGATTTACCCGCGAAGACGCCGAAAATACGCTTCAAAAGGGGGATGCTGCTGCTATCGTATTCGGGCGTTTCTTTATTGCTAATCCTGATCTGGTGGAGCGGTTTAAATACGGCTATGAGCTGAATGCATATGATCGTGAAACATTCTACGGCGGAGATGAAAAGGGATATACCGATTATCCGTTATACGATAATCATTAACCGGCCTTCCCGCGATTGAATCCGTATGGTCCAACCGCGTGAGATAATTAAACAACTTACTAAAAAGTACTTATATGAAATCATTAAAAATCAGATCCTGGATCCTGGGTGTTTTTATGTTTATGTTCGGCTCCTTAAAATTGGTAATCCCCACTATTGGTGGCTGGTTTCACACGCAGCTGACAACCAGCGGCATTGGAGACTTTGCGTGGCCCTTTGGCGTTGGCACAGAAATTATTACCGGATTGATCCTGCTTGGTGCATTGATCTTTGAAGGTAAAACGTATGCCCGGCGTTTTTTTTCCTTCATCATTTTCGGGTCAGGCCTAGTGGTGGTAACCATGATCGTGGCTGTTTATGTCCATCTTCAACCCAACGTCCCGGCTAACGTTTTACCGCTTGGGATAAAGCCTCCGGTAATCCCTGTGTCGGTGTTGATTTTAGCCGTAGCAAATATCTTTTATACGTTAAAACTTTTCAAAGTAACCTCAAACTGAAGGATAGCCGATGATGATTTCCTTACTGAACCAGGAAACTCAGCAAGAAATCTGGCTTGACATCAACGATGGTCAACAATACACACAAAATAAATAATGATGGCAACTAAAGTAGAAAATCAAGATAACCTAACACGTCATTCGGATAGCAGCAAATCAACTAAACCCACTATTGTGCTTGTGCACGGGGCGGTCGAAGACTCGTCGCTTTGGACTCATGGAGTAATCCAGGGGCTCCAACGCGAAGGGTTCCCGATCAGGGTCTTTTCTAATCCATTACGTGGTTTGGCACACGACGCGGCCTATCTCAAAAGCCTCCTGGACACGATTGCGGGATCCGTAATACTTGTTTCCCACGCTTATGGTGGGGCTGTTATCAGTCAAGGGGGAGACGATCCAAAGGTCAAAGGGCTTATCTACGCAGGCTCACCGATGCCCGGTGCAGGGGAATCTACAAATGATTGTCTCGATCGTTTTCCTGGGGGGGATTTTGCCTCGTCCGTCGATTTGATCCCATATACTTTACCCGATGGAACCGCCGGGTTGAATGTACTTGTCCAGGCGGACAAGTACAGTTACCTCCTCGCCGCCGACGTGCCGGAGAGTCTGCTTGCCCTGATGATCGCCACACAACGCCCAATTGCTCTGGCCGCGCTACAGGAACCACTAACCTCGGCTGCATGGATGAGTAAGCCGAGCTGGCAAATCAGGCCCCTGCTGGATCCCGTAATCCCACAAGAAGAATTTAAGTTCGAAGCCGAAAGGGCTCACTCTACCGTCATTGAACTGAACTCTTCGCACGCCATCCCGATCACTTTCCCTGAAGTTGTGGTTGATGTAGTCAAACAGGCTGCCCAGGCAATAACTATATAACGGTGGTTTGTTTCCCTATCCTTATATCATAAAATCAATGTTTAAAAGTTAAAAATTAATCTATTATTTAAAGTAAAACAATTTAAAAAATGAAAATTACTAATTATGGCCATTCCAGTTTTTCGGTTACTGCTGGCGGCAAAAAAATTCTTTTTGACCCATTCATTTCCGGCAATGACCTGGCCAAAGACATCAATATCGATGAGATTGAGGCGGATTACATCTTTGTTTCACATGGTCATTTTGACCATATACTTGATGTTGTTGCTATCGCTAAACGTACCGGTGCAACAGTGGTTGCAAGCTTTGAGCTTTATAGCTATTTTTCAAAAGAGGGCATTTCAAACGTTTTCCCTTTAGGCACCGGCGGAAAACATGATTTTGACTTTGGAACGGCAAAAGGTGTCGTAGCCCATCACTCCAGCAGCTTTCCGGATGGCAGCTATGCAGGCGCTGCTGAAGGTTTTGTTTTAAAAACCGCCGACGGAAACTTTTACTACAGCGGGGATACCGCCCTTACTTACGATATGAACTTCATCCCCAAATTTGCAGCACTTGATTTTGCGGTTTTTCCTATCGGAGACACAACAACAATGGGCGTAGAAGACGCGATTGAAGCAGCTGGCCTTGTTAAGGTCAAAAAAGTATTTGGCGTGCACTATGATACTTTACCGTTCCTTAAATTGGATAAAAGCCGGGCTCTTTCAAAGTTTAAAGACGCTGGCATTGAGCTATTCTTACCAGAAATTGGCGAAACTTTTGAAATATAGGCTTTCCATAATCCTGCTGCCAAATCGCTTCCTTATTTTCGACTACGGGAAAATACGTTTGCAGAAGATTTAAAAACCGGGTTAAATAATCCATGAACTACAGCATATGAAAGCATTATGGAACGACAAGGTAATTGCAGAAAGCAATGAGACCATTGTTATTGAGAACAACCACTACTTCCCCAGGGAAAGTGTGAAATCAGAATACCTAAAAGGATCTGATAAAAATACGATCTGTCCGTGGAAGGGAGTCGCTTCTTACTATACGCTGGAAGTTGACGGCAAGCAAAATCCGGATGCAGCCTGGTATTATGCTGAGCCCAAACCGGCTGCGGCAAATATTAAAGATCATTTAGCATTTTGGCAAGGCGTAATCATAACCGATTAATTACCAGTTAAATTGAGGTGAGGCGTTGGTCATAATGGCGACGGCAGACTTATTGCGTCTGTCAGAAATTTAGGCGGAGCGGACAAACAGACATCACTATTGGAAAATTATTTGTCGATGTTACCTGCACCAACGATTCCTGTGGTATTTAATATAAAAAGCCCTCACAGGAATGATGTTTTCATTGGCTGGGGGCTTTTAATGGTTAGGAGAGATGCACGCTCAGCTAATCTTCTATTAAAGCACATCCGATTGTTGAACAAAAGCAATAAATCATTTGCAGCAATGCGCTGCAAAGTATCCAAACGATTCTAATTAAGGAACAGGCCTTACCGGCTCAAGACCGGCAATGCCTGTTCTTAATTCTGAAAGGGTTATTTAACGACCGTAGCTTCGAGTTCCACTTTCGTGGTCTCGTAAAGGCTATTCACTCCCATCACAGTGGTTGCGTGCTTTACCCCGTATTTGGCTAACCAGTCATGCAGAATATTAAAATGCAGCCCAAGTTCTTCCATGGAAGTTGTGTAGATACTTAACCTAACTATACCGTTTGGTTCATAACCGGCATCGCTGATAACCTTTTCCAGGTTTTGCAACGCCAGGGTAAGCTGCGACCCCATGTCTTCGTTACTTGATACGCCTTCAGCATTTATTGCAGTCTGGCCAGAAATATACAATGTACTTTCTACGTGTTTTACTTCAACGGCCTGCACATAGCTGTGCTTATCTTGCCATTGCCAGGGATTGATAATTCTTTTTTCCATTTTATTTGTTTTTTGCGTTTGTGCCCATACTGGGGCGGTGATGATTGAATCGACCACTAAAATCTTGACTGTTTAATTATGAGCATCGTTATCTTCTCATTAAACTTACAAGTGCGGTACATCATACTATTTAATTTGTGTGGGCTACCACCCGAATTTCTATTAATTGCTCAGGGTACCATAAACCCGTCACTCCAATTACAGTCGCGGCTGGCCGGTGTTTCCCCATGTACTCTTGCAGCAGCGGTACCAACGGCGCCGATTGCTCTGGCGGGTTTGTTAAATAAACTGTCATATCAGCGATGTTAGACTTTGTGACATTAAATCCAGCGAGTACGCGGTCGATGTTCTTCAGCGTTTGCCGAACCTGAGCGGCAAAATCGCCTACACCCGTAACTGCATCCGTTGTATCATGGGAGTACTGTCCCGAGATATAAATAGTACCATTGACACTATAGGCCTGGCTGATGAGATTATTGGCGTGTTCCGAAGCGGCACCGAGATTGAAAGTCTTGACCTTAGCGGTCTTAATCCCTTTTTCCATATGTTTTGTTTTTTTAATTTGTGCAAATAAAGGTGTACCGGTTAGTATTGTAAGTGCTAAAATTGGTACAACGCTTCTTATACATACCGTTGCAAAAAGTGCTAAAGCTTGTTGAGTTATTGATTTGAAATTTTGAGTTTGCAAAATGAGATGATGTTTAATACTTCAAAAGTAAAGACAACAACTCATAATGGCTGTTGACCTCCCTCACGATTTTCATGTGAGGCAGGTCACACTAATGTTATAAACGGCTTAAAGTTTCGCGTGAAACGCCCAGGTAGGCAGCGATGAGGCTTTTGGGTACGCGTTGGATAAGAGAAGGGTATTGTTTGAGCAATTGTTCGTAACGCTCCCTGACATTAGAGGTAAGTGAAGAGATGATCCGCCTTTGAGCACTGAGGTAACCAAATTTTGCTTTTTCCAGAAAAAATCGTTCCATTTTCTGTAACTCGTCACAAAGCTTTTTGGAATCTTCCAAGGAAAGGCAAAGAACTTCCGTATCTTCCAGACACTCCAGCGACATCGTTGCGTTGGTCTTCATGTTAAAGGCATAGTAATCGCTTTCCCACCAGTCTTCCATCGCAAATGAAATGATATGCTGTTTTTCAGAATCATCTGTAAAGACCAATTTCAAAAGGCCTTTCAATACGAAGTAGTTATACGGCACTGGATCACCCTGCTGGATCAGGAACTGGTGCTTTTTATAGTTCCCGCCTTTAAAATGGGAAATAACGAACGCATACTCTTCATCGGTGAGCGGTACGATCTTTTCAATATGTTCCCTTAATTGTGCAGACATTGAATTGACGGTTATACGACAGTAAAGTTAAGCAATTCAGTACAGGAATACGAGGGTGCGTCAAACCGGCCGATCATGGATAACTCCAATTGTCTTTGAAGCCGGTTTTAATGAGGTGATAGCTTACGCTAATATGTAATTCTAAATTGCGAGATCGCACAGACACTTAGTCGGACAATCTTCCATAACTTAAAATATATTTGAGCGCTAATATGCTATTCCAAACCTGAAAAGATAATTCCACTTACTTATAAAGCGCAAATGAGGTACGACAACATTTGTTACGACATATCATTAAAGTTGATTTTTTGATCTCCAAAGCATCCGCTTTACTTAAATAGCGATCTTTAATTTGTTATTCAAATTATCCTGATGTTCAAGGTCATTCAACATTGATTTGGCCAGGCTGCCCAATATCGCCAATGAAGACTCGATCTTGGCATTAAACAGAGGGCAACTATTAATCCGGATATAATTACTGAAGCGATCTGATGGAGAAAAAATATGCCCGGGACAGAAGCTGATACCTTTTGCGAGTGCAACCTTCTGCATTTCCGTGATATCCAGTTTTTCCGGAAACTCGATCCAGAAGCTAAATCCTCCTGACGGACATGAGAGATTAATAACATCAGGAAAGTATTTCAAAATGGCTTCTTTATATTTATTGTACTGGATTTTGATGGCAGCCCGAAGTTTTTTCAGATGGGAATTATAGCTGCCGCCTTCCAGATATCTCCCAACGGCATCCTGCAAAAGGCTGTTAGTGGATATATTGTTTGAAAACTTATGCATCTCTATTTCAGCCTGATATTTCCCGGCGGCCACCCAGCCGATGCGCAAGCCCGGGGGCAACGTTTTTGAAAAAGATGAACAATAAAGCACGTTATCGTAGGTATCGTAAGCTTTGGCCGGTAATGGCCGGGTGGAACCAAAATAAAGCTCTCCTAATGCATCGTCCTCAATTAAAGGGATATTACGCTGTCCGAGCAGTTTGACCAAACGCATCTTATTTTCTTCCGGCATAGATGCACCAGTGGGGTTATGGCACGACGGCATAAAAATGCAGGCAGCGACCTTATTGTGTAAGAGTGCAACTTCCAGTTCGTCAAGATTCAGACCGGTTACCGGATCGACACTAATGGATAAAGCTTTCAGGCCCCTGCTCTCAAGGCATTGCAGAATAGCATGATAGCTCGGAGATTCGATGGCTACAACATCCCCGCGCCTGGTTACGGTGTCAAGGCAAAGGCTGATTGCTTCCATGCACCCATTGGTAATGAGAATATCCTCGGGAAGTATTCGTTTATTCCATTCAAAAGAATGAAGGGCTACCTGGCTCAGCAACCGCGGGTGGCCCTCCAGAAACGGATACTGGTAGTTATCAACGGCCACCTCTCTAACGGATGCCTGCATCGCTTTATTGATTTTGCCTATCGGCAATAACTCGTTAACGGGAGCCAGAATTGAAAAATTTATAACGCCATATTTCCGTGTATTTTTTATCATGATACGCTCCATGGCATAAATATTAACAAATTCAGGTAAGGGAATGATGTCTTTAGCAGAACCTGCCGTACTGGTACGTTTACCACTTACTATAAACCCTGATCTTGGACGTGGGGTAATCAATCCCCGGTCCTCCATGATCGAATAGGCCTGAAATACCGTTGTTGTACTGACATTAAGCGTGCTGCTGATTTTACGCACAGATGGAATTTTGTCTCCAGGTTTAAGCTGAAGAATTTGTATTGTTTCTTCAATCTTTTGAATGACCTGTTCGTAGCGGTATTGTCGGTTTTCTATCATGATTTATCTAAATCTATAGATACTGCTCTTACACAGTATGTTTTTCATTTAAAAATAGTGTAATTGCAGCATATTACGAATTTTGATTGCTTTGTCGGCATGCTATGAGCCATTCGGAATAAACTACGGTAGCTATAACACTTTACTTGTAACTAACCGTTAGAAATATAGTTACTTTAGGCAGTTACTATATGTTCCTGAGCCGCCAGGTAACGTTCTGCATCAATGGCTGCCATACAGCCGCTACCGGCTGCAGTTATCGCTTGCCGGTAGATGTGGTCCTGGGCATCTCCGCAGCAAAACACGCCTTCAATATTGGTCGTGGTTGAGCCCGGCGTAGTTTTGATATAGCCGATTTCATCCATATGTATCCAGCCTCTGAAAATATCCGTATTGGGATGATGCCCTATGGCCACGAAGAATCCTGTGATGTCCAGTACTCTTTCTTCCTGGGTTTTATTGTTAAGCACCCTGACCCCGGTAACATTCAGTCCATCTCCCATGATCTCCTGTGTTTCCGTATCATAGATCAGTTCGATATTCGGTGTATTTAATACGCGGCTGACCATCGCTTTTGAGGCGCGGAATTCGTCACGCCTGACCAGCATGTAGACCTTGCGGCAGAGTTTTGCCAGGTAGGTCGCCTCTTCAGCGGCAGTATCACCCGCACCTACAATGGCTACATCCTGGCCTTTAAAGAAAAATCCGTCACAGACCGCGCAGGCTGAAACGCCAAAGCCGTTATATTTTTGTTCAGACTCCAGGCCAAGCCATTTTGCCGACGCACCCGTGGATATAATTACCGCATCGGCCGTGATGGTTTTGGTTTCGTCGACCACCACTTTATGCGGGAGGCTCAAAAAGTCAACCGAGGTGACATACCCAAAACGGATATCAGTGCCCAGCCGCTCTGCCTGTTTGCGAAAGTTTTCCATCATTTCGGGACCCTGGATCCCATCGGGGTAGCCGGGATAATTTTCAACTTCGGTAGTTTGGGTCAGTTGTCCGCCGGCAACGACTCCGGTATATAGTACAGGCTTCAAATCTGCGCGAGCTGCATATATTGCGGCAGTATAGCCTGCAGGACCTGAACCGATGATCAGGCATTTTACGTGTTCTGTTAATGGTGACATTTTAATTGATGTTAAAATTTTGTTGAACTGCGTTTTAATAAATTAAGCCCTTTTACAAGTTTGCAAAAGGGCTTAATAGATAGTTTATCTTCTGCTCAATTCCTGTAAAGCATTGAGGATTTCTTCAGCTTCAACCCTGTTACGATAATCTCCGCCTTCTGACTTTGCAAAAATCACCTTCCCGGTTTGGTCGATAATAAATACTCCCGGAACTGGTAATTCTACGTTTTCAGCATCATTAAATTCGCGAAGGTCAATACCTGCATTTAATAACTCATTAGTCGAGGCTGCTGAGTTCTCAAAAATTTGTACATATTGTTTTGCCACATGATTACCGATATCGCTCAAAACTTCAAACTTCAATTCATTCTTTTCTTTAATAGTTAAAGAATTATCAGGCGTTTGTGGAGAAATAGCAATTAAGTTGGCTCCCAAATTCTTAATTTCAGGAAGCACCCTTTGGTAACCATTTAAAACAAGGTTACAAAAGGGACACCAGGAACCACGATAAAATGTAATCACAACTGCTCCTTTATTCAGGTAGTCCTGTAATGAAATTTGCTCGCCTGTGGCATTCGGTAAGCTGAACAGGGGAGCATTGTCGCCTACAGCAAGTTTTAAAGGATTTGTAAAGGCTTCGCCCATTCTTTCTGCATCGGCGTAAAATACATCGAGCGGATCCTGACCGAAAGCCGCAGGGAGCTGCTCCTTCAAAACTTCAAGTTCTTCCTTGTAAACCGGTGTATTTTTAGCTAATTCATTATTTATATTTGACATTTTTAATGTTTTTATATTGTTTATTGTAAGACAATTTCAGATAGCAGCAACTTTAGGAAGATCAACAGGCACGTACTTATACTCTGGAAACAGGTGCCGATAATTTGCCTTGATACGCAGAACGAACAAACAGCTGCTGGAACTTTATTCGTTTCGGTAGTTAACTCATTTCTGCGGGCGGCCCCCTTATTTCGGCAACTTTTTGAGGTAGTTTTTTCATTTTTTTTAGTTAATAGTTAATTTATGATTTGAAGTATGGGTCCAATACTATATTGATCGCTTTAAAAAACTGACCGGTCAGTTTTTTAAAGCGAAAAAAAAATCAGAGCAATTTTAGGGCACTTTTATGTGCTTCAATCGCAGGCCAGGAACTGCCAAAAATTTTGCAGGCCATGGTAGCACCATCAAACAATAAATAGATGCTATCGGCTAAACTTTCAGTGCGCTGTATTTCATCTTCTCCCGGTGAGTCGGATTTTAATATTTCTCTGAATAATGCGCGGGTCTCATTTTTTTGCTGCCGTATAACATCATAGACACCGTTATTTTCTACAGGAATTTCACCGGCAATATTTAAGAACTGACAGCCATTAAACTCTTTAGAATTAGCATATTCAGCTAAATACTCAAAAACGGCAGAAATTTTTTCTTTTGCCCCTGATTTCTTCGATGCCGCGAACCTAAAATTGTATATCGTTTGGTTAAAAGCAGCTTCCAAATATTTTATGAGCAAATCTTCTTTGGACTTGAAGTGCTGGTAAAGACTAGGTTTAGATACTCCTGCCTCATCAATGATTTGATTGATTCCGGTGGCGTTATACCCTTGGTGATAAAACAACTTAAAGGCAGAATCCAATATATTTTTCTTTGTATCCATATTCGCTAATTCTAAGCAAAGGTAGTGTTTAATTTAAAAAAAACTAACCAGTCAGTAATATTTTTTATTTTTATTTATTTAGTCGTTTTGCATACACTCAGGTGCGGAGAATTACTTCAAAATAACTGACACATAACTAATTTATAAAACGGTGAATTGCTTCATCAGCGTTATCCTGAAATGCATTGTTTTTCAAATCGACAAAAAAAGTACCCTGATCAACTACTTCCCCGGTCATCTTTCCTTCTTTACTGGCGTAAAAAATGCCGCTTTTAAAGCGATCATCCGAAATACCATCTACTAAACGTTTTGTGCCATCTTCTATCTTATTCACCATTCCTAACAATGGCAGAACAATAGGCATCATGATATACTTGAGCATAAATTTCATTACCGGCGAGAAATTATCCGGAGCCATAGTACCATCGGTATTTCCGGGACTGACAGCGACAAATTTGAGGGCAGGATATTTTCTTGCCATTGCTAAAGTCCACATCGTTGCTGCATATTTAACGTAGCCATAGGCTTGCACATTATCGAATTTTTTTCCAAAATAGGATCCATCAAGAACGGCAGCAAACTCTTCTACAGAGGAAGTTTTCATTAAAGCAGGTTTCATTCCCATTTGCTTAACTCCTCTTACAGCTTCCGAACTTACATACAGTACCGCTTTTTTTAATTGATCTCGTTTTATTAATTCTTCTACTAAAATTATATGGCCTAAAACATTGGTAGCAGCTATTTCATTCATACCGGAAGGCGTAATGTTCCCTGCAGTTTTCCCAACTATTCCGCCTGCATTTAACAATATTGCATCAATAGGTTCTTTAATTTTTTCTATCGCTTTTTTTACGGAATGTTCATCCGAAACATCCCCAATAATAATTTCAAAGATCTTTCTTCCCGTTTTCTCCTCAAGGTCTTTTTTTGCCGCCTCGGCTTTTGCTTGATTCCTGCAAAAAAGAATGATCTTTTTTGTTCCGTCTTTCAATGCTAACTGTCGGGCGGCCTCTTTGCCGAGTCCACCATTTGCTCCGGTTATCAATATGCTTTCGTTCATTTTTTTATTATTTAATTCCTTAAAGATTTTATTTGTTTTGTGAATTTTTAGCTGTAACTGATTATAAAGTATAATCAGTTACAGCTATATTCAAACTACACCTCAGAGTCGAGACCATCCTCCGTCTTCAGGAAACTCTGCCTCTGTCGTGAAATGTTATGAAATGCCGCGAACTCGGCGGACGAAGTCGGCCAATGCCGGAGCGACGGTTTCTGGATCGTCTTCAGGGATATAATGGGCCCCCTGTACTTGAATTTCTTCCTGATTAGCAAAGGTCCGGCAAAACGCGACCTGGTTCGGATTTTGGTCAATGATCCCCGGTGTCGCGTGGAAGTAGAGCTTTGGCACTTGGGTCGTCGCTAACCACTGCGAGTATGCACTGACAGCTTCGACCACGTCAGCAGGTTCACCCGCGATGGGAAGTTGGCGCGGCCAGGTTAGGGTAGGCCGACGATCTTCGCCCGGGTTAAGGAAAGGACGGCGATATTCCGTCTTCACGGCATCGGACAGTGTCCGACCCATTCCCAAAAGCAACTGCTCGACAAACATATTGTCTTGCAGGACCATCTTGTCGCCAGCAGGTGAACGCAATGCCTGGAACGCGGGACGGACGGCTTCGCCGAAGTCACTCCATTCGAGCGGCATCACTATCGATTCCATGTAGGCAATACCCTGGATGCGATCAGAGTGTTTGCTTGCGTAGTCGAAGGCGAGTGCAGAACCCCAGTCGTGGATAACGAATATGATATTGTCGCCCAGATCCAGCTTATCCCACAACGCATGCATATAGCTGCGCTGTTCAGCATAGCCGTAACTATCCGGTCCGGATTGCGGCAGCTTATCAGAGTCCCCCTGGCCAACCAGATCGCAGGCAATCAGCCTTCCCATACCTTGGACTGCCGGCATGATGTTGCGCCAGAGAAAGGATGAGGTTGGATTGCCGTGCGAGAAGACAATGGCATCCCCTTCGCCCTCGTCGATATAGGCCATGCGTTGACCATTAACGGTCATAAATTTCTTCTCGGCGAAAGGTGCGTCAGTCAGTTTCGTGGTTCCACCTGCGATGCCTGTGACCTTGTTTTTTATATTCTCCATTTTTTTAATAATTTATTATTGTTTTAAGGCAGTACGAATCCTCGTACATTAATTCCACACCTTAAAGTTGAGACCATCCTCCATCTACAGGAAGCTCAACACCGGTCATGAAGGTTGCGTCGAACGCAAGGAAGAGGACGGCCTTGGCGAGTTCCTCGGGCGTGCCGAGGCGCTTCATCGGAATGTCCGCGATCATCTGCGCGATGAGATGGGCTTGCATGTCTTTGTCGGGGATCGACTTGTCGACGATCGGAGTTTCGGTGGGACCTGGCGAAACCGCGTTGACGCGAATCCCGCGGGGAAGCAGCTCAGCTGCAAACATCCTGGCGAAGTTTCGCAGCGCAGCCTTGGCCCCGCCATATGCGGCCAGCATGGGCATACCCTTGACGTTTGCCGTCGAGGTTGTGAGGACGATGGAACCGCCGCTATTGATCAGCGGCGAAAGTTTCTGCACCGCGAAAAACGGTCCCTTAGCGTTCAGGTTGAACATCTCATCGAAGGTCGCCTCGGTCGTTTGTTCGAGGGGTGCGAATAGGCTGAACCCGGCATTGATGAACAGGAAATCCAGGGTGCCAAACTCAGTCTTAGCCCGAGCGGCAAGGGCGTCGAGGTCTGTTAACGAACGTGCGTCGCTCGAAACCACGATCGCGTTCTCGCCAATTTCCTTCTGAGCCAAATCAAGGCCGGCCTGCGACCGCCCAGTCACCAGAACACGCGCACCACCATCGAGGAGCATCTTAGCTGTCGAGAGTCCGATACCACTGGTGCCACCAATGATCACAACCTTTTTGTTTTCAAATTTTCTCATGATGTTAGTTTTGTAACGTATGCTACAAAAGTATTATTTGTAACGAACGCTACAAATAAAGAAACATCATTTTTTTGTCAGGTTTTGAATGGTCAAATCAATGACCGATAGCAATTCCTTTGGATCTTTCGCCAACATACCGGAGACTTTCAACCCGGTCATAACCGTTTGCAAGTAAATGGCCAATTGAGTTGGATCGTTCACGGCAGGGATCTCATTTTGCTGCTGTGCCTTTTGGACAAGTTCTTTTAATATGGTGATCGTCCCCATCCGTGCAGTGGTGGCGACCTCATTCAGCCGGGGGTTATGGTTAGCAAGCTCAGTGATGGAATTAACCACGAAGCAGCCACTTACCGCCATATCTGCCCCACCATCTTCCTGCAGCACGCACTCAAACAGTGCCCTGAGCGCTTTGAGAGCGGACGGTGAATTTTTTATATTTTGGCCGAGTTTAAATTGTTCAGCTTCCATGTAATATTGGAGCGTTTCAAAGAATAATGCCTCTTTACCGCCAAATGAATTATAGATACTCGATGTCCCCAGCCCGGTAGCCTTTTCCAGGTCGCGGGTGGAGGTACCGTTAAACCCTTTTTTCCAGAATAACTCCATTGCATTTTTTAATGCTTTTTCCTTGTCAAATAATTGAACACGTGGCATAGACTTGATTTAATGTAACAATCGCTACAAATATAAAAAACAAAATTTAGATATTGGAGATACGAATGATCCGCGATAGCATCAACAATTGTCCAGGTTTTCACTAATCACACCTGTTGATTACACTTAAAATAAAAACACACGTTATAATTTCAGCCGAATGATTGAATTATAACGTGTGTTTAAGTTAAGCCCGGACTAGTTTAAGCGTTGTTAACTGAAGTTTATTGACATGCCGCCGTCAATGAGATAATCACCTCCGGTGATAAAAGAGGCATCTTCGGACGAGAGAAAAGAAACCAGTTTTCCAACTTCACCAGGTTCCCCGTACCTTTTTAATAGTACTTTTTGGGAAATGGTATCCGCAAACTTGGCTAATACTTCAGCCGGCGCTCCGCTTTTTTCAAATATCGGTGTGCTAAACGGCCCCGGCGAAATGGCGTTCACCCGGATGCCCTTAGGAGCTAATTCAATGGCTGCAACCCTGGCTAATGATTTCAGCGCCGCTTTGCTGGCGCTGTATACCGACCTGTTTGGCGTTCCCTGTGTAGCGCTGAGCGCTAAAATAAAGATCACGGAAGAACCGCTTTCCAATAGGGGTAAAAATTTCTGCAAAGTAAAAAAAGCACCCTTAAAATTGATATCCATTATTTCATCGAATTGCTCTTCACTTACCGATTCGATTAGCGCCATATGCATGACGCCTGCATTAACTACGAGGATATCAACGTGCCCAAATTGATTTTTTACGTTATCAGCCAATTCGCTTAAGTCTGTGAGGCTTGACTGATTTGCAACCATTCCTGTAGCGTTAGGCCCCAACGTTTTTTCAGCCTCCTCAACAGCATTTTGACTTCTGCCGGTGATCACCACCTTAGCCCCCTCGGCAAGTAATTCACCGGCTATTCCATAACCGATACCACTATTTCCCCCTGTAATGACGGCAACTTTATTTTCATGTTTTTTCATGTTTTTTGCTTTATATTAATTTTAATAGCCATTTGTTGCTTAGCGCTCGCCGCTACCGTTCTGGCTATGTCAAGGGCCGGCTGTCCAACCCTGGCACCGAGGCTGTAGGCCGTTTCGTTTACCGCCGAGATAATGCCCTCTTTCAGCGTTGACTCGCCGTCCCCGATACGCGCCGAGTCTGCTGCTACGGTGGCTGCGGCAATACCATCAGCATCAAGAAGGGGGAGGCAGGCAGCGCCCGCGTGATCGGCACCGAAGCCGGCGTCGTTGAAGAAAACAAGGCGTGGCTTGAAGTCCCGCGAAAATGGAGCAGCGCTTCTGCCGCCATGACTACCGCTTGCCACCACGAGGCCTGTATCTTCCGGAGTAGCAAACGAGATGGAGCCTATGCAGAGGATGCCGTCAACAAAGACACGTTCCTCTACCGGTGCCTCCACGTCTGCGTGGGGCCAGGGGGCAGACTTCAATAGCTCCACTGCCTGTGCGACGGTTTGCCCCGTCTCTACGCCACACTCGGCGGCAAGTTTGTTGACGCGACTGATGATTCCCCGGTGGAACATGTCTTCGGCGTCGCCGGCCCGGGCGCTGTCCGTCGCTACGGCCGCCATAGCCATGCCATGCTGGTCCGCCCAGGGCAGGCCGCTAACCCCCGCCTCATCCCGGCCGATGCCACAGTCATGATGTATGGTAGCGCGGACGCCGGCTCTGGCCGCATAGTATGCCGCGAAAGCCGTAGCATTCGAACCGCCAACAACGACCGCTCCGTTAGCTTCCGGAGGAAGCACAACCACGCCGTCCTTCACAATAACAGGAACGTTCAAGCTGCTGGTGCCTCCCGTATTTGCGGCCGCTTTGTTTTCATCTTTTTTCATTTTTTTTGAATAAATACTAGTTAGAATTCTATTACTGTTTATAGTCGCTAA
Source organism: Mucilaginibacter sp. (assembly GCF_041663085.1). GTDB lineage: Bacteria > Bacteroidota > Bacteroidia > Sphingobacteriales > Sphingobacteriaceae > Mucilaginibacter. Next base: position 166,096 of record NZ_JBAZRC010000001.1, read on the forward strand.
CCCCTTACCTGATTGAAAAAATTCTGAATGAAGTAAGGGGCTCCTGATTAAAACCTATGTGCTGAGTTTATCAAGACGCCTTGCGTTCAGCGCCGAGAACGACAAAGAGAATGGTACAATCCTTGTCCGAACGGTTGTGCCAGCTATGGAAGGTTCCGTTGGTTACGATCAGGTCCCCGGCCTTCATTGCCACTTCATGTACCTGGCCATCTTCGCCTGGATATCCGGAGTTTACTTCGCCATCAAGCACGATGGCCAGATCGATGCTGTCGGTGCGGTGCATGCCGTCACCTTCTTTGCCGGGAACCATGTTTGGGGTACCCATGTCGACTGCGGCAGCACGTTCAAGCGCTGCTGGTCCCTCTGCCTTCTCTGGAGCCAGCGTAAAGAGATCCACCCTGACACCGCCCAGCGGGCCAAATATCCCCATCTTTTGGTATTCACCCAGCACTTGCTCCGGGCTTAACGGCAGGTTAGGGATCTGGTCGAATCCCCAAATATTGGTGAGGAAGTCAATTGTCGATGTGTCGAAGGTATCTGTTCTGGTGGCTACGCCATTTTTACCTTCTGCTGTAATGATTCTTTTAATTTTCATGGTTTTTGTTCTTTTTGTTAAAGTTTTTAAAGAAGATTTTATTTATTACCCGTTCCATTCAGCGCCGGAACAAAGCGCCAGGTATCACCATCCGTGGTAATATAGCCTCCGCTTGGTGTAGTGAAGTGTGTTCCTAATACCAGGATATCCTGATCCGTATGGTCATGAATGAAATGCTGACGGGTCTTTTTTGCTAAGGCTTTGTCGAAGTCAAAGTTGCTGCCAATTTCAGGATCGGCTAATTGAATGGGATTTAATATGGCATCACCTGTGATGGTCGCTTTTTTTCCATTGGAAGTAATGGCCACACTCACATGACCTGGTGAATGACCCGGTGTGGCAAAAAGTGAAACTTCATCAGTTAACTGATGATCGGTTTCAATAAATTCATGCAGCCCGGCATTTACGATAGGAGATACGGAATCTTGGATAGCCGCATCCAAGCTGGCCAACTCCGCAATAAAGGATGGCATATCACCGATACTAAAGTCTTTCTTGCTCCAATGCGCCCATTCGGCACGTCCAAATAGATATCGGGCGTTAGGAAATGTTGGTATCCACTTTTCGCCATCCCAGCGGGTATTCCAACCGATGTGATCCATGTGTAAGTGGGTGCACAAAACGAAATCTATCGTGTCCGCTGGAAATCCGGCATCAGACAAGCTTTCCAGGAAAGGAAGGTTCAAATGGTTCCACCCCTCATAGCCTCGGGGCTTGTCGTTACCTACACAAGTATCAACAATGATCCGTTGTCCCTGAGATTCGATAACATAACTATGAACCGAATATCGAATCGTTCCATCGAGGTCCGCATAATGCGGATGGAGCCAGTCAATTGATTTAACCCGTTCTTCCGTCAATCCGTCAAACATAAAGCCCGGCGGAAAACCTCCGCTCTCAAATTCAATGATGCGGGTAATTTGAACATCGCCTATTTTCCAGCGATTAACTTCTTTTGTCATAATTTATTTTTTGTATGATAAACAACCATCTTTATTTCCATATTGGAATATTCCCACAATGGAATTAAATATGTAAAAAAACACGCCTCGTGGGGTGATGTATTTATTTCCATCTGGCAATATTACGAACTTCGTAATAAATAAGCAAAAAAAATCTCCTATTTCTTATTTAAAGAAGATGCCAAAGCGTGCATATGCTTAATAACAAAATCTTGTGTGTGTTCATCAAACTGTGATAAGACCCTTTCAGATATATTTTTTTTCTGGTTAAGCATAGTTTTATAGGCCTTTACCCCAGCGGCGTCTAACAATACATTGATAACACGTCTATCTTCGGTCGAGTGTTCTCTTGACAGAATTTTTTTCTCAACGAGTTTGTCTACAATGTTTGTAAGTGTACTCATCGGCGCATCAATATTTGCAGCGATCTCACTCATTTTTATATTTTGCTTTTGACCTACTAAATACACAACGACCAACTCTTTTTCATTAAGGCCGCCGCAGGCTTTTCCACAGTTTTCTGATTCTCTTTTAATTGCCTGCGTCAAACTGAACAGGGCAACTATAAATTTGTCGTTATTTTCGTCTCTAACGTTCATCAAAAAAATTTAAATTAGATGGTAAGTTTTTTTTGCGAATTTAAGCTATTTTAATAAGTCTTCTTTGCTATAACACCGAATACTTCTTCTTCCCTTAAATTTTTATGAAGGGTCAATCAGAGATACCGGTATTTTCCTATAAGTGTCTTTTTAATCATAAATCATGTAGCGATTGAAACGCTATCTTATTGAAATCATCTCCTTAAATAAATACGTAAGCATCTGCCTTTTCGCCAACTTCCGCTTTCAGTGCACCAGGTAAATACAAAAGCCTTTCCAAGCATTTTAGATGTCCTTTAAAGACACTCATAGCCCTTTATATTATATGCTCCCGGTTCTGTACAGCGAACCAAAAGCATGATAGCCCCGCCCAGCGATACCAAATTTTTTATGAAGTTAGTAAATTGCTTTGATGCATAACCGGATCACTAACGCTCCAGAACCGATGCATAAAAACGGTGACCGGTACTAGGAAACCGATAATCAGCAGCGCACCTATTCTTCCCGGATAGTCGACGATAATGCCTATCGCGCCAACGATGGCAATAATTCCGAGTAAGAGGACGGCAACAGCTGCTGAGATCCTGGCAGAAGAGCTGGTAATTTAGACGTTCTATGATACCTTCAATAGCCATAACAACAAGGTCATCCTCACTGGTGAAGTAGGTATAAACTGTTTTTTTTGAAATTCCGGCACTTCCGGCTATATCTTCCATTGTGACAACACTGACGCCATTGGTAACAAAAAGATCTTCGCAAAGCGCGATCAACGCATCATATTTCTCGTTGGATGACATTAGTAGCGAATCTATATGGGTCCTTACTTTAGTACGAAATTGAAATATTAAAATTAACGAACTAAACAAAAAAAACTACAGCTGCATTGAAGTCACAAGCTGAGCGAGATTGGCAATAAGTGTTTCCTGCTCCGATTCGCTCAAATGGCCTAATACTTTTTTTGCCATGATTTCTTTTCGGTCTTTGAATTCCTTAAAAGAAGTTTTTCCTTTCCGGTCAAGTTCAACTTTTACGACACGCCGGTCGTCATTAGAATTGTACCTTACCAAGAATTTATTGGTAACAAGCTTATCAACGATGGTGGTTAATGTACTCAATGGAGCTTGTAGAAAATCAGCTATATCACTCATTTTGACACTCCTTTTTTCTCCGATAAAAGAGATAATGAATAATTCTTTTTCATTGAGATCACCGCAGATCTTGCAACAATGCTCACCCTCACTTTTCATCGCATTACTCAAGTTGAACATGACGGATACGAATTTTTCGCCATTTTCGAATTCTACTAACATTTTGATCCTTTTTAACCAGTTTAAATTTTAAGGATATAAACTACTACCCAATCCTATAATAAAGCCGCTTTTCAATACTATGACTTTTCTGTAGCCTCATATTTGAAGTACTTTTCAAGCCTATTTGACGAAACGGTGAATTGCTTCATAGGCGTTATCCTGATAGGTAGTATTTTTCAAATCAGTGTAGAAAGTGCTCTGGTCAACGACATTGCCCGATAACTTACCTTCTCTACTTGCATAGAAAACGCCGCTTTTATATCGATCTTCCGAAACGCCATCGACAAAGCGTTTTACACCTACTTCTAAACTATGCACCATATCTCCTAATAACGGAAATATAATAGGCATCATAATATATTTCAACATAATGCGCATTGGCGCGGGCAAACTATCCGGTGCACCAGTTCCCTTCGTGTTCCCGGGACTCATCACAACAAATTTGAGGTCAGGATATTTTCTGGCCATTGCTAACGTCCACATCGTTCCTGCATATTTCACGTATCCGTATGCTTGAGTTACATCGAACTTATTGCCAAAATAGGTTCCATTAAGAACCCCGGCAAACTCATCTACAGAAGAAGTCCCCATGGTAACCGGTTTCATTCCGAGACTCTTTACTCCGGGAACAGCTTCCGCACTTACGAATAGCACTGTTTTTTTTAACAAATCTCGTTTGAGTAATTCCTCTACTAAAACGACATTACCTAAGATATTAGTAGCGGCTAATTGATTCATACCGGAACGCGTCATGTTCTCTGCAGTTTTCCCAACCATTCCACCTGCATTTAAAATTACGGCATCAATAGGTTCTTTTATTTTTTCTACCGCATTTCTTACCGAATTGGCGTCTGAAACATCGCCAATTACAATTTCAAAAATCCTTTTTCCCGTTTGGGCCTCAAGATCCTTTTTTGCTGCCTCGGCTTTCGCTTGGTTCCTGCAAAAAAGAATTACCTTTTTTGTTTCTTTTTTCAATGCTAACTGACGGGCGGCTTCTTTCCCAAGCCCAGCATTTGCTCCGGTTATTAATATACTTTCGTTCATTTTTTCTATCCTTTTTTAATTACTAATTGTTGTCCTTTATAAGTATTTATTTCCGCCTTTTATTGGCTTAGAGTGCCTGAATTACTTGTGGCAAATTGCTTAAAGCCCAAGTGTCTGTTATTTTGCCATCTTTTAAAATGTCAGTCTCAACTATATTTATTACCACTTTTTTTCCCGTCGCTGCTTTTCCCATAAACTCACCCGTGTGAGTTGCAGTTATTGTTTTTAGCAAAGACACTTTATCGCCTTCGCCTAATACTTCGTGAAATTCAATGTTAACATTTGAAAAGGCTTTTTTAAAGCTTGTCATGAATTCAACAATCAGAATCGTATCAATTGGTGGCGAATTGCCATCGTGTGGTGAAAAATGATCTACATAATAATCTGGGAAGAATTCTTTGACGATTGCTACATTTCCAGATTCCCAATACGCTTTGTTGAATCTTATTACAACATCTTTGTTATTTTCAATCGCCGATTTGTTTACTGCGGTTTTTGATTGAAGTCCTTGTGCACATACTAAGTTAGTTGCTGCAGTTAACAAGACAAACAATGTAATTTTTAGTGTTTTCATTTTTTGTTGTTTTGGTTTACATTAAATATCCTTTTGCTCATTTTTTATCTTTTTTACTTTGTTGACAATTTGTGTTGTCTTGTAGATCATGCCGATGCTTGTGCTTATGCAAAAAAGTACACTACGCATAGTAAGGCACCAAACAGTGCATATTGCCCAACGAGATATGCCGTTTCCAGGAAAAAGAACCCTATCGTTCGAGCATGGACATTGCTCGCCATCGAAGGAACTACAACCCTGCTCCAAAAGAAAACGCCCATAACTGAGACGAAGGTAAAGATGTGTACAACTGAAGTATGTTCTATTGGTAAGAGTGCATACGCCACTGAGAGAATGAGACCCTGAATGACCATCGCGCTAAATGCAAGCGGAACACTTGGGGCAGTGCCAAAAAACTGCCATTTTTCATAACTTTTTTTGAACATACTCAGATGCCAGAAATAACCCCATGGCATAGACGGGATTATGTACGCAAGCGCGCCTAAGATAATTTTAGTCAGCATAGATTTGGGAAATTATAAACCTTGAAAAACCTGTGGAAAATCGGTGCTGTTCCAGCGCTCAGTTATTTTTCCATCTTTTAATACCTCTATATCAAAAATAGTCGTAACTAACTTTTTGCCCGTGGCCGGTTTTCCCATGAACTCACCTGAATGGGTTGCGGTTAATGTTTTTCGCACACATACCCTATCGTCTTCACCGAAAATATCTTGGATTTGTACTGAAATATCAGAGAACCCGCTATAAAAACCAGTTACAAATTTTACCATTGGACTCGCATCGGTAGGTGCGTTGGGCGGTGCTGAATGATTGTAAAAGTTTTCTGCCAACAGCTCTTTTGTAATGTCTGTATTTCCTTTCCCAAAAAACTCTTCATTGAATCTAATCACAACTTGCTTGTTCTTTTCGATTGCTGATTTTTCTTCTATTGTGCTCATAGCCTTGATTTGTGGTTATTGTTATCGCGTTTTTAATAAGTAGTTTTTTGCCCGTATTAGTTTATAGCGCTTGAATTAATTGTGAAAAATTGCTTAAAGTTCGGGTCTCCGATATTTGGCAACTTTTCACAATATTCATTTTCAACGGTATTTATTACGTCTTTTTTTCCAGTTGCTGATTGTCCCATAAAACAGTTCACTTGCTGCCGTTAAAAAGGCCGTCCAAGTACTTTTTAATGTTTCCATTTCATGGGGTTTAAGTTTTAAATCAATCCGCGTTGTTTTTTACCTTTGTGGATTTACAGAGCTTGCATTACCTGTTGAAAATTGCTCATAGACCAGGCATCTGTGATTTTTCCATTTTTCAATACATCTGTTTCGACGATATTGATCGTTATTTTTTTCCCTGTTGCTGCTTTTCCCATAAATTCACCTGTGTGAGTTGCAGTAATTGTTTTTACCGTCGACACGATATCTCCTTCACCGATTACTTCAGTAAATTCAACACTCACATTTGAAAAACCTTTTTTAAAACCAGTCATAAGTCCAACCATTAGCGTGCGGCCATTCGGCCCGTTAGGTGGGGCAAAATGGTTCACATAGTTATCAGCTAACAATTCCTTGGTGATCTCTATATTTCCGGAGGCCCAATACTCCTCGTTGAATTTGATCACGGCCTCTTTGTTTTTTTGAACTTCGGAATCTTTTTCCGCCATTTTTCCCTGTGCACTCACTAAGGAAGTTGCTGCCATTAAAAAGGCAAATAAGGTAATTTTTAGTGTTTTCATTTTTTTGTTTTTTCAGGTTACTAATTGATATAAGAGCTATTTTAGTTCGGCAGTGCAATAGTACGTATATCGAAACAATAAATCAAAGTAAATCGTCATTTTAAATTTAAATGACATTAATCAGCTATTGGTCTGCCGGTTAAATAATCGCGAAAATGGAGTTCTATTCTTAATTAGGGTGGAAAAGCAAGGGAAAATGTGGGCCAAATAGTGCTAATTACCACAGTAAATTTACATGCGCGATAATTTATTTACGAAATTCAAACAGTACGATAGTCGAACTAAATAGATGAAAAAAATATTTATCCCTTCATGGAAGTCACGAGTTGAGCGAGATTGGCAATAAGTGTTTCCTGCTCCGATTCGCTCAATTGGCCTAATACCTTTTTTGCCATGATTTCTTTTCGGTTTTTGAATTCTTTAAAAGAGGCTTTTCCTTTTCGGTCAAGTTCAACTTTTACGACACGCCGATCGTCATTAGAATTATACCGTAAAAGGAATTTGTTGGTGACAAGTTTATCAACAATAGTGGTCAATGTACTCAGGGGAGCTTGTAAAAAATCAGCTATATCACTCATTTTAACACTCCGTTTTTCCCCGATAAAAGAGACAATGAATAATTCTTTTTCATTAAGATCCCCGCAGAGCTTGCAGCAATTCTCTGACTCACTTTTTATCGCACTGCTCAAATTATACATGATGGATATGAATTTTTCCTCTTTTGCCGCTTCTACTACCATATTGAATTTACAAACCTGACTTTAATTTTAAAGGATAATTTTACGCTACAAAAATAGACGATTAAATCAAAAAATACAGTATTCCATAGTCTGGCCATTTCCATTTATTCGTCGTCATACATTTTATCCTTATCCATCGGAAGGCGGGAAACCAAAAATGCACCCATAAACCCTGGATTACGTGACCTTTACCATACAATTTTACGACACAAGCATTTGTGATAACAGGGATTTGAGGTACCTATTTGCCTGGCCAATATCGCTTTGAAAGCGCTTCGGGTCAATATCCGGACTATCCTGAAGCCAAAGTTTGCTATGAACGATGACGATCTGCCTGAAAGTACCCAGTAAAGTATAAAAGATCATCCTGATATTTATATCCGGCTTAAATGACCCGTTGGTTATTCCCGCCTTAACAATTCCTTCCAATAGGCTGAACTGCTTCTCCGTGATTTCTTCGGACAATTGCGATGAACGTTCAATACTCCTGAGCAATTGCTCCTGGAGCATAATATAGGTACTCGTGCCATCTGCAAGTAGTTTAGCCGTGTAAAAATCAATTAACTGGTTAAGCTTTTCCATCTCCGTTAAACGCTGATCAGCAAGTTGCGCGCTTATGCTACTGAGATCATAGATGGACCTTTCGAAAATAGAGAGCAGTAATTGTTGCTTTGATTTGAAATAGTAGGATATCATGGAGCTATTAACTCCTGCCTCACGGCCCAGTTCCCTAATGGAAGTGGCCTGGAAGCCCTTTTTTGCAAATAATTTTTCAGCCGCTAGCTGAATTGCCGACCGCTTATCCCGTTCCATGGTCATTTTATCACTCCTGTATAACAATGTTTAAAAAGTCTCTTTCATTTTAAAAGCCTATGATCCTTACTTGCCAAATATATTATTAATTTCGCAATGTTCGAGTGTCGAATAATCTATAATTGGTAATAATGGCATGGGGTTAAAAAAGAAAGTAATGGAGCCTTTCAAATGCTACAGGTAACCACATTTAAGGCCATTTAAAATAAGACCGGAGACTGCTATAATTTGTTAGGTAATTATATTAGTTAAGTAGCCGCAGTGATGTCAATGGAGAGGAAAACCGATGAAAAAATTGAGTTTAAAGAAGTTATTAATCACGCTGTAAATGGTTGCGATATTCAAAACGGACGCTAAAACAGCGACTTGCAAAAAAAGTGTTAAAGGCACTTAATTCCAGCTTGCCCGGTTGCCTGTTTAATTTTGATCTGGATGATTGCGATTGTGTACAAGGTGAAAGTTATGGTTTTGAAATCGACGGAATCATTCAAATAGTGGGATCTCAAAGCGTTGAGATCTCACTATTTGATCAGCTATCGTTGTTTGACGACTGAAATAAAAAATGAAATGTTACCCTTCATTGGGTAGAGATGTATGCTGACGACTTGAAATATAGAAGATAACAAAATAAAATGCGGCTTTTAGGTAATGGCAAGAACAAAAGATTTTGATGAGTCAGAAGTGCTCAACAAAGCTATTTCAATTTTTTGGTATAGGGGTTATAATGGTACGTCTATGGCGGAACTGGTGAATGGCTTAGGGATCAGCCGGTCTAGCTTGTATGATACATACGGTAATAAACACTCCCTGTTTGTCAAAGCTCTGGAAAGCTACCATAATAAGGCCTTACACAGAATGAATACGATTCTTCACCAATGCACATCTGCAAAGGAGGGGATAAAACAACTCCTCGAACTTGCCAAAAGTGACCTGATGGGCGATTTAAAGCAAGATGGCTGCTTTTGGGTCAACGCGGCAGTTGAGATTGTACCGTACGACCCGGAAATAGAAGACATTATTACCCATTACAATCAGCAAGTGGAGGAAATCTTCCATAGCGCATTAAAAAAAGGTCAGGATAATGGCGAAATCCCATTGTGCATTAATACGATGGCTACTTCAAGGTTTTTTGCAAGTACTCTAAAAGGTTTAAGTGTTGTATCAAGGTCAAAAACAGACAATTGTGTTTTTGATGATACCATTAACGTGGCAATATCGGTAATAGCTGAATAGGCAACTAACCTACAGATATTTAGAAGTTTGATTATTTACTTGATAATGATTAGTGACGATATCGATAGGTCTATACATGGAAAAAAATTCATTTTTAATGTAAGGAATTGTTCGTTATGGCGACCAACTGCATAAACTAGTTATTCAATTAATTTAAAAAAAATGAAATCCATTAGAATATTTATAACCGTTGCGTGCCTGGGATTGGCAGCAGTGGTGACTCAGGCGTTTACCTTTATTAAAAGCGAAAAATTGACCAGGGCTGTGACACCGGGAAAAGGTTTTGCGGTAATTGAATTGTTTACATCCGAAGGCTGCTCCAGTTGTCCTTCTGCTGATGCACTTGTAGCCCGGGTGGAAAAGGAAGTAACCGACAAGCCGGTTTATATACTGGCTTACCATGTAGATTACTGGAACCGCCTGGGCTGGAAAGACGTTTTCAGCAGCGCTGAATACTCAGCCCGGCAGAACCAGTATGCTGACTGGCTAAATTTATCATCAGTTTATACGCCGCAGATTGTGGTAAATGGCCGTAAAGAATTCGTCGGTTCCGATGAAAGCACATTGCGCAATGCGATCAAATCTGACCTGGAAATAGCTTCGAAGTCCGAACTGGCTTTGAATGATATTAAAGTCAATGGTGACAATGCCACGGTACACTACACTACCGGCGCCGTTAATAACTCTGTCCTGATTGTTGCACTGGTGCAAAAGAACGCCACTACGAAAGTTCAACGTGGGGAAAACGGCGGCCGTACTTTATCTCATGTACAGATAGTTACCAGGCTAAAGAGTATTGCCTTAAACAATTCGAAAGACGGGACAGAAAACATCAGCCTGCCCCAAGGTTTTGATCCACTGAAATGGGAACTGATCGGTTTCGTTCAAAACAAAGCCAATGGTCAGATCACAGGAGCTACCAAAGCTCAATTTCCATCAGCAATGAGCGCTCAGGTCTCTAATTAATTCATATATATATTTAGCAATGGGTTTTAAGCCCATTGCTATTTTAAACCAATCGCCATCGAATAAAATTCTCCGGCAGAAAATGAAAGTAATCAAAGAAAAACATCCGCTTTTAATGCGCTGGACCCATTGGGTTAATTTTCCAATACTGACCATCATGATATGGAGCGGGATGCTTATTTACTGGGCCAATGATGAATACTCCATCACCCTCTTCGGGCACACCTTCGTGAAATTTTTCCCGGACTGGTATTATGACCTGCTGCACATCCCGGCGCGGCTGGCAGAAGGGATGGCCTTCCATTTCCTGTTCATGTGGTTTTTTACACTGAATGGAATATTTTACATCTTATACACCATCATATCCGGCGAGTGGCGCCAGTTGTTGCCTAACCGGCATTCCTTTAAAGAGGCCTGGCTGGTGATACTGCACGACCTGCACATCCGCAAGATGGCCCCGCCGCAGGACAAATACAACGCGGCACAGCGCATCGCCTATACTTCCATTATTGTCATGGGGTTCGGCTCAGTGATCACCGGGCTGGCAATATATAAACCGGTACAGTTTTATTATTTGACATGGCTTTGTGGCGGCTATCATTTGGCGCGTATCTGGCATTTTGCCCTGACCATTGGGTACGTACTATTCTTTGTCATACACATTGTACAGGTGATTTTGGCCGGGTGGAACAATTTCCGGTCTGTTATTTCGGGATTTGAAGTGATCGATGAACAACCTATAGCGTTAATAGAAACACCCAATGAAGATGAAAAAGCCTAAAAAAGAATTAACGATCGATCAGAAAATTAAGCGGAGAAATTTCCTCTCTTTCACCGTTTTCGGCGCTTTGAGTGCGTCGGCTTATGGCGGCTGGCGTTGGTTATATACCTCGCCCGAAGAAACTGCCGGTATAACCGCAGGTGCTCATAAACCGCTTCGCCGGGCATTGAATAAGACCGAAATTTTCTTTAGGAGACTGACATTTAACGAAAACCACCTGGTGAAAACCTATCCAAGATCAATGGCTGCCAAAGTCATCCGTCATAACAGTGATATAGGGTCGGAAGGGAAAATGCCACCTGAAGACTGGAAGCTGCACGTCAAGAAGAACTCCGGTGAAGTGTTACAGATCACACTCGATGACCTCATGAAACTACCCAAGACGGGGATCACTTATGACTTTAAATGCGTTGAGGGTTGGGACCAGATATCGCATTGGGAGGGTGTGCGGTTCATTGATTTTATCAATCATTATAACCTGCAACCGGAGGCTGAGTCTCAATATGTGGGTATGGAAACACCCGATCAGCAATATTATGTGGGCTTAGATATGCCGAGCGCATTACATCCCCAGACGCTGCTGGCTTATCAAATGAATGATGAATTATTGAACGGCAACCATGGGCAGCCGTTAAGACTGATCATTCCGGTTAAATACGGGATCAAAAACCTTAAACGGATCGGCACGATCACTTTCAGCAACACCCGTCCTAGGGATTATTGGGCGGAGCAGGGCTATGATTATTATTCAGGGTTGTGATAGGCTTTTAAAAGTTGATTTAACCGCTCCCGCAAAGCCCGGATTGATTTTGGGACCGTTTTTTATCAAATAAGGACTGATGACGGTGTTATCCAACTACCTTAAGTGTGCTTTTTGACTTGAATTACCGGACCAGCAATTGTCAAAACTGGGTGGAAATTCTCTTGCGGATACGGCTTAGTGATTGCGGTTTTACCCCGACAAACGAAGCAATATGATATTGGGAGATCCGCTGTTGAAGATCAGCATGGTTTTTTAAGAAGCGCTCATAACGAAGCTCAGGCGTCTCCATATACAAGGAACTGATATCCTGCAATAATTTTACGAACACCGCTTCAATGGCAACCCTGCCAAAGCGCTCCCCTCCGCGAACCGTCGCATAAAATACTTGCAGGTCGGCATGCGAAATCACAAAAATGATGCTATCCTCCAGGGCCTGGATGTTCTTTGAGGATGGGGCCTGCGGGAGAAAACTTTCATAATTGCACACAAATTCGTTTTCCTGTGAAAAATCATATATTTTTTCCTCTCCGTCATGATTGATATAGTATCGCAATAATCCCTTGGCCACAAATCCTACCTGTCTACAGATCCGCCCCTCTTCTAAAAAATACTCACCCTTTTTAAAGGTCTTTTCCTTAAATAATGTGGTGACGATAGCTATTTCTTCCGGGCTTAGCGCAATCACTTTTTGTATACTGTTAATTAGACTATTGATCATAGGGCATTGAATCTGGTGCAAATCAAAAATACACAACATGTTCGCATGTTGTGTATAAACCTGATTCGGCAAAGCCCATTACCTCGCGGACCTTAAAATTTTGGTTTCGACATTGATGATTTTGTTCCTATCGAATTCTGCGGTGTCAGCGGCAAACTCCGCGCTGTTCAAATAGCGTTCAGTCATTTCATCAACATCCGCATTGTCCGGAAAGGATACAAGGACGATGACCTGATTGGAGACGCCGGGTGTATGGCCGATCCAAACGCCTTTGACCTCAAAGCCGAACCGTGGAAGGTTTATCCTGTGTTTAGCCCAATTTGATGTGAAATATTGTGCGGCAGTTTCTTTATCCGCGAGGGTGTAAATTCGTAATTGGTCCATGATGTTGATTATTTTGATAGTTTTTTTATTTGAGGTTTGGCGTTCAATAACAGTGTGCCGACAATCGAACAAATCAGGGTCGCTACGATATGTGGTATAGCCTGCTGCACACCATTGTAGCTTTTGCTCAGAACGGTAATCATATCGGAAACCGGGATGATGGTCGCCACCACTAACATCATACCCAATGCCCGACGTTCTTTCATCAAAACCAAAGCGCATAACAGGATACCGGAAAAAATATCCCTGACACCTTTGATGTGGTGAAAGGAGTAATCTCCGTTGGCGTTAAAGCGGATGCCGAATGCGGCTGTTGCTGCTTCAGGAGAGAAGAAAAAGCGGGCTCCCAGGAAAATCATTCCAAGACCCAGTAAAAATGCGATGGCATAAGAGATTTGTGTTTTCATAATCATTTGTTTCTAATTAAATAATGAAACAAAATTATTATGCTCGCAACCGCCGTTCATGCACCTGGGTTAACAAATAAAAAAGCACTGATATTATATTATGGCCGGAGGGTGTAGGCCTTCAAAAGGACCGAAATCGAATTGGTATAATGCGCGTAACCTGAATGCGCACGAGAAAGTGGACTACTTTGGCAATTACGAATATCCCGAAGCGGTCATTATGATATCAGTGTTATCTTCGAGGCCTGTGTTAGAAGCATTAATATCAATATTCAAAGCCCCGGCGCTTGTCAGGGCTTTGAATGTATAAACTATAATTCAGGCGCTTCCGGGAAATCTACCGGCAATAGCGTAATCTTATGCAAATAATTGCTGATGATCTTGTCGCCGATAACGATGAGTATATCAATTAGGTTGGCCTCGTTGTACCCGGCGTTAAATAATGCTTCAACCGATTCTGCAGATGGCTCGCCACGGCTGGTTACGGATTCTTTTACAAATTCCGCGAGTGCGGCCAGCTTATGATCAAAGCTGATGGCAGCTTTTCTTATTTCAAGCACCTGCTCCTCTGTAAAGCCGTTCATTTTACCGACTACGGTATGCGCGGCCAGGCAGTATTTACAGTTATTGACCTGGCTAACGACCAGATTGATCACTTCGCGTTCCTTACCGTTAAGTGTGTTTTTACGCGACTGCAGCGCCAGGTAGTCGCCAAGCGCAGTATCGTTTTTAGCGAAATAGGCATAAAGATTGGGAACCATGCCCAGGTTCTTTTCCAGATTATCAAAAATGTGCTGATTAGTCTCTGAGACTTCTGCTTTGGTCGGTACAGTGAATTTTTTCATCGTTTGCTATCAATTATTTTTTAAATATTGCTCGTTTTAACTGGTCGCTATAGTTTATAGGCCTGTTAAACTTTAGATTGGTCGGAAAAGCTGCCATTTACTTTCAAAGTATTACGAAAAAGTAACTGATGTGACTGTTGTATGACGCTTCCATAGGACGCCGTTTTAAACCGATAATTTTGTAATCGTTAAAACCGGCAATTAAGCCATACCGGGTGGCCTTTTTTTGTAAGGCCGGCCTGATCTTTACGACTAAGTAAAAAATAAAGCAAACTAAATGTCATTACCTATGAATTTTGAAGAAAAAAAGATCCTGATCACCGGTGGATCAAGCGGTATAGGAAAAGCCATCATCGCCGAATTGTACCGTTTAGGCGCAAGAAATTTCGCTGTTGTCGGGCGTGACCCCGAAAAATTGAAAAAGCTGGGAACCAGGTTTCCTGAAGCGACATTTCTCTATCTGGAAGGCGATGTCGCTGACCTGGAACAGATCAGACATTTTACCACCACACTTACGGCACAATGGGGCAAGCTGGACATCCTCATTAATAATGCCGGGGTGGTCAGCGCCGGTCCGCTCGAGCAGATCAGCGATGAGGATATCATCGCACAGCAAAATATTAATGTTACCGGGTTGATCTTACTAACCAAATACGCCCTGCCACTACTAAAGCTAAGCCCCGAGGCGGCCATCATGAATGTTTCTTCAGGACTAGGCGCCATAGGCATGCCCTTTTATGCGCCGTACGCAGCTACCAAAGCGGCCGTACGACAATTTTCAGAAGCTCTTCGCCGTGAATTGAAGGATTTCCAGATCCATGTGATGACCGTCTACCCGGTCGCTACAGACACACCAATGATGGCAAGCGCCAACACCGGTAACATGGATACACCGGAAGCAGTGGCTGCTAACGCAATAAAAGGCTTGTCGAATGGCGAAATCGATGTTTTCATGGGCGGTGAACAAGCTGCGGCGAACCGTAAATTGAATTTCGAACATCCGCTGGAATTTGACGAAAAGGTAAAGGGAATGTACGATGCCATGCGGCAGCGAGCGACGAATCATCGTGCGATGTAAGCTTTGTTTTAGCTGGACGCTATAACCAGGCAATTGACCTTTAGAACAAGGTGCCGGTGTTGTTTTTCTTTTCACGTCCATCAAGCAAACCAGGCAACAACAGCCGGCTGGCCCACCGCGAAAAGAAGGTCATTCATTCATTTTGGTTACGAATGTCCTTGATCCGGTTATCTTGAAAATAAGATGATTGCGCAATTTTGTGATGTTAATTATTGAATTATTAAGTTTATGGGAAATCAGATCGAATCATCAATAAACAATCAGCCTGTCGCATTGGTGACGGGTGCTAACCAGGGCGTAGGCTCACAGATAGCCAAAGCGCTTGCTGCCGACGGATACGTCGTTTATGTAGGATCCCGCAACCTGAGCAACGGCGAAAAGGCCGCTGCCGAAATTGGCGTTAATGCGCATGCTGTCCAACTGGACGTAACGCAGCAATCCACGATCAATGCGGCAGTGGAACTTATAGAAAAAAAATCCGGCCGCCTCGACTTGTTGGTAAATAATGCAGGCATAGCACACGCCGGGAAGCCGGGCCGCACAGTAGAAGAGGTAATGGCATCCGGCAGGGCAGTCAACGTATCTTTGGACGAAGTGCGCACCGTTTGGGAAACCAATGTATTTGGTGTTATTGCGGTTACCCAGGCTATGCTGCCATTATTACGGAAATCAGCCGCGGCCCGTATCGTCAACGTATCCAGTGGCCTGGGTTCGCTGACCTGGATCTCCGACCCGGCTTGCTGGGCAAGAGATAACTTCGGCATAGTTTACGCAGCGTCTAAAACCGCACTAAATGCCGTTACCCTGGCTTTTGCCTTAGAGTTGGAAAAAGAGAACATCAAAGTTAATGCGACCAGCCCCGGCTATACAGCTACCGCGCTGAATAATTTCCAGGGAACTGATAGCCTGGAGGTGGGGTCTCGCGAACCTGTGCGTGTTGCGTTGGAAACAAATGGTCCGACTGGAACCTTTACAGGACCTGAAGGCCCGATGCCCTGGTAATTTTATTTATGACCGGCCACTGAGAAAGTCGCCGGTCATAGTTACTACCTTTCAAAATGAAAAGCGAAGCACCCCCAGTCAGTAAGATAGAATCCATAACAGAAATACACCGTATGCTGGGTATTCCCGGCCCGGGTCATCCGTTGATCAGTTTGCTGGATTCTTCAGAATTAATGAACCTATGCCAGTTCCCCGTAAGCTACGTTATTGGCTTTTATAAGATCACATTCGTGACGAAGCTGGCCGGTAAATTCCGTTATGGCCAGGGTTATTACGATTTCGACGAGGGAAGCTTGATGTTTACGGCACCTAACCAGGTGGTAGGCCATATTGAATCTTATACGGATAACGAAGGCTTGTCGCTGTTCATTCATCCCGATTTCCTGCAGGGTTATCCTTTAGCGGCAAAGATCAAACAGTTCGGGTTTTTCTCTTATGCGTCCAACGAAGCGTTGCACCTTTCTGATCAGGAAAGATCAACCATGCTGGCCATTTATAATATTGTTCGTGCAGAACTGAACAGCCGGATAGACGACTTCAGCCAGGAGGTGATCATTGCACAAATCGAATTGCTGTTGAGTTATGCCAAACGCTTTTACAAGCGCCAATTCCTGACACGGCAGATCGTAAATAATGACCTGCTCCGGCAGGTTGAAGACTTGCTGGATAGTTATTTTAATAACGATACAAATGTAATCCGGGGAATCCCCACTGTTCAATACCTGGCGGAACGACTGAATTATACCCCTAATTATTTAAGCGATATGCTTCGTTCACTCAGCGGACTGAATGCCCAACAGCATATCCATCAAAAACTGATCGAAAGATCAAAGGACCTGCTTTCCACCACCAACCTTGCGATCAGCGAAGTTGCCTATCAATTGGGCTTTGAGCACCCGCAGTCTTTCAGCAGATTATTTAAAATGAAAACTAAAGTATCTCCTGCAGCATTCAGATCAGCTTTCAATTAACAATTTAATCCCAGCAGTGATAATTAGCAGATAGATGAATCAGCAGTGTGCAGTCAGGATCACTGCACTATCTGGCATTTAAATAAGCCCGGGACTAACTTGTCATAACTTAATAGGCCTTTTGAACTGTTTGAAGCAGTTCATGCGGATACCCCATCGTTACGCTACTGACAGTTTTCCAAGCGTTCAAGCTGTTCCTGGTTTAAGTCAACATCAAGTGCCTTCAGGCTGTCAATTAAATGATGAAGTGTACGGGCACCAACTACCGGGAAAGCATTTTTGGTCAGCGTCCACGCCAATGCTACCTGGCCGGGAGTGGCATTAACTGCGGCCGATATAGACTCCAGCGTATCTAAAACATCCTTTTTAAAAGCATTTTCTATCGATCCGTCCAGCGCAGAAATTGTCAGCCTGCCAGTTTCCCCTTTACGGTATTTGCCAGTTAATAATCCTCCGGCTAAGGGGGAATACAGCATAGTGCCTAACCCGAAATGGGCTGCCATTGGCAGTAACTCCCGGTCTGCGGTACGTTGAACAAGGTTGTATTCGACTTGCAAGGCGGTCAATGGAAGTGCGCTGGCAATAGCTGATGCTTTCCAGGCAGGAAAATTAGCCAGTCCCGAGTATAGTATTTTACCTGATTTAACGAGGTCTTCCAATCCCCGGACCGTTTCTTCCAGTGGAGTAACGCCATCATCATAATGCGGCATATAAATATCTATGTAATCCGTATTCAGCCGCTTTAAACTCCCCTCTACAGCCTGACGCATAGCCTTGCGGTGATTTCCCAAATTAGCCGGTGGCGGGCTCGTTTCGCTGCTGCGTGTGTATTTGGTGCAAATAATGAAGTTTTGCCTTTGTGACCTCACAAAAGCGCCAACGATCTCTTCCGCTTGGCCTAATTGATACTGGTCTGCAACGTCAATAAAATTGCCGCCCGCATCGGTATAGGCGTTAAGGATCTTAGATATTTCATCAGCGTGGGCTCCGTAACCCCGGCGTTCGCCAAAACTTGCGGCGCCCAAAACGAGTTCACTGGCCGGAAGGCCGGATCGTGTTCCGAATAATTTGTACTTCATATCGCAAAACTCGCGTGATGTGCGGATAGTATCAAGTACGGCTAAATTCAGCCGTATCATATAAGACAATAGGATGACCTATATTTGTGTATGTACGAAAGGAAATTACCGCTGCAATTTGAATGCGGCCTTCACCTTTTTATGGAAGTAATGAACGGGAAATGGAAGATCAACCTGATCTGGTGTATTTACAATGGTATCAGGCGACCTGGTGAATTACATCGCAGAATACCCAAAGCCTCCCGGCGATTGTTGGATGTCCAACTGAAGCAATTGACAGATCTCGGTATCATTACGAAAACAATTTTTGATCAGCGGCCTTTAAAGGTCGAATATGAGTTGACATCACTGGGCCTCACCTTGATTCCTGTGATAGAAGTTACCGCACAATGGGGCGAAACTCACCGCAACGCGCTGGAGCCTTTGTTTCAGCTTTAAGATTTGCCTGATTCCAAGTCCTCGATGCAGAGCGAGCATTAAGTATATTGCAACATTAGTCGTCCGTTTAACCAGGCTTTCCATGCTATCTGTTCTAAAAGGACACCTATATGATCCTAAAGATGACTGTCTGAATGCTAATGAAGTCAGTCAGCTGCTGCATTTTTGCTGCGCGGCAAACGCATCGCCGGTGCGCAAACGGTTCCAAGTTCCGATCAAGCGCATTATTCAGGACTTCACTTGTTTACCCGCTTCGCTGGGAAAAGCTGCGCTTACCTTCACGCTGCCCTTGATACCTTGCTTGAGGACCACTTTGCCAACCGACCCGGTCAAAAGGCATAACCAGCCCTTCGGGAGCCTCGTCCGGCAACGGTAGCCGGAAGGGCTTTGTCCTTCAGCCCGGTTTAAGTGCCTTCAGCCTACACTTCCAGGTTTTTTATTCAGAGCCATCCCCGGACTGCTGTTAGTTTTTAATTCCTTTTCATTTAGCCTTTGCTTGAGGCGAATTTACCCCTCTTCAGCGGCCAAGGCCAGGCAAGTGCCGCTTAAAAAATCTCCACACCTCCGCTTTGCTCCGGGTCGTATTTTTTGCGGCAGCCTTGTTCCGCTCGCCCCCCGCGCAAGTATTCTGCCTCTATCAAAGGCCAAATGAGGGTTTTGCCGAAATGGTCATTGAAAAACAGATTTTTTAACAAATAAATTTTAAACGAGATGGAAATCACAGGAAGATTGGTAGCAGATGCTACCGTGAGAGCAGTAAACGAAGACAAAAAAGTAACAGGTTTCAGGGTAGCGGTTAACCGCCGTTACAAATCACAGGGGGAACAAAAAGAGGAAACCGCCTTTATCGATTGCACCTACTGGCGGGGTGAAAAAATAGCCTCTTTTTTAACAAAAGGCATGTTGGTGCAGTTATCGGGTTTTATGACCGCCGAGCCGTGGGTAAGCCGTGACGGTGAGCCGATGGCAAGCCTGCGCTTTCGCACCGAGGAAATCAATATGCTGACCAAATCGGCCAATAATGGAAATGAAAAGGAAACTGCTAAACAGGCAGGCGATAAAAATGGCATACTGAAACCAAGCGAACAATTCAATTAAACGATTGCAGACCAAATTAAAAACGGAGGTAATTGAATTCTGAACGATAAGTGATAAGGCCATGAATAGAAGAATGGATATTTACGATGTAGCGCACGAATGGGCGAACAATACGGATACGAACGCATCGGCAACATCAGCCAATTTGTTTTTTGCAGGTGGGGCGATTTATTCCTACGGCGACCATTTTATGATTGCCAAACACGTTTGGAACGAACAGGGCGAACATGCAGTGTTGTTTACCGAGCAGACGTACAGCAGGACAACAAGCAAACACGTTTCCCTTGTTGCAGGCGCATCCTCACATTTAACTAAACTGTTTGTACCCGACCCGTCATCTTCCAAAGCGGATTTATTTGAAAGTTGGCGCGAAGCGATGGTACAGGCTGCCCATAAGATGGGTTCGGCACGTAAACCCGCCAAATATATACTGGAAATACAGCAGATTTTCGAAAAGGCGAAACGCTACGCAGATTTTTTTAACTACCAACTGCCTGAAGAATTGGTAAAAATAGCAGGCGTTGAAAACCTGTCGCAGTTTGTAGACTACCTGCAACAGGAAAGGGAATTACGGGAAGCCATAGAAAAGAAAGAACAAAGAAAAAGGCTTTCCGCTCAAAAAAAGCAGTTGGCAGACTGGCGGTCGTTCAAAAAAGATTACCTGCGGATTTATGACGGTTTGGACTATTTACGCCTGAATGTAAAGACGGGGCAGATCGAAACCACGCAGGGTGTAAGGTTTACTTTATCCGCAGGGCATCAGCTATACCGGTTTGTAACGGCTGTCATCGCCAAAGGCGGTTGCACCAATTGCGGGGAACTATTCCTGGAAAGGTATGCCGTTAGCGAGGTGAACAAAGATTTCATTCGGGTGGGGTGCCATAAGGTCACCCTTAAAGAAATCAAATCATTTGCTAAGCAACAGGGGTGGCAATAAGCCACCCCATTTTAAACACTAAAATTTACGAAAATGAGAATGTACGAGAAAACAAGAAACGGCATTGAGTATATAGACGAGATTGCCAGTATCGAGGGAGCGGGTTTTGTATTATTCCCGACAGCGGAACAAACACCGAAAATGGTCAAAGAGGCCATAAGGGAAATATTTAATGACAGGGATGTGGTGTCTTTAAAGGTGGCTAATGAGAAAGATTGGGACGAGCGTTACCGCTCGGAAATATTCGCCCATCCTTTCTCCCGCCCCCTCCGTTGGTACGAGATTAATGCAGACGATCAAAGCGAGCTCCGTGCGGAAAGGCTTAAAGGCACTACGGTCTTGGATTACATCAACCGATTTGTTTTACCGTTCACGGCAGAAACCAAAGCAAGGAACATCGCACGTTACGGCGATAATATCATAAACTTATGAGAACGTATCAGCACTATAGCCTATCCTGCGCCCTGCTATTAATAGCTATCGGGCTTTTTATCCGCTATCAAATCGGCAGGCGCAGGTTTAACCGAAGGGGTATTGGCGGTTTACAACAATTCCCCACTTACGGCAGGTTCATGTTTATCATGGCCGTTGAAAGGGTTATTTATTTTATCGGAACACTCTGCCTGCTGACAGGTTTGGTTTTACTCGCCATCGCAGGCATTACACATCACTCTAAAATTTAACAATTATGAAAACGAATTTTTTTCAGCAAATAGCAGGATTAGGCTTTAAGGGTAATTTCCTGCTCAATATCAATCAGGATGAAACAGGGGTACAAACCGTATCGGTCGTACTCAAAAAAGATAAGGCTATCGACGGCTTGCCACCGATGCTTTTTAAGGCGACCGCTGACGAACTGGACGAGGGATTTTTTGAGCAACTGGCACAGCCTGTCAGGCAAACCGCAGGATTGATAAACAATATAGAAAGCTATCAAAAGGAACTGGAAAAGGCGAAGAAGAACGGCAAACCCGATAAGGCCAAAGCAGGCAAACCTGCTGAAAGCGACCCCGAGGACGACGAACAGGACGAGCAAAATAACCTGTTTACCCCGCCCGAGGACGACAAGCAGGCCAAAGCCGAAAAGAAACGGCTGTATGATGAAGCGATGGAAAAAGTAAAGCAACTGGCGCAGAATACCAAATATGCCGAAGCCCTTTCCAACCTGCCCGATGTAGCAGAATACCCCGACAAAGCCGAAGCCATCGAAAGCAAACGCAAAACCTTGCAGGCTGGTAAAGAAGCCTACGACAAATTAACCGCAAGTTTTAACGAATAATATAACTCCATTATGAAAGCGATGATTTTACCGAGGATTTTCCTGCACAAGGAGAACGGGCAGGAAATCCGGTTGACCGACCCCAACGACAGGTTCACGATTGCAGAGGTGCAGAATTTCTATGCAGGTACTTACCCCATACTGACCAACGCCAAAATTACCGGCCCTGAAATTAAAGACGATGAAGCGCAGTTCCGCTTTGAAAGCACGATGGGAACGAAAGGTTAAATTATGAAAAAGCAAACAGTAAACAGGGTTATTAAAATTAACAGGAAAGGCGACCAATGGAAAACACAGCAGTTATTCGGCGAACTGGCAGAGCGGTTAAACCGCCTGCCCGATGCAGACGAGGTCAGGCGCAACCCGCTCCGAAGCGCACCCGCAGGGCTGACGGAAATGGTTTTTTAAACCACAGTTTCCTGCCGTTTTGGTCTTTCACAGGTAACAGGGATAGGATTGCAGGGGAGTATTTTAACTCTCTTGCGAATCTCTGCAAATACTATGGGTTAGCTTACCCCAAAACGGATTTACCTTTCCCGCAGAATATTTATGCGTCTTGGGAAACAGTAGAAAAGCAGGTGCGGGATATTGACCGTGAAAATCATTGTATGATTATACAGGATAAGCATAGGCAGGCAGTACTATCCGTGGTCAAAACTTTGGATTTGAGCCATTGTCTTTTTTATATTCCTGTCAGGACTTACTGGCAATGGTCACAATGCGGGGAACAACAAGCCATCACCGAACTGGTAACGGTCATTTTCGCTTACCTGCATCAAGTGGTAGATATTCCTTTTTATGCCGAGAATGGCAGTTTTATGGATTACCAGTATGATACCTTAGAACAATGGATGAGTGAAACAGAGAACGAGGGAATGAATGACGAAGAAGATAAGGAATGGAGACAGCAACAGGAAGATACCCTGTATGAGTTAAGACGGGCGGGTGGTCATATCATGCCCATTATCAAAAATCCTGACTGGCTCGGTAAAATGGAAAGTGTCATTACTAACTACCGTCACCGGGATAAAAATGAACTGGAATGGGAACTACTGGCTATCGATTTTTTACAGCTTTACCGCCAGTACCCTAAACGCTCTTTAGCTGACGGCATCCACGAAGATTTGCTTTATCCTGACGAGGAAGAACGGATTACCATGTGGGAATACACCAGTTTCTATTGGAGCGACAAGGATTGTTTTCAGCATGAATTACTGGAAATGATCAACTGCGCATTTCAGGAAAGACCTGTCATGGATGAACCGACTGCCGTGTATTATTTCGATACCCTGCCCGAAACCGATAAAAAAGATTTTGAATTTGAGAACCGCCTGTTTGATTTGATTGAACGTTTACGGGACTTGTTAAATGCTTATGACCATGAAGAACATCACCCAACAGTTTAACAGCGGTTTCGAACCGTTCAAAGCCCTGCTGATTTATCGCTACGATAAAGCCGATGAAATCACCCAGTTCCATAGGGAGGAGAAAAGTACCGAGATTTATGTGGAAAGCTACGACATCGGTAGGAATGGCAAGCCCATCAATGCCCATCCATTGAACGAAAAGGAAGTGACCGCACTAAGCGATTTGTTGCAAACCTCTCAGGAGGCCAAGAGCAGCTACCTCAAAAGCAAGGGACTTTTGCCATCTAATATTTTGTATGTCAATCAGCAGGCGAATGGCTATGCTGTATGGCACACGCCACCGCAGGAAGTGAACCTGTTTTTTGTGGATGGACTGAATATACCGTCAGGTAAATTCCATGTGCCTGCCATGCTTTGGAAAGCCAATGCCGACCATTTAGCGGTTTACGGCTTAAAGGGCAAAACCAAACCGACAGAAAAGACCAAACTTTGCCACGCCCCATATTTGAACATATACACAAGCGGTCAGGTTTGTATGGGAACAGTGCAAATCAATATCGGTAAAAGCTCCAGCTTAGAGGAATTTACGAAAACATGGGAGCAGTATTTCTTTGACAGCAATTTTAGCCATTCCATCAGCGGGAATAACAGCACGAAAAGCAACACCTCCGAATTATGGCGTTCCCTTGCAGGGACAGGCAAGCCGTTCCCACAGGAAGAATTAATTAAAACCAGTTTAACCCTTAAACAAATCATCTAATGAGAGCCAGGAAAAATAGTAAACCTGCTGTACATATCGTACAAAAGGAATTATTACAACCGTACAATCCCGTTGTTGTTAACTTGATTGGAGCAGGCGGTACAGGCGGTCAGGTATTAACCGCATTGGCAAGAATGAACCATGCACTTAACGCATTGGGACATGCGGGATTATTCGTGCGCCTATTTGACGATGATACCGTAAATACCGCCAACCTCGGCAGGCAGTTGTTTACGACCGCAGAATTAGGTTTGCACAAATCAGTCGCCTTAATAAATCGTATCAACCGCTTTTTCGGCACAAACTGGCGCGCGGAAACTACCCGTTATGACAAGGCATCGTTAAAAGATAAAGATTTGGCGAGTGCCACGATAACCATTTCCTGCGTAGATACCGTAGATGCCCGTTATGAGATAGCAGAAATATTAAAACACCTGACTGATAAATACGGTGGCCGTAACCGTGTACAGTATTGGATGGATTTCGGTAACAGCCGTTCGAGTGGTCAGGTCATTTTATCGACCCTCGAAAAAATCAAACAGCCTGCATCTAAATTATACCGCCCTGTAGAAAACCTGCCGATAGTGACCGAGGAATTTAAAGAACTACTGAACGCTTCAGAAAACGCAGATGATACGCCAAGCTGTTCACTGGCAGAAGCCCTGACCAAACAGGATTTATTTATCAACTCCGCACTGGCCAACTGCGGGGCATCCCTGCTTTGGCAGATGTTCCGTGAGGGTATTCTGTTTAACCGTGGATTTTTCTTAAACCTCGCAGATTTCAGGACACAGCCGATTAAAGTCGCCTGAATTATTCAGGAGTATTTAATGCCCGCCAAATCCCCGGCGGGCGGGCATGCGCCCGCCCCGTTTCGCCCCGTAATTTATATGGGTAAATGATATGGGTGAAATTACGGGGCGCTCCATTAGCAAAAGAATCACCCTTCATTTAACGAAGATTCCCTACGCTGCCATTCAAATATATCCCTGCGTCAGGCAGCATCGGCACCTTTACCGATCTTGATCCGTTTACTTTTGACCTCACCGCTCAGCACTTTATTGATATCCTCAATATTGTAATAAAGGATTCCCCCGACTTTGGAAAAAGGTATCGTACCGTTTTCCCTAAGCGTTTGGAGGGTATTGTCGGAGATCTTAAGCAGGTTTTTGACCTGGTAACTCTTAAGCCATTTTTTGGGTTCCTCAATTGCCTGACCCAGCAGGCTCCTGATCTGGTTCATTAAGTTCTTGCCGAACTCCTGTAGATCTTCCTTGGTGATGATTTCTGCTGCCATATCTTGCTTGTTTAATATATAACGGATACAAAAATGGCATTTACCTCCTTAGGTTTAATCCGATTTCATCCGAGTCGGATAACAGATTTTATTATTAGGGCGCAAATTAAACAGACCATAGCAAGTGATTTTGTAATTTTATTACAGATCGGGTAAAGCATTGGAATAGATAGTTTAAATAGTGTTGCCCCTATGCTCTAATAGGCGACATAAGCAAACAATCATATGTTAAGAGACAATTTAAAAGATGGAAGGTACTTCGAGGAATACATTAATTATCAAACTGAAAGAATAAAAAAGTTTGAAGCCTTAGTTGAAAAAGTAGCATCAGAAAAAGGAACCGACGATCGAGGAGCATTAAATGCTTATATTCTTTACAAGGTTTTTATATTGATCAAATTAAAGCCATATGAACACACACATTGCTGATCAACTGATAGGGATGGCGCAGCGCGACCTGCAAGTGCGGGAAAAGCTATTAAACGAAGGCCGGCTCTCACCGGGCTATAGCCCCGATATGGAGCGGGTCCATAAAAACAATGCCGCACGGCTGGAAGAGATCATCGACGCAATCGGGTATCCGACAAGGTCAAAGGTTGGCCAAGAAGCCAGTGAAGCGGCATGGCTTATCGTGCAGCATGCCATCAGCGAGCCGGCACTGATGAAAAGGTGCTATGCGTTAATCGCTGAGGCCGGTGACGATGTAAGCCCGCAAAATCAGGCGTACCTTTACGACAGGATATGCTATTTTGAAGGCAGACCGCAAAAGTATGGCACCCAATTCGACGGCCGTGGCATGTATCCGGTCGAAGATAAGGTAGAAATGATGCGCCTGCGCGAAGCATTGCAGCTCAGGGCGCACGACGAAGACCTGATCGTCGAGTGTGCCGCCTACGATCATAACGTGGATCTGCACCCTGATGGTGATGATGAATTCAACCGCTGGCGAAAAGAGGTTGGATGGAAATGATTTTGTCTGAAAGGGCAAACACAGAAAATATTCACCAGATATAAGTAAAATGCCCAAATGCGGGATTTGCCTTGATCATGCGTTTTATAAAGTGACAGTTAAATCGTCCTTTTTTAACTGCATTTTTCGTATATTCGTGTAATGTCTGACGATTCGGTTTATCACCTTAATTTAGTTATTGACGATCTGACAAATAGTATCCGTCAGGTTGCCAATGGTGAAAGTTTTGAAACAGATATGTCGCTTGCGAAGAGTGAAGATATAAAGTTAGTCACTAAAAAAGGCGGCTGGCATTTTTCATGGAGGGCTGAATTTAAACAAACCGATCGGGAGGTTTATAAATTAACCTTGGCCGATGAACCGGAAATATTACAGGGACTGATCAGTTTAAGTGATATGGATGGTTATGTATATGTGCACCTGGCAGAAAGTGCGCCGATTAATTTTGGGGCTGATAAAAAGCACGAGGGTGTTGGCGGAAACCTTTTTGCCTATGCTTGCAAAAGGTCATGGGATGCGGGTAACGAGGGATTTATCTCCTTTCAGGCAAAAACAAAACTGATCAGTCATTATGAACAGGTTTTAGGAGCGGTACATAATGGCGGGCATAACATGATCATTTATCCGCAAGAGGCATTATTTTTGATTAAACAATATTTTAAAGTTTGAATTATGGGATATATCAGAGAACCAAAAAACGTTGACCTGGTTGTAGCGCCGTCGGTTTTTACTGAAGCTACCAGGCAAACAATTGCTCAGGCAATAGCACAATATAAAAAAACAGGACAAAAGCCTGTAAGCGTAAGAGTAGCAACACAGGGCTCTGTAAAAGTGCCCACACATATTGGTCGTACTAAGACGGCAGCCGTTCAACCTGAACGGGTTTCAAGAAAGAGGGCTAAAGCATAATTCCGGCTACTAACATTCTACATAGCAAAACACCCCGGCCTAAAAGACCGGGGTGTTGTTATTTATGCCGCTTGTATATATGTGGATATGATGAATGAGACCACCATTTAAGCGTAAGCAAAGCAATAAGATAAAGGTTGGACTTGTCACGCATTTTTCTTAAATTTTCAATAATATAGGTATTTCTGTGTCATTAAGCTTCAAAGCAATGGTGTAAGGCTTTTTTAGAACCGCCGGGGTTTGGTTTGGCCGAAACGGCAAATACCATTAAGGCCAGTCCGCAACGAAGCGTCGTAAGCGGTTAGTTGTTTACGGGCCTGAGCAGTGAAAAAACAATTGTGCACGCAGTGCGTGCACAATTGTTCTGTTGATGATTTGTTAAACGAATTGTGCAGATAGTGCCGCACAATTATGACACTTATCTTTATTTGAATTGTGTCCACGGTGTGGACACAATTCAAATTCCTACAACAATAAATTGTGTACGCACTGCGTACACAATTTATAACCGGAACTATTTAATTGCACATTTATCCGTAATTAATTCCTGTTGCTCTAATGAGCGCAATTGTGATCTCAACCAAAACCTTCAGGTTTATATCCGATCTGTGTCCTTGGCTTCTCTTTCTGTTCCATCAATTCATCTAAGTATTTAAAAACAACTTCCATATTGGCACTTTGATTTTTAAGTTGATTTTTAATTTTTTCAATTTCAGTTCTTATATCCGCATTATCTATTAGCAACATCCTTATTTTCGTAAAAATTCTTACGATCTGTATGTTGATCTGAATTGCCTGGTCGCTGTTTAGAACACTTGATAGCATTAAAACTCCATGCTCTGTAAAAACATTGGGTAATAACCGACGACCACCTCGGCCCTTTTTTGACATCACAAATTGTGATGTCAAAGATTCGTACTCTTCAGGAGTTAGTTGAAACATGAAATCACCAGGAAATCGTTTGATGTTTCTGGATACCGCTTGATTTAAAACACGGGTTTCAATCTGATATAAATCAGCAAGATCACTGGCAAGCATCACTTTTTGGTTCCTGATGTAATATATTTTATTCATGACAACCTCGTCAGGAATAAATGATTTAAAATCTTTCTCTATCATAATCGCATATTTTAAATTCAAACTTCAACTAACTCTGTAATTCTTTGATTGGCAATTAATCGTGCCTTCAATGCCTGCATATCCCGATTAACCTTTTTATCTTTCATCTTGGCGTAGATCTGTGTTGTGCTGAATTTGGTATGACCAAGCATCCTGCTCACTGTTTCCAGCGGAACGTCATTTTCAAGGGTAACGGTGGTCGCAAATGTGTGCCGCGCGATGTGGGTCGTCAACACCTTCTCAATCCCGGCCAGATCGCCTATCTCCTTTAAATAGGCATTCATTTTCTGATTGCTTTTTACAGGGAGTAACCGGTTCTCAACGATTCTGCAGTTGTGATCTGCATATCGGTTAATGATCTCTATCGCTTGCGGGATCAATGGCACATTAGACTCGATCTCTGTTTTTGTCCGGGTTGTTTTGACCCAGGTAACTTCATCTGCACCCGTGATAACATGCTGAGGTGTTAGCTTGTCGACATCTATAAATGCATAACCTGTATAACAGCAGAAGAGAAAGGTGTCCCTAACTTCTGCTAATCGCTTTACCTTAAATTCATAAGCTGCCAGGGCGCTGATCTCTTCCCATTCCAGTTCAACCCTTTTAACCTTATTGTATGTGCACTTGAACAAGTTAAATGGATTATGGCTCATCCATTGATTATTGACGGCGAGGTTAATGATCTTTTTTAAATTTTTGATGTACCGCATTGCCGTGTTATGCTCGATGCCGTCTACGGTTTTTAAATACATCTCCAGGCCGGTCACAAATGCGTAGTCAATGGATTCCAGGTAAACGTCAGGCTTCTTAAACCGAAACTGGATATACTCTGCCGTTTTCTTTCGCACTGTTTTATACTTGGTCAAAGTGGCCTTTACGAAATCCTTGTCTACTAACTTTTCAAGATCATTATTGTGCTCATCAAAAACCTCCAGGAGCATCCGGCGCTTTTCTTCTTCTCCGGTAAATTTGCGTTTGATCTTTTCGGCAGTTATAAAATCTTCGAGCCTCTTTAGATCTTCGAAAGCCCTGCGTATACCGTAGATCGATTCGGAAATGGTGGCATTGACATCTTTAGCATCCTGGCCGTTCCCTTTTAAATACCCGCTTTCTACATCCCACTTTTCGGGGTCGACTTTTCTGCCAAGTGAGATTTCCGAACGTTTGCCTAAATAGGTAATCCGCGCATAAAGGGGGACCATTCCCTGTGAATCTGTTTTCCGTTTGTCGGCCCAGATCAGGACCGAGAATTTCTGTACATTTTTCATTTGAATGAATTTTAAAATACTTGTTTAACTGTGATGGCTTGGAAACTCGCTTCCCGTGACCTTCTTTTTTAATATCAAGCGCTTTAAAATCAATCAATTAACCTCTTATTCGGTGACCTTTTTTAAGGTTGTTAAACAGGTCACCGAATTGGACACAAATACTGTAAAAACAGCATTTTTTGCCGGAACCGGAACCCTCGGACCAAACGCTTCCGTGCGTTTGAGCCCTTTTGATATTTCCCAAATTTCAGATCACTTCTGAAGCCAAAAATTTGATATAAATTGAGGTTTTTTGAGTCCAAAATTTATGATTATAATTATTTGACTATCAATTAGTTAATCATTGATTTGGTGACTAAATTAGGAGGTTTGAACCAGTCACCGAATAGGTCACCGGATGAGTCATAAATGCTGAGGTTTTATGCAATTTTTTGAGCAAAAAAAAACGCTTAGACCAGAAATCTAAGCGTTTTTGAGAGTTTTTAAGGCTCTTTTAGCGGAATGGACGGGACTCGAACCCGCGACCTCCTGCGTGACAGGCAGGCATTCTAACCAGCTGAACTACCACTCCGTTTGGGATTGCAAATATACGCACCTTTTTCTTTTACACAACTCTTTTTTAAAATTTCTCATTTTTATTGTTTTTGGCCTAATTGGCGTCAAATAGACGGTTTTTAAAAAATTACTTTAAATTCGTTTTTTAATACCCAATTATTAATCGTCCACGTAATTCTTAAAGAACAATAACATGCTGTTATTAGGCATTGATGTAGGCACCTCTTCGGTAAAAGTATGCATTGTTGATGCTGAAAACCAGCGCGTTATTGCTTCCGCGCAATATCCTGACGAGGAATCGCCCATCAAAACCCTGCAAACTGGCTGGGCCGAGCAATCGCCAGATATGTGGTGGCAGCAAACGCAGCAAGCCCTGGCACTTTGCAATAAAAAGGGTGGTTACAACCTTAAAAATATTTCTGCAATTGGCATTGCTTACCAGATGCACGGGCTGGTTTTGGTAGATAAGGAGCAGAAAATTCTGCGCGACAGCATCATTTGGTGCGATAGCCGGGCGGTAGAAATCGGCGATAAGGCCTTTACCGATATCGGTACCGAAACCTGCCTGTCGCATATGCTTAACTCGCCAGGCAACTTCACGGCGGCAAAACTGGCCTGGGTAAAACAAAATGAACCGGGAATTTACAAACGCATAGATAAGATCATGCTCCCCGGCGACTACATAGCCATGAAACTTACCGGCGAGATAACCACCTCGGCTTCGGCATTATCAGAAGGTATCTTTTTCGATTTTCAGTTTAATGGTATCTCAAAAGATATTACAGATTATTTTGGCTTTAGCGATACGCTGTTCCCAACCGTTAAGCCGGTTTTCTCGGCCCATGGCAGGGTAACGGAAAAGGTCGCCGCCTTATTAGGGCTAACAGCAGGCACCCCGGTTACCTATAAAGCCGGCGACCAGCCCAACAACGCCTTATCCTTAAACGTGCTGAAACCTGGTGAGGTGGCTGCAACAGCAGGCACCTCCGGTGTTATATATGGCGTAAGCGATCAGTTGGCTTTCGACCCACAATCGCGCGTAAACACTTTTGCACATGTCAATTATACCAATGAGCGTAAAAGGCTTGGCGTTTTACTTTGTATAAACGGCACGGGCAGCTTGTACCGGTGGATAAAGAATACATTCGGCACATCACTTAGTTATGAGCAGATGAATAAACTGGCAGAAGGCGCCCCGCCGGGCAGCAATGGCCTGCGTATACTGCCATTTGGCAACGGTGCCGAGCGAATGCTAAACAATAAACAGGTAGGCGCGCACCTGCACAATATAGACCTGAACCTGCATACGCCCGCTCATATCTTTAGGGCTGCGCAGGAAGGTATTGCCTGCGCCTTCAGATACGGGCTGGATATTATGCGCGAGAACGGCATGAACCCAACTGTGATCCGCGCAGGTAAAACCAATATGTTTTTAAGCAACCTGTTTACCCAAACATTTGTGAACGCTACTGGTGTTCCGGTAGAGCTTTATAACAACGATGGCAGCCTTGGCGCAGCATTAGGGGCGGGCATTGGTGCCGAGATCTTCCCTTCACAGGCAGAAGCATTCAGCAAGGCGGAGCGGGTTGGCTATGTGGAACCTACTGGTGCCGCTGCTTTCGAAAGCATATACCAGGATTGGAAAAACATCCTTGAACAGCACCTGGAAGTGAAGCAGGACGACAAGAATCAGGATGCAGGACGTGAACCTGTCAATAAATAATAAATCATTATATAAATCTACTACTATGAACATTGTAACCGGTGATAAAGAGTTTTTTAAAGGAATAGAACAGGTACAGTATGAAGGCCCAAGGTCTGATAACCCGCTGGCATTTCGCTGGTATGATGCCGACAGGGTGATCAACGGTAAATCCATGAAAGACCACCTGCGCTTTGCCTGTGCTTACTGGCACTCGTTCTGCGGTAACGGTGCCGATCCGTTTGGCGAACCAACCCACATCTTCCCATGGGCCGTAAAGGCTGATGCTGTAGAACGCGCCAAAGATAAAATGGACGCCGCATTTGAGTTCATCACCAAAATGAATTTACCCTACTATTGCTTCCACGATGTGGATGTGGTTGATTATACCAATGATGTTACGGAGAACGACCGCCGCCTGCAGGCTTTGGTTGAGTACGCCAAACAAAAGCAAGCCGCAAGTGGTGTAAAATTGCTTTGGGGCACATCAAACCTGTTTAGCAACCGCAGGTATATGAACGGGGCTTCTACAAACCCCGATTTTCATGTACTGGCACATGCCGGGGCGCAGGTAAAGGCAGCTATTGATGCTACCATTGCCCTTGGTGGCGAAAACTATGTTTTTTGGGGCGGCCGCGAAGGATACATGACCCTGCTGAATACCGATATGAAACGTGAGCAGGAACACTTCGCTAAATTTTTGCACACTGCTAAAGATTATGCACGTAAACAGGGCTTTAAAGGCACGTTTTTTATAGAACCAAAGCCATGCGAGCCAACCAAACACCAGTATGATTATGACGCGGCAACAGTATTGGGCTTTTTGCAGAAGTATGACCTGCTGAATGATTTTAAACTGAACCTTGAAGTTAACCACGCCACGCTGGCCGGTCATACTTTTCAGCACGAACTGCAGGTAGCTGCCGATGCGGGGTTGCTGGGTTCAATAGATGCCAACCGGGGCGATAACCAGAATGGCTGGGATACCGACCAGTTTCCGAATGATATTACCGAGGTTACTGAATATATGCTGATTATACTGCAAGCCGGTGGTTTTGCAGGTGGCGGTATAAACTTTGATGCCAAGATCCGCCGTAACTCTACCGACCCGGCCGACCTGTTTTATGCCCACATAGGCGGGATGGATGTTTTTGCAAGGGCGCTGATCATCGCCAACGACATTTTGCAGCGGTCGGATTATAAAAAGATAAGGCAGGAACGTTACGCTTCGTTTGATAGCGGCAAGGGTAAAGATTACGAAGCCGGAAAACTCTCGCTTGAAGATCTGCGCCAATACGCTATAGATAATGGCGAACCTGCAACCATCAGCGGCAAACAAGAGTATCTTGAAAATTTGATTAACCGATATATATAACTATTATTAGCCTCCCAATTTATAAACCTATTTTAAACCCCTTAGCAGATAAATGAAGACCCTATCTAACGGCGATTATGCTGTGTTTTTTATCTATTTTATAATTGTATCGTTATACGGATACTGGATCTACAGGCGTAAGCATAATGCCGACGCAACTTCTAAAGATTATTTCCTGGCCGAGGGGTCGCTTACGTGGTGGGCAATTGGCGCATCACTTATAGCCTCGAACATCTCTGCCGAGCAGTTTATCGGCACCAGCGGTTCGGCATTTAAAATGGGGCTGGCTATATCTACCTACGAGTGGATGGCGGCAGCTACCCTAATAATCGTAGCCATATTTTTTATTCCTATATACCTGAAGAATAAGATCTTCACCATGCCGCAATTCCTGCACCAGCGGTATAACGGCACAGTAGCTATGGTAATGGCTATTTTTTGGCTGTTGCTATATATCGTGGTAAATTTAATGTCTATACTTTACCTGGGCGCATTGGCCATAAGCGGCATCTCCGGAATTGATATAACAGTATGTATCACACTACTGGCAATATTCGCGGTTTTTATTACCCTGGGTGGCATGAAGGTGATTGGCTATACCGATGTTATACAGGTATTTGTATTGATACTGGGCGGGCTGGTTGCTACTTATTTGGCGTTAAACCTGATCAGCGAAAAATCGGGCACTACCGGTTTATGGAACGGGCTTAGCATTATGCGCACAGAGGCTGCCGACCACTTCCATATGATATTTGACAAAAGCAATCCTAATTATATGGAGATGCCGGGCTTATCGGTACTTATTGGTGGTATGATCATCGTAAACCTCAATTACTGGGGCTGTAACCAATACATCACCCAGCGCGCCTTAGGTGCCGATTTAAAAACAGCTCGTGCGGGTATCCTGTTCGCGGCATTTTTAAAATTGCTGATGCCTGTTATTGTAGTATTGCCGGGCATTGCAGCTTACCTGCTTTATCAAAAAGGGATGTTTCACCAGGAGATGATGAGCTCAAAGGGTGTTATGGATCCAAACAAAGCTTATCCATCGCTTTTAAATTTATTGCCTACCTACTTAAAGGGATTGTCGTTTGCAGCACTTACAGCAGCTATTGTGGCATCGCTTGCGGGTAAGGCAAACAGTATTGCCACTATATTTACTTTAGATATCTATAAAAAAGCCATTAAACCCGATGCTACCGACAAATCGTTGGTAAGGCTGGGTAAGATCTCTGTTGTGGTAGCTATGGCGCTGGGGGTAATTATGTCACTGCTTATTGGCGAACAGCTAATGGGCGAGGGTAAACAGGGGTTCCAATACATCCAGGAGTATACCGGCTTCGTATCGCCGGGCATATTTGCCATGTTCATCCTGGGCTTTTTCTGGAAAAAGGCTACTTCTAACGGCGCATTGTTTGCCACCATTGGCGGCTTCTGCTTCTCGGTATTTTTTAAGTTTTTACCACGCTACACCAATTTGGAATTTTTAAACCAGTTTGGATTTTCAAAGCTGAACGAAAAGGGTGTTTATGAGATCCCGTTTATTGACAGGATGGGTTTCGTGTTCCTGCTATGCGTTTTGGGCATGTACATCATATCAAAAATTGATCATGCCAAAGGTGTTAAAGCTAACGGACTGGAAATTGATGCCTCTATGTTTAAAACATCGCGCGCGTTTACTGCCGGTGCATTACTGGTAGGCGGTATTATTGTAGCGCTGTACTCATTCTTCTGGTAGTATCATTTAATTATATATCCAAAAGCGGCTTTGAAAATGGCCGCTTTTTTTATGTGTTGTTAATATCAAAACAAGCGCATACCATAATTTGTTGCTAATGTAAACCCATACGCCATGAACAACGCTGCCGATAATATACCGCCACAAACCGAAGGCGAAAAAACAGATGTTATCCACTTTGTAGATTGTGGATCTGCGCAGGAAGCACATCATTTGTTTCTTTTGGCTAAAGACCGCCTTAAAGATATCTCGCAATGGCATGTGTTGAGTGGCCCGCATTCGGCTAAGTTTGCCATAACAGATGCTGCAGGTAACGAAGTTTATAAAATGGCCGAAAAAGGCGACCTGTTTTATATTAACCTGCCCGCTCCCGGCCCGCTTGCCGGCGATGGGAAGGAATGGGTAAGGATAGAGGCGATAGAAGAGGTTGACGACGCCACCGCCGAAAGCGAATATATCACCATGACCGTAAGGCCTGTTGCCAGCCCTATGCACCCGGATAGGGCCATCGCGCACTTTTTTGCCCACCAGTCAACCAATACATTTATTGTAGAGCGGTACCTGACCCATGTTAGCGCGGCATCATACGGACGTAACGAAACGCCCAATAATAAGGGCGTTGGTTTGTATGATACCGTTCGTAATACCATCATCGCCCTTGCGGCCCGCGAAGGCCTCTCCGGGCCGCAATGGAAATCGCTGGTTAGCGGCATCTTAGAAAAGTAATAAATTTTATTTAGCTATCTTTTATTTAAACTAATGGCTAAGTTTATAGTCTAAATGTTTATCACACTTATAAACTTCACCAAATTGAAAAAAATAACCTTACTTACAGGAGCAGCTTTATTATGCTTATCCGGCGCCTTTGCCCAGGTGGGCGTAAATCCGGCAACTTCACCATTTATTTTTACTGATTTTACAACAGGAACCGTTTTCCAAAAAAACGGCGCAACACTTGATGCTGTACTTAACTACAACACCATAACCCAGGAGATGATGTTTGACCAAAATGGCAGCAAGCTGGTTTTAGATCAAAGCGGCAATATAGATAGCATTGCTATCCAGGGCCGTTTACTTGTACCCGGTAAAGTAGGTTTTTATGAAAAGCTTACAAAAACGCCCGTTGCCTTATATGCACAATACAAAGGTAAAATTGTTAAAGGGGATGCGCTTGGTGGCCGCATAGGCACCTCAAATTCAACCCTTAACGGCACACTGGGTGGCAGTAAGAGCAGTTCAGACAAACCCGGCAATTATGATATTAAACTGGCCGACGGCTATATAATGGATACGCAAAACATCTATTGGTTAAAAAAAGGTAACGATTATGTACCAGTACCTAATTTAAAAGCTTTCGCTAAGCAGTTCCCCGGTAAAGAAGCCCCTATAGATGCTTTTATAAAAGAAAACAACATTGCCTTTGGTAAGGTACAAGACATGATAAAGCTAACAGAGTTTAGCAATAAATAAGTTTTTTTTATCCCGTATAAATACTTTAAACACAGAAAGGCCCCTTTTATAAAGGAGCCTTTCTTATTATCAATGGGTAGCCTTAGTCCCTGTGTCCGCGGTCGTGGCCCCTATCATTACCATGGCCTTTGTTATTACCACGGTTATCATGTTTTACAATTTTAGTAGTATGTTTTACCACTGTGCGGTTCTCTACACGTACCGGGCGGTTACTATTTGACCAATGGTTACGGTATTTAACATCACGGCTATCACGTATTATGGTTTGGCCGGTACGGCCTCTGTAACCTGCGTATTTGGTACGATAGGTTGTTGCATGCACCCATGGGCGGGGCTCGTTCACAACAACTTTATAGCCGTTATATATATTGTAGTTACTATACCTTGGTGGTAAACTTGCCCTGCGTACCCAACTGTTATTCTCCAGGTATACATATTGATGGGCCGGTACATCATAATAGGTATCAATATCTGGCATGTAGTAATAATCGGCATGGTCGTAACCTGTTGGCCCCCACTCGGGCTGGCTGCCAATGTTAATGCTTAAACTAACTTGCGCACTTGCTGTTTTGTATGCTATGCAGCTTAAAAATATGGCTGCTGTAATAATTACCTTTTTCATAGTTGTATATTTTTGCAGGTATGACAGCTACCGCGAATTATAGTTTAATAAAAAGAAGGGGTATAACATGGATGTTACACGATTAGAGTCAAGATATAAGAATCAAGACACAAGACGTAAAACAGCAAAGCCTTTCAAATTAATTTGAAAGGCTTTGCTATCTTGATTCTTATGTCTTAACTCTTGATTCTTACATCAATCGTCACTATCATCTTTATCAGCCGCTTTTTTACCGGCCATGGCCAGCATCGGCTTGCCAATAGTTTTATAATCGCCTACGCCTTTTAGTATAGATGCAAGCTGTGTTTTATCCTGCATAACTTTTACAGCCGCGGCAAGCTCCTTGTCATATTTAAAGTTGGCTTCATAGCGGCCTTTTTCGTATTCGTAACGGGAAGCTATCTCATTTTCAATTACCTGCTTAATTTCATCCTTATGCAATTGCAGATCGTTTTTTTTACTGCTGGCCATTTTGGCCTTTAGCGCATCGTACTCGGCTTGTATTTCGGCAAATTGCTTCTCTTTTGTTGCCTGTGTTTTTAAGCTGTTCAGCATTTTTTCTGATACGGTGCTGTAGGTATAATTCTTCCCGTCTAAAAACTTAATAAAGTCGTCATAGTCCCCGTCCGTCAGCGCAAACGATTTTGGGTCGATAGGTTTTAAGTGCGTGTTACGGTATTTGGTAGCATAATCAAATATCAGCAGCTTACTTATCAGTGTTTGGGTAATGTTAGCAAAGCGTTCCTGCTTTATAAAAACATCCGGGTAAATACCGCTGCCATCATAAACCGAACGGCCATTTTTTGTTTTAAACTCATGAATGGCCGAATCTGCCACTTTTATAACGCTGCCGTCATCTTTGCGATGGGTGTAATCAATCTCCTGCACGCAGCGGCCCGATGGCACGTAATATTTGGCAACCGTAACCTTCACCAGACTGTTATACGGCAAATTAAAGGTTTGCTGCACCAGCCCTTTACCATAACTACGCTGGCCTATGATAATGGCCCTGTCAAGGTCTTGCAGGGCGCCCGCAACAATTTCTGATGCTGATGCCGAGCGGCTGTTTACCAGCACCACCAGCGGCAGGTTAGGCTCCATAGGGGTGCTAACGGTATTGTATGTAAAGTTTTTCTCTTTTATTTTACCCCTTTGCGATACCACCTGCACATCCTTTTGCACAAACAGGTTCACAATTTTAACAGCCTCCTGCAAGATGCCACCACCGTTCGATCGCAGATCAAGGATGATACCGTTAGGGTTGTTTTTCTTAATAGCGGTTAAAGCGGTAGTAACTTCATCGGCCGAGTTCTCTAAAAATTTGTTCAGCTTAATGTAACCCATGTTACCGGCCACCATGCCCGAGTAAACCACATTTGGCTGCTTTATCTCGTCGCGCACCAGGCTTTTTACTACCGGGGCTTCGGCATCGCGTTTCATTAATAATTTAATTGTCGCGCCTTTAGATCCTTTTAAAAGCTGGCTTACCTGGTCGTTGGTTTTGCCGGCAAGTTCAACATCGTTTATCTTCAACATTTGGTCGCCCTGGCGTATATCAGCCTTTTGCGCCGGGAAGTTGGTGAACACATCAGATATGTAAATCTTATTATCGCGAACAAAAATACTGGCGCCTATACCGCCGTATTGGGTACTTACGTAGTGCAGTTTATATTCTTCAATTTCAGACTCGGGCACAAACTCGGTGTACGGGTCAAGGCCATCCAGCATGGCATCAACGCCGGTTTTTATTAGTTTAGCCGAGTTGATATCATCAACATAGTTTATGTTAACCTCTTTATATACCGATGCAAATACATCCAGGTTTTTAGATATCTGGAAAAGATCGTCCTGAAAACTCCATACACTTATAGCCAATGCCAAAGCCCCTGCATACAATGCCGGTTTTTTGAATTTGCTTATAACCCTTTTATCCATCATCCTTAACCTCTTGAAATATAAATATATAAAAGCCTAACGGCTTTTTATAATAAACTGTTTTTAAAGGCGGTTAGTATCTATGTTTACCAAAGCTTTTGTAAGGGTAAACACCACGTATTTACGGTCGCGGTTAACCAGGTCCATTAAGCGCGTTATCAGGCTTTCTTCCTGCCCTTCGGTGTATTGCAACTGCTCGTCGGTAAGGTGGTTATATTTTCTTTGCACCTTTATTTTTATACGCTCCCAGTCTTTATTACTGATAGTTATCTCTGCCATAAAATAAATTATTTAGGCAAAAATATAAAAAATACACCGCAGCGTACGTTTAATATGCTGCGGCGTGTTAAACTTTTAAAAACAATACGCATCAAACCGTTTTTATAAACTAAAACCATACTACTATGAAAAAATGTTTTTTAAGCGTGGCCATACTGTTTATGGCTGTAATAAGTGCCAAAGCGCAGTTTTCGCTGGGTGCTAAAGCGGGTATCAATTTTTCCAAGATCAACACCAGCAACGTAAGCGAATCTACCATTACCGGTTACCAGGCCGGCCTGTTCGCCCGTTTTGGCAGCAGCCTTTACCTGCAGCCCGAGGTTTACCTGGGCAGCAGCGGGGGTAAATTTGATTTTAATAACAACGGCGGTACCGTTACTACCGAAGGTAAAGTTAGGTTCACTACTTTAAACGTGCCTTTATTAATAGGCAAGGGCTTTGGTGGCGATAACCTTAACTTTAGGGTGATGGCCGGCCCGATTTTTAGCTATGTGTTAGATAAAAACCAAAGTTTTAACGACAACGTAAGCGGCGCGTTTAATGATTTTGGCGACTACAAAAAAAGCACCCTGGGCTACCAGGTTGGCGGTGGCGTTGATATTGGCCACATTACTGCCGATCTGCGTTATGAGGGCGGCCTAACCAAAATAAACGAGAACTACGGCCAGCGCCAAAACATCTGGGCGTTAAGTGTAGGCTTTAAATTCTTTTAATAAAGATTAATAAATTCAAAATCAAAAGGTCGCGGCGTAAAGCTGCGGCCTTTTATTTTTTCAACCGGTGTTGTAAGCAGCCCGCTTATTTTAAGATATTTGTAAATCAAAGGAATAAAGCGCAAATGTTATTAGCCCGATACCAG
The DNA here is from genome assembly GCF_041663085.1 of Mucilaginibacter sp. Classification (GTDB taxonomy): domain Bacteria; phylum Bacteroidota; class Bacteroidia; order Sphingobacteriales; family Sphingobacteriaceae; genus Mucilaginibacter. The sequence goes on from NZ_JBAZRC010000001.1 coordinate 206,666, forward strand.
AAAGATTTGATTGAAGCAGGATGTGACGAGGCCGGCCGTGGATGCCTTGCCGGGCCTGTGTTTGCCGCTGCTGTGATCCTTCCGCATAATTTTAAGCATAAGCTGCTTAACGACTCCAAACTAATAGCAGAAGAGGCACGTTACGATTTACGTGCCGAAATTGAGGAAAAAGCCATTGCCCATGCCGTAGCCTGGTGCGATAACGTAGAGATAGACGAGATCAACATCCTTAATGCTTCTTTTTTGGCTATGCACCGCGCTATTGATAAACTGCTTTGCATCCCCCAGTATTTAATTATTGATGGTAACCGCTTTACTCAATACCGCGATACCCCGCATGCCTGTATTGTAAAAGGCGATTCGAAATACTTTAGCATAGCAGCTGCATCCATACTTGCCAAAACCTATCGCGATGATTACATGAAGCAAATTGCTTTAGAGCATCCCGAATATGAATGGCACAGCAACAAAGGCTATCCCACCATCAGCCATCGTAAAATAGTGCTGAACCTTGGCCATACGCCATATCATCGTAAAACTTTCCGCGTAACCGCCCCCGAACTGGTTGATTTATAAAAGTTAATTGCCAAACCCTCCAAGGTTTAATACATTTGAGCAACCAATTTTACCGGCCTTGAGGATACTGATATTAACACACCGCGCCCCGTTCCCACAAAATGGGGGGTACCCTATTGTGGTAGGCAATACCATAAAGGGCCTTGTGGCCCTTGGGCACGATGTATCCCTGATATCCCTCAACGTAAAAAAGAATGCTATACAACCCGAAAGGGACGTGCTGCTTGACCAGATAAATTATATTGAATACAATATTGATATCCGCATTACAGCGGTTGAGGCGGTAAGTAACCTGTTCACCAAAAACTCTTATAATATAGACAGGTATTATAACGCCGGGTTTGAAAAACTGCTGTTTAGAAACCTAACCGACAATAAGTACGATATCATCCAGATTGAGGGCATTTTTGTAGCGCCTTACCTGGGCGTCATCCGCAAAAACTCAAAAGCGAAGGTCATTTTCAGGGCGCATAATATTGAGCACCAGGTTTGGCAAAAGCTGGCCCAGCAAAAAAGCGATCCCTTTAAACGCTGGTACCTGCAATTGCTAGCCCGCCGTATTAAAAATTACGAGCTGGAGCTATTTAATAAGTTTGATGGTATTGTGGCGTTTACCGAGCAGGATAAAGCTTCGATATTATCATACGGGGCAAAAATACCTATCGTAGTTTTGCCTATAGGGGTAGACCTATCTCTTTACAAGCCCGACCATACCAAAACCGATTTCCCGAGCCTGTTTTTCCTGGGATCGCTGGATTGGCTGCCCAACCGGGAGGGCATTGAATGGTTTCTTGATAACTTTCATAAAGACCTGGTTGATGGCCACCTGAAAGCAAAATTCTACGTTGCCGGCCATAACATCCCCGAGGAGTTTGATGATTACGAGGTACTGGGCAAAGTGTTCATCCACGGTGAGGTGGATGACGCGCTGGAGTTTGTGAACAGCAAAAGTATTATGGTGGTTCCGTTGCTATCGGGCGGGGGCATGCGGGTAAAAATTGTGGAGGGTATGGCCATGGAAAAATGCATCATATCTACCACGCTCGGCGCCGAGGGTATCAACATCAAAAATGGCAGCAATATTATCATCGCCAATAATGCCGATGAGTTTTACAACGCCATGCTTAAATGCATCACCGACGAGCATTATTGCCGCCAGATAGGCCGCAACGCCCGTAAGCTGATAGAGCAGCAGCACGATGTAAACACTATTACCCGCCAGCTTGCCGATTTTTATCAATCAATTGTGTAAACAGCCCCCTTCAATACAGCTGTATAGTTTATTATTTAACCACAGAGAGTTAGCAGAGAATCACAGAGATTTTCTGTGAATTATTTCGATGATCAACAGAATCTCTGTGCTTTTTCCTCCGGGCGCTCTGTGGTTAAAAGAACATTTGGTTATTACATGATCTATTTAGCCTCTCCCCAAACCTTCGCCGGGAAATTGGATCTGAATAGTAACACTATTTTGCTATTTTTGCCCCGATATTAAATAACATGAAGAACACAGCTTTAACACAAGTACATACCGATCTGGGCGCTAAAATGGTGCCATTTGCCGGATACAATATGCCGGTACAATACGTTGGCATTAATGCCGAACATGATACCGTGCGTAAGGGCGTAGGCGTATTTGATGTAAGCCACATGGGCGAGTTTATTTTAAAAGGCGAAAAAGCGCTTGACCTGATACAGCGGGTTACCAGCAACGATGCCTCAAAACTTTATGATGGCAAAGTGCAGTACTCTTGCCTGCCCAATGAAGATGGCGGTATAGTAGACGACCTTTTGGTTTACCGGATAGACGAGAAAACCTACATGCTGGTGGTTAACGCATCAAACATCGAGAAAGACTGGAACTGGATAAGCAAATACAACACCGAAGGTGTTGACATGAAAGATATCTCTGACCGTACCTCGTTATTGGCCGTACAAGGCCCTAAAGCTGCCGATGCGCTGCAAAGCCTTACCGATATCGACTTGGGTTCGATGGAGTACTACACCTTTAAAAAAGGCACATTTGCCGGTATTGATAATGTGGTAGTTTCTGCAACCGGCTATACCGGCGCAGGTGGTTTCGAGATCTATTTTGATAACGAGCACGCAGAATATATCTGGAACGAAGTATTTAAAGCCGGCGAGCCTTTCGGTATTAAGCCAATTGGGTTAGCTGCCCGCGATACCCTGCGTTTAGAAATGGGCTTTTGCCTGTACGGTAACGATATTGACGATACTACATCGCCATTAGAGGCCGGTTTAGGCTGGGTTACCAAATTCACCAAAGCATTTACAAATTCTGAAGCATTACAACAGCAAAAACAAGCCGGTGTTGAGCGCAAGCTTATAGGTTTTGAAATGATAGACCGCGGTATCCCCCGCCACGATTACGAGATTGTTGATGCCGACGGCAACGTTATTGGTAAAGTAACCTCAGGCACCCAATCACCATCGCTGCAAAAAGCAATTGGCCTGGGCTATGTAAAAAACGAATTCGCAAAAGAAGGCAGCGAGATCTATATCCTTATCCGCGATAATAAAGTAAAAGCACAGGTTGTAAAACCACCGTTTTATAAATAGGCGCGAAGCGCCGTCATTGAGTCATTAGGTCACTGCGTCATTTTTTGGATGAACGGTGACCTAATGTTTTTTTCAATGAATAATGACAAGTGACCAATGACTAAAAACTTAGACGTTTGCCTGACCCCGGCGCTGATACCAGTATATAAGGTAGAAGATTATACGGTGGTGATCATTGATATTTTCCGCGCTACATCTTCCATCTGTTATGGGATAGAGAACGGGGCGGAGGCTATTATCCCGGTATCGGAAGTAGAGGAATGTGCCGCTTATCGCGAAAAAGGCACCGGTTACCTGCTGGCAGCCGAACGCAATGGCGAGGTGGTTGCCGGTTTTGATTTTGGCAATTCGCCTTTCTCATACACCGCCGAAAAGGTGGCGGGTAAAACAATTGTGCTTACTACAACCAACGGAACCCATGCCCTGCATCTTTCGCGCAGTGCAAAGCAGATTTTGATAGGTTCTTTCCTGAATATTACCTCATTATGCACCTACCTAAAGGGGGTGGAGGGTAATATCCTGCTGGTTTGCGCCGGTTGGCAAAACAATTTTAACCTGGAGGACGCACTTTTTGCCGGTGCAGTTATCGAGCAACTGAAAGATAGCGGCTACACCTTAGACGACCCCGCCATTGCCGCTAACGACCTGTTCCAGATTGGTAAAAATGATATCAGTAAATACCTCGGCAAAACGTCCCATGGCGAACGCCTCCGCAAATTAGGTATCGAAAAAGATATTGCGTTTTGCCTGCAGGTTGATTTGACCACCGCCATCCCCGTACTACAAGGCGAGAAGCTGGTTAAACTTGTTTAACAGCCCTGCGCCTGCGCCATCTTTTAATGATTACAAATACTATTGCAAAAACAAAGCTGTCGCGAGTTTAGCGCAGCGTAACTCGTGATGCGGCACAAGGTAAGCTTTCAGCTTAACACACTAAACCATCAATAAAATTTCTATCATACCTTTCCCATCTGCATAATCGCGTGCGCTACTGTAAAGATAATGTTCCGGCTCATCAACCCACCCCGCAGTTACCGGGTTGTTATGAATATAATCTAATTTTTGATCGATAACAGTGTTGCTCCACAATTCAATAGGATGATTTCCTTGTTGCCAAAATTGATACGTTTCATTGTTTGAATTTTGCTTCCCTTCCCGTTCAAAAAACCACAATAGCCAGTCGCGTCTGCTTTCCTGAACGTTTTCGCTGATTGCTTTTAGCAGCATTTTAGAAGTATGTCTTTTTATATCTCTCAAGATATCCTGCATGGGTTGGCCTTTAGTGCCAATTATCAAATGGACATGATTGCTCATAATTACCCATGCATATAATTCAAGACCTTTGTTTTGAATACAATATTTTAGGCTGTCAACTAATATGTCCTTATACACCCTTCTTGTAAAAACATCTATCCATCTAACTACAGAAAACGTCACAAAGTACGGTCGCTCTTGATCATGAAATTTATAACCTCTACTCATTCCGTTAAATTAATAATATCTCTATAAAGCTGAAAGCTTTATCAATGCCGTGTCACGGGTTACGCTGCGCTAAACTCGCGACAGCACAGAGAGAAGCTGGTTAAACTTGTTTAACAGCCCTGCGTCCTCTCCACCTTTTTATCAATACAAACACCGCTGCAAAAACGATTAGTAACGGCCAGTTTGATATCAGGCCAAAAAACAAGTTCTGCAGAAAATCCCAGCCATTGGTCAGCGCACTTTTTAGCTTATAGCCAAAGCCATTACCGGCGGCAACCTGTTCGGGCTGTACGGTATAAAAAGTGATGTTTAACGAGCTATAGGCAACCTGTTTGCTCATGTAGTTCAACTGGCCCTGGGTAGCTTCGATGTCGCTGCGGATCTCGGTAAGTTTTTCTTCAATATCCAGCAGGTCGCGCATTCTACCGGCACGGCTTAACAGGTTCAGGTAACGTTTTTCCAGCTGTAGTTTATTATCCAGCCGGGCTTTGGTATCGATAAACTCCGAGGTAACATCTTTTACGCGAATGTTACGGCTATCTATCTTGGTTGCGGTTGATGATACTATGCTTAAAAATGCATCAAAGTTTTTGGCAGGGATGCGGATAGTGATGGTGTATTCCTTGCTGCCCAGTGCGCCATCGGTTGTTTCGCTGTCGTTTTCGGCATAGCCGCCTAAATGCTTTAAAGAGCTGATGATCTGCTTACGGGTTTTCACAACGTCGGAGCTCTCAAAACGGATATCGCCTTCTTTGATGATCTTCTTTTCGATCTCAGCAGCGTGAGGTGCTTCGGGCATTCTTTCGCCCGCACCTCCCTTGTCAGATACTTGGTTGGCTTCAGCTTCAACAGTCTCGTCGTCGGCTTTAATTACCGGGGCAGTAAATTTTTGTGATGCCATCGTTTTTTCGGCAGGAGGCGGTGGTATCATCACTTCTGATACTTTAACCTTTTCTTCCGATTGATGCTTACATGCTGCAAATACCAACCCGGTGGCAAGCAGAATAAATAACAGGTGCTTTTTCATAATAACATAGATTTGGTTAGTTAATAGCAAATCTACATTATTATATTTCGACTTTACAAATTAAACAGAATAATATTCTGTTTAATTTGCTTTTATAGAATTATATAACGTAGACGGCTATTTTAATTTCTCATTATTCTGGTGCCTGTCTGCATCGCGGATGTTTTTCTTTTGCATATTCTTCTCCAGCGCGTCAGTCAGGTCAATACCGGTTTGGTTGGCCAGGCAGATCAATACAAACAGCACATCGGCCATTTCATCTGCCAGGTTCACCTCCTTGTCCGATGCTTTAAAGGATTGCTCGCCGTATTGCCTTGCCATAATGCGTGCCACCTCGCCAACCTCCTCCATTAACATGGCGGTATTAGTTAGCTCATTAAAATACTGTACACCGGTTGTTTTTATCCAGTTATCTACAAGATGCTGCGCTTCTTTAATTTCCATAAAACAATATTACAATAATTTAGTAAAGGCTCGTTGAACAGTTTAATTCCCTCCCTGGGGAGGGGTGCGATGGTCTGTGTGGTAGCAGGGAGGGGTTATTCGTGATGTATATCGTAAAACCCCTCCCTGCACCCTCCCGTTGGGAGGGAATCGCGCAGGCCAATGCTTTAATTTATCCTGGGGATTGATTTCTGTATACAATCATCGCTTTGCAAGTTCCGTCCTCGCAGGGTCTTCTGAAAGAGACCCTGCGCCCGCATGCAAGGCATCGCTGGTTCATGATGTAACACGTTGCGAGATTTACTCACCCCGACATTGTTTCGCTCGTCGACCCTCTCTGCTTCGCAAAGAGGGTGGGGGAATTTGGATTTCTTAAACCCTCTTTACGCGCAGCGAAGTGAGGGTCGCGCACGTAGTGCCGCGGGGTGAATAAACTCGCCACCCTGCAACCACTCACCCAATCAACCACTCTCTACTCACCCAATCCCCAAAACCCTTATCTTTGCACCCGATATGACGATGAGTGCGGGTACCCCTTTCCAATTTTTAGATCAGGACCTTTTACTGTTACCACAAAAAGCTATTTACTGGCAGCAGGAAAAAGCCCTGCTGGCGGCTGATGTGCATTTTGGCAAGGTTGGGCATTTCCGTAAGGCCGGCATCGCCATCCCACGCAATATGGAGCAGGACGACCTGGCCGTATTATCAGACCTGATCCATGAGTACCATCCCGAAAAGCTGATCTTCCTGGGCGACCTGTTCCATAGCGATATGAATAACGACTGGGATTGGTTTGTGCTTTGGCGCAGCCAGTTCCCCAGGCTGCAGATCGTCCTGATAAAGGGCAACCACGACATCATCAGCGATAAACATTATACTGACCTTGGCATCACCCTCTATAAGGAGCTAATTATGGGCCCCTTCCTGATGCTGCACCACCCGCTGCCCGATCCGGAAGTAAAAGCCGAAGGCGGTTATGTACTATGCGGGCACATCCATCCCGGCGTTAGCCTGGTTGGCCGAGGCAGGCAAAGCGTTACGCTGCCTTGTTTCGCGTTTGGTAAAAACCAGGCTATCCTGCCATCATTCGGCAAGTTTACGGGTAAAGTGGCCATCCTGAGCCGCAAGGCCGATAAGGTATTCGGGGTGTTAAAAGACAAGGTTATCGCCATCGGCTGATCCAACAGGGCGTTTTGAGGCCGTTTATTGGCGAATGAAAGCGTTATAATATCCTTAGAATTGGTGGCAACACTTTGTCACCTGCGTTTTTTTACAACAACCTTATTATGAGTAGTTTATAAATTTCAACGGCGTTCACGGCAGTGAACGTGAACACTTGCAGAGTTTGGTAAACTTTCATAAGTGCCCTGCCCGGGCATGCGCCCGGGGATAATTAAATATTTTCGCCATAACTTATTGTTTTTCTATTAGTTATTCGTAAATTCAAAATACCAAATAACCCCAAAGTATGAAAAGCGTAAAACACATCCTTGCCCGTAAGGGCAGCAATGTTATTGCTGTGCCTGCCCAAACCACCGTTTTAAATGTGCTGAAGCTGATGTCGGAAAAAAATATTGGCTCGGTAGTGGTAACCGAGAACGATAATTATATTGGCCTGGTAACCGAGCGCGACTATGCCCGTAAGATCATACTAATGGGTAAACACTCTGATGATACTACCGTTGGCGAGATCATGAGCAATAATTTCCCAAAGATAACGCCTGAATCATCGGTAGATAGTTGTATGCTCATCATGAGCGAGAACAACATCCGCTACCTGCCGGTTTTTGATAAGGAAGAGCAGCTTTGCGGTATCATCTCTATTAACGATGTGGTTTACGAAACCATCCACTCGCAAAAAGAAACGATAGAGCAGTTGCACAGTTATATTCAATCAACATAACGGGCTTTTAAAACCATTCCCTTTTTTAAAAGTTACTTACTTGCAGGATGAACAGCCTGTAAATAAGTATGTCCTATTCTTCTAAACAACAAGCTACCCCCATTATGATAGGTGCCGAGGTTTTTATTGAACCCGGGCAAACACCCGAAGAAATAGACCTTTGGTTTCGCCGCCTGCAGGAAGCCGGCATGACGGTTACACGCATCCGCCTGTTTGAAACTTATATGCACCGGCCTGATGGCAAATGGGATTACACCTTATTTGATGAAGCCTACAAGGCAGCCGATAAATATGACATCAAAATTTATGGCAACCTGTTCCCGGCCACTGCCTTTACCGACCTGGGCGGATTAAAATTCCCAAAAGATGAAGACCACCTGGGCGCTATAGCACGATATATTGAGAATGTGGTTACTCACTTTAAACAGTTCAATTCCTGCTATGGCTGGGTACCCGTGAATGAGCCGGGGGTTGGCCACTTTCCGCAGGAGCAGTTCGCTACCGATAAATACCAGGCGTGGAAAAAAGAACAGGCCAACCCCGAATATACCAGCGGCGGTTATGATCATTTCGATTTTGCCGATGAGCGCTTTCACCTGTACTACAATACCTGGTTTTTGAAATGGCTTACCGATGAGATCCATAAGCATGATGCGGGGAGCATTATCCATGTAAATAACCACGCCATATTTAAAAATGTGGCCGAATATGATTTTACCAACTGGCGCGATTTTTTGACCAGCCTTGGCGGCTCGGCGCACGCCAGCTGGCATTTTGGTTATTTTAACCGCGGGCAATCTGCATTGGCTGTTGCCGCTAATTGCGAAATCATCCGCTCGGGTGCAGGCGAGATCCCCTGGTTTATGACCGAGCTGCAGGGCGGGAATAATACCTACAGCGGTTTTTTAGCGCTTTGCCCTACAAAAGAAGAAATAAGCCAGTGGTTATGGATAGCTATAGGCTCGGAAAGTAAGGGCGCTATATTCTGGTGCTTAAACCCTCGCTCGTCAGGTATCGAAGCCGGCGAGTGGGCCATGCTCAATTATCATAATGAACCATCCGACAGGCTGCAGGCCACCGCCGATGTAATAGAAATCGTTAACGAGCACATCGGCTTTTTTGAAGATGCAAAAGAAGTACCATCGGGCATTAATATCCTGTACACCCGCGAATCGCTTTGGATCGAAAAGAAACTACAGATGGGCGGCAAAAGCTATGAAGGGCGCGATGAAGGAGGGGTGATGAAATCGGCCATTGCCTATTTTGAAGCCTTGAGTGAAGCCGGGGTACAGGCCAATTTTAAAGAGATAAGTGAATTTGATTTTACGCACGGCGATTACAATGGGGTAGCCATCATTCTGCCACACCAAATTTCTATACCATCCAAATACTGGCCTTTACTGGAAGACTTTGTGCAAAAAGGGGGTAAGCTTATTGCCGATGGTTTAACAGGTTACTACGACGAAAACGCCGTTGCCACAATGCGCCTTGGTTTCCCTTTGCGTAATTTATTCGGTGCCGATGTGTTGGAATACAAAGCCATAGATGATATGGAAGAACTGGTTATTGACGGCGTTGTATTGCCTGCATACCAGTGGCGCGGCACTTTAAAACCATATAAAGCAACCTATTTATCCTACAAGGCTGGTGAGCTTTGGGCTACGCAAAATACCCTTGGCAAGGGTACTGTTTACTGGCTACCCTCGCTTATTGGCCTGGGCATTCGCATACTTGGCGATTACGGCCACCTCAACATGTTCCTTGCCAAATCACTTGATTATACCTCATTAAACCTGCCTTTTATTTTTGAAGAACCCCAAAAAGGCGTGTTGATGAAAGTAATGGGCAACGATAAAGAATGGGTAACCATCATCATCAATAAATCGGAAGTTCGGCGCGAGTTTAAGTTGATACTGAAAAACCCATCGTTACAACCCATCGTTATTTTTGCCAACAACGGGGGTAAAGCAGGGGGTACCCACATCAGCATAGAGGCCGAAGAAACGCTGGTGATAAAATGGGTTTAATCAGTTTACTGTTTCTTCTTTTTCATGCGCCTTGCCTCAGCAAGTGCCGCATCCTCTGTTACGCGATAGGCAACAATCCTGTTTATCAGGTCAACCGGTAGCGGTTCATCCAATGGGAATTGTACCGAACCTTTTGCGCCTTTATAAGCTGATAGCTCATCCTTAAAATGTGCTATAGCACCTGCGCCGGGATAAAAACCAATATGCTTATCCCAGCCGGCAAAGTAAACCAGCACGCTGTTAACTTTATATGCAGGCATGGCGTAACTTATTACCTCCTGCGCCTGCGGCACAGCTTTTTTTATAACCTGGCGTATCTGCTGTAAACGCTTTTGTACATCTGCCGGAAAGGCAGCTATATATTCATCCGCATTATTGGGTTTCTGCATGGCCATGGTATCAGGTTGGTTAACACTAATTTACAATTACCCCTGTTTGCTCATATCCATAAACAGCGCATTCCAGCGGTGGCCATCGGGGTCTGTAAAGGCGCAGCCGTACATCCAGCCCTGTATTTCGGCAGGCGGGGCAAAAACGTCACCACCGGCAGCGGTTACTTTTTGGGCTATTTCTTCAACCTCGGCACGGCTTTCGGCGCTAAAAGAAAATATTACTTCGGTGCCTTTATTAGTATCTGCTATAGCATTTTGAGTTGCTCCTTTAAATACATTTTCTACAATAAGCATCACAATAGTCTCTTTATCTCCTACTACAAGCGGGGCCATTGTATCGCTGTTACCTGGTCCGTCTTTAAAAGAAAAGCCAATAGCTGTAAAAAACTTTCTTGAAAGGTTAAGATCCTTAACCGGCAGGTTCATCCATAATTCCTTAGTCATGATGTTAGTTTTAATGGTAAATAATTATATATCAAAGATATGGCGGCTAATGCATATGCAGGGGGTGTTATTGCGACCATTTAAAGGGTAAATACCGACATTTCGTTACATATCTGCTAAAACGTTATTCGTACTTATCTGTTTAATTGATTAATAGTCTAATAATAATTAGGAAACGACAAATGTTTTTTCATATTTGTTTAAATATTTACCCTATACAACATCTCACCAGTGAATATTGACCTTACTAACTGCGATAGAGAACCTATCCATATCCCCGGGAAAATCCAATCTCATGGGTTTTTGATTGTTATTAACCAGGATGACCTTATCGTTTATCATAGTGATAATATTGCAGATTTTATCCCTGATATTACGCCTAACCTATTAGGGAGGTGTATCAGTACCATTGAGCCCATTATAGGAAAAAACGAACCGCCAAACTTCATTCATCAGCTTACAACATTTGGTAAAACTAATGGGTTTGATCAAACCAATCCCTTCAATACAGATATACGGGGCAAGGCTTTCCACCTGATCATATCTGCTACAGCAGATTTCTACTTACTGGAGTTTGAACCTGCGTACTCTGACAGTGCTACCGACGTACAAAAAATGATAGGCCGTTCGATATCTGAGATGCTTGCCGACAAAAACCTTCAGAACCTTTTAAACAATAGCGCCAAACAGGTAAAAAATGTAATCGGATACGACAGGGTAATGATTTATCGCTTTGCCGAGGATGGGCATGGCGAGGTTATAGCTGAGGCTAGAAATGCTGACCTGCCATCATGGTTAGGGCTGCATTATCCCGCATCAGATATACCTAAACAGGCCCGCGAACTATATAAGGTAAATTTAACCCGTTTAATTGCCAATGTGCATACCACGCCCGCGGCTATTTTAACGGTAGCAGATAACGAAGTGCCGTTGGATATGACCAGCTCGCATTTACGTGCGGTTTCACCCATTCACATCCAGTATCTTAAAAATATGGGGGTCGAATCCAGTTTCAGTATTTCGCTAATATACAAGGGCGAGCTTTGGGGCCTTATTGCCTGCCATAATTACTCGCCAAGGTTTATAGATTACCGTTCGCGCGAGTCGGCTAAGCTGATAGGGCAGATCTTATCATCAGCCCTTGAATTTAGGCAAGACGAGGAGAACCAGCTTATCCAGGAACTTTTTAAGAGCGCGGTTGACCAGCTAAGCCGATTGATGTTAAAGGATAATAACATTGACAATGCTTTAACCGCCCATAACGTAACCCTGCTTAACGCGGTTGATGCTACCGGTGCCGCTTTGATATTTGAGAACAACATAACAAAACTTGGTATTACCCCAAACGACCAACAAATAACCGGGCTGGTTAGCTGGTTAAAAACCCATATAACCGACAATTTTTATTACACTAACCAATTGCCATCAGAATATTCAGCAGCAATGTTGTATCGTGATATAGCATCGGGTATAATGGTTACCACCTTATCGCGCGAGTTTGGCGAATACGTTATATGGTTTAAGCCCGAGCAACTGGCAACAATTACCTGGGCGGGCAACCCCGAAAAACCGGTAGAAGTAAACGCTGATGGGATCTCACATATATCGCCCCGTCATTCTTTCGAGGCATGGTCGCAAACGGTATCGGGTACCTCAAAAAAATGGACGAACGAGGAAATAAAATCTGTTGTACGTTTACGTAGCGAGATCACTTACGCCATCAATCAAAAAGCCGGCGCCATTCGCCTGCTTAACGAAAAACTGAAACAGGCATATGAAGAACTGGATACCTTTAGCTTCACCATATCGCACGACCTGAAGAACCCGATATCGACCATAAAAAGTTTTTCGCAAATATTGCTGCGCGATAAAGACATGAAGCCTCAATCGGTTAAAATATTAGAGCGGATAAATAAAGGCGCCGATAAAATGAACAACATGATCAACGAGGTGCTGGATTACTCCCGCATTGGCCGGTCGGAACTGGTTCTCTCGGATATTGACCCTGCGCCGATGATACATGATATTGTACGCGACCTGTTGTTGATATATGATATTGACGAAAGCTGTATCACTATTGGCCCTACCCCCAAAATACAGGGCGACGCGGTAATGTTATCGCAGGTATTCTCAAACATCATCAGCAACGCTGTAAAATACTCGATGATGGCCGATCTGCAAAATGTACGTATTGCCGGTACAGAGGGTGATAACGAAGTGATATACACCATTACAGACAACGGTTTAGGCATAGATATAAAACAACTGCCGCGTATATTTGAACTCTTCCACCGTACCGATAATGTGGGCGATATAGAAGGATCGGGGGTGGGCCTTGCCATTGTAAAGCGTATTGTAGAAAAACACCGCGGTAAAATATGGGTAGATAGTGAACCCGGCAAAGGCTCAACTTTTTATATCGCGTTTAATAAATAGGGAATTACATGTTAGGAGACGCGAAGTATCGCGTCTCTACATCAACCGGATCAGTGCGCTTTTGCAAACCACTCGCCAAACTTCAAAAAAGTTTCGTTAGCGGCAGCTATCACCACGGCTTCCTGCCCGGGGTTTTGGGCCTGGTTGTTTAGAGCTTGTTTAAAGGTGCCCCACATCTGTTCGGTTTTATCACCATAGCCTGAAAAAAAGGACATGCCCTTGTCAAAGCCCAGTTGTTGCTGCATCATTTTACTAATGATCTTACCACCCAGCGTAGAACCCTCAATAACGTATAAAGCGCCAAGGGCCTCTAAATGATCATTGATTCTTGGCAGGTAATTTCCTGTTGCTTTTGCAGGTACGCCATCACCCAGCGCCAAAATATCGTCTGCTATTGCCTGGGTTTTGCGCCGTTGCGTACTATCTGTTAGCAGGGTACCATCAATAGTTTTATTAATTTGTGTTTCCAATCCGCCAAAATAGCCGTAAAACAACTTTAACAGGCCGGCATACTCCTGCGCCGAACGGATGGATTTTAGCCTGCCAATCAGCGCTTTTTCTAATATTTGATGATTTTGTTTGGTTTCCTCTTTTAATTTATCTGATAGCATGCTTTTCTGTCAATTTTTATACAAATAAAACCGTGCCGAATCGCCTCTTTGTATGGCATTCAATGCTGCAGACCTTTCTTCGAATGCGGCAAGTTCCTGGGGGGTGAACACTGTTTCTATAGGATATGTTTGATGCGTATCGGGTTCCATTAAAGGGATACCCCGTTCATACAATTCGCTACCCCAAAACTGGAACGCGGTAGAGTCAAAGATCGTTTGCTTTATGGTAAAGCCGGCTTTCTCGGCCAAAAGGTCCATACTTTTTAAAGTATGAAGCACAAAATGCCTTGGCGCATCTAACTGCACCCAGTTCTCTTTATAAATATCCCATACTTCGCCCAAAATGGGGATACATACTAAAAACACGCCCCCCTTTTTTAACAACCGGTGGCATTCCTTCAATTCCTTAACCTGCTCATCCATATGTTCTAAAACATGATGGGTAATCAGCACATCATAAGTGTTTGAGGGTAATTCAGAAAGGTCCTTTTTTAAAACTTTAACGCCATAACCGTGGTCTATCTCGTGGCCTATAAATTTGTCAACGCCGGTAACATGCTGAAACCCCTCATTAAATAACAAGGAAATAAGCTGGCCTTTGCCGCACCCAATATCCAGTATTTTTGCATTGGGCATGGTGTTAATGGGTTTAAGGTACCCCAGTGTTTTATTGTCTGATGTTTTGTATTTCTTCCTCATGCGCATACCACCCCTTAGCCGCTTTAAAAAGGGAAGCCGCTTTAACGGTGGTATTATTTGGTTAAACGACATGTAATATGGCGGGTAATGTTTATTAATATCAGCTGGCACCTGCAATATCTGGATGCAGCCACAATTAGGGCATTCTCCATACGGGAATTCCTCGCGGGTGCCAAACATCATTTCTTTAAAGGTGTACTTTGGGTTTAAAGGGGTACTACATACCCTGCAGTTTACTGGCGTCATATTATACATTAGGCTGAATTTCAAAGTTAGGATAATTTTAAAACTACTCTCCTCATGTACGCAAATGCCTCATGGATGTATAAATGCTTAAACACTTGCTATTTACAATTATAATAATTAGCATTGTGTAATAATGACACAATAATTATTGCGATCATTATATAACCAATTATCATAGCTGTTAATCCCTTACGCTAAAAACTTTTTATGAATAAAAACTACCTGCTGCTGCTGGCATTATTGCCTGCCGCTGTATCTGCACAAACCAAATGGACCGAAACCAAAAACGGCAACATTGCTTTTGTAAGCAATAAAGGCGGGCAAAGCCTTGGGTATTCAACTACATCGGGTGTTAAAATTTTAACCGTTAATGGCCTCGCCTTTAAAGATTTGAACAAGAACGGCAAGCTGGATAAGTATGAAGACTGGCGCCTGCCGGTTGACGTACGAGCAAAAGACCTTGCCTCAAAGATGAGTGTTGAACAAATTGCCGGGCTGATGCTGTACAGTCGCCACCAGATGATCCCCGCTGCACCGGTTGGGCCGTTCGCAGGTTTTTATGGCGGTAAGCCATTTGCCGAAAGCGGCGCTAATCCGTTCGACCTGTCAGATCAGCAGAAACAGTTTTTAGAAAAAGATAACGTACGCCACGTGTTGGTTACATCGGTACAAAGCCCGGAAGTAGCCGCCAAGTGGAGCAACAATGCGCAGGCATTTGTAGAAGGTATTGGCCTGGGAATACCGGCCAATAACAGTTCAGACCCACGCCACGGCACTGTGGCTACTGCCGAGTATAATGGCGGTGCAGGTGGCACTATTTCTATGTGGCCGGGTTCGCTTGGCATGGCAGCTACGTTTAACCCTGCCGAAACCCAAAAATTTGGCAAAATAGCCGCGCAGGAATACCGCGCGCTGGGTATAGCAACAGCACTATCTCCACAGGTTGATATCTCTACCGACCCACGCTGGAACCGGGTAAGCGGCACCTTTGGCGAAGACCCGCAGCTGGCTGCCGATATGGCCCGTGCTTATATCGATGGTTTTCAAACCTCAACGGGTACAAAAGAAATAAGCGGAGGCTGGGGCTACAACAGCGTTAACGCCATGGTGAAACATTGGCCGGGTGGCGGTGCGGGCGAAGGTGGCCGCGATGCGCATTACGGCTTTGGCAAATATGCCGTTTACCCTGGCAATAATTTTAATGAGGCCATGATCCCTTTTACACAAGGCGCGTTTAAGCTTGCCGGTAAAACAGGTATGGCTGCTGCAGTGATGCCTTATTACACGATCAGTTTTAATCAGGATACCAAAAACCACGAGAATGTGGCCAATAACTACAATAAATACATCATTACTGATCTGCTGCGCAACAAGTATCATTACGATGGTGTGGTTTGTACCGATTGGCTGGTTACCGGCGATGAAACGGTTATCAACAGTTTCCTGTCAGGTAAATCATGGGGGATGGAAAAAGCTACCATTGCCGAACGCCATTACAAAATACTGATGGCGGGAGTAGATCAGTTTGGTGGTAATAACGATATGGGCCCGGTTTTAGAAGCTTACAAAATGGGCGTAAAAGATCATGGCGAAGCTTTTATGCGCGCCCGGTTTGAGCAATCGGCTGTGCGTTTGTTAAGGGGGAGTTTCCGAACAGGATTATTTGAGAACCCTTACCTGGATGTTGAAGTGACCAAAAAAACCGTGGGCAACCCCGAATTTATGAAGGCGGGTTACGAGGCGCAGCTAAAATCTATTGTGATGCTGAAGAACAAGGCGAACGTGTTGCCCCTGCAAACAGGCAAAACAATTTATGTGCCTAAGAAATTTACCCCGGCAGGTAAAAACTTCCTGGGGATGCCTTATCCCGAAAAAACAGAATACCCGGTAAATATAGAGACCGTTAAAAAGTATTTTAAAGTAACCGAAAACCCTGACGAGGCCGATTATGCCCTTGTATTTATTGCCAGCCCTATTGGCCATGGCGGTTATAGCGAGGATGATGCCAAAAGCGGGGGCAATGGCTACCTGCCGGTATCTTTACAATATGGCAAATACACCGCCGAAACTGCCCGCGAAACCAGTATTGCAGGCGGAGACCCTTTAGAAACATTCACGAACCGCAGCTACAAGGGCAAATCAGAAACATCAACCAATGTTACCGACCTGGCCATGGTAACCGATACTTACGCCAAAATGAAAGGCAAGCCTGTTATTGTATCGGTGAACCTGAATAACCCAATGGTTTTTGCCGAACTGGAAAAACAGGCCAGTGCCATTATTGCCGATTTTGGTGTACAGGGACAAGCTAACCTTGATATCCTGACCGGCAAAGCAGAACCATCAGCTTTATTGCCGCTGCAAATGCCATTGGATATGAAAGTTGTAGAAGCACAATTTGAAGATGTACCGCATGATATGAAATGCTACACCGACTCTGAAGGCCATACTTACGATTTCGGTTACGGCTTAAACTGGAAAGGTGTTATTAAAGATGCCCGCACAGCAAAGTATAGTAAACCGGCTGTAAAACCGTAAATTGGTTTTAGTTTATTATTTTAACCACAGAGTTCACAGAGATTTACACAGAGAGCGCAAAGAAGCTTACTAAAAAACCTTTGTGGCTTTTCCTTTGTGTACTCTGTGGTAAAAAACCTTAATCCTAAATTATGAAGCGCTTAATTATCTTATCATTATTCCTTGTAACTGCTTATGCTGTAAACGCTCAAAGCGATCTCAAAATAGTAGAAACCGATGCCGGTAAAATATCAGGAACGGTAAGTGAAGATAAAAGCGTCAGTATATTTAAGGGGATACCCTTTGCCGCGCCGCCCGTTGGCGAACTTCGCTGGAAAGCCCCGCAACCGGTAACCCCATGGGCTGGCGTTAAGGAGTGTACCGATTTTGCCAAAAGCCCTATACAGGGCAAACCAAACGAATTTGGCGTTTATACCCGCGAGTTTTTGATCAAAGACGAACCCCTAAGCGAGGACTGCCTTTACCTGAACGTTTGGACGGGCGCAAAAACATCTTCCGAAAAAAGGCCGGTGATGGTTTGGATCTACGGTGGCGGCTTTGTAAGCGGCGGTACCAACGTGCCTATTTATGACGGAGAAGCATTGGCTAAAAAAGGCATCATACTGGTAAGCGTTCCTTACCGTGTTGGAATATTGGGTTTCCTTGCTCACCCGGAACTGACGAAAGAATCGCCTGATCATGCATCTGGCAATTACGGGTTAATGGATCTGCTGGCTGCATTAAAATGGATTCAGAAAAATATTGCGGCTTTTGGCGGTGATCCGTCTAATGTAACCATTGCAGGGCAATCTGCAGGATCGATGGCTGTAAACAGTTTGGTGGCATCGCCCTTAGGTAAAGGCCTGTTCAAAAAAGCTATTGCCGAAAGCGGCGCCAGTTTTATTGCAGGACCATTTGGCGGCACTACCCTGAAACGGGCAGAGGTGGCCGGTGTAAAATCTGCCGAAAGGCTTGGCGCAACATCGTTAGCCGATTTGCGTAAGCTGCCCGCCGAAACATTACTTAAGCAATTTGGCGGCGGCCCTATCGTTGATGGCTACGTACTTCCGGAAAGTATCGGTGCAATTTTTGCCGCAAATAAAGAGAACGCTGTGCCTGTACTCACAGGTTGGAATGCCGACGATGCATTTCTTGGTCCGCTTAAAAACGCGGCAGAGTATACCGCCGATGCAAAGAAAAAATACGGTAACAAAGCCACGGAATTCCTGAGACTTTTCCCGGCATCAACAGATACGGAAGCAGAGGCTTCACAGATAGCTATTTCCCGCGATCAAATTTTCGGTATACAAAACTATACCTGGGCAAAGGTGCAAAGCGCAAAAGGCAAAGCAAAGATTTATGTATACCGCTTTACCCGCCGCCTGCCCGCTACCGAAGCATTTAAAAAATACGGCGCTTTCCACACCGGCGAAGTGGCATATGTATTCAATAACCTAAAATTCCTGCACCGCCCGTTTGAGCCTATCGATCATCAACTGGCCAATACCATCTCATCTTACTGGGTAAATTTTGTAAAAAGCGGCAACCCTAATGGTACAGGACTACCTGCATGGCCCGCATTTAATACCACCACTAACCAGGTAATGTACCTGGGCGAAAAACCCGCGGCAAAATCATTAGCAGATAAAGCCGCGCTTGAGTTTATGGTGAAGGATGTGAAGTAAAAAAATGAGTGAGTCATCCTGAGCATGTCGAAGGACACAGGGGCATAGTCAGTTAATGGTTCGACAAGCTCACCATGACAAGTTTCTCACGTCCGTGCAATAACATGGCGGCAAATTGTATTATTACAAACCGTACCTTTAGATAAACCCGTAATACACCTATCATGAGAATCTTTACCAGGCTTACCATACTCCTGCTGTGTTTTATCGTTTCCAACTTATCCGCGCAAAACATTAATCCTAATCTGCTGAGTAAACAATGGAAAGCCCAATGGGTCACCGTACCTAATGAGCCCAACAACGGATACGGTGTTTATCATTTTCGCAAGAGTGTTGACCTCCCTACCAAACCCGCCAGGTTTGTGATCCATGTATCGGCAGATAACCGTTACAAACTTTATGTGAATGACAAGCTGGTTAGCATGGGCCCAGCCCGTGGCGATACCTATTACTGGAATTACGAAACCATCGATATAGCCCCTTATTTAGAAGGGGGCAAAAACACTGTTGCCGCTTTGGTTTGGAACGATGGCGACACCCGCCCCGAAGCCCAGATCTCGGAACGCACGGCGTTCATATTACAGGGCGATACCGAAAAAGAAGAGATCCTGAACACCAACAAAACCTGGAAGGGTATCCGCAATAAAGCGTATGCGCCGTTAACGGGCGTGGGCTACTCTACCTACTACGTTGCCGGACCGGGCGAAATGCTGGATATGCACGAAACTATAAAAGATTGGACAGCCAACAGCTTTAATGACGGCCAATGGCTGCAAGCTCAAAAAATAGATAATGGCAACCCAAAGGGCATAGCCAATGCTTTTGGATGGATGCTGGTACCATCGCCCATCCCTCAAATGGAATTGAAAACGCAGCGGCTGGCATCCTTGCGCAAATCAAAAGGCTTTACCGCCCCGGCTGGTTTCCCGGCTTCAAAAACCGCAGTTACTATCCCGGCAAACACCACCGCATCTATGCTGCTGGATCAATCTTTTCTGACCAATGCTTATTTAACCCTGAATATGAGCGGGGGCCACAAAGCCGGCATTTCCTTCACTTACTGCGAATCGCCGATGGTGAACGTGGGCAACACCTATCAAATGGTAAAGCCTAACCGCAACGATGTAGATGGGTATAAATTTGTTGGCCGTAAGGATAGCATCACTGCCGATGGCTCGGCAAACCAAAGTTTTACAACGCTGGCTTTCCGCACGTTTAGGTACATATTGGTAAACATTACCACCAAAGACCAGCCACTAATCATTGATGATATTTACGGAACCTACACCGGTTTTCCTTTTAAACTAAATGCCAAAATACAAACCGGCAACCCCGAAACCCAGCAGATCATGGATATTGGCTGGCGCACCGCCCGCTTATGCGCGGTAGAAACCTACTTTGATTGCCCTTACTACGAGCAACTGCAGTACGTTGGCGACGGTCGCATCCAGGCCATGGTTTCTTACTATAACACCGGCGACGACCGCCTTGCCCGCAACGCTCTTAACCTGATAGACCACTCGCGCATTGCCGAGGGGATAACGCTGAGCAGGCACCCGTCATACAGTCCGCAGATCATATCTACCTTTTCGCTTTGGTATATCAGCATGCTGCACGATTACTGGATGTACCGCAACGACCCTAAATTTGTAAAAGATAAGTTGGACGGCGTGCGGCAGGTGCTGGCGTTCTTCAGCAAGTACCAACAAGCCGATGGCTCACTAAAAGATTTACCTTATTGGAAATTTGTAGACTGGATAAACAAAAACTCATCCGACAAAAAAGGCTGGGATTTTGGTCAGTCCCCAAAAGATGGCAATGGCAACTCGGCAATATTGGATATGCAGTTATTATGGACATACCAACAAGCTGCCGAAATGGAGGCCCAACTTGGACTGCCTGTTTATGCGCAGCAATACCGCGCTAAGGCAGCGCAGCTAAAACAAACCATTCAAAATAAATACTGGGTTGCCGGTAAGGGGCTTTATGCCGATACCAAAGATAAAGACACTTACTCGCAGCATGCAAATACACTTGCTATTTTAAGCGGGGTATCAACTGGTGCCAACGCCAATGCCCTTGGTAAAAAGCTGGAGAGTGACGCCAGCCTGGTAGAATCGACCATTTATTTTAAATACTATGTACACCAGGCCATGGTAAAAGGTGGTTTGGGTGATGATTATATGAGCTGGCTGGATATTTGGCGCAACAACATCAAAATGGGCCTCACCACCTGGGCCGAGATCTCTGACCTGGAACATAACCGGTCCGACTGTCACGCCTGGGGGGCCAGTCCTAATATCGAATTTTTCCGAACGGTGCTGGGGATAGACAGCTATGCGCCGGGTTTCAGCAAAATAAAGATAGAACCGCATTTGGGCAAAATGGAAAACGCCTCCGGCGAGATGCCGCACCCTAATGGGACAGTGGCGGTTAATTATGCTAAAACCGGTGCCAAATGGAACATCAGCATCAATCTGCCTGTAAAAACGGATGGGGTTTTGGTTTGGAAGGGAAAGAGTTATTATTTAAAGGGCGGGAGGAATACGCTGATTATATAATTCATTAAGACCCTGCTGTCGCGAGCTTTCATCTGTGGTAAGCTGAAAGCTTACCCTGTGCTTTATCACGAGTTACGCTAACGCTAAACTCGCGACAGCAGGCATTTTGTAGAGGCGGGAAATTTCCTGTCTCCTTTATCACACCTATAACTCTCAATTCCGTTGCTTCAATGTCATAAAACCCAATTAATAAAAACCGCTTTAGGGTAATGGGGTTAGTATTACAACGTGTTCGCTGATAAAATAACACCCGCATTACAATTATGTTATGCGTATGCTGTTTATTTGGCGTTTAATATTATAGCTAAATAATATCTATTTATTATTAAAAATGTGATATTTACGCACTGAAACCTGCTTATACAATTCAACCCATATCACCGGTTACATGAAAACAACGCCTTCTAAGTTAAAAATCCTTTCAATTGATATCGGTGGCTCCAGTATTAAAGCTACTATCCTTGACAGTAAGGGCAACCTTACCATGGATTATAAAAAAACAGCAACCCCCAAACCGGCTAATCCCGAGAATGTGGTTAAGGCTATTAATGCACTGGTGAAAGATTTTCCGGCTTTTGATAAAATATCGGTAGGCTTCCCTGGCTATGTACGCAACAGCATTGTAAAAACAGCGCCAAACCTGGGTAACGATTACTGGAAGGATGTTGATTTTAGAAAACTGCTGCAGAACGATTTGGGCAAAGATGCACAGGTTGTGAATGATGCCGATATGCAGGGCCTTGGCGTAGTAAGCGGCAAAGGGCTTGAAATGGTAATTACCCTGGGTACAGGTTTTGGCACCGCTCTGTTAATGGACGGGCACCTGTTGCCGCACCTGGAGGTATCACATCACCCTGTATCAAAAGGCCGCGATTACGATCAGTATATTGGCGATAAGGCGCTTGATGAAATAGGCGAAAAAAAGTGGAACCGCCGCATCAAAAAGGTTTTTGAAATATTAAAAACCGTATTCAACTACGACTATTTATATATAGGCGGCGGCAACTCTGACCTGCTTGATTTTAAGCTGGACAAAAACATGAAAATAGTAACCAATGCCGACGGCATTAAAGGCGGGGCCAAATTGTGGCAGGAGGATAAGCACCCCGTTACACATACCGCAATGGCAACCCCAACCAAATAATCATCTTTCTTTACTTACAACAATGGAAAAACAAAACAAAGAACTGGAACAATTAGCAATAGATACCGTAAGGATACTTGCGGCAGATGCAGTACAAAAAGCAAATTCGGGCCACCCGGGCACGGCAATGGCTTTAGCCCCAATGGGCCATGTACTTTGGACCAAGTTTTTAAATTATAATCCCAAAAACCCTGATTTTGCAAACCGCGACAGGTTTATCCTTTCTGCCGGTCACGCTTGTATCTTACAATATAATTTCCTGTACTTAACAGGGTATGATCTTTCTTTAGATGATATCAAACAATTCCGCCAGTTAAACAGCAAAACGGCAGGCCACCCCGAGTACGGTTTGGCACCGGGCGTTGATGTTACAACCGGTCCGTTGGGCCAGGGTTTTGCAAACGGTGTTGGTTTTGCCATTGCCCAAAAACATTTGTCAGCACGTTATAATAAACCAGGTTTTGATCTTTTCAACTACAACGTCTACTCAATAGTGAGCGATGGTGATATGATGGAAGGTGTAACTTCTGAAGCGGCTTCACTGGCAGGTCACTTACAGTTGGGTAACTTAATTTACTTATACGACGATAACCACATCTCTATTGAAGGCAGCACTGATATAGCCTTTAACGAAGATGTTAGCGCCCGTTTCCGCGCCTATGGCTGGCACGTACAGGATCTGCCGGATGTTAACGATACCCATGCCTTAGAGCTGGCTCTCATCAACGCAAAATCTGAAACACAAAAACCATCGTTGATCCGCGTACGTTCATTGATCGCTTACGGTAGCCCTAACAAATCGGGTACTGCAGGTTCACACGGTTCGCCGCTGGGTGCTGATGAAATAAAACTGGTAAAAGAATTCTTTGGTTTCGATCCGGAGAAATCATTCAACGTACCTGCCGAAGTATTAAAATACTACCACGAAAAAGGCGCACGCGGTGAGAAAACCGAAGCCAAATGGAACGAGCTTTTTGCCAAATACAAAGAGAAATTCCCTGAGTTAGCTGCAGAATACGAAGCTGCGTTTGCTGGTGAATTACCAAAAGGCTGGACAGATAAACTGCCGGTGTTTAAAGGCTCTGACCCTAAAATGGCAACCCGCCAGGCATCTGGTAAAGTGTTAAATGCTGTTGCTGCAAGCCTGCCAAACTTAATTGGTGGTGCAGCCGATTTAGCGCCATCAACCGAAACCAACTTAAAAGATTTTGATTCATTTACTTCAGAGAACAGGGGTGGCCGCAACTTCCACTTCGGTATCCGCGAGCATGCCATGGGTTCGGCTTTAAACGGTATGTCCTTAACAAAAGGCTTGTTACCGTTTGGAGCAACCTTCCTGCAATTTGCTGATTATATGCGCCCGCCGATCCGTTTGGCGGCCATTATGAAG
>NZ_JBAZRC010000002.1:0-165677 GCF_041663085.1 Mucilaginibacter sp.
AGCAACTACAGCTGTTATTAATAGTATTTTATATTTAAAGGTCTTCATAATCATATCCTTTACTGTTAATATTATAATTTGACACTTACACCGGCGTTAAACACGCGCTGTATAGGGTAAGCTAAACCATTCACTTCCGGGTCGATACCTTTGTAACCGGCTATGGTTACCAGGTTTTCGCCATTCACAAAAAACCTTAAGCTTGATATCCCTAATTTTGATGTTACGATGTAAGGAAGGGTGTACCCTACCTCGGCATTTTTTAACCTGATGTAATTTGCAGAGTGCAGATAGAATGTGGACCATGCGCCGTTATTAGCATTTATGCCTACAGTGGTTAGCCTTGGCGAGGTAGCTGTAGCCGCTGTTTCGGGTGTCCATCTGTTAAGTATAGTTGTATAGGCCTGGCCATACGGGGCGTTCCCGAAAAAGCCTTTACCCATAAAACCCTGCGTAATATCGCCCTGACTATAAATGGTTTGCAGATTACCAACGCCCTGTAGTATAATGC
Organism: Mucilaginibacter sp.; assembly: GCF_041663085.1. GTDB lineage: Bacteria > Bacteroidota > Bacteroidia > Sphingobacteriales > Sphingobacteriaceae > Mucilaginibacter. The sequence continues at coordinate 512 of NZ_JBAZRC010000002.1, forward strand.
CTACATTAAAACCTTTGTAGTTAAAGCCAAAGTTAAGGCCGTAAAAAATAAGCGGTTTTAAATTGCCGATAGCCGATATATCATTCTGATCGATAATGCCATCGCTATTCAGGTCCTTATATTTAATATCACCCGGTTTGGCAGTAAAGCCTGCTGTTGTAGCGCTTGTACTTGCTTCCTGTTGGGTTTGAAAAAAGCCTAATGCTGTGTAGCCATATAAAGCATTTACCGGTAAACCAGTTTTCGCCATCCATGGGTATAAAGGCTTTAATTCATCAAAAAACACTTGTTTTGTTTTTACTATGCTTGCATTACCGGTAATAAAGTAATTAAAATCGCCTATGTGGCTTTGGTGTGTTACGGTAAGTTCGCCGCCCTGCATCAGGTTTATACCAATGTTTTCATAAGGATAATTTGCGCCTAAGAGCTGGTTGCTGTTTCCGCGATTTTTAAGCAGGTTATAATACCGCTCATAGAAGTAATCGGCAGTGATCTGCAGCTTGTTGTTAAACAGGGCTATATCAGTACCAAAGTTTATTTTATGTGCCCTTTCTGCCTCCATAGCCGGGTTTATTACACCGTTGGTTTCGCCATAACCCGATCCGTTAGAATAACCGGTACCTTGTGGATAACTGGCACCATTGCTAGAATCATAAGTACTGCGGTACGCAAAATAGCCCGGCACCTCGGCATTACCATTACCGGTGTTGCCATAGCTTGCCCGCCATTTCCATGAGTCTATCCACGATATATTGTCTTTAATAAAGCTTTCTTTGCCCATTTGCCAGCCTATGCCGCCCGCGTAGAACATGCCAAACCTATGGCCCGGAGCATAACGATCATCGCCGCTATTGTTTACAGCCCCTGTTATGAAATACTTGCCATCGTAATTATATGAAACCTGCAGGGCCCGGTTTTGAATAAGGCGGGGAAGGTCATAAGTAAGTATAATGGACCTGAAATCGTAAAATAAAAGGGCGTTGAAATTGTTTTTACCAAAACTGTTATCATAAGCTATAGCAGCCTGGGCGTATGAATACCTTGAGTTTGATACATTGTTAAAGCTATTGCTTTGTGGCCGTGTCGAACCGAACACATTATAAGTACCATTAGCATTATATTGGTAAACCGCGTTTTGTGAACTTCTGTCGATGTAGTTTTGGGAGTTTATGGCAAAATTACCTTTTGCACGCAACGATAAGCCTTTTAGATAACTCCCCATATCGTACTTAAGATCAAGGTTTGTTAATACATCATGGTTTTGCGTTAACGTATAACCCGAGTACTGCGACATGGCCAGTAAGTTGTTTTGATAAAAACTTTGGTTATTGCCACCAAAACTGCCATTAGGGTTATAAATAGGATAAGCATTGTTTGGTGTACCAAACAGCGTTGAAAAGATATTGCTAAAACCGCTGGCACCCTGGCCCGGATAATTAATACTTTGTACACGACCAAATAATTGCAGATCGATAGTAAAGTTTTTGGTTGCGCTGATATTGATATCTGAGTTAAGAATATAGCGGCTAAGGTTATTATTGGTGTTGTATGACAGCGATGGGTCTGACTTTAAGATACCAGCCTGGTTAAGATAATTTAACGATACAGAATACCTGGCTATGCTGTTACCACCGGTAATATTTAACTTATAGTTACGCATAGGCGAATTTTTACGCAGTATGGTGTTAAACCAGTCTACATCGGGGTGGCCTATTGGGTCGGTATGGTTACGGTAAGCGTCAAAATCGGCGGTGGTATAAAATGGTGCCTTACCATCATTTTGTAGTGCCTCGTTATATAAATAAGCGTATTGGTATGCCGGTAAAGGTGTTGGTAAACCCAGTGATTGCTGTATGGCTGTTTGCGCTGTAAAAGATATTAGCGTACGCCCTGCCTGCGCTTTTTTGGTTGTTACCAGTAAAACCGCGTTAGAGCTATTGATACCCAACAATATGGTTGAGAGCCCGTCTTTTAAAACCGATACCGATTCAATGGTTTCAGGGTCAATTGATGATAGCTCCCGCTGTACGCCGTCAATTATGGTAATTGGGGCAGAGGCAAAACCAGAGGCGTTAACCGCCCCCCTAACCTGCAGGCTCATTTGCCCATTGTTATCATTTGATGTGATATTGCGGCTTGTTACATAATTTACAAGAAATGAGTTTGTTGTTGGCGAACCCGCTTGCGGGCTACCAAAACCGCTTGTTTGCCGGGTGTATAACCCTGCCAGTTGGCCGGGTAAAGCGTAGGTATATAGTGACGCCGGGGTTGTGGTAAGCTGGTTGGTGTATATGGTTGATACCGCGCCTAAGCTCTCCTCTTTATTTATTGTATTGTACAGTACATCTACTTTATCAGGGTTTTTCAGGAACTGATCTGACAGCTGAATATTTATTTTATCTGCCTTATTAATGGTGTAACGCGCAGCATTATATCCTTTACCGGTTATTTGCAGCACACTGCCTTTTTGGGCTAATATTTGAAACACGCCATTTTTATCAGTTGTCGCGGTATCGGCAGTTTTTGCTACATGCACTTTTACACCCGCTAAGGGCTCTTTAAACTGATTGAAAACCTTACCGCTAACATATCCGGCAGGTACAGTTTTAACTGTATCCTGCGCAGAGGCAAGGCCAGTGCCGATCATGACAAGCATGAACAACACTAAAATGCTTTTTTTCAAGTAATTATATTGCATAGAATCAGGTTTATAAGTTGTAATTAAAGGGCATAATTAGGGCTAAACAGGTGCTGTTTTACGGGCAAACCTTGCTGTATTTTAATTATTATTTGCCCAGGGCTATTTTATTAATCGCAAAGAAATTTAATTTTGAAAGGAACCGTTGATACGTTACCAAACCCCACTTTTACCGTCCCTCCCTGATCGGTAAAATAATAGTCGACGCTGGTTAGTGTTTTCCCTGCCGGGACGTTGAAATACCCACGCGGCCAAATTGTTATCTGGAATTTATTGGGCGCTATCGTTCTCATTTTTGAACGCTCATCCTGTGCGCAAACTACAATGTCCTGGCCATCACTGGTGTGGGCGGTTGCGCATAAATAAATGTTTTGAACATCTTTTAGGGCCGTTGTTGTTACCGTATTATCAAAAGTGATGCTCTCAAAATCGTTATCAAGCACTTTCACCGGAGAAAGCACTGCTAAAGATGGGTTACAAAAATCAATCAGATCGCCGGTACCGCCGCTAACTTCCAAACAATTGGCATATTTAACAGGCCACAGATTTGGTGTATCATCTGCCAACCCATCATCTTTATTACATACAACATAACCAAGCCTCACTGATGTATTTTGCCCATCAATACCCACCTTCATTTTTATTTGAAACTTCGCATTAGCCTTATCGTTAATATTTGCAGTAAGGCTCTCCGTAGTCTGGAATGGCACCCACTCCATATCATCAATAAAGTTTGGACCAATACCCAATTTATTTTTCATTCGTGTGGCCCAGTTCTCGCCATTTTTAGCGCTGGCGGCAACTTCTGATGCCGGTATCGGGATCATCGTACCAGTACCTTTATCACCACTGAAAGTAATTTTTGTGTTTTCACCCAACTTCCATGATTTTGGTGCAAGTATGCCTATTACTATCCTTTTTGTATACGGCCCGCCATCTACATTGAAATTGGCATCCAATACGGTTGTAATCTCTTCGCCAACATTTGCGGTTAAAGGCTGCGTAATGGAATTAATAATAAAATCGCAATTACTCAGGAACAGGATAAGCGCCGCCAGGAATACATACCTGGGTAATTTTTTTCGTGTGTTACGTAAATATTTTATCATATAACAATTGTTACGCGTTAGTTATCTTTTTTAAGTGTGTATACGTAAATGTTTTTGCTGCAACCCGGGCTAAAAGTTAGTGTAACCCGCCTTTGCCCCTGCACTACCGGAAACTGGAATGTAGATTTCACAGCCGTAGTAGCACCTGTTGGTGTAAAACTTATATCAAACGGATATTGAGGGTCGTTAAAAGTATAGGTGCCATCTGTCTCCACAATAAAAGGTATTGGGTTTGTAAGTGTATATTTCCCATCGGTAAAGGTTACACCAAAGCCGCTCAAATGGGTCATGGCATCGGGTATAGTGTTTAATATATCCGTTCCGTTTAATGTTGCCGATGCTATTTTCCAGGTACCGTCGATATTTTTAACGGACTCATTTACCTGAGGTACCATATTCTCTGTTTTGCATGATGCTGCAAAAAACATACAGCCTGCAAGTAATATCCTGATTGCCTTCCGCTGGCTTAACTGCATTAATATTTTATACATAGTTTGTTATTTATATCAATCTGCTTAAATTATTAATATCCCGGGTTTTGTAAGGTCAACGGGGATTTTGCCACCTCACTTGTTGGTAATGGCCAAAGATAAAGCGCCGTTTTAAAACCATGTTTCCGTACATCAATACGTTTTAAGTTTTCAATAGCACCCGCACTGTTCCTTTGAACTTCTAAACCAGTCATTTGCTGGGTAAGTGCTTGCGGCGCTATTTTCCATCGGCGTACATCCCAAAAGCGGTGCCCTTCAAATGCAAGCTCTAAGCGGCGTTCGTTTTGTATTACTTTGCGCATCTCTACCTGGCTTAAACCAAGCGGTAGTTTATAATTGGTCAGCCCTGCCCTCATCCTGATCTGTTCAATCGGGTCATAGGCTTTTGCAGGGCCTTCAAATTCATTTGCAGCTTCGGCATAGCTTAACAATACTTCGGCGTAACGAATTAAGGGTATACATCTTGCTGTTTGGCTGAAGGAATTTGGAACAGCCTTTGGATCGAGCATCTTATTGCCATAATAGCCCGTTTTTGTACCTGCGTAAATAGCATCAACACCTGTGCCCTGCCCGTTTACCGTATAAATATTGATAGGCGTTGGCGTTAACGAATTAGCGGTTATTAATTTCGACTGATCACGATTTACGGTGTAAGCCAGTCTTGGGTCGCGATTATCATAGGGGCTGTTTGCATTATATGACGAAGTTGGATCATGAATATCCTTTCCATTAGCCATCGGGAATGCATCAACCAACTCCTGGTATGGGAAACCGCCGCCATGGCCCCCGCGTGATGGTGGGTCGTAAGCATTTTCAAGGTCCTGGTTAGATGACCGGGTTACCTGCCAGATATTTTCAAAACTTGGGCGAATGGTAAAACCATACTGAAACCCAAAACCCGGGCTTGTAGCATTATCGGTATATAATTGATATGCCCCCGATTTGATCAGCGTATCGGCAACTTTTTCTGCTTCTTCCCAACGCTCCTTTTTAAAATCGGTATAGCCAACCAATAGTTTAACTTTATCTGTAGCTATAGAAAGTGGCGTAGGACCCGGAATAGTATTATCATCATTAAACAGCGGGCTTGCAGCATACAGCAATACCCTCATTTTTAAAGCCAGACATGCGCCCTTTGAAGCCCTGCCAAACAACAGCCCCACTTGTGTAAACGGAAGGTCGGCACCAGCCTTATTACACTCTGATATAATATAGTCCACACAATCTTTATAGCTTGCTCGCTGGGCCGGAATTTTATCGGTATAGTTGTATACGGTATCGCCAATTAAAGGTACACCTCCATAATGCTTTAATAGTATAGAGTAATACCAGGCCCTTAAAAAACGCGCCTCGGCTTTTATTTCGGTTTTGGTAACTTCCCGTAGCGGGGTTTGTGGCAAATGCTTTAACAATACATTTACCGCCCTTATATTGGTATAGCAGGTGTTGTAAGCATCGCCCGATACTGTATTGGCATCAACCGAGCCATTGGCAAAACCTATGGTGGTGATCTCTGAATTGTCATAAGGTTCGGCCTCGTCGGATGCCACATCAAGGCCGCCATTACCAAAGCGTGTTGCGCTTTCGCTAAACCCAACCTTTAAATATATATTGGTTAAAAAGGCGGTGGTGTTAACACTGTCTTTAAAAACTGCCTCTTCGGTAAGGTCGCTTGTTTGCGTTTGGCCCAAAAAACCATCTTTTTTACATGAAAAAAGAATAGTGGCAGCAGCGCAAAAAAAGCTAAGAATGTAAAATTTCCTCATAGCATAAAGTTTGTTCAACAAAGCTTAAAAGCTTCTTAAAAAGGTTATTTAGCAAGAGCCTGTTTAAAGGCGTTATAATTGGTTATTGCAAATCAAATATAAAATCATAAAAACGATTTAGCAAATTATTTATTTGAAATATTGCCCTATCGTAAACTTTTAAAATTTTGGTAATATTTGCAATATTTAAGTGTAAATCTGATACTTAAAAACAAGATTCAATATTTATTTATCAATGTTTTGACGCCACTAAATCAGTTTAGCTTATCAAAAAAGCGTCTAAAGAACAACATTTGATAATTTATAGAATTGCTCCAGTATTCCCAGGTATGTGCACCGGGCCTGACAATGTAGTCGTGCGCTATTTTTGCCTTGAGTAATTGCTCATGCAAAGTGTTGTTCACGCCAATAAAAAAGTCGTCTGCCCCACAATCAAAAATAATCTTCAATACACCGGGTTTTAGCTGATCTACCATACCTACAACACTGTGGTCGGCCCAGCTTTTAGGGTTGTCTTTATATTCGCCAAGTATCTGGTTTATAGCAAAATCTTTAGCAAAAGGTTTAAGATCTACCGCCCCACTCATGGAGCCCACAGCCCCATAAACTTCCTGATGACGTATTGCCATTGATAAAGCCCCATGCCCCCCCATGCTTAAGCCGGTTATTGCCCTGCCGGTGCGGTTTTTTATTGTAGAAAAGTGCGAGTCGATATAGCTAACCAATTCTTTTGAAACATAGGTATCATACATCCAGTAGCTATTTACCGGGCTATCAATATACCAGCTTGCAAACGCGCCATCGGGGCAAACTATAATGCAATGGTACTGATCTGCAAGGTTTTGCACGGGGGCATCTTTTGTTATCCAATCGGCGTAATTGCCGCTAAAACCATGTAATAAATAAACTACGGGGTAGTTTATTTTTTTTGAATAGTTATTGGGCAGTATTACTACTGCTTTAATATCCTTTTTCATGATATCGCTATGCGTAAGCACCGTATCTACCTTGGCGGCGCTGGCATTTATCCCGAAACAAACAAGTAAAACAAAGAGTATTCTTTGATATATAATTTTAGCCATAATTATTAGTTGATACGGGTTAATGATACCTTATGGGTAACAGGTTTATTTATTTTATAGATCTGGCTCAACAGTACATCCATTTCCATTTGCCATGCCTCCCTTACAGATTTATATTGCGACAAAACGTAGTTACCCTTGTTACCGGCAACAAAAATTTCCTTTTTAGCAATCTTGCTAACCGTATCCATTGCGGCAATATTATCGGCATTTAACAAGCCACGGTCATACAATACATTGTATTCAATAAAAGCATGGTTGCGTAATCGCCTTTCAATTTCCCATCGTTCTTCATTCAGGCTCATAATTTGTATCGCCTGCTGGTATTGTGGTGTGTTGGTTTGCTCGGCCAGATTTATACCATTAGCCAGCGCAGTTGCCGACCACTTTCCTATCACTTCATCATCAATTTTAAGCTGATAGTTACCTGCTGCCAAATCTTTCACGGTGAGCATTTCGCGGTTAAATTCGTTCATAAACGGAACCAGCTTTATAGCTTCGATCTGTTTTTTATGGTTACCCCAGCTTCTTGAAACGGTGTCTAAAGGATATGGCAGTGATTTAGCCAGGTAATCAAAAGAGATACCATCGGCAGTGCTTACCAACTTGCTGATCTTGCTGTTATCAGCTTTCACTATTTTTTTATCGTTAGCGCTGATCACTACGTCAGCTACTGATTTACCTGCCAGGCCCTGTGCTTTCAGGATGAGGTAAGCCATCACCATGTGCCCATCATTATCCGGGTGGATACGGTCGTTTGGTGTGAGACTAAATGTTGGGTTTTTCTCCTGCTCGCGTTTGTTTATCGCCGTCATTGGCCGGTTCAGGTCAATAAATCCCCAGTTATTCTTTTTGGCGGCCTCTTCCTGAAACTCGGCAACTTGAAGTAACGCTGCGCTTTTACCCTTGTATATATTATTGGGCGTAGCGTAGGTAAACTCATCGTAAGGCGAAGAAGCGATAAGTATCGGTTTTATATTAGGCAGCTTTTTAAGTTTTGCCTCTATCTGGTGATAATATTTAAAAGATGTATCCAACCGGCTTTTAATCGTTTGCTGCGCATCGCTGCGGAACCACTCGATGTAACCTGTATCATTCATTCCCCATGAAAGGGTTACGACTGTAGGATTTTTTGTAAGCACGTCGGTATCAAACCTTCGGGCTATTTGTTTGGCTACGTCGCCACCAATACCAACATTAAAACAGGTAATGCGCATATCCGGGAAATGCGTCATATAATACAGCCATACATACGAGTGGAAATGCCCTCCGTCGGTAATACTGTTACCTACAAATGCCACCCTATCGCCATTTTTAAAGGGGGCTGCAGTTTGCGCTTTAAGCGTTAATGATGATCCCAGGCAAAACACTGCTGCCGACGCGCAAGCTATCCACTTCGCACCTTTTTTAAGTTTTATATTCACTTTATTTAGTTAATCGATTTAGTTATTAGTTACGACAATTGCCTTTTACTGCATAATTTATTCTGGCTAATTAGCCAATCCCCAGGTTTTTGAGGCCTGTGCACCCATTTGCAATTTAAGTGTGCCGCCGGCTGCAATATCTTTATAATCTATAAAGCATTTGTTGTAAGGCTTACCATTTAGCTGCGCGCTTTGAATATATATGTTTTTTGCCGAGTTGTTTATCGCCAGTATGGTAAACAATTTGCCTTTACCATAGCGGTTATCCAGTTTAACACTTATCTTATTAAACACCGGACTGGTTATTTCCTGCCTTGTATCGCCCGGACAAACAGGGTGTATCCCCATGGCCGACAATACATACCAGGCCGACATCTGCCCAACATCTTCATTACCTACCAAACCCAAAACACCATCATGATAAGCTCTTTTGCAAATAGCACGTGTCCATTTTTGGGTTAGCCATGGCGCACCTAAACGGTTGTATAAATAAGGCACATGGTGTACAGGTTCGTTAGCGTGGTTGTAGTAATCGTTCCACATCATATCTTGCGGGGCTTTTTCAAAAAAGTTGTTCAGGTCGGCAATTACTTTTTGTTTACCGCCCATCAGCTTAACCATGCCGGGTACATCCTGCGGTACAAACCAACCTTGTTGATACGGATTGCTTTCCATAGTACCATACCAGGCTTTTAACCTGCCCGAATCTGGCCAGGCGGCCCAATTGCCGTTTTCCTCACGCGGGCGGAACCAGCCTTTATCCTTATCAAAAATATTTTTATAAGCCTGCCCGCGCTGGGTATATTTTTCGTAATCATTATTGTTACCCAGGGCTTTGGCTAACTGTGCCGCGCACCAGTCGGTATAGGCATATTCTAATGTGTACGACAGGCTTAGTCCGCCAGGGGTATAGCCTTTATCACCATTGCCAAACTTCTCTACCGAGTTTGCCGATAGCTCATAGGCTTTTTTAAGATCAAACCCACGGATTCCCTTGGCATAAGCATCGGCAATAACCGATACGGCCGGGTTGCCGAGCATACAGCCGCTATAGGAATTAAGCAATTCCCAACGCTCTAAGTAGTTCTTATCTTTTTCATCTGCCAGTGTAACCAGCGAGTTTACCATATCATTTACCAATGCGGGATTGATGATAGTTTGCAAAGGCATCTGGCTGCGAAATACGTCCCAACCGCTAAAAATAGTGCGTTTGGTAAACCCGTTTGAGGTATGCGCTTTGCCATCGCCCCCCCAGTAACGGCCATCTACATCTTCAAAAACGCGGGGATCTATCATGGTGTGGTACATGGAAGTATAAAAAACGGTCTTCTCTTCTTTTGTACCGCCTTCTACCGCCACTTTTGATAGTGCCTTGTTCCACAATGCAACGGTACGCTGGTGTACGGCATCAAAGTTCCAGTCGGTAATTTCTTTGCTCAGGTTATTCTTAGCGCCATCAATGCTAATGAACGAGATACCGGCTTTCATTAGCACCTGCTCATTTGCCTGTGTGGCAAACTCGGTATAAAAGCCAAGGTGTTTACCTTCTTTTTCTTTTACCTGTTTTAATATTTCTGCGTTTGCTATTTGCGCCTGGTATTTGGCACTCTCTACGTCTTCGCGTTTACGTTTCCAATCATTTGGGATATCAGCACTCCAAACACCATAGTTTTTTAAAGGCTTGCTAAACTCCGCGTGGAAATAAACGGTGTATTCGGCATGGCCATCGCCATTGCCCCAGCCACCGCCATCGGGAGTGCACTTCATCCAGCCTTCAATGGTATGATCATTAACCACCTTTACGCTTTGCAGGGTTGATGTACCGCCTACCCTGCGTGCCAGGTCTATCTGGATGCGCGATTGTTTATTTTGAGGGAAAGTAAACCTGAGTATACCGCTATGCGGCGCGGCTGTCATTTCTGCTTTAATATTGTTATCGGTAAGTTTTACAGCGTAATATCCTGCCGATGCTTTTTCACTTGCTTTTAAGTATTGCGAGCGATAGCCACCTTCCGGATGATCGACCGTACCGGCACTGGTTTTTAGTTTACCTGCCGTAGGCATCACCAGGAAATTGCCCAGATCGCCATACCAGCCTATGCCGCTCATTTGTGTAAATGCGAAACCTTCTATACTGGTGTGTTCATAGCTGTAACCCGAACCATTATCGCCACCGGTAATGGTATTGGGACTAACCTGCACCATGCCAAAAGGGGTATCGGCACCGGGGAAGGTTTTACCAAGGCCATGATAGGTACCAGCCGCTTTTGTACTGGTGCTTGCCCCAATAAACGGGTTAACATAACTTGCGGGTGTTTGCGCGGCTGCCGTTAAAGAACCGCTTAGTATAGCAGAAAAAGTTAGTAAACATTTAAATCTCATTCCCTTGAGGCTATTATTTTAATGCGATACCTTTTATTGAGGCCAAAAAGATAAGGCATTAGTAATTGGTTAGTGACAAATATATCAATTAAAACGTTTTAGCAAAAAAATTATATATTTCCTGCATTAAACTTATTTTTTGCTTTAAATAGTGCTAAACCTGATCGTACGGATGCCGAATTTTGGTATCAGCAACTCAACAGATGTTTGGCCGTTTGATGCTTTTGAAACCTTTAATTCACCGTATACTTTTCCGTTCAATTCAACTACCTGCGCTTTGGTATATTTAAAATTCAGGATGATCTTCTTTTTACCGGCCTCGCCTTCTGCATTAAAAAAGCGCAATAAAACATCTTTACTGTTATTTTCTGCCGATGTTAATATCAAACCCTTTTGCGGATTAACAAGCGTTTGCTGTTTAGCTGTTGCTGATGAATTGCCAACATGAACAACCAATGGCTCGTTCCATTGCGCGGATGCCGACCACACACCTGCCTCGTTCCATTTACCGGCATGCGGCATCAGGGCATAATGGATATTTGTTGGGCCATCTGTGTAGTAACTGCGCCCCCACAGACCCATTCCCGAGTATTGGGTAACTAAGCCTAAAGGGAAGTTTTCACCGTAGGTATAGCTGGTAGTATGGTCGGTAAACATGGCCATACCAAATTTGCCATCGCCATCGGTAACATCAACCCAATTCAGTATCACGGTATTTTTAATACTATCCCAGCTATTGTAGAAAGTGTTTTTCAATTTGCTTTCCGTAACATCAAACGGCGCATTTTTATAAACTTTTTGGTTCTTTAAATTCAGCGGGAAAACCGTTACCAGTTTATTGCTATCGTTATAAAACGGCTTCTTGTAATCCGTCCATTTGTAGCTGCTTTTTACCACATCTTCGCCAACGCCAACATCTTTTTTCCAGTCGATGTTTAAGTTAAGATCGATGATCTGCTGGCCCTTGTTCAGCGTGATTACCTGGGTAAAGTCTGTCCCGTTAATTTTACCTTTTATTTGTACGCTGGCGCGGATAGGGCCAGTCTCTAAAATGGTAACGGTCGCAGTTTCATCAGTAGACGCCTTCAATCCGCCATCATTATAAAAATTTCCGCGAAGTGTATTAAAACCATTTCTGTTAGCTTGGTCAACCATCTCCTTATTCATTTTTTTGGCAAACAAACTGGTAATGCTGCCTCCTTTTTTAGGGTTGATAATGATGGTGTACAGGTCAGATTCTAATTTGAAGTTTCCATCAGCAAGTTCTGTTACCTGCGTACCTTTTTCAATTGGATCCGTTGTTTCTGTTATGCTATATGTGTTATAGCCGAATGATGGAGTTGAGGCCACAAACAGCAATTTATCGTTAACCACCTGAGATACCACCGCTTTGCCCAATACATCCTTAACCGACAAACTTTTACCCTCCAATCCGGCAGGTATAATTACAGAAACGGTCTCGTTACGTTTGCTGGCCTGTGTGTTTACAACGGTAACAATGTCTTCTGTTCCTTTTTTGTTTAAAAACACTGTTTGTACCGATACGTTTGCAATACTATCGCTGATTCGGTTGGTATTGCCTGTCCAGTCTACTACTTTATCTGCCCAGGTATCGCCTTTTTGGCCGTTATACGGTACTATCCAGCAATCGTGGTGTTGGGATAACAGCAAGGTGCGCCACGCGCTGTCGAAATTTGCTTTTGGCCAGTTATTTGAATCATTTAGCAGGTTTGATATCACCGCTGCTTTTTCGGCAATCAACACTTTATTCTCAGCCACACGCACACGCTGGGCCAGCTTTTGTGTTACCTGCGATCCCCAAACAAGGCTTACCAGCATATCTTCCTGCGTAACTTTCCAGTCCTGCCTTTTATCTTTCGGAGTAATGTTGGCAAAATAGTTATGCCAGGTGGTGTACTTATTTTTTTGCTGCTCCGTATCTGCATTTCCAATAAAGGGGCCGCCTTTCCAGCCGGCATCCTGCAAGGTCATACCTATAGGGTGCGGTATGCCATACTTAATAGCCGCGTTTATATACCTTGGCGAGTTATCCCAGGCAATAGTTTGCCAGGCAGATTTTTCTAAAAGTGCCTCCACCTCGTACCGGGGTGATGTAGTGATTGCCGTACCATCCGGACCAATCCAATTCACCAATTCGCCGCCAAAAGCACGGGTGTAACCACCAAAACAGGTATTCGGGTTTTTTAATGACGCGTATTTAAACCCGAATGACTTTAAGATCTGCGGCAACGCGCTGGTGAAACAAGGTTCTTCAGTAGAGTAGGTATTAAAAGTGATCCCCGGGAAATAACCTTTCAATTTATCAATACCATAACTAAACTGGCGGATGATGCTTTCGCCATCAATATTGTACATATAACTTTGCGCGTAAGCCGGGTTCACATACTCTACCCTGCCGCTTGCCGTTTGGTTGGCCATCAGTGCCTGTAACTCTTTTAAGGCTGCTGGGTCAACTTTTGCGGCCCTGTCCCAGGTTTCGGGTTCTATCTCCAGGTTGATGTTCCAGTATGGGTGTTTATTCAGGTTATCTACGATGAAACGGGTATTCCAGTCGGGGTAATGGCCCCAAACGCCGCCGTGGTAACCATCAATATAATATGCCTGCTGACTAAACGCCTTTACACTACCCAGCGTTAATGCGGCGGCTAAAACAGCCCCCTTTAAGAATTTATTTTTGTGTGATAACATGTTCGGCTTGGTTGTCTTCCTTTATCTCGAAACGGTGAGCTATGGGTTGATTAATAATATAGATCCGGTCGGTTAGCAGGGCAATTTCTTTTTGCCATGCATCACGCACGGGTTTAAGTCGGGCCTTGTAATAAGTATTAAGCGTTACACCTACAAAAAAGTCTTTTTTAGCATATTTCTGTAGCGAATCAACGGTAGCCTGGCTGTCGTTATGCAACAGGCCGTGTGGTTTCATGATGGAGTATTGCAGCCACCAATATTCGCGCAGACGCCGCTCTATGCCCCAGCGTTCTTCGTTCAGGTGCATTACTGCTAAGGCCTGCTGGTATTGCGGTGTAGCGGCTATTTCGGCAAGATTTATCCCTGCCTGCAGTTGCAGTCCGTTCCATTTACCTATGGGTTTACCATCAATCAGTACTTCATAGTTTTTACTAACACCAAGGTTTTGTACCTGTAAAACTTCCTGATTAAACTCTTGTTGAAACGGGATAAGTTTCAGGGCATCGGCTTGTGTACGTGCTTCCTTGCCTACGCTTTGCGCCATGGTATCAATAGGGTAAGGCAGGGCGTTTGCCTTATATGTATAACTTAAGCCATTTTTTGTGACAGATAGGTTGGTTAACAGGCAATTTTCACTTTTTATAACTGATGCTGTTTTGGCGTTGATATCAACAGCGGCCACTTTTTTGCCTGCAAAACCCTGTGCCTTTAAAAATAAGTAGGCCATTACCATATGCCCATCAACCGTCGGGTGGATCCTGTCGAAACTCTGCATGGAGAATGTAGAATCTTTAGCCTGTTGCTGCTCATCAATAGCAACCATAGGCGCGTTAAAATCCAAAAATTCCCAGTTATTTTTTTTTGCTGCCTCCTGCTGAAATTTCACCACCCGTTGTATGGCCGCATTCTTATTATACAGAACCCCTGGTTTTATTTTTGCGGTACCATCATAGGGTGATGTACCGATCATGATCTTGCGAACCTCGGGGTGTGCCTTCAAATGTTTCTGGATCTCTAAAAAACTATTAAATGAGGTAGCAACCTTAGCGTTATAAGCTGAATCGGCTTTGGCGCCGGTAAGCCACTGGTAGCCGGTATCATTCATGCCGAACGTTAGGGTCATTACATTGGGGTGCTTGCCGAAAACATCCTCCTGCAGGCGCTCGTCAATCTGTTTGGCAACATCACCGCCTATCCCTGCGTTAAAAATATCAATACGTGCTTTTGGCATGCGGGTCATATAATACAGCCAGATATAGGAATGGTAATGCCCGCCATCGGTGATGCTGTTGCCGGTAAAAGCTACCCTATCACCTGCTTTGAAAGGTTTTATTTGCTGGGCGAATGCAAACCCTGAATATATAATCAGGGCAAATAGTATGTATAATCTTTTATTCATATAAATCGATTTAGCTTTAACGGATAAAAAAAGCCTATTTCAAGGCTTTTTTTATTGCAGCTTCTGCAAGCGGTTCCATTACTTTATAACCTGCCATATTTGGATGTACGCCATCCGTACACAGTTCCTTTTTAAGGCCTTTCTCTTCATTAATCATCGGCGTATAATAATCTATATAACCCAGTTTATTTTGTTCGGCGTAAGCTTTAAGCATCGCGTTAAGTTGTATAATTGATTGTATCGGGTTTACCTTTGGGTTCCACGGAAACGCAGCAGCAGGCAAAACTGATGAAAGTACAACTTTGATATGTGCAGCCTTAGCCAGTTCGGCCATAGAAAAAATATTACCCGCTACGTTCTCAATTTTTGATGGACCGGTATTCCCGGCGATGTCATTGATCCCGGCCAATATCACAACTACGGTTGGTTTCAGGGTTATCACATCCTCCCTAAACCTTACCAGCATTTGCGGGGTGGTTTGGCCGCCAATACCACGGTTTACGTATGCTTTACCCTTGAAGAAATCGGGATCGGTATTTATCCAGCCTTCGGTGATGGAGTTGCCCATAAAAACCACGCGCTTTTCTCCTGGCGCAGGTGCCGGTAGTTTGGCGTTATCATCTTCGTAGCGTTTTATCCAGGCCCAATCATTGTGTATACGCTCTTCTACAACTTTTTGGAAATTGGCCCAGGCTTCGGCTTTCTTTTGTTCTTCGGTTTGCTGTGCGCGTGCACTGAGTGTGCAAACAACAACCAGACAAATAATGATTTTAATTGTTTTCATATGCATTTATTTTTTAGCAACCACAGGTTCAGCCCAGTTATCTGTGCGGAAAGGCACTACCGGTAAACCGTCTTCATTTTCTAAATTAGTAACCGGGTAATTGGTAAAAGCATAACGTACTGCAACAGGTTTTTTAACCTGCTTAGTACTTAGCTCGATAGTGTTATTGATGATTTTTGCCTCCGCAGGCCAAAACACCTGATCGGCGCCAGCTATCATAAAAAACTTTGGTTCGGCTCCATCAGTAGTACGCAGCCCCGTTTTTACACTTGCCGGGGTAAAGTTTACAATGGCTTTTTTCTTCTTAAACGCCACATAGTCTACATGCGGCCCTTCATAATTGATATCCAGCATTCCGTAAGTGCGGTTTAATGCTATTCGGGCTAACCTATCTCCTACCGGCTTTTTATTGGTTGGATGTATGTTTTTCGCGTCACCTACGTCCATGGTAACGGCCATAGCTGTGTTATTCATTGCCGAGATCTTTTCCTGCACCTCGCGGAAGAAAGCATAATCATTTAGCGTAGAATCAAATTTTTCATAAGCATGCGGCGCAACCTGTACATAATAAAAAGGTAGATCGCCTTGTGCAAAAGCTTTGCGCCAACTTTTTATCTGGGCATAACTCAACCGAAGGTAGCTTTCACGTTCGGCGCGGTTTGATTCGCCCTGGTACCAGCAAATGCCTTTTATAGATAGGTTATAAAACGGATTGATCATGGCGTTATGGATCAGGAAAGGCTGGTACACCCTATCGAACGAAAACACACCGTCCAGTTTTTCTTTTGATTTCGGGCTATCGAAAAACGGTTTAAGATAAACCCTGTTCAGCATCGTATCGGCAGCCATTACATCTTGTGCCACATACGCCTGCTCCCATGATCCTCCTATACCTGAATAGATCAATCCGATCGGGATATCCAGTTTGCTTTGCAATTCTTTACCAAAATAGTAGCCTACCGCGCTAAAATCCTTTACAGTTTGCGGCGATACTTTTTGCCAGTCGCCTTTTAGGGTATCTATAGGTTTGGTATTCCAATTAAAGCCTACATTTAATATACGGATGTTCGGTTGATTAGCAGCAGCGATCTCGGTAGCGGCGTCCTTAACCTCACGCATAGCGAATTGCATATTTGATTGCCCGCTTAAAAACCACGTGTCGCCTATAAGCAGATCAGTTAGCATTATTTTTTGATGATGGCTTTCCGCTGTTAACGTATGGGCGGTATAATCACCCTTCTTTGCTTCCGGGACGTTGATAATTGCCATGAACTTATTATCGGCACCGGCAATAACCGTTACGGGTTGCAGCAGCCAGTCGGCTTTAACAGTAACCGCTTCGCCCGAAACAGCCTGCCCCCATACTTTAAAAGGTTTGTTTTGCTGTATTACCATGTTGCTTTGCAGCACCTGGTTAATTTTAAAAGCTACCGGGCTAATCTGTGTATTAGTTATAACTGCTTCTTGCTGTGCAAAACTTGTTTGCGCTACAAGGCATATCGTAATAAAAAACGGTAAAGCTTTAAACATTCAGTATGGTTAAATAAACTGGTTATAATGGTTTATGCCAACAAATGTAAATAAACTAAAATGATTAACTAAATCAATTTAGCAAAAAATAACAAAACTTGTTTAACAATGTTGTTACCGGCAGTAATACGCAGTATTATTTCAGGAATTTAACCCTGATGAAACGCGGGCGATATAAATGAGGGTGGTGTTGCAAATCGGTAATAAATTCGGTTGAATTGATATTGTAACTGATCAACAGTTCGCCCGGTTTTGAAAGACTTGGATGCGCTTTTGCATTATAAACTAAAAAGGTATTCTTGAGCAGGTCGGGCTTGCAGTCCCATAGTTTAATAATCGGCCCAAACGGCCCTGTAAGATTGTTTGACAAACGCATACCAATAGTCGGGCTCATACCATCCACCTGAAAAATGAGGGCATACCTGCCATCGGGTAAGCGCGATACGCTCAATTCATTTGATACATGGTTTGTAATATCGGCCACCTTGCTCATATCGCTTACCCATTGCGTGCCGTCCCAAAAACGCCACTGGCTGTAATCGTCAAAGTTTTTTGGCAGCACACGAGCAACCATCAGGTTTTTAACCATGCCACGCACACCATATACATATATATAGCCATCTGCATTTACGGCACCTGCACTTTTGGTGTTTACGTATACACCTGCACCAAACGAGCCAATGTCTCCTTTTTCATCCGTAAGATAAAAGGGAGTATCTTTTTGTTCTTGTACGGTAAAATACGGGGCATTTGCAATGTTTAGTTTAATAAGCGTGTTACCTACTTCTTTAAAGCCAAATGCACCTTCACTAACATTCCTAACCCGATAGCCAAATAAGTACAAAGCCTTATTTCCATCAGTATTTACAAAACCATCGCCAAGCCAGTAATAATCGCTTTTGTGTGTTTGAGCGGTATTGGGTATAAATACCGACTCGGCAGATCCGTCTTTATTTTTATCCCAGTAAAAGCTGATATTCTGTGGCTTTGGTTCATTTCCTTTTAAAAGCGCTACAGAGTTGTGGATCATTTTGTAGCCCGGCTTCATGGTGCTGTCGGTTACCTCCCCTATCATGGTATCGCTAAATATGATCAGGGTTTTATCACTCTTTTTAGCAAGCCCATTTTCAACACCGTTTAAGGGGATAGTATAAATACCATCTCCCCCAAACCAACCCGAGTACCTTTTTAGTAAGCCAGTCCATGCTGTATCTGCCTCAACAGAAAACTTGACAGACTCTGGCCCCAATTGCTGCACTACAGTTTTTTGCTGTGCATTTGCATAACAAAATGCAATTAAGACGGCTAAAACAGATAAACCAATTTTCTTTTTCATCGGGGGATAATTATGCGGCACTAATCTATTTATTTTTTAAAAAAATACTGTACCCATCAATACCTATAAAATTATAACCCAATAAGGTTGTCGTATTTACTTGTCTTTTTTGCCTGCGCGGCTATAAATGCACTTGTGAATTATAATTTGCTATAAAGATTTTACAGAATTCTTAATCGGAATAATTATTTAGTTAATAAATTGGGGCATGCTTAAACTTTTACTATTGCTGCTATTCTTTATTCCATCCGCATTACAAGCTCAAATTACCATAACAGGTAAGGTTATAAGCGTTACCGATAAAAAGCCTGTTGCGAATGCAAGCATTTTTTTAAGCAACTCTAAAGTGGGTAATATGTCGTTAAAAGATGGCTCGTTCACCTTAAGCAATGTAAAGAATGGGCAGTACGACCTGGTAGTTACCTGCATTGGCTTTGAGCCCCTTCACCAAACTATATCTGTACGCGGCAATGATATCCAATTACCCACTATTGCCCTAAAAGATAAAACAAGCCTGCTGGGCGAAGTAAAAATAAACGGTGGTAAACGCAAACGCGATTATAAACGGGAACGATACATCAGAATATTTACACGTGAGTTTTTGGGCCGCACAAAAAACGCCGCAGAATGTAAAATTTTAAACCCCGATGTACTACAGTTTGAGTATGACGAGCCTACTGATAGGATGCACGCAACGTCAACCGATTTTTTGGTTATAGAAAATAAAGCGCTGGGATATCGCATAAAATACCTGTTAGTATCATTTGAATTTGACCCTATAAACGGAACTATGTATTACACCGGCCCATCAGTATTTGAACCAATGGAAGGCACAACTGAGCAGGAAGACAACTGGGTAAACAGGCGTGTAAATGCATATAATGGTTCAATGATGAGCTTTTTGCGCGCTTGTTTAGTTAGCAATGTATCAGGCGCCGGGTTTAAGGTATTTGAATTATTCAGAACACCAACGATAGGAAGAGAACCAGACAGTTTGATAAATGCAAAGGTCAAATTTTACAGTAAGCACACGGCTGGAATACCTCAATATTGGTCAAAACAGTCTAATATGCCAAAATTTGACCAATACCCGGGCAAGGTGTTGAAAACCAATGATTACTTAAATTTAACCGATGAGAAAGGCATTTATGCATTCGGATACACCCCAACTCTACATTTGATGATCAATTATAAACATGAGCAAAACGGTTCTAATTATCACACCTCATTTATTACTTTTCTTGATAAGTACACTTACTTTGATAGCAATGGCGTAATATCCACGCCCTTAAAAACCGTGGTTGAAGGCTACTGGCAAACACTGCGGATAGCTGACCAGCTACCGGTTGACTACGAATTGCCCAACGGCCGAACAAGATAGCAGACGACAAAAAACCTTGATTCTTTTTATCGGCGACTTATGATTACTATAATATCCTAACCTGTAGGTCAAAACCCACTACTACTTATTTTTTTATAATATAGCATTGCAGTTGGGCTCATTCAATACACAATATGTTGATATATCCTTAATTTTTCACCCTGTTCTTTTCGCTTTCAGCGCCATCGGCATTGTGCTTACGTAATCCGGCTATGGTTTTACCAAAACGGTAATTTAATGATAGCACAACCGTTCTGGAATCGCCACGGTTCAAATAATTGGCCTTTACATTAGCCAGGTTGTTGATGTCGCCCCCGTTGTTAAAAGTGTATAACAGGTCGTTCCCAACCAAAGTCATGCTGAGCGAGGGGGAAAATTTCTTTGTAACAGCCATATTAATTTTCCCTCTTGCTGAGGCAACAAACTGCGCGTTAGTGATCTTACTCTGATAACCACCGTCAATTTGCGTTGTCCAGTCATTCGGTAATTTAAATTGAAACACCGGGCGAATAAAGTAATATGTCCCCTTTGTATCAAGCGTGCCGGTATAAAATTGGCTGATGGTGTGGATATTGACAACCCTACCAGAAAAATGAAAGTTAAGCCACTTTGCAGGATCAAAACTCGCGTCTATACTAATACCCTTATTGATGCTTTTCCCCAGGTTCCCGGGGCGGCTGTAATAAATACCGTTTACTATTTCTATTGTCTCGTTCACATCATCCTTTGTCTGGCTATAGTTAAGGGTTGTAGTGATGTTTTTCCAGGTGTGTGACAATTCCCAATCATCGGTATATGATGGTTTAAGGAAAGGGTTACCAGTGTAGTAGGTAAACTTATCCAACGGCGATAAAAACGGGTTAAGGTCTTCATAATAAGGTCGGTCTATCCTGCGGCCATAATTAAAGTTGATGCTGTGGCTGCCCGTACTGTCTAATTTGTATTGAATATAGGCGGTTGGAAATAAGCCGTTATAATTTCTCTTAAAGGTTGAATCCGGTTTTTGTACGTTGCCAAGTTGGTGACCATCAGATGCGGTATTCTCAAACCTAACCCCCAATTGCAGCGAGATCCTTTTCCAATCTTTATTGACATTTAGGTAGCCCGCGCTGATCTGCTCCTTATAGATAAAATGGTTGGTTTTATCATAGTCGGGCGCTGTAACACCTCCTTGAGTTACAAAATAGTCGGCTATATTATCGGTTTTGGTATAACTACTTTTCAAACCGGTTTCAAGCTTAAAACCACTGTTTAAGGGGTGAGTATAATCTGTTTTGGCCGACCAGATATTGATGTTTGAAGGAAGGTTACCGGTCAGCAGATCGTGAGTGGAAATATTACCATTGGGTAGGTACCCCGTGTTGTCAAAAGACTGGCCCATGTTGGTTTGATAGCGCAGGTAATCAAAATCAAGGGTTAATTCCCTCCCCTTTTTATCGTACTGATGGCGATAGTTTACGTTTGCTGACCCATTCTTAAAGTTACGATGCTGGGCATTTAAGGCTACAATGGTAGAATCAAGATTGCCACCTGTGTTTAAAAACCTGCTTTTATTTATAGTATTCACATCGCTGGGATTTATTAATCCGTTAACAACAAAACCAATCGTTGATTTCTCGCTTACATAATAATCAATCCCAATTTTTGAATTATAGCTTTTTGATATACGGCGGATAAATGAGTTTTGCAAAAAATCATAGTCAGGTACGCCAGCGTCAGTAAAAAAATGGCGGTTAATATCCAAATCGCTGAAACCATTGCCCGTGTTATAGCTAAAGTTCCCGAAAAGGTTCACTTTATTATCGCGGTAAGTAAAATTCAACCCGTTATTTGTCCGTCCGTAATATCCCTGCGAATAACTGAGATTTACGCCACCGTTAAAGCCTTTTGCTTTATTCCTTTTTAAACGGATGTTGATAACACCGCCATTACCGGCCGCGTCATATTTTGCAGGCGGGTTGCTCATCAGCTCTATCTGGTCAATAGTTGCAGACGATAGCGAGCGCAGGTAGTTCTCCAGGTCGGCGCCAGACAGGTAAGTAGGCTTATCATCTATAAAGATCTTTACCCCGCTCTTACCCTTCAAGCTGATGGCACCACTTTGATCTACCAGTACTCCAGGCGATTTTTCCAGTACGTCCATCGCTGTCGACCCGGCATTACTGATCAGGGCATCAACGTTTACCACTGTGCGGTCTATCTTTTGTTCAACAAATTGCTTTTGGGACGTGATAACAACTTCCTTTAACAGTTTGCCTGTTGGTTGCATTAAAGCAAGAAGCGTGGTATCTGGTTTTAATAAGCCACTTTTATAACTAGCGAAACCCATCATACTAATGTTAAGATAGTACTCGCCTGGTTTTAACTGGGCAAAGCTAAACGCACCGACGGCATCGGCCAATGCCGTTTTAACAAGTGCTGAATCTTGCATCAGGTAAACGCTTGCACCATCAAGCGGTTTCTGACTGCTATCAGTCACTTTACCGCTGATGCTTTGTGCGTTTAAAAAAGTTGAGGCAATAGAAAGCCAGGCAGCTAAAAAAGCTGCAATTTTTAATTTCATGGTCAAATGGTTTTAGGAATTTTTAGGCATAGCTATGCCCGTTCATGTGATTGAATGTTTTTTCAGATAAACTTCTGCTTATTTTTTATCGTCGGTAGTGGTATCGTAATTATTGTACAATGTCCAGGTACTTTTACCTTTTGATACGGGTACAAATTTATCCTTGTAACGCTTTTGTACATCATCCGGCTGGCGTACGCCATTAACAATCAGATCAGTATTGCTTAGTTTGAATGATATATGTTTGTCATCCGCACTGATGAGCTGGTCTTTAATTAGCTCGGCTGTTACCTGTTCGCCAATGCTCGGCGCTTTTGCTTTTACCGGTTCGTCAGGCGTTGCCGTGTACTGTTTTGCAGTAGCATTATGTTTAGGCTGCTATTTTTATACGGGCTTAGGCGCCCGCTTAATGGCGATAATGGCTTTGCATTAATTGATGTTATAGGTGTTATGGGGTGCGTACGGCCAGTATTGGGTGTTATGGGGGTTATTGGGCTTATGGGCGTTGTTGGCGATAACCGGCTTTGCCTAACCGAATCTTCAAATGCTATCTCCTTTTGTTTATTTAATGTTACTTCCTTTGTTTCCTTAACTTCTGCTTTCTCTGTAACGCTTTCTAAATGTTGCACAACGGTATTGGCTTTAACTTTTTTAGTAATTTGCTTTCGTTGTACCGGTATGGTATCTGTTGACGTGATAACAGCATGCGTAAGCGCTTTTTGGGTTTTTACTGCTAAATGCCGGATCTGTTTAGCGTTGGTAAAAGCTACCGTTAACAATCCCGCTGTAAAGAGTGTTATAAATAAGATGGAACGTTCCCTCAGGTTTAAAGCATGGTTGGTGCCCGATGCCATACGTTTTACGCGATCCATCAACTGGCTGCGCCTGCCCGGGAAAGCCATAGCATAAGCCGGGGCCGATAGCTGGTACTCCTGGCAGGAAACAAGTGCGCGGATGTAATTTACCTTGCTGCTGGTTTGCTCAACCGCGATATCATCACAGCAATTCTCCCTTTCGGTACGGATAAGGGCAGATAGCCACAGCACCGCGGGGTTAAAGAAAAAGATGATCTCCAGGAAGCTTTGCAGCAAATTCACCAGGTAATCCCTCCGCTGAATATGGGCCAGTTCATGTATTAAAATAGCCTCAATTTCAGCAGGCGGTAAAGCGGTTAATAATCCTGCAGGAATGAGGATCAATGGCTTTAAGTGCCCAATTACCATAGGCACTTTCGCTATGCCCGATTCTGCAATGCCCACTACCCTGTTTATCCCCAACTGAGCGGATAATATCGATACTCTTCTGCCCCAGTTTTCATCAACTGCAAACAGATTTTTACGGCGCAAATGGTATAAGCTTTGCAAACCCGTAGCTAATTGCAGGCTGCGAGCCAATACTATAAAAAACCAAACCAAAACGATGCTTTGTGTATGGGTATTAACATACTGCATTACCTGCTGTGGTAAGCTGCGTTCAACATTAGTAGGATTTGAAATAGCCGAAACATGGTAAATAATATCGCCTATTGCTGCTTTAGCAGATGGCTGATAAAACTCATAACAAAACGTACCGATAGAAACTATAACGAACGCCAACATTGTCCCTACCATCAGTAAGTAGCGGTTAGCGGCTTTGGCATTGCGGGTAAGAATAATTATCAAGCCCGTAATACCTGCCAATATCACTCCCTGCCATAATGAATGGATGAGTGTTTGGCCCAATGCAATATTAAAATTATCCATTGCTATTCCTCCAATTTTTTAAGAATGTCTTTGATCTCCTGCAACTCTTGCTGAGAATTCTTTTTATTACCAAGTAATTGTAATACCAGCTTACTTGCCGACCCTTTGTACATAGCATCTACAAACTTATCCAGCAGGTGCGATTTGGTTTTTTGCTCCTCTTCGGCAACGCTGTAGATATGCTTCATCTGGCTTTCATCACGAATAAGCATCCCCTTCTCGGCCATCAGTTGCATAAACTTTAATGTAGTGGCATAATTCACTTCTTTTTGTTTTTGCAGTTCATCATTAACCGTGCGCACGGTTGCCGGGCCTATTTCCCACAGTACCTGTAGGATTTCCAGCTCTGATTTTGTTGGCTCAACGGGTTTGTTTTGCTCTTCTTTACTCATAACACTTCAAAGGTAGAAATTTTTTCCTATGCTCCAAATAAAACATAGGATTTTTTTTCTACCTTTTAATATATGACCATTTTAGCTATAAAATAATGATTATACAATTATTGCTATGTTTTCATCATGGCTGATCCGGATCATTTGTTATTTAAACAAATGACGGCCATGTAATGCAATACCTAAAAAAGGAGATCAATATCTAAGAATACTTTAGCGACAAGACAATAAGCTTTCCCCCCTTCCTCCAGATATTATTACTGACCGAACCGGGCATTATCTGTAAATGTAGCTGTACCCCATTTTTTATTTAATGGTAATACCGGGTAAGGATAGATCCTTCTCATCAACCTCGGTACGCTTACTTTAACTGGTGCCTGGGCGTAGGTTAGCAGGCTGCTGCATGCGACGTAAAAACGCTAAAAAGCATAATATGCCTTTAAGTGATTCTTTACGCTTTTGTTTTTAGAGGCAACCCTTCCAGGGTCGCTTCCTTTTGCGTAAACATTTGTAAAATTTCCATCATTTGTTTATTTATAATTGGTTGTTAGTACTTAGGTATTACTTAATAAAGCTCTGCCATAACACATTTTAATTATTCAATTCCTTTACTTTTATACAGGAAAACCGGTTCGGCAAATTAGCTTTAAAACGCCCGGCAGGTATTTTACCTGCGGGTGTTTGTTTATAATTTTAGTTGAAAATAGATGTAATACTAATTGGCATTATTTACCGTCGCCTGCTATTGGGTCTGGTTCTGAGGGCTTAGCGGGGTCATAAATAGCAACCCCCACCCTCGAATCTGCACACCCGTAATACAAATACCATTTATGTTTAAACCAAGCCATACCTTCAATAAATACCGTTCCGTTAACATATTGCCCGCTTTTTTCAAACGGTTGCATAGGGCGTAAAAACGGTACATCGAGCCTGGTTATTAACTTAGTAGGATCGGTTTTACTAAACAGCATTTGGCCCGCACTATAGGAGTTGCCATGGAAGCGTTTATCGCCCCCCTCACCTGGATGATTTTTACCATTGTAAAACAATATTACCCCTTTGCCTGTGAGTATTGCCGGTGGTCCACATTCGGTAAGGTCACTATCAAAATAACCGGGCCTGGTGGGTGCCAGTACTTTTAGTTCGCCTTTATTATCTATAAGCGGCGCCCAATCAACAAGGTTGTCTGATGTTGCACCATAAACAGCCGTTTCGCCCCAATACATAAAATACTTGCCGTTTACTTTTGCAATAACCTGTTTATCATTTTTTATGCGTGTGAGTATCGAAGCCGACTTGTGTGCCATATTAAAAAACTTACCCTTATAGGCATATTGAAATATAGGGCCATGTTTTTTCCAATGAATCAGATCTTTAGATGTTGCCACACCAAGGCGAGGCGTTTTACGGTTCCATTGAGTGTAAAAAACAACGTAAGTACCATTTTCTGTAACAGCTACGCGCGGGTCTTCACAGCCGCCCGGCCACTCATATTCTTTTTGCGAATCATTACCGGGGAAAAATACAGGTTGAGTTTTACGCGTAAAATGTAATCCGTCGCTGCTTTCAGCATAGCCAAGGCGGGAGGTACGCATTCCGATCTCAATACCCGTTTTATCTTCCGAGCGGTATAGTACCACAATCTTCGCGTTTTTAACAGCAGCTGCCGGATTAAAGGTATCATTAGCTTCCCAATGAATCATTTTTTTGCTCATAGGATCGTAAAATTCTGATGCAGGGTTGGGAGATATTATAGGATTGACACCCTCTGGCCGGGCAAAACCACCAAATGCCCATGCAGGCAACACATTTTTATCTTGTGCGGTAGCTAACTGGGCATACAAAAACAGCGTAATAACCCATGTAAGTTTTAATAAACGTTTGTTCATTTAATAAATATATTAATATGTTGTTATGGCAGATATTTACAGATTTGCCGGGGTTTGCAAGCTGTAATAATAATTGGTTGAATTACAAAACAATTATAGGTAATAAAACCGTGGCCTAAAAGCTATTAATGACTAGGAATTGCAAATACCAAAAGACATAGGTGTAATAGCCTTTGATGACCACGACATTTTTAACGTTTATAACCCAACCATCAGCGCTGTTGCCCAGCCGCTTAAAAAAATGGCCTCTGAACTATTTAGGATACTATTAGACAAATTGGAGAACAGGGTACCAATCGGGCAGTTCCAACAAGTTGTTATACCATTTGAACTTATTATTAGGAGATCAATTATCTAACAAAATCCCCGGCGTTATATCAATTACCCCGCCTTCAGTATATTCCCATGCTAACTTTCTTTGTAATTAATAACAATATCGATATAGTCCTTTTTTATGATTTAAATGCTGATTCTTATTTAGGCCCCTACTCTAAAAGGTCTGTTTAAGTGTAAAATAAAATACGTATTTTTGAAGTTCAGGCAGGCGCTTGAATAGGTAAGCCGTGATCATTTAGGATTCGCGATGAGTAACTTTTGGACCTGCCGAGACAAGTATTTCGGGCCGTGTTCCACTTTATAATTATGAACTAGCCCTGTCAGGCAATAATGGAAGAAACAAAGAATATCGTTAAGAAATTGCCAAACCAGGAAGTTGACTATTTTAAAATAGGCAAGATACTGGTTAGCCGTTGGTATTGGATAGCCGGTTCACTTTTACTGTTCATACTTGGTTCATACGTTTATTTATGGTATACCCCTAAAACTTATGCTACCTCTGGTACCATGAAACTAGAGGAGAAAAAATCAGAAATATCTGACCTGGTAAATGTTATAAGCACATCAGACCGCGGCCCGTCAAAAATACAAAGCGAAACCTCTGTTATTCAAAGCCCATCGGTTATTCTGGCAGCTATTAAAGACCTAAATTACCCAATAAGTTTCTATATTGAAGGGCGTGTACGAACCAGTGAGATCTATCCCCAAAAGCCACTTGAGATACAAACACTGCGATTTGACAGCCTGAACTTTTATCGTGACATCATTACATTTAAAGCACTTGACAAAAACCACTTTAGGCTGGCATATAAAGTATCAGATAAAGTAGTTTCAAAAGATTTCCAGTACAATACTCCTGTAACTATTGGCCCAACAACATTCCTTGTCAAAACACCTGTAGGCTATATAGGCAATAACACCGTTTATCTTTTCAAATTTAATATGCCTGAAGATTTTATCGGTCGGGTAAGGGGCGGTTTACGCACCAGCGAGATGGTAAAAAATTCCAATATACTTTTACTTCAACAAACCGATGCCAACCCCCAATTTGCGTCCGATGTGCTCAATGCGATCATGAAGGAGTATCTGATATACGACCGAAACCGCAAAACACAATCGGCCACCCAGATGATCAACTTCATAGACGACCAGTTGAAATACCTTTCCGGTACTGTCAAAGGATCAGAGAAATCCATCCTGGAGTTTAAGCAGAAAAACAAATTGATGGATGTTAGCACATCTGCCGAAGGAGCACTTACCAAGGCTAAGGATATCGAGACACAGCAGGCCATATTAAAACTACAGCTAATTGCTATTGAACAATTAAGGGATCAAATAGATAAAGAGAAAAATAATGTAAACCTTAATTTCAATGCCGGGAAAGATGTGGACCCGGCCTTGAACGCATTGATAGAACGACTTGATAATTTGCTAAACCAGCGTTATGAGCTTTTAAAAACCTACAACAGCAACTCTCAGCCTATATCAGATATAAACCGTTCTATCCTGCAAATAAAAAACAACGCTTTAAATAGCCTTAACATCACCTACTCGGGCGTTAAAAGAAATTTAGATTATTTGGATGCTCAGCTAGCTGTTGTCAATAAACAAATATCTGTATTTCCGGTTGCCGAACGCGACCTGATCGCTTTAAACCGCCCTTATGAAGTAAACGAAAAAGTTTACTCTTTTTTATCCGAAAAAAAGCTCTCTGCCCAAATAAGCAGGGCCGGTATACTGCCTGGGGCCACAATTATTGAGCAGGCGCAACCAAATTTTTCGCCGGTATCGCCCGATGAACGTAGTATCCATAGGTCAGCAATCATATTTGGTATCCTTACCGGCCTGGGGTTAATCATCCTTATCAGGGTGTTAAATCCCTATATATATGATAAAGAAACCGTTGAAAGCCTTACCTCTGTCCCTATTTTAGGTGTAATCAGAAAATTTCCAGAAAAAATAGATGAAGATAATGCCCAGGTATTGGCCATTAGCAGACCCAAAACCATGTTTGCCGAGTCGGTACGGTCGGTGCGTACTAACCTAAACTTTCTTGCGTCAGAAAAAGCCAGCAAAGTTATTTGTATCACCTCAGAAGTGGCCGGCGAGGGAAAATCGTTTGTAGCCATTAATTTATCCAGCACGCTCTCCTTAATAGACAAAAAAGTTGTTTTAATAGGCGCCGACCTGCGGCGTTCAAAACTGCATAAAACATTTAAAGTGCCTAATGATATTGGCCTTAGCACCTACCTTTCGCGTCAAACCGAATTAGATGATATCATTCTAAAAACCGGGCAGGAAAACCTCGACCTCATCATCTCCGGCCCAGTACCTCCAAACCCTTCGGAGCTATTACACAGCCTGCGAATGGACGAATTGATAAAAGAACTAAAAACGAGGTACGACGTAATTATGATTGATACCGCCCCAATTGGCCTTGTATCAGACGCTATACCCCTTATCCGTGTAAGCGATATCAACATTTTTGTAATACGTTCGGGCAAATCAAAATATTATGCGGCAACCATACCACAGCGCATAGCGCAGGAATACCACTTAGATAATACCGTGATAGTGCTTAATGCCTTTGCCGAAGATCTTTTACACTCAAGATATTATACCACCCGGTTTACAGGCGAAAATTATGGTAAGTACTACTATTACTCTGATTATAGCGGGTATGAAAGTTCCGGTTACTATATAGAGCATGATAACAAGAAGTGGTGGAACATTAAGCGTTGGTTTAGTTAATTAGTGTTCTATTTACAAATATGGCTTTAATGGTAAGTGAAAGCAGCTTTAAATGGTATCCTGTTTGCACCAATCCCCGTGCAGAAAAAAAAGCTTACAGCGCCTTATTAGAAAAAGGTATTGAAGCATACCTGCCCCTTAACCGCCGCTTAAAACAATGGAGCGACAGAAAAAAGTGGGTAGAAGAGCCTCTTTTAAAATCGTACCTGTTTGTACGCATTGCCGATAGCGACCGTGCCGAAGTATTAATGACCAAGGGAATTGCCCGTTTCATATACTTTTCGGGCAAGATAGCCGCAATGCCCGACAGGCAGATAGATGAATTAAAATTATTAATGGCAAGTTCGCTTGAGCTTGAAGTAACTGAAGAAAATTTACAACCTGGAGAAAAGATAAAGATCAAAGCAGGCCCACTAAAAGGTATTACCGGCGAAATAATAGCCTATCGTTCGCAAAAACAGTTATTATTACGTTTAGAGAACCTGGGTTGTTCAATAATTATAAATGTTGCAGCATCATTAATTAACAGGCTTTAGCTTATTTTTATACGATAAGCCGGGGTTGATATACATATCGCAACCACTACATAAGTGGTTGAAAAATAATAAGTTACACAATATCGTTGTAACTTACGGGGCGAAGCTATATATAATAGGATACAATGTGCAGAATTGCGGGGCTTGTTACAAACGCCTTACAGGAAAATGAGATAAAACAAACGGTGAATGCAATGTGCAATGCCTTAAAACATGGCGGGCCCGATGATGAGGGTGTGTATTATAGCACAGATACAAGGGTGGCATTTGGGCACCGGAGGCTATCTATTATTGACCTGAGCGCAAACGGTCACCAACCAATGGCCGACACCCGGCAAATAGCATGGATAACTTTTAATGGCGAAATATACAACTATCGCGAATTAAAAATAGAGTTACAATTATTAGGCGCTACATTTAATACAGGCACCGATACAGAAGTTATTATACAGGCTTATTTATACTGGGGTACCAACAGCTTTAGCAAACTTAGGGGCATGTTTGCATTTGCCCTTTATGATACCACAACAGAAGCCATTTATTTAGTGCGCGATATAACAGGGATAAAACCCTTGTATTATTACGTACACAATAGTCAGTTGTATTTTGCGTCAGAAATAAAGGCGTTTAAAGCGGCCGCTATTACCAAAGATGAGGATACCCGCTGGCCGGTTTGGTTGTTGGCTTTTGGGCATATCCCCGAGCCTTACACTACGTTAAAAAATGTATTAAGTATTCCCAAAGGGCATTTTTTATGCTGGGATAAAAGCGGCATTTACACCATAACAAATTACCACAAACCAAGCACTGGTAATTATATAACAGATCTTGAAACAGCCCGCCTTGGTTTACAAACGCATCTTAAAACCGCTATACGTAGGCAACTGATAGCAGATGCCCCTATAGGTGTTTTTTTAAGCGGGGGGATAGATTCGAGTTTGCTTGCCCTGCTGGCGAGTGAAGAAATAGAGCAACTTAAAACCATATCGATATTTTTTAACGAGCAGCAATATGATGAGCGCACATATCAACACGCGGTTGCCGATAAAATAAGGGGCCAAAACTTTACCCACCTGATAAAACAGCAAGATTTTGAAGAGGCTTTTCCGCAGGTGCTAAATGCGATGGATATGCCTACTACTGATGGTATAAACAGCTGGTTTATTAGCAATTATGCCCGTAAAGATGGGTTAAAAACGGTTTTATCGGGTATTGGCGCCGATGAACTTTTTGGCGGATACCCTTCATTCAATCGTATTAAACCGCTTAGGTACCTTAAAGTGTTACCTGCAGCCATTTTTACGCTAACTAAGCCATTCAGTAATGACCGTTATAAGAAACTGGCATACCTGGAAAACAATAATACTATAGCCGATTACCTGTTTTTGCGTGGTTTATATGCAGCTGCAGATATAGCAAAGTTAACCGCTATGGATGAGGATGAAGTAAAAGGCATCCTGTTTGATGATATTGATATACCAAAGGTGGGTGCTTACAATAAATTGCAGGCCTCGTGGATGGAAACCAACCTTTATATGCAAAACCAGTTGCTACGCGATACCGATATGATGAGCATGAGCCATGGCTTAGAGGTTAGGGTGCCGTACCTTGACGAGGATTTCCAGGAATACGCGGCGCAACTACATCCCGGAATTCGTTTTGATAATAATCAGCCAAAAAAAATACTGATAGATAGCTTTAAAGATATTTTACCTGAAGCAGTATGGAACAGGCCAAAAATGGGCTTCACCTTCCCACTTCAGCAATGGATGAAAGATAACAAGGCAATTAGCGATACAACCCATTACCACGGAAAAACAGCTAAAAGGCTGATCAATGATTTTAATAACGGGCGGATACATTGGTCAAGGGCCTTTGCCTTATACCAAATACAGGGCCATGTTTAAAAACATAACACTCTTTACGTTACAAACATTTAGCACTACCGGCGGCATCCAAAAAATGACCCGCACACTTGCACATGCGCTCAATAGTATTTGTAGAACAAATAATTGGAAGTTTAAGCTGGCATCATTATATGATAATAACAACGACCTGATGCCACAGTACATCCCTAAAGAAAATTTCGAGGGCTTTAATAACCGGCGGATCCCGTTTATGTTAAAAAAAGGATTCTCTCGTCAAAAACAAGATGTTATTATATTAAGCCATATCAACCTGGCCCTTATTGGGCTATTGATTAAATTATTCAACCCTAAAACCAAGATCTGGCTTATAGCACATGGCATTGAAGTTTGGAGGCCTTTATCATTCCATAAAAGGCAGCTGTTAAAACAATGCGATAAAGTTATTTGTGTAAGCGCCTTTACAAAAACACAAATGTACAAATGGCACAAAACAGATCCGGCCAAATGCTTTGTGCTAAATAACGCGCTCGATCCGTTCATGAAGATTCCGGATACGTTCCAAAAACCGGCTTATTTGTTAGATCGTTACGGCTTAACCGATAGCAGGCCTGTTATATTTACGTTAACCCGCCTGGCATCAACAGAACTTTATAAAGGGCATGACAGGGTTATAAACGCCATTGCCAACCTCAAGCATAAGTTTCCGGGCATTAACTACGTACTGGCTGGGAAATACGACCATGCAGAAGGTATCCGTGTAAAGCAGCTTATAGCGGACCTTGGGGTTACAGAGCAGGTAATATTAACCGGGTTTATTAAAGAGGATGAACTATCTGACCATTTTTTAATGGCCGATATTTTTGTACTCCCCAGTAAAAAAGAGGGCTTTGGAATTGTGTTTATTGAGGCTCTTGCCTGTGGCCTGCCTGTTATATGCGGCAATGCCGACGGCAGTATTGATGCCATACGTAATGGCGAATTAGGCACAGCAATAAACGCTGATAATGAAACCGAACTGGAAGATTGCATTGCCAACCAATTATATGAACCATTAAAACTAAACAAGCGCAAGCATTTAAAAGATAAGTGTTTGCAGTACTTTAACGAACAAGCCTATATTAGCACCTTGCAAAAACTGTTAACTGATGACTGAACCGGAAGAGCACTGGGACCTGGAAATTAAACCAACCGGCAGTTTATTTGACTTAAAGTTGAAGGATGTTTGGCATTACCGCGATCTGCTTTTACTACTTGTGCGGCGCGATTTCGTATCGTTTTACAAACAAACCATGCTTGGCCCAATATGGTTTTTTGTACAACCCATTATAACCATATTGGTTTATACCCTGGTGTTCAGCAACCTGGCGGGTATAAAAACGGATGGTATCCCCGGGCCTGTATTTTACCTGGCCGGCACCATCATGTGGAACTATTTTTCGGAGTGCCTTACTAAAACATCTACCGTTTTTAAAGATAATGCGGGCATGCTGGGTAAAGTATATTTCCCACGGCTAATTATGCCGCTAAGCATTATTTTTTCCAACCTCATTAGGTTTGGGGTACAATTGATATTATTTATTGTGCTGTTGGCATATTATATACTGGCCGGCAAGCCAATTGTGCCAAATGCCTATTTGTTGTTATTCCCCTTTCTTATTATGCTTATCGCTGCGCTTGGTCTTGGCCTCGGCATGATCGTATCTGCTGTTACAACAAAATACCGCGACCTGTCTTTCGTGGTATCATTTGGCGTACCGCTGTTAATGTATACCACTACCGTTATTTACCCGCTATCAGAAGTGGTCAAAAAATATAACCATTATTCATGGCTAATTAAATTCAACCCCCTTACGTCCATTATAGAGACTTTTAGATATGGCTTTTTAGGCAAAGGGAGTTTTAGTTGGGAGCTATTGCTTTACACAACCACGTTTACCCTTGTGGTTTTATTGATAGGTATTGTAATTTTTAATAAGGTAGAAAAAACATTTGTTGATACTGTATAATGGCTAAAGCTATAAAAGTTGAGAATTTATCAAAAGCTTACCAGCTTGGCGATTTTGGCACAGGCACCATCTCACGAGATTTGGAACGCTATTGGGCGCGCTTACGCGGCAAAGAAGACCCCTTCCTAAAAATAGGCGAAACAAACGATCGGACATCAACTGGTAAAAGCGACATTGTTTGGAGCCTGAAAGATATCAACTTTGACATTGAACAAGGTGATGCAGTAGGGATAATTGGCCGTAATGGCGCTGGTAAAAGCACCCTTCTGAAAATTTTAAGCCGGGTTACTTCCCCTACCACCGGCTTGGTAAAAGTTAAGGGGCGCATAGCCAGTTTGCTTGAAGTTGGTACCGGCTTCCATCCGGAACTTTCGGGTCGCGAGAATATCTATTTAAACGGATCAATACTAGGCATGCGCAAGGCCGAAATAAGACGCAAGTTTGATGAAATAGTAAATTTTGCGGGGGTTGAGCGCTATATCGGCACACCTGTAAAACGCTATTCATCGGGCATGTACGTAAGACTGGCATTTGCGGTTGCAGCTCACCTCGAATCGGAAATTTTAATAGTAGATGAAGTACTTGCAGTTGGTGATGCCGAGTTCCAATTATCATAAGCGTTTTGATACTGGGCATATTTTTATACCCTACCTATAAAAAAGTGGTGTTAGCTATTTTCGTACCTGTTTTACTCGCCCTTTTTTTCCTGTTGCCCACTTATGCCAAAATATTCCGTCAGAATGCATGGGGAGATCAGGTATCTGCCGATGATGCCTCACAACTGGCATTAGATGCAGCGTTAAATCCTGGCGATGATGTTGACGATACGAATTGGGGGTTCCTGGTTTTTCGCCTTAGTGAAATAGACATGTTTACCACATTCATCAGCTCGACTCCTGAAAAAATTGATTATTACCATTATGATCTTCTTGAGCAATCTGTAGTAGCGATCATCCCAAGGATATTTTGGCCGGAGAAGCCAAGTACGGAGGATCTGGTTATGGAAAGGGTGTATGATGCTGGGGTTGTTTACCGGGGTGCGAACGTATCCGCCAAACCAGCGTTTATAGTAGACGCTTATCTCTCATTTGGCCAGTTCGGTATTTGGATATTTTTATTTGTGTATGGCGCGGCGGCACAATTAATCTCCTTAAAAGCCGAAAAGCTGTTCGGCGGATACCTTTTAGGCACAGCGTTAATATTTTCAGGGCTTTTTCAGATATTTTGGCGCGGATTAAGCCTGGAGTTTATTATTAATTCCGTTTTTTGGAGTTATATCAGCATGTTACTGATCGCGTGGGCCTTACGCTATAAAAATATAATTCGGCCGATTTGAAAATATTACACATTATTGCCGCTTATAAACCCGCTGTAATTTATGGTGGCCCAACCATGTCGGTAGCTATGCTTTGCGAGGAACTTGTGAAGAGCGGCGCACTTGTTGAGGTTTTTACAACAACAGCCAATGGTGCTACAGAATTGCCCGTTACTGCCAACACACCAACAAAAGTTGATGGTGTAACTGTAACTTATTTTAAACGCTTAACAAAAGACCATACACACTTCTCGCCTGCTTTGTTAAAGGCTTTATGGAAACGCGCCGCCGAATTTGATACTATCCATATCCACGCATGGTGGAACCTTGTATCAATATTTTCATGTTTAATAGCTTTACGCCGGGGCATACCTGTTATACTATCGCCCAGGGGTACGTTAAGCAATTATTCATTTACTAATAATAACACCAGCAAAAAAAGGTTTATCCATAAATTTTTAGGTAAAAACCTGCTGGCCAAATGCCACATGCATGTTACGTCGGTAAGAGAAGCCGAGGCTATTACAAAGCTTGTTTCACCAAAAAGTATCACAACAATATCAAACTTTGTAAAAATTGAAAATGCCGGGATGAATGCCATCTCCCTATCCTCCTCCCCCCCGCTAAAATTGCTTTTCTTTTCGCGTATAGAAGAAAAAAAAGGCTTAGATATTTTACTCGATGCATTGCCATTGCTTACTGTGTCCTTCCATTTAACTATTGCAGGCGACGGGGATAAAGGCTACATTGATCAATTAAAAGCATCCGTGCATCCTGCTCTGGCAGATAAAATAACCTGGGCTGGCTTTTACAACGATGACAAGTTTGACCTGCTGCGGCGGCATCATTTAATGGTGTTACCTTCACATGATGAAAATTTTGGTAACGTTGTTATTGAAAGCCTTAGTGTTGGCACAGCCGTACTGGTAAGCGAAAATGTTGGCCTGGCCGGATATGTGAATTCGCATCGGTTAGGTTGGGTTTGCAGCACCAATACAGCATCTATAAGCGAGGCGATAAACTATATTGCAAATAAACAATATCAGCAGCTTGAAATAATAAGAAGCTCTGCCCCGGATATCGTACGCGGGGATTTTACAGGTGATAAATTGGTACACCAGTATATCGACCTTTATAAAAAACTAAAGTGAACCAGCATTTTTCATTTATCATATTAACTTATAACGAAGAGATGCACCTGCCCAGGCTGCTCAATTCTATCGCCGGTTTGAATGCCGAAACATTTATATTGGATTCGGGCAGTAAAGATGATACTGTTGCAATTGGTGAAAAAGCCGGGGCAACTATAACACAGCATCCATTTGAAAACCACCCCAAACAATGGGATTTTGCCCTCAAAAATTTTGCTGTAAAAACGCCCTGGGTTATTTGCGTAGATGCTGACCAGATTGTAACGCCCGAACTTTATAAACAGCTGGATAACTTTAGGAATGAGGATTATAAAGATGTTAACGGCATCTACTTTAACCGTAAAAATTTTTTTAAAGGCAAATGGATAAAGCATGGCGGCTACTACCCTTTTTACCTGCTCAAAATGATCCGCTTTGGCGTTGGTTTTTCGGATACTAACGAAAACATGGATCACCGGCTCATTGTGCCCGGGAATACCCTGATCTGGAAACAAGGACATCTGTTAGAAGAAAACCTGAAAGAAAACAAGATCAGCTTTTGGATAGAGAAGCACAACAAATACAGCGACCTGCTTGCACACGAAGAACTGGAGCGCATGCTTAGCATCAGGCAACAAACGGTAAAGCCGCGCTTTTGGGGCTCGCCTGATGAACGTACCGCATGGCTAAAACAACGCTGGTGGAAAATGCCGCGTTATACACGGCCTATGCTTTATTTTATATACCGAATTATTTTTAAACTGGGCATTTTAGATGGGCGCACCGGCCTCATTTTTCATTTTATGCAGGCTTATTGGTTTAGGTTGGTAGTGGATATTAAAATTGACGAACTTTTAAAACAACGCGAAAGTGAAAACAGGTAAAGCAAAGTTGAGTCCGCCGGTTGTATTTGTCATAAAATTTGTGTGCCTGTTTGGCCTGCTTTATGGTTTTTACCTGGGTTACCTAAGCATAACCTCTCCCGGCGGGCACTATGTCGCTTTTTTTGATACCCACCTTAATTTTATTGCATGGTTAAGATCCCTACTGATCGAAAGCAGCGCCGCTATATTAAACCGGCTTGGTTACCAAACCAAAACAGCTGCCGACCAGATGCTTGTTGTTGGGCGCAATATGGTGTATGTGGGCTATGATTGCCTGGGCTTTGGTGTTATGTGTTTCTTTACGGCTTTTGTATTCACATACCCAGGTATATTAAAAACTAAATTATACTTTTGGGCCATTGGGTTAATAGCTATACAAATTATAAACCTGGCCCGTTTTGTAATCCTCTCGCTTTATTGGCGCCGTAGTAACAGTGTTTACCTCTCCGATCATCATACTATATTCAATCTCATAGTATATATTGCTATCGGTGTAAGCTTGTTTTTTTACATCCGCTACCAAGATAAACTTCTCCTAACTCATACCAAAGTTTAATTCCTTCATTTATAATGAATTATTACTATTAACATCCTATTTGCCGATGAAGGAAGTGAAACGTAACTGACTATCAATGAGTTACTTAATTCGAGTTACAAAATAGGAACAATTTATTTTCGCTATTTTATGTGGATAAGTTTTCTACTTGAGAGACGCTAAATTGGACATTATTTTTGAATTTCAAAACGTAAATTCAAAGTAATGTCTTTCAGTTTAGGTAGCCTGAAGAAATAGTTTTCCCACATAAACTTCAGGTAATCGCCCCGGTCTACCCTCGTCATCTTAAAGGATTTGATTTTCGGATGAGCAAACTCGATCAGTTTTAGGGTCATGTCAATATCCCAGAAACTTTGCGACAAATCAGAAATAGCATCATTAACGGATTCAATGTACACCGTATATTCACTTGTTCTATCTCGCCGGCCCAGCAACATTTCAGTAAATGCACTTTGCACCCCCTGTCCTAAAGGCGTCGTAAAAAGCGACTGCGCATTCCAATCAAAATTGGCGATCCTTTCCTCATCGATTTCGTTTTCTTCCATCCTATCCCCTAAAAACCTCCCTCCGATGCCATCTCAACAACTCCACATCGGGCCAGGCCGATTTATGTTCAGGCAGTAACATCCGTTCCCCCTCAAACCGTGTCAAACTGTAAGCATGTTCCGACTTCTCCCGGATATGCGAGGAAAGTAAAACCGAATAATCGTCACCAATAGCAATTAAGCCACGGTCAAAAGCCCGGTGTATATTCGGGCACAAGGCCAGCCCGTTCGTCACCCGGTCATCATGCGAAACACTGAAAGGCACAATATGACAGGCATCTACAAAAGTATGTCCGAAAGTACTGCCCAATTGCATCCCCGAGATCGCGCAGGTCTGTGCATAGACCTGTGGCACCAACCGCTTGAACAAGCCGCTGCGAACATAAACTTCCTCCTCTGTTTCAATTTTAATAATCTTCTTCCTCGCCTCCGGCGCGTTCAGAATATAAGCCTCCAGATCATGAAAGTAACCCTCACCTTTCCGCTTATGCGTAACAAACTCACCCGCCTTTGAAGGGAAATAGGTCTCAATCAAAAGCCTTCGCACTTGCGCCCTTTTCGCAGCATCGCTCAAAAACAAAAATAACTCATCACTAAACCGACCGTAATTTACCACCGATATCAGCTTATTGATACTTTTGATATGTGCGTTAACCTGGCAGCCCGGCATCGCTATTAAAGCCCAATAGCCCTGGCCATCTATCTTCTCACTCTGCAGATAATAAAAAGGTTGCGTAAAATCAGGGTGGTTAGCCGAGTCGACCAGCAGGCGCCAGTTCTCCTGGAATACCCCAACCAGCTCCGTATCCGGGTAAAAACGGTTCTCCGAAGCATAGCCGCTTTCCATCAGCTCCAGCAAAGTCAGCAGCAGCACCGGCTTATGCGGGGCCTTACCAAACTTGGTCGGCGCCCGGTTCAGGTGGGTCAGGGCGTATAAAAACTTCGACGGATCACTCATGTGCTCCCGTAAAGCTAAAAAATTTTTTGTTTATCGAGAACCGCGTTTACGCATGCTGCGATTTCAAAATAAGCGCTTGTGCTTCGCGTCTTAAACCCTCATCACCATCTGAAAGCTGCTCGAGCAGGGTCTGCTTTCTTTTTAAATAATTCGGCAACTTTCCCCCTCCAAAACGCAACATCCAATCAATATTATAGATCAGGTCCGCATATTTCACCGTTTGGGCGTCCGGGTTGATGTCGGCAAGGCGGGTCATTTCCCTCCGTTTACGTTCTTGTTTCCTTAATTCAGGATATGCGGCTTTTGTGAAAACATCCGTCAGTTCCACTACACAAATCCTTATATGCTCAGCCGACGGGGCCGGGTAACCAAAACATAATAAAGAGGAGAGCAATTCCGCTTCGGTTATGTTGGTCTCTTCCAGCAGATCATGGCAGATGCCGATCTCATACCCTAAAGGGAAGACAGAACCGACCTTCTTGGCGACAAAAAGCAGATGATCAAAGTAGGGCTCATCCGTTTTCCGAATTAACTGACCGGCATGCTGTTCCTTTACCCAAGCCATTAACGCATTCCGGTTAGGTTTGACCCTATTCACTCCGGGATACTTGAGCGTCCTCCGGGTTTACTTCGGTTTCGTCTTTGGACGGTTCTTCACCTTCCAGCTTCTCTTGCACGGCATCCTTTTCCGCATCCGCGTTATCAATTTCCGTATCAATGATATCATCCGGTCCAGTCTGCGATTCAATGGGTTCTTGTTCGTTTAATGTGTTCATAGTTTATCCAGTACAAGGAGTATACCAAACAGTTAAACGTCCCGATACTTTCTTTGAATGTATTTTAAAATCGCGCTAACAATTATTTCACAGTAATCTTGCTCTTCTTAAAGATCACGGCCCATTTTTCTAAAAACAATGGCGATAAACTTGCTTGTTTGACCGCCACAAAATTGATAAATAGTGCGGATCTACCCTGTATGACATAGTATAATTGAGACTCCGGTTTGGGGCTGTCAATAAAAGACGGTGCCTGTATCTTAAACATGATCCAGTTATAACCGGCTGTCTGGCTTTGTTCGATCACCAACAATTTCGCATCCTTTGCCCGCTTCTGCATTTGCGCCAGGAAAACACCAGGGATCTGGGCAAGCGGCCGCCTGGCGCCTTTCATCACCAGCATGGACCCGATGGTCGTCCAGCTTTTCAATGTCTCGTTGCCGGGAACGATCTCTACCATCTGCTGCGTCGCGCTTTGCTGGTTCGAGCCGATCTTCCACCGGTACTCGGTCGGCCAGAAGATCTTCAGGACTTCCTCTTTTTGCTGGGCGTGCGAACTAAAATTCGCTGCGCATAGTACCATAAGAATGATTAACTTTTTCATAATCGGATATTTGGTTGAACCGCATAATAAACCATCGATGCGCAGAAAGTGTTTGGGCATTTCGATCCCGTAAACTTTTACCTGTTTTTGCCGTTCATCTCATATGGCAGAATTACCAGATCTCACCGTTTTCGCCCAAATCCTGACCAGGAAATATGCGGGTAAAAAACTTCAGGCGCTCGACGTCACCGTTCCGAAAAAACTCAACGTCAGCGAAGCTGAGCTAAAATCAGCGCTCGTAGGTCGGGAACTGATGGGTGTCCGTCGTGAAGGGAAGACCCTGCAGTTTGATTTTTCGGGTGATCAGGTACTCGGGCTGCACCTGATGCTAAGGGGGGAACTTGTCGCGCTCCAAAACGGTGAGGCTCCACGTTTTCAGATACTGGCTTTTCACTTTAGCGACAAGGAAGGTTTTGCGGTCATTGACCTGCAGAAACAGGCCACTCCCACCCTACAGCCAAAACCTGCCGCTGCGCCCGATGCCCTAAATTTGAAAGAATCAGCGTTCAAATCACTCGCAGCTAAAAAGCGGACATCTATCAAAACACTGCTCATGGACCAGAAGATGGTGAGGGGGATCGGTAACTCCTACGCCGATGAGATTTTGTACCATGCAGGCATTTCGCCGTTTTCGACGGCCAAGGCCATTCCTGAAAAAGCGATGGCCAGGATTTTTAAAAGTATTTACATAGTGCTTGAAAAAGCTATCGAAGATATCGCGGAAGCGAACGGTGATGAGCTTAAAGGAGAATTACGAGATTTTATGGCTGTCCACGATCCAAAAAGGAAAACCACTGAAAAAGGTGAAGAGATCAAAACCGATAAGATCGGTGGCCGGACAACGTACTACACAAGTTCACAAGAGTTATATCAATAATATGAAGATCGATAATGGCTAAACAACCAGCAGACCTCAACGGCTTTGTCCGGGTGCGCGGGGCGCGCGAACATAATCTCAAAAACGTTAGCCTGGATATCCCTCGCGATGCGCTTGTGGTCTTTACTGGTATATCCGGGTCAGGGAAATCGTCCCTGGCTTTCGGT
Organism: Mucilaginibacter sp.; assembly: GCF_041663085.1. Lineage (GTDB taxonomy): Bacteria > Bacteroidota > Bacteroidia > Sphingobacteriales > Sphingobacteriaceae > Mucilaginibacter. Next base: position 42,498 of record NZ_JBAZRC010000002.1, read on the forward strand.
ACGCTTTATGCGGAAGCGCAACGCCGTTACCTGGAGTCCGTTTCGCCCTATGCCCGGCGGCTGTTCAACCAAATGGCTATTCCGGAAGTAGATGAAATAGAGGGCCTGCCACCGGCGGTTGCCTTACAGCAACAGCGCGGTGGTACGTCTACCCGTTCGTCCGTCGGCAGCGTGACTACGCTCTCTAACCTGCTTCGTATGCTTTACTCACGGGCGGGCGACTATCCCAAAGGACAAAGCATTATTTATGCCGAATCTTTTTCGCCGAACACACCAGAAGGTGCCTGTGTCGAATGCCATGGCCTGGGACGGGTTTACGAAGTGACCGAAAAAACGATGGTGCCCGATGAAACGCTCACTATCCGGGAGAAAGCTATTGCCGCGTGGCCCTCAGCCTGGCAGGGACAGAACCAGCGCGATATCCTAACCACGATGGGTATTGACATTGACACCCCATGGAAAGATCTGCCGAAGAAAGACCGGGACTGGATCTTATTTACCGAAGAGCAGCCGGTCGTACCGGTTTACTCAGGCTACACCCACGAGGAGATCCAGCGTTTTATCAAAAACAAACGCCAGCCGGATTATATGGGGACATTTACAGGCGCACACCGCTATGTACGGCACACGTTTGCCAACACGCAAAGCGCCCTGATGAAAAAGCGGGTCAGCCAGTTTATGCTGAGTAGCGAATGCCCGCTGTGCCACGGAAAGCGTTTACGCCAGGAATCACTAAGCGTCAAGTTCGCAGGCTATGATATCGCTGAACTTTCGCGCCTGGCATTAAATAAGCTGGCAGCGATCTTCAAACCTTATACATCGGGTGAAGCGCCAGCTTTAAAAGCCATAGCACATACCCACCCTGAAAAAGTGGTCGTAGCTAAAAGAATAGCCGAGGACTTTTTGGCGCGTTTACAGGTAATGCTGGACCTGGGCCTTGGTTATCTGACTATCGAGCGAAGTACACCAACCCTATCACCGGGAGAACTGCAGCGGCTGCGATTGGCAACACAGGTACGTTCTAATTTATTCGGGGTGGTTTACGTTTTAGATGAACCATCTGCCGGCCTCCATCCTGCCGATACCGAGGCGCTGTTGCGTGCGTTGGATAAACTGAAAGCTTCGGGTAATTCTTTGTTCGTGGTCGAACATGAGATCGATGTGATCCGTCACGCGGACTGGATCGTAGATGTCGGCCCGGCTGCCGGCGAAAAAGGCGGGCATATTTTATACAGCGGTCTGCCCGAAGGTTTGCGTGAGGTAAAAGCGTCCCTCACCCGGCATTATATTTACGACGATACCTTAAGAGCGGTAAGCGACCCGCGTGTGCCGAAAGACTGGCTAAAATTGACCGGCGTTAGCCGGAATAACCTGAACAAACTTGACGTGTCTTTCCCTATAGGGGTATTGACCAGCGTGACCGGCGTATCGGGTTCCGGTAAAAGCAGTCTGGTCAGCCAGGTATTGGTAGAACTGGTTGCGGAGCAACTCGGCTTACAGGTCGATATTTCCGGTGATACAGAAGCTGACCCGCTGGAGCAAACGGAAGTGATCACTTTGGGTGGGCAAATCGCCGGCGGCATGAAAAACATCAAACGTTTGGAGGTGGTCGATCAAAAACCTATCGGACGTACGCCGCGCTCCAACCTGGCTACCTATACGGGACTGTTCGACCATGTGCGTAAACTTTTTGCTGCTACGCCGACGGCCAGGTCCCGGAAATATGATGCAGGGCGTTTTTCTTTTAACGTGGTTAAGGGCCGTTGCCCTCATTGCGAAGGCGAGGGCATGGTGATGGTAGAACTGCTTTTCCTGCCAAGCGTGTACACGCCCTGCCCCACCTGCGGCGGCACCAGGTACAATCCGAAAACACTGGAAGTAAAATACAAGGATAAGAATATCGCCGAAGTGCTGGGCATGACCGTAGATGAAGCGGCCAGTTTCTTTGACGAAGAACCGGCCGTGAGCCGCGCGCTCGAAGTAGTCCGGGAAGTTGGTTTGGGTTACCTCCGCTTAGGGCAGCCTGCTACAGAGCTTTCGGGTGGAGAAGCGCAGCGGATCAAACTGGCGACGGAACTGCAAAGGGCGCAGCACGGGCAAACGCTTTACGTGCTGGATGAGCCCACGACGGGCCTTCACCCTTCTGATGTCGAACGCCTGATGCTACAGCTGAACCGCCTGGTGGACGCGGGCAATACCGTGATCCTGGTGGAGCACGATATGCACGTGATCGCGGAAAGCGACTGGGTGATCGATATCGGACCGGGAGCAGGCGAAGACGGCGGGACGATCGTTGCGGAAGGCACACCTTTGGATATTCTTAAAGTAAAGGATAGCCGCACAGCCCCCTATCTTACAAAACACATTAAACGGTAATATATCAGCTATGCAAAAAATCGGGTTTGGCGGGTCATGTCACTGGTGTACCGAAGCGATCTTTCGGTCGCTCAAAGGCGTAATGCTCGTCGAACAAGGGTGGATAAGTTCCAATGGTGGGAACATGGCGCCTTCAGAGGCGGTCATCGTCACCTACCATGAGAAAGAAATAAGTCTACAGACTTTGATCGCTATACACCTGCATACCCATAGTTGTACCGCTCAACACAGTATGCGGGAGAAATACAGGTCGGCGGTTTATACTTTCGAAGATGCGCAAGCAGCGGAAGCTCAAACAACGATAAGTGAGATACAGGCAGATTTTGACCAACCCATAATTACCAAGGTGCTGCCATTTCAAACCTTCAGATTGAACGATGAAACTTACCTGGACTATTATTACAAAGATCCATCGAAGCCATTCTGCCGGAATATTGTCAACCCCAAGTTAAAGGAACTGATCAGGCGCTTTGACAAACATATTTCTCCGGAGCGCGAGGCGTAACTGGCTAATCTACGTTAGGATTTCCCGAACTGAAAGCCGACCGTTTTTGGCGCTTCATTCTCAGCAGCAATGCCCTGGATATAACGCTGGTCATCGATCAGTTTGTAACTCAGCGAGGTCTCGTCAATTTTATAGTTCTCCGCTTCAAACCGTTCTTTTAGCGGTGCAAGGACTTCCTTACGGTCAAAGCTCGGGCTCAGTTTCAACTGTTCGTCCTGCGCTTCGAGCACCACGCCCGCTACTTTAAAGGAGAATATTTTTGCGTTCATTTGATTTGTCATTAACGTCCTTTGATTAAATAACCAATTAGCAATCCGATCACTACTGCAATGATAACATATACCCAGTTCACCGCCGGTTTCTTTTCCAGCGTTTCTACCTGCGCTTTGTAAGCTGATATCTGTTCATTCAGCAGCACCAGTTTTTCATTTTGCAGTTGCTCGGCTCCGGCTTTCAATTGCTCCACCCCTTTCAGTTGTTCATTAAGGTTGTCGATCTGTTTCTGGTAGCCTGCCGCCATTTGTGTTTTGACGGATTCGACTAGTTTGGCTTTAGAGTGAGCGGCTTCTTCTATGGTAAAGTTATAGGTCTCATTTAGGAATTGGCCAAAGGCCGTCGGGGTGATAAACGCCTTATCCGCCACTTGCTGTAATAGGCTGACGTCGTCCTTATGCCCGATGGCGGTAACGAAAAGCGCGCGCAGGGTAGTGCTTCTTTGAGCCAGGCCCAGTCTATTAAAGACTTCCATTTGTTCGCCACCACCGCGGGAAACCACAATAATGTCAAAGCCCAAGTCGTCAAGGCGCTTCATTTCACCTGTTAGTTCGCTTTCGTTGGTGAGACTGACCCGGAAGAACTGAAGATCGTAAAACCCGATGGACTCTTTCAGCTGGTGTTTGATGTCATTATCGATAATGCCGCTTTTGCCGATGATGACCGCGATCTTGAATGGTTCCTCAGTCAGTATCTTACCTTTAATAAAACCCTGAACATCTTTAAAACCGTAGGCCGCTTTCGCCTGCAGCAGGCTGATCTTGGCCAGGTCATCTTCGGAATATTTGTTTTGGCTTTGTTCGACCAGGTAGGTTACGGTAAGCTGGATCTGAATGCTGCCCGAGCTGTTCATCACGCGCTTGGTGATAAAGCCGTTCACCGTGATGGTCTTATTGTGCTGAAGTTCATTTCGGATCAGGGCGGGGATGATCAGCGTGAGCTGGGCATCCGAAGATTCATCACGCAACGTATCATAGTAGTAACCGTTATATGCGCTGCTTCTCCCCTGCAGGAACACACCTTTCAGGCGGACCATACGCTTGCTCTGGCTGATGCTGATCGAATTGTTGAACAGGTTTAATACAGCAGACGGTGAGTAAATCAGGGTTGCAGGGCTTTCCGTTTCCATTGTTCCCAAAATTACTAAAAATCTTGGCAGGGCGTAGGTGTCTGTCTTACCTATATTATCCCTATTATAATTATAAGGACATCCAAAACATGTCCGATGGCCCTGAGAGATTGCATGTAAAAAGATGTATTGTGAGCGACATATCCTTAACATGGTTGTACCGGGCAGCGTGATCCGGTGCTTACCGGGGCGACCATCGGGTTCTGCCTGCCAGCATAATCAGGAAACGCAATGTCATCCGGTTTATGCAGATTTTGTGATGATGCAGCCCAAGGGCCCTTTTGAAAAACAACACAGCCCGCTTTATTTTATTGTCCTTCAACAGATCATATGCCAATAAACAGCAAATCAGGCGCTCGCTTCGACGGAAGCTATATGTGAAACGGAAATCAAAATGCCTGTCAACCGTCCTAAAAATCTTCAGGTGGGTCAACCAGCGCGACTGATAGTGCTGACCGGTCCACGTTCCGCCGGGATGTTTCCTGTAGACTGACCAGCAGGCTTTAAAGTAATAAGCTGATCCGACGGCAGATAAGAGCAGGTATAATGGACGATCAGGAGCATTCAGGGTGAAGAACCAGTCGGGAGGATAGCCGGCGAGCGCAGACCTTCGGAACATAATACTGTTCGTGAGGATACTTACGTCGCTGATGATATCCGTAAATCTGTAGATGGTTCTTTTCAGATTGCTGCAGCAGGTTAAATTATCTTCGAACTGCCCGTTAATATTCAGTACCGCTGCGTCGTGAAAGCAAATGGTACAGGACCGTTCCTTATCCAACAACTCCGCCTGCCTTTGTAATTTGAACGGGTAAGTCCAGTAGTCATCTCCGTCCAACAGGGCGATCAGTTCCCCCCTGCACTGTAAAATCGTGTCTGCATTATTCTGCATCATGCCTTTATTGATCGTGTTCAGAACAGCCCTTATTTTTTGAGGGTAACGCTCCTGATAAGCTCTGACAATCTCTGCGGTCCCGTCTGTCGAGCAGTCCTCACCAATCACGATTTCGAAGTCAAAATGAGTAATCTGCCTTAAAACACTTTCAATTGTCTGTGCGATGTATTGCTCATGGTTGAATGTAAATATGCAAACGCTTAGTTTCATCAGTTAACAGATTATGGCTTTTCAGCAATTCTCCAGCAAGATAAAGTTTAATCTTAAATCTTAAAAAATAATTTAAGATTTAAGATTATTACCTACCTTTAGGAAAACGTTATTCAATGAATTCATCCAAAAGCCACGCACATCACTTAAAGTATTTCTCCAGATATTTCAAGCCGTATGTTTTGAATGAAACGTTGCTGGTCCTGATGCTGATCACCGGCAGTATCGGTTCGCTGGCAACCCCCTATGCTTTAAAGATCATCATAGACCAAACGCTTCCCCACGGCAATTTTCATGATCTTGCTTATGTCATGCTTGTGCTGACGGGCGTCTACGTGATCAGGATAGCAGCAAACATCGGCAGTGATATCCTCCAGATGAAAGTCAGTCAGGGAATTGTGGCAGATATACGTATGGATATCCTTAAGGCATTGCTTCAGCGCCCCCTGGAATTTTTCAAAAAAGCTGATTCTGGTGAAATCCTTTATACCGTGATGAACGATGTCCAAAACATTCAGACATCCCTGTCAGCTATCATACTGGTTTTCCTGAATGACCTTTTGGGCGTCGTCGGGATTGTGGTCATGCTTTTTATTCTTAATGCCAAACTCACGCTGATCAGTCTGGCGATCCTTCCGCTGATCATTATATGCCTGAAATATTTCACCCCCATTCTGCAGGCAAAGTTCAAGGAGGTACAGCGGCAGGAAGAAAAGCTGAATACTTTCTTTCTGGAAAAGCTGAAGAACATCAGGGTAATCAAAAGTTACAACACCTTCGGATATGAAGCGGACCGTCTGAAACATGCGCAAACTTCCTTATTGTCCGCCTACCTGGGAAATATAAAAGCATCTACGCTGAATACCAACTCCATCACATTCCTGATCGCGATCGGGCCGGTCATCGTGCTGATTTTCGGCGGCAGTGATGTCTTTAGGGGATCGATGACGGTGGGTGCGCTGATCGCGTTCATTCAGTATCTGAACCGTTTGTTCAGCCCGACGATTACGATCATGAACAGTTATACCCAGCTCAACCGGGCTGTAATTTCTATGGAACGGGTTTATCCCTATATAAAGTCAACCTACAGCATTGCGTCATCCGGCGGAGCGACCTGTTCTAAACAGGTGGAGTTTCACGAGGCGCTGCGTTCGCTGACCCTGAAAGATGTTTCTCTCGAGCTGGGTGACAGTAAAATCCTGGAAGACATCAACTTTGAATTCAAAGCAGGGAACATATATGGCATCACCGGCCCAAGCGGTTGCGGCAAGAGTTCTCTGGTTAACTTGATATGCGGCTTTTTACCACCTACAGCTGGCGAAATACTGGTCAATGGGGATACACAGCTGGCGCATTGCCAGGACTGGCAGGACCGGATCGGACTTATTGAAAAAGAAAATCAGCTGTTCCTCGGCTCTATTGCTTATAATATCCGGTACGGAACTTTTAACTCGACCGCCGCCGCAGTGGAAGACGCCATCCGATCGGCCAGGTTAAGTGATATCCTTGACAACCTCAAAGATGGGAAAGATACGGTCATCAACGAAACAGGAACGCTACTATCCGATGGCCAGAAACAGAGGGTTTCAATAGCGAGGGCTCTTTTGCGAAACCCCGGTATTGTGATCTTTGATGAAGCAACCGCCAGCCTTGACATCAAGTTAGAAGAGGAGATCTTAAAAACAATAAAAAAATCATTAAGCAACAGTATCGTCATCGTTGTGACACACCGCACGTCATCTCTGCATTTGTTCGACCATGTACTGCCGTTAGAAACTATAAACCGTCAGCAGACAAAAAATGAATATACCCCAGCAGAAGCCTGCAAGGCACTTTAATTTCGCGAACAGCCGCCTGCTTATTGTGAATAAAGTGGGCGATCTGGTTGTTAATCAAAACATTGACATAAAGATGATCAGTCAGATTTATACTTTATGCTACATCTTCAGCGGGTTCGCCTTGCCATCCAGGCAAAGCAAAATAACAGTAAACGACGCTGATGCCGGCATTTATTCTGATCTCTGGCCGGATGACTCAAAGTTCAAATCGTTAATCGAACCTTTTTTATCGACAGCACCGTTAAGCCAAATGCCATTTGAAGATTATGATGTGATCGTTACTCATCCTGCACTCGAAGAAAGCCTGATCCGTTCGCTGACTGCCCACTTTGAACAATTAAAGGGTCAACGCTACCACCAGCCGGAGCTTTTTTCGATGCTTGACCTTTCAGCGGCTGAAGTGATGCCCCTTCATCTGCCCCCGGTCAGTGTTTTAACAGAACGGATCCAGCAGTCATTTTTAGCGGATGAGTTTACCCGGCTCAAAGAATTCAAAAAGGAATTATTTGAAGCCTATAAAGGATATCCGCTGGCCGACCAGGAAAAACCCTTTAATAACTTACTGAAAACAATCAGGGCTACAAACCAGGAGAAGATCGGCCAGGCATTTCATCGCATCCTGCTACTGGATGACCAGCGAAGAAAATTTTACATTGGTGATTCCTGCTTTTGGTTACAAAATATCAACATCAACATCAGGCGGGCCTTCCCCGGAAGTGATATCACAGTCATATGCCGGGATGAAAAAAAGGTCGAAAGCTTTAACAAGATATTCGGACCATCCCTTGACAAAAGCTTCAAAGTGGCTTATCAGCAATGGGAGGACCTTGACTTTAAGCACTTTGATTTGGTGCTTTATGAAAGTGATATCACCTGCAACTTCCTTGGATATGTCACGCGCCATCATGATGCCAAATTCCGCAGCTTGCCCATTTTCAGTTATTTCAATAAGAGTGTGCACGACATCAAGGACCATTCAGAATGGAATTTCAAAACCATCTTTAATACCACACAACCCGTCGGTAATAGCATCGATAATATCCGTTCTGCACGAATCAACAGGGAGTTTGAAATAAAAATGTTGAAAGAAGAGCTTGCAGCAGGTGAGGAATGGATGGAAGTGCAAAATGTGAAGGCGGATGAAAAGGTGATCGCATTACTGCTCTCCACCTCTTCAGTACACAAGACTTTGCCTTATCCGGCACAGCTGGCACTTATTGAACATTTAACAAGCAGCATACAAAAGAAAGTGCTGTTGTTTGACGAGAACGGAACAGACTTGAGGAGCAGGCTGAACAATGACCTTCCGGCGCATGTCTCCGGCAAGATCATCATCGCCGAAAAACTGGGTATCCGGATGGATATGAGCTTATTGGCTAATCCGCGGATCACCGCCGTTTTCGGCCCCTGCACAGGGATGATGCATCTGGCGAACGGCATTTATCGGTTTATCAGGAACAAAAACCCCGGTAGCAGAATTTCACCTTTCATGCTGGTCTACACCGGAAATTTCGCCGAGTTCGATATCGCTTATCATCCGAAACACTGGTGGTTCAACTCGCTGGTAAAATGCGCCGTACTGATCAGGTCCTCCGTTAGCCGGGAAGCTGCATTTGTAAAACTCAACCAACTGAAGGCAGATCAGTTTGAAACATGCTCCTTGCCACTGCAGGAAGCTACGCCTGAGTTATTCATCGATTTCCTGGAGCGTGAATTCCGGCAGTTTGTAAACTGTTAGGCCTGGGCCGTTAAGTCAGCCGGCGCAAAGCTGGCCGTCAGCCGGCCGGTTTTAAGCCCGGGCTCATTGATCATAAGACGTATGATGCGGCTATGTTGCCCGGCCATCCATTCGATGAACCCAGGTTGGAACATCCAGGAATTGTAATACCAGCTGCAATGGAAGACATCAGCATATTCCATGATATCAAAAGTCAGCATGTAATACGTGTTACCACTTTTCCGGTGCCCCTCGACAAAATTGTGCTCAGCCGGCTTACCGATAATATTCCTGTTCTGAAAGTTCATGAATACTAGCGTATTTATCCTTAAGAGATCCGTATCGAAGTCAAATATGGCATGGTCGGTGATCCCTCTCCTGTAGGCTTTGATGAACTGATGATAGGTCCTGGTCGTCATGGCTTCTACGCTCTCTTCAGGATCAGGGCACCCGGTCAAATAAATACCCGCATTCAGATTAGCGATAAGTTCCGCTGCCTGCGGATAGGCGCCTCTTAAAGATATCGGCGAGGCAATGATTATCCTGGCTGACCTGGTCAGCGCGCTCAGCAAAATAAAAAGGCTGGAATAAAATAAAGAGCTGACCCCTGTCCTGTTATTCTTTGAAAAAAGTTTGATGCCTGCTGCCGTTTGGTCATCAAATTTGACCCCGTATTCAGCGGTCGGTCCATTTTGCAGCGCATACAGTACACTTGTCTTGTCTGCATATTGCTGGACCGGTCTTTCAACTCCGGTCATTCGGGAGAAAGTATCAAATGCCGGATGCCAGTCTACATGAGCGGGCAGTTGACCAAACTTTTCTTTCCAGAATGATGAGAGGGAGTGCCGGCCATTAAGCTGAATTTTCAGGAGTTGTTCCGAAAAATCTTTCAACTGGCATTTTAAGGGGGGGATCCGGGGCTCTTCTTCTCTGACGGCGGCGGCGTAGAAGCTGTTAATATCATCTTTCAGAATACTCAGCGAAGGTATGTCCGATATAATATGATGAATAAAAAGGATAAACAGATGGCTGCCATCACTCAGCTCAAACAAATATGTTTTGAAAAGAGGGAGCCGCTGAAGATCGCGCAACTGTCGGTTCCCCTTAGCGCAGGCTGCTTCGACAAAAGCTTCATCATCTTTTGTTTTGATCTGATAGGTCTCCATCCGGAAAACCTCATGTTCAAAATCCCGGATATCCTGCATCAGTGTTCCCTCATGCTCGAAGAAAACGGTCCGTAAGCTTTCATGCCTTTTGCTCAGTTGCGCCAGCGAAGATTGCAGCGCTTCAATGTTGACCACCGGTCGGGTAAATTTCAGCATCAGCAATTCCGGCAACGACGCTTCGGCCAGTTGCAGATTGGTCAGCCAGCACTTTCTTTGGATATCAGAGGCAGAGAATGATGTTTTCATGATGGATTAGTTATAGCATACAGAACCGGATTAAAATTGCGGTCATTATACATTTTCAGCTGTCGGTAAAGCTTTATATTTATCTTTCCTTCGATGATATCGTCCGTCATCCAGTCTATCGCATTCAACAGATCATTTTTCTGGCACAGGATGATTTCGCTCCGGCTCAGGCAGTTCTTGTAATGCTCCTGCGATATCTGCGGGCGCTCCAGTTCAGCGCCGACATGAAAACTTTTTAGTTCGAGGATGCATAAGCGGTCATAGGCCCACCCCAATGTCTCCGAGTTATGCCGGCATCCTGCCCTTTGCTGTTGCCCGTATCGTTCAAAAAAGTATAGATCCAGCCTTTCAACAGTATCTGTTCGCTCCTGATTCAGCTGATCAATTTTTCTTTTAAGGAACAACCCGTAAGACGGATCTATTCCCGGATCGCGGATCAGGTCTTCCACATGCCATTGCACAGTATCGATTGCTGCCTTGTGAAAGAACAGGTTTTCAACGCTGCCCGCAGCGTACCGGTTTACAGGCATTTTATCGATGGTATCCGTGATATGATAATCAGCGATCGCCTGTTGAAAAATCTGCAGAAAATAGGTCGCTTTAGTCTTCATAAGTATCGTTTTGTTCATTTATTTAAAGCCTGTCCTTCTCACTTGCGCTGTTGTCGCTTTTATCTATGTTCTCCCCTTTCCTCCGCCCGCTGGAAAATGAATAGGACAAGCCCAGGGAAACGGATCTTGTCGGAAGCGTTCTGTTAACGTCCCGGTAAAAATCTTTTTCATCGATCCTGTAACCGATACGTGTCAGATTAAAGGGATCGTTGGCATTCAGCGTAACGGTAAGCTTGTTATTTAAATAAGATTTTTTGAATGCAAAATTGATACGGCCCTGTGGTTTAAGGTCATAAATACTGTAGAAGTTATTGGTTATATAAAAGCCGTTTACTTCCGCATGATATCCCCCGGGCAATTGAAAACGGCTGGTGAGGGATCCATAGAACGGCAACTTCCTGATTGCTGTCTCGCGGTCCAGTAAGTAAATGCGGTCATAGGTCAAACTTAAATAAGAGGTAACCTCCCACCATTTCGTTAAACTAATCACCGAACTGTAAGAGAGTCCAAGTTTATCTTCGTTATTCGCATTGGCATACGATTCTACAATCACCTTTCCTTCTGAGAAATAAACCGTATTGATAATGCCGCGCAGCCTGTTGTAGAACAGACTGAAATTATGAACGCTGTTTCTGGTGTAGTTCAGTTCGAGGTTATCGGAGAAATAAGGCAAAAGGTCCGGGTTGCCCCTGGAAACATAATATGGATCCGCTATATCTTCGATCGGGTTTAGTAAAGTATAAGATGGCCTGGTCACTTTTCTGGAGTATGCAAAGGAAAACTGGTCTTTTTCCCGAGGCTTATATTGAACGAAGAAAGAGGGGAAAAAGTCAAACCTGTTGTCCCTGATAAAAAGCATGGAAGCTTCCTGGATCCGTGACCGGCTGTTGCCGCTGTAATTTGTATTTTCCCCCCTCAATCCGGCCTTCACACTCCACTTTTGAAAGTCATGGCTGAATGTTCCGTAAATACCGAATATATTCTCCTTATAAACGTAGCTGCTTGATCGTTGCGGGTTAAATACACCGCCGGACCCAAAACCATCAAAGTAATTGATTGCGTTATCCGTCTCGGATGTGTTGTATCGTGAACCGATCTGAAAGCTCGTTTTTTTGTCAGAGATTGTCAGAAGATCTGCGCTAAAGGTGGAGAACCCGACCCTAGCGGGATTGGTGAATGAGATCCCCTGAGGATCCCGGGTCGGTTGGCCGTTACTATCAAGAAATGTGTTGATCAGATCGGACGACAAGGCATTATGATAGCCCAGATAATTATAGGCCACATCCAGTTTACTTCCAGCCGTGTCAAGTTTGATCCGGTAAAGCACATCTACCTGTTGATTGTCAATGTCGGTTGCCTTGCGGTTCAGCGTTTTGAAAGCGGAATCGATCGCCGTGTCTCCGGCACTATGTCTCATAATATTGGTAACATTTCCTTCAGAGGCGACGTTGAGCTCCATCAGGCGGTAATCTACTGAGACCAGTTGTTTGCCGGTCAAAAAGTAACTCAGTCCCCCAGAGAGATTATGCAGGTGAACATGATCGTCCCGGTATAGGTTCAATTGATCCGTATAAATTCCGGCATCTTTATAAAACTGATGTTGACTATCGTCGCTAAAGTTCTTTCCAGTGTAATAATTGTAATTAGCCTTAATGTTCAATTTTCCGACCCGGTAATTCAGGTCCGCCCCGTTGCTGAAATTGGAATACCGGTGGCGCTCAAAACTGGAGTTCGCATTCCCGGTTAAACCATACCTGGCTTCCTTTTTTAATACGATGTTGATCACCACACCAGTGCTGGAACCTTCATATTCGGCACCGGAAACCGTTCTGACCTCGTAAGATTTGATATCTTCCGAAGGAATAGAACGGAGATACCGCATCAGGTCCTCTCCCTGTAATCTGACCCTGTTATCATCCACATATACCGTGACATTCCTGGTCCCCCCAAAAGTAACCGATCCGGCATTGTCGGCAACAACCCCGGGTATGACGTTAAATAAAGCATAACCGTTTTCCCCTTTTTTATATACGCTGCTCTCGATATGGACAACTGTTTTGTCAATACTTCTGGTAATCAGCGGTCTTCTGGCGCTGACCGTCACATCCTTCATCATGGTAATAGACTCTTGCATGCTAAAATGTGCCACAACGTCCTCGTTACCAACGCTTATCTCTTTAGACTGGTTGACGATCCCGATACCCGATGCAACCAGCAGGTAATTCCCTTGTGTAACGGAGGTAAGTATGTATTGGCCTTGGGCGTTTGTTGTCGTTGCCCGGATCAGCGCGCTGTCTTTAGCAGACCTGAGTGTTACCGACACCTGTTCAGCCGCGACGGTTCCAAGGGTAACGCGCCCGGAAATCCCAACTGACTGGGTATAAGCTGTCACCGGTGACAACCACAAAAGGAAAAGACAGAAACGGGCAGGTAAGGATGACATTGCAAGTTCAGATTTATTTGGTGCGGTACTGGTAATCGAAGCTGCCGTAAGCGTGGCTGGCCAAGAATATCACTTTATATTTGGTTTTGTCAGGATTGCTCAGTCTGATGGAGACCGTATCTCTTCCTGCAAGCTCCTTATCTAAAAGTATTTTTGATCCTTCTTTCAGCTGCACCTTCATTTTTCCTTTCGACAGCCTGGTCTTCATCTCCAGCAGAAAAGCGTCCCTCACGCCTGATTTTAACCTAAAGTCCTGTTTGCCATTAAAGTCTTCAAAGCCTGCGTAACAATGACCGGCAACATCGCTACCCTGCCATTTGTAAGTGTAGTTAGCAAGTTGGAGTACGCTCGTTTGGAGAATAAGTAGTAAAAAAGTTAGCTTCATCGGTATTTGTTTTTAATTTATTGAGCAAGTCGGGACATTGTTTTTTTACGATTGTCTTTAAATATAGTTGTAACGGCCTGATGTCCGAAGAGGCGTTCTTAATCATCAAAAAATCTTTCAGGTTTGCCCTGATATACGCATGATTGTTTTCCATAACGGCATTGCTCAGGCTGACCCATGACGACAACTGAAGTTTAAAATCGGTTAGCGGGCGATCTATCGTGATCTTTCCCAGCAATTCGTAGCCCGGCTGGAAAGACGGGTCCTTTATGAGCATCATGGTAACGTTGCCCAGCATCTCCAGCACAAAAGCGTTAACGACGTTCCCGTCGATACGCGAAAAACAGGAGAAATCAACTGGCGGCACCTCATCTGGTTGCGCGGCGTTTAGCAGAAAATGCAAGGCGTTCAGGCTTTCCTTTATCCAATCCCCGTAATTCTTACGGACGAGAAAGACCTTTGCTCTGTTCGACAACATCTGGAACAGAATGAGGTAAGCAATTTCTGCCTCTTTATATTCTAAAAGCTGCGTAGCAAAATCAAGTCCCTCGCTGATGATCGCATCACTTTCTGCGAACAGGCGTTTCCTGTAGGCGAGGTAAGACTGGGCAGAAGTACTGCAGGTTTTGAGGTAAGCGAGTTCGAAGGGCTTGTCATAATAGTGACCAAGCAGCTGGTCTGCGGCAGACACCACTTGCTGTGATAAATGTTTCTGACCGCTTCTCGACAGACGAAATCCCCGGTCATATTCACTGATCAGGTGCTCCATATCAAACCTGGTCACGTCGTCAGTGTTGGCACACACCAGCTTTAGCAGCAATTCATCCACCTCTTTTTTTACGGCCAGCTTGTTGCGCAAGCCAAAGCTCTTATGCTCTTCCGGCACCTCGAAAAGGTGTAGGTGTCTTACATAGACGGGGATCATGTCAAAGGCTGTTGCTTTAAATGTAGGACAAACGACTTCCTGGTTCCGGGTATACCCTCCACATGAAGGCAATAAAGCACATGACAGGCATTGTGGGTGCAACAATGGTTCTGTATTCGCCTGATCCTGGTCTATGATAAGGCCCGGAAATGGCAGTTCTTTAAACCACCGGAATTTCGAGTTGACCAGCGAGCTTGTTCTGACATCTTTCAGAAAGTTCAGCCTGCCGAAGTATTTATTGGCAAATTCCCGCTCATAATCATAACAGGAGATCCCCCAGTTAACGCCGGCTTCAAATTCCCCTTCACGCCCGGCCTGCTGTACCAGCCATTGTGTATGCACAGGAACAGCCTGAAAATCATTTTCCGGTTTGATTCCGTAAACCAACAGCCGGTCCTGCTGCCGGTCATAGCGAATATTAAAAAAATTCCGGGTATATTGGGGTTGGAGCGCCTGCAATTCCTGTTCGGCCAATGCGGCCTTGTTTCGGACTGCAGGCAGCTCATCGTCTAAAAAAAGGAAAGACGCACTGGTAGCATCATATTTAACAATAAACTCATGCCATGCCCTGACATCCGCTGGTCTCGCCTCCCCGGTACAAACCACCGTTATCTTATCAAATGACCGGCACTCGTTGACAACAGATCGCATTTGGGCTTCCTTGTCCCTGGTTAAAATCCCCTTTTCGATCAGGCTGCCTTTAAGTCCGGCAGCGAGTTTATCCAACTTGCCATCCTGGATCAGCTTCCGTTCGCCGGAAGTAAGGCTATGCGATCTTTTTGAAAGATAGCTGAACAGCAATGCGGGCGCACCTGCAGCAGCTTCGTCGCCGATGATCTGGCAATAATCCGAAAGTGTCCATGTTATAATTGATGATTCCATACAAAATGCTTATTCCGGTTCATTCGATTTACACCGGAGGCGTTATCATGCAGCCTGCACATATTTACGTACTTTCGCTGTTAAGGCTTCTATGCTGCTAAAAAAAGAGACGTCGACCTCATCATCCTGAAACTCTATCTCGAATTCGTCTTCCAGCGAGGTTACAAAAACCAGGGCAAGCATTGATTCGGAGGTCAGAAGCTGAAGTTTTTCATCGTTAGTGATATCCGGGGGGAACAGGTCTTCGTATTCCCCCTCCGTCACCTCGGATAATACTTTAATAATGCGTAATGTAACTGGTGTCATTTTATTTTAATTTGAATTTCATGGCCAAACTTAATCGCTGTACTTTACAGATCCGGGTTGGGATCGAGCCCATGTGTTCGATGTCCCCCGGAAAGAAAACCAGCCGGCCGGGCTGAGGCAGGATGGCCAGGCGTGAGTCCTTTTCGGAATAAAAAAGGGTTTCTCCGCCATATTTATAGTTCCACTCTTTATTGACATAATATAATCCGGTAAGATCATCCTGTCCGACAGGACAATCCCGGTGAGGATATTCCACATCCCCGTAGGAGCACAAGTTGATGTAGGAGCGCATAAGCCTGTAAGCGGACCCGTTTGTAAACAGTTGCTCAAGAAGGGTCCGGGCTTTCCTGCCGATAAAAGTTTCCGTTTCAAATTTCTCAGGAATGAAGTCGGCACTGAAGATGGGAAATTCATCATAAGAAAGACTCTTTTCCAGCCTTTTATAGGGCAAGGCAATAGCATATTCATAAAAAGCTTCGATCTCATCCGGGCTAAATGCGTTATTGATGATATAAATGCTCTTACCGTCAACGGTTTCAGATGAAATATCCATAATTATGCGGTAACAAGTTTTAAACTGTTGAATCCTTCGGCTACGACCGCTTCGATATCTTCGTAATTCTTCTGGCTGCTTCCGGACCTGAAATATCCTTTGACAAGATCATAGTTCGTTTCATTGATGAAATTCTCCGTTAAGGAAATGCTTTTTTCGAGGTTGAGCACCAAATGATAACAGTCTCCCGGAACGAAAACCATCTCGCCCGGCTGCTGGACACAGGTCATCGGTTTATATCGCAGTGCCAGATAAGACATCAGGTCAATGTTCTCCAGCGGCAGCCGGTAGTCCGGCAGCGATTGAGCGATCTGGCGCGTATAGACCGCCGGGTAGACTATCCATAATTTTTTGCCGCTGATCAGGTAATTCCAGGCGCTTGTCCACCATATATCACGGTGTAGCTGAGAGCCTGTTCCCGGATGCCCTGCATAAAGCCAGGAAAGCGTCGTTTTTGGAGGACCGAGGCCGGTATTTGCATACCAGCAGTTAAACGGTGAAGGACTTGCAAAATCGTGTCGCAGTGCTGTTGACAAATGGCGTCCGGTTTTATAATAAAGACTTGCAGTCGGATTGGCCATATATTGCTCCAGCGTCATAGTGGCGGGTAACGCTCCAGGCGTACTTTCCATCACTTCAGGATACTGAAGCGCCTGGCTGAGATATTCTTCAGACCACTTAGTTCTGATCTCCCAGTTCCGGAAAGCCTTGGTAAAATTCACCGGCCGGGCAGGGTAACCGTAATTGTCATTAAAGTATTTTTTTGTAAGCAGGTCAATGTCATCATTGGCAATCGCTGTTGTGTCTCCTAAAAATGCTGCTATATTTTTCATTTTAATTGATTGAAAAGGTTTGCTGGATAAGTTCAAGGATCCGGCCGTGGTTCTTCGCATCCATGATATTGAATGTTGGTGCCGGTAACCGTTCATTATAATAGTTGAGCTTCTCAAGATATTCCTCATCCTGAAGCCGCTTGTAATACACATGCATTTGATTCAGCGAGTTAACTTTTAAATGGTACTCCCACGGTGTCAGCACGAAACAGATCACCGTGCATTTCACATAAGCTTTGATAACTTCGACGGTTTTCATGATGAAATCGATGGTATCGTTTGGGCTGATGGCACAAACCAGCGCGTCCGGATAAAACGCTTTGACGAAACTGAGCATTTCGGCCGCATTGGAGTCGTTCATCGGATGACGCGGAATGATACAGCCCTGGCTTCCGGTAACGATCACATCCGGCTGTCTTTTCCTTTCCATCAGCTGCGTTAGCAAGCGCAGGGATTTATTCCAGTCCCTGATATCCGTTTCGACGGTACCCTGATGACCGATGGGAAAGGCAAATTCGGCACCGAGAATGATCCCCTGCGGTTCTGTCGAGAGATGTGCAACTTTATAGCTGTTCGTTTCCAATATCTGCCTCAGTACAAGCTGGGTGGTAAATTTACCTTGTTTGCTGTTGGTGCCGACCACGCAAATGGACGGCACCGTTAACCGGTCATATTCCATGAGCGAGTAAAGCTTTTCTTTGTGCGCGGCCGTGAAAGCGGTAAGGAAGACCTCCCCCCGGTATTCGGTGCCTGTTTCTTTTATCACGGACCAGATCAGATCGTATACGTATTTATCCCATACGATGAAGTTTTTTTGCTTGAGTACACAATTGCGTATGAGTGTATAGCCGAAGTACGAGTTCTGATCCAGCAGCTTATCCAGAAAATAGCCGATCACAATGGTATCAAAACTGCTCAGGTCATTCTCCTCGGGCTGCCCGAAAAGATGCCGGATATTCAGTTTTTCCATCATGGCGACCGTATTGTCAATCTTGAGCGACCTTGGATATCCGATGGCAAGCGTAAGCTGGTAAGGCAGCAGATGATGGAATTCCAGTATTGATTTCATTTCTTTTTCTTCGAAAGGAAAAATCGCTATTGCCTTACCGCTGCATTTTGGCCGGAGGGCGGCGACGACCTCTGTTTCGGTTATTTCGGACATCCCGGACTTTTTAAGCCCGCTGATGTCCATATCATGTTTTGTAAAGCTGATGATATCCGCTGAAGCGTTATGCTTTATCCATCTCAAAAGATTTTCCCTGTCGTTCCAAAGGCCCTTATTAAAAGCATCGGCCAGAATTCCGGTAAAATGTGCGGTCGCCAAGCTTGTGCCGACACTGAACCGGAACTGATTTCCCGGGTAGGCCACTCTTTGCAGGCCGCCTTTGGCCAGGACGTCTGCCAGTTTGTTTTCAAGATAGCGGAATTTATATTTACTGTCCACAACCCCCTGTCCTACGCCGATCACTGTGCTGAAATGTGCCGGGTAGCAAAGTTTGTTATGGAGGTAATGAACAGCGGCTACAATCACCACTCCCTTGTAAAATGCATCAGAGCAGATTTGCTGCAAACCGAAGGATGGTGTATTGGTTTTGATACCCATGCTGATGTTGATCATCCGGACGTCAGTTTTTTCCAGCAGATAACGGATTCCTTTCTCCACCATTTCCTCGGTAACGCCCCCCACGGCAGCTTCCAGTTTAACAATAAAAAGCTCAGCTTCGGGTACGTGCTGAAGAACGATAGAAGCCACCCCTGTTCCATGGCCCTTTTGGTCAGCGAATCTATCCGCAACGAAGCCAATGCTGCCTGTTTCGTCCTTCAGTACCGTTATGCCGCTTATACGGTGACTGCTCAGCCTTTTATGCGTCACATCCGCTCCGGTATCTATTATCCCGATCTTCATCATGTGATCATTTGTTGGAGTGCCCGGTGTTCAGCGCTGACGCATTCCGCGGCTCGATCATCATTTCCGGACTGCCTTTCATCCGCAGATACTGTTCTTTCAGGTAGCTCTCTGTTTTATATTTCCACTCGGTGCATTGAGGAACGAGGTTTTTCAGCGCTTCAAAGGAACAGGAAATTTTATCACATACCGGCAGGTACTTACAGTTTCTGCAAACATCGTTATGCGTATAGCGGTTAAATGCGCTAAATTTGTCAAACTTGCTCGGATCATAAGGCTCAAAGACAGAAGTGGGAGCAAATGAATCGTCGTGAATGGTTTCCCAGCATTTGTGGATGAATCCGTTAGGATCTACAACAAGGCTGATCGGTGATGCCCATGTTGCGCAGGTAGACTGATAGGAAGGAATATCCCATTTAAGTTTACCCGGTCTCAATCCATGGAAATCTGCATACCTGTTGAAGCGTCCCAGCAGGCTTAGCCGGAAATTTTGTTTAAAATCGAAAAAATCATCAACATGCATTCTTAAACCTTTTTCCTGCGCATTCAACTGAATTTCTTCGTACGATCGCAACCACGCCGGGTCGAAACTCACCTGATCGTATTTAGCAGGCCATACGCCGAATTTCTCAAAATCATCCAGCAGTAACTCCGCAGAATCTGCGACCTCACGGTCAACGTTAAGCCTCACCGCAACATTGATCCCTTTTGGCAGCGCGGAAAGGTTACGCAGAATCCGGTAGTAATTTTCGGCATTTTTCTGCTTTAACGGCCTTTTCCGGTCATGGACGTCCCTTGCACCGTCGATCGTCACCTGTATCAGGCTTACGCGGTTAGCGACGAGAATATTCATATTTTCCTCAGTAAGGTAAATTCCGTTCGTAATGATCTTTGCAGAATATTTGATGTTGCATTCCGCAGCCAGATCAATAAGCCCCAAAGACATATCACTGATGGCCCTGACATTTAATAAAGGCTCGCCCCCATACCAGGTGACGGACAAGGTATGTACGTTATGCCCGGCATGTTTGATGATTTCCTTAACATAGGCCACCGTCTGCTTTTTCACCCGGTCATCTTTCAGTGTGTGATTCGGCTTGACAAATTCGAAGCAGTAGGAACATCCCATATTGCAGGATATCGTTGTTCCGATCGTCAGGTGAATCGTTCCCGCGTTTTTAAACTGGTGGTGCGCGATGTTGGATTCAAAGATTTCCACCATGTTTTTTTGGGATGGTATCAGGTATTCCCTGTTGATCAGGTAATCCATCAATCCGTCTTCGTTTGGAAACATTTCCCTGCTGAATGCTTTTAAAGCGATCAATTCGGCCATGAGCATGCCTTCTGATTCCTTAAGCTCCTCGATTCCTCCGTTGAGTGTATTGAATAACAGAAATTCGTTACGCTCCTCAACAGGGATCAATACGTTGTAAGGGCTTGACTTATATGTTTGTGTCATAACAGGCTATTTAAATCGGTTTTTAATTAATCATGCTGAACAGTTCACTTAAGCGTACAGCAACAAAAATTTGCTGCTGTACGCATCAAGCATATCTTAAAATAAGATATCATTTTCGCTGCCGATGTCACCATTTGCACGTGCAAGGTTACCGGTACAATCGAAAGTTTCGCATAAAGACTCTACTTCCTGAGCAAGCCTTTCTTCAGTGCTGTTTGGTTTTACTAACTCTCTTTTTAGTAAATCCTCTTTCAACGAATCTTTGTTCATCTTAAAGAAATTAAAGGTTAAAAAAATATTAATTATACTATTTACATAGTGTCTTGCAGCAGGAACAATAATGCTGTCACCGCCTGATTTCATTCACCGGGTCCCGAATTTTCTTTTCCCGGCTTTATATTTTTCTCCTGCATGCAAAGCAACCTGCAGTAGTTTATCGTCGTAAGGCGCAAGATCTGATACGGTATCCAGATGAACCATGATGTCGGGTAATAAGCCGGACTTTTCAATGGAACGGCCGTCAAGCAGGATCTCACCGGGGCTTAGCGCATTTGTTGTAAAAGCAACGTCGTCGCCGCCGGGCAGTACTACCTGATAGGTAAAGGCCAGTGCACCTGCAGATCTTTCGCTGCTAATGCGCAGCGTGTTGCTCCTGTACTTCGACAACGCATATAGGAGGAGTTCCGCCACGCAGGCGGAGTTTCTGTTGTACAGCAATACTAACTGACCCTTTTGGGGATAGGATACGGGCGAGAGCCCGGCTTCAGCGACCACAGAATCCATTTTTCCGGTAGCGATGGCCCGGAAATCAAAAAGCTTGCGGGCGCCCGGCACAAAACAGGATAAAAGCCTTGCCCCGGCAAAGAAGTCTCCGCCTCCGCAATTTCTGAAGTCAAGGATAAGCTTACGGCTATGGCTGATGGAGTCCAGATTCGAAATGAAATCATTCACAAACGCATCGCTGATACTGCTCACCCTGTAATAAGAACTGGTGTCGTTGATCTGTATGAATAGCCTGCTCCTATCCCTGCGGCCGGGCAGCGCGGGATAAGCGGCTTTTGTCAGATAGCGGACCTGCCCTTTACGCCCGCCGGCGTCTTTCAGGCCAAGTATGACCTCCTCGCCTGCCTTTTTGCGCAGCCAGTTATTCACCTGCAGGGCGGTAGCACCGGTTAAAAGCTGTTTGTCGATACCGCTGATTTCAGTTATCACACTGCCCAAAGCCACCTGAGTCTGCAAATCCCGGTCATTTACCGCTGCGATCACACATTTACCGTTAAGATCGTAGCAAACAATTGGGCTGACCAGGCTTTTATCAAACCTGGGCTGACACCTGGAATAGATGTAAAAATGCGGGTCGCCTATGGCTGCGCCGAGGAATTCATTCATCGCGTTGACGCGGTTACAAAGTGGCTCACTGTATTGTAATAAGCGCCTCGCGCGGTCAATAACCTGTTCCCTGTCCAGTGACCTGGTTTTATAGAACGGATACCTGGTCACGAGGAACATAAACACACTGTCCAGGTACGCAGGCGTGTCGTTTTGCGCACCTTCGATGAATATCGTCGCTTTGTAATCCTGTTCGGATTGTCCGGAGGGAAAGTGCCGGTACTGTCCCAGGTCTTCAAAAACAGTCTTGGGAGCAACAGATTTAGACTGGTTCCGGAACGGAAGGGTGGTGAACAGGTCTGAAGGTGAGTAATGTTGTACAATGCTTTGCTGATCAATGGAAAGATCCCCAAGAATGAGCGAAGCCCCCTTAGCAGTATCTGCCTTATGATAGCTGATCCGCACCACGATGCTGTCGGGCGGCGTTCTGAACAGTGAATCCGGCTTCAGTTCGACA
Source organism: Mucilaginibacter sp. (assembly GCF_041663085.1). Lineage (GTDB taxonomy): Bacteria > Bacteroidota > Bacteroidia > Sphingobacteriales > Sphingobacteriaceae > Mucilaginibacter. The sequence goes on from NZ_JBAZRC010000002.1 coordinate 65,002, forward strand.
TCAAGCGGGTACTGGTAACCCTGCCGATTCGGCGCGAACCGGGCAAGCGGCAGCTCCACTCCCCTGTTAAGCATGGTGACGGTAACATTCAGCACATTCCTTGTAAAGAATCTGCCTGTCAGGTGCCACCCGGAAGCAGGCACCCGGACTTTTGTATCCGACAGCCGCAGCGACTGACCATTCTTCAATGCATAACTTTGGCTTAAGGATGGGAAATCACTATAAACAGGGAACTTAAATGAGGTGTCTGTAAGCTGCCGGTCAGGCTGCAGCGCATACTTCCTTATTTTATTACCGGTCTTGTAATACGCATATATCTGTGCAGGAGCAGTTCCGGCACTGAGGCACAGCAATGCCGACAGATATAATTTATAAAGATTTTGCATAACCGGCGTGTTCAAAGGTGTGGTCTTTTGCTGGACGAAGTTCATTGATGCTGTGCAGATCAAGGTCATAGAGCGTACTCAGACCGAAAATCAACTGTGACTCGATCATCTCCCACTGATCTTCGGGTGTAAAGCCGCTGAAACGGGACCTGCAGATGGTAATGAGTTCCGGCTTGACCCTGTTATGCCGCAACCCGCTGATCAGTTCATTGATCAGTTCCTGTATGGCCTCAGCATCCAGCCGGCGTCTACTTTCATAAGAAAAACTGCTTTTGTTGAACAGGTAATAATAGCCATCTCCGTAACGGACGGCCTCTACCCTGGATGTGATATATTTTAAAGGATGATAGGCGTCCGCACTGAACTCTTCGAACTCCGCCCTGGTAATGGCAACAACGGTTTGCCTGGAGGGCTGCTCGCAGCAGGAAAAATAATCAAGATCGATATCCAGTAATATTTTGACGCCGGCTTCCGGTGGGTCCGTAAAAACATGGTCGTTGCCGCCCTTAAAGTAGCTGAAGGTTCTTGCATCAGCCGTTCTCTCTGACCCGTCGTCCTGCTGACAGATGAATTTCATCCCCTCCTGGTTGAAAGACCGGAGGGTTAAATTCATCCGGGATGAGTTGCTGCGGTCCCTTTTGATCCAGTACAATCCGTTAATAAATCCGGCATAGATGGCCGGCACGATAAAATTGTCAATGGCCAGGTTCTCATCAACCAGCTCCCTTACATATGCCGCTTCTTTCAATGCGATTTCTTTTACGGAACGGTTTAACTCCGGCGCTCTCATGTCAGCATGATCATCATAATGCATCAGCAGACATGGTCCGGCGATCTGACCTGACCTTCTGGCAAAGTCCCACACTAAAAATGCTTCGTGATGCTCTTCCACAATAAAAACAGGAACTTTCATAAAGTCAGATGATTTAAACAATATTAAATCTTAAATCTTAAAGAAACAAATATATCTTAAAATAAATCTTAATTATTTTTTAAGATATATTTATACCTTTAAAGGCTGTTTGGAAACAGCACTTATCCGATCATATGGGATTTTCAACTGACAACTACTATATAATATGAAGAAAACCGCTGCATTCCGTTCCCTGCAGGCCCTTGATCTTACATGGCTGACAGGCCGCGTTAACGCTAAACGAATCGCGTTGCTGATACCGCTCTATAATGAAGCATCATCAGCGAATTTTCAGGAGCGTTTAATTTATTTTGAGAAGTTTGCGGCATGCCATGCCGATATTGAGGTAATTCTGATCAATGACGGGTCGACAGACAGCAGTTTGGCTGTACTAATTGCTTACCTGGCCAGTTGCAATTCCCGCTTAACGGCCGCTTCCGTCTATCCGAATGCGCAAAAAGTCGGGGCGTTGCATCTGGTCGCCTCGCAGATCTCCCATCATCATGTTATCCTTTCTGATTTCGACACGGACCTGCTGGATGTTGCCCAGCTGAAAGAAACGCTGCCGGCGCTGGAAGCATTGCCGGAGACCATGGGCTGTTATTTCAAAATGATTCCTTATGAAGGATCCGGCGCGGTATTTTCTTTTCAGCAACTGGAATACGCTTTTGCGAGGTATTATTATCAATTCCACCTGAAAGATCAGAGTGTCCCGGTCATGCCAGGTGCAGGTTCCTGCTATAAACGGGAAGCGTTGCTAAGAATTTATCAGGAACACAGCGGTTATCGGAATGGCGAGGACCGGGAAGCGACCGTTATCGGCCTGAAGCTTGGCATGAAAGCTGTCTACGAGAAACGAACACTTGCCTTAACGCGCCCGCCATTAAGCCTGAAGAAATTGCTTATCCAGCGAAAAAGGTGGTACCTTGGTTATATCGAGACCATTTTTTTCCAGCGGTCATTTTACCGGGAGCAGATGACCGCGCGCACCGCCATTGGCCTGCGGACCTTACAGGACATTGTTTCCGTGACACTGCTGGTGAGTATCCCGCTGGATGTGCTTGTTGCCACAATCCTGCTGAAAGGGGGGGTCCTGTATCTGATCGGTCTTTCCTATCTGATCAGTGTAGGCTATTACAGCTACCTTTATATCGATCTGAAAGATGAAAGAAAAGGCCTGCATATGAAGGCAGGTTATCTGGTACCGCTCTATCCCGCCTTCTGGTTGATGGTTACCTTCATCAGCTGGTATAATGCGCTGATCAGTTTTTTTTGGGTGCCGGCAAAACAACCGCAGGAAAGGCCGGAACCCCGGGTCTCTGCATCGGTTTAACGCGGTCAGTCAGGTCAACCGCTAAAAAAGCTCCCGCCGCTTCTGCTTTATGGTCTAAAGGCCTGTAAGGCGTCTTACTCCTGATAAAAGCGGTATATTCCTGCTGAATGCCCTGGTAAATCGCTGCCTCATTCGTCGGCAACTTGTCTTCATAGGCATATAAAACCTCGTCTATAAAGCGGCTGTGCATGTTCCCGCACATTTCTATGATCGGATAAAGAAGGGCAGCGTCTGCCGCCACTCTGAAAAACTGTTCGCCGGTGAAGGGATCTTTGAGATCCTCCGGATCAATCAAACCGAATAGCCAGGCCTTACAAGAACGGAAATGGGAAACCGACCAGTACTGCCTGGAGGAATAAATGATATCATCGCCCGGTAAGGGATTCGAATAGCCGGTCTGACCCGAAGCTTTCAGTGCCGTAGATTGGTGCTGGGACCAGGCCAGCCAGATATCGGCGTCCCGGTATGCGTAAGAAAGCCGGGTTATTGCATCCGGATGCAGAAGGTGATCATCTCCGTCGACCACCGCGACAACAGCTTCCGGGTTGTGAACCCAGTTCATGACGGAATCATATGTATTTCCCCCGCCGTATAGTTTATTACTGTTTTCGATGTACAGTATTTCCTTTCCCGCATAAGTGGCAGAGAAGTCCCCCCCGGCCGTTTCAATACCAAACAGCCTGCGGCAGATTTTACCGGTATCGTCGGTAGAAAGATCATTCCGGATGATGATACCCAGGTCATCGAAGCGTTGCGTTGTCACCGAACCAATGGCACGCGCTATGGTCTGAGCGGCGTTATAGGCCGGTATAACAACGATAAAGCGGTTGGTTAATGGTCTTGGTGATGCCAGGGAGACCTGCATTATAAATTATCGGTTGATCAGTTCATCAGATGATAAGGCGCGTAGTTATACTGTTCGACGGAGTAAGCGGTGGGCGCTGAGTTGATGTCGTTTTTGCGGGCCACGGCCATCAGACAATCGATCAGTAAGATCTGTTCAGCATGGAAATTCCTCAACTGCTGCATTTCCAATATAGTTAAACACGTCGGCTTGTCTTTCATAAAATCTTTTTTGCTTGTTGAAAATTATCAATTCTTAAAATTTCCCCGCTATTTATTACACGAAACTGAAGATTACATATACGAATAGTTAAGATTACCCTTACATTTGTAAAAAAAGGCACTATGAAAATCGCTAGCGATCAGGATATTATAGACCAGCTGAAAGAAAAATTAAGATACCATCAGCAACAGTACAAAAGAATTGAAGATACCTTAGCGGCTTTTCTTACAGAACAGGCGCATCAGGATAGTATATCGTCAGATCTGCCGGCTTACCGGATTACTGAAAATGCGCCTGATTTCCGTCCTGCCGAACCGGAAACGGGCGGGGGCAAGGCAAAAAAAACATTGCAGGTTCCGGTGGTTTATAAAAACACAATGACCTTTACGAAAAAGATCGCATTTGCGCTGAAATCACTCGGGGAAGGTTTCCGCGAAGAAATAGCCGGCGTCATCGTCGGCCAGGAACCGGACCTGGACGCGACAACCATTGAAAAGACGATTTCAGGTGTGCTGTCATCGCTCAAGATCAGGGGCCTGATCGGTGCCCGGAGGGAAGGCCGGCGCGATAAGTTTTTCCTTATTTGACTGCTTCCGCAGGTGTAGTCAGAACTAACCTGTAATTACAGGCAAATTAACTATGCAGTATATCTGCACCGGCAACAATGCTAAAAATCCGACCTTAACCGATATCACCATGCCGGAATTGCAATTTCTTCCCGGGTTGATTTTCCGATCGCCTATACTAAGCCTCAGCGATTATCAGCCGGAAAATCTTGACCATATTTTGTCGGATGAAACATTCAGAGCAGCGCTCTACCTTGCCAGTCCCGCTTTTTTCCGCGCGCTTGAAAAAAAGGGATTCGCTGCAGCCCTCTTAAGCCCGGGCGAACTAATCACCGTACGCAAATACTACAACCGGATGAGTTTCCGCTGCACCCCTTTCGGTTTAATGTCTGCTTTCGGACTTACTTCCTGGCAACATTATAAAACGCATTTGCGTTTCCGGACACCGGAAGCAGCCCTGTCGCTGTATGCTGATCAGCTTGTACTGCACAAGATCGCCACGTCCATGGACCCGGATGCATCCGAACTAACCCTGAACCCGACACTTTACGCGGCCGGCAAAGATTACCGCTATATTAACAGCACATGGGACGAATCCAGCGGGAAAGTGCAGTATCAGCTTTTGGCGGTTGAAAACTCCGCAGTTCTCGAAAAGGTCATCGCCCGTTTATCCGATTCACCGCAAAATCCCTCATTTATCCGCGAAGTCATTACGGCACATAGCGGATGTACGGAACAGGAGGCAAAAACCTTCCTGAATTTCCTGACAGCGCAGCAGGTATTGGTTAAAAGACAGCAGCCGTCAACACTCGGGCAGGATTACCTTTTGCGGCTTGCGCAAGAAGTGACAAACCCGGACGCCGCAATCCGCAGCCGCATACAACGCATAAATACCGCGGTACAATCCGTGAAATCTGCTGACGTTGCCGGCATCATTAATGCCGCGGCTCTCTTGGCTGTGGAACTTCGCGAAGATCACCTGGCGGCACCTGGAAATCTCATTTACGGCGCAGCTGTAGCCGAAGCGGAAGGAGGAATAGATGCTCGTCATCAAAAGCATCTGAAGGAAGCAGTGCTGCTGCTTCAAAAACTTGCACCGGATAAAGTCCCGACCAGCCTGCCTGCCTTTGCCAAAGCTTTTACAGAGAAGTTCGACCGTCAAGCCATTCCCTTACTGCAGGCCCTCGATCCCGAGACCGGTGTGGGGTACGGTTCCGGATCCCAGATAACCGGGGATAATGATTTACTTGAAGGTGTGGATTTCCGCCCCCCCGGATCCGACCTTTCCGCTAAACCAGCATGGACGGACACACATCTTTTATTCATGCAGAAATGGACCGGCACTGGCGCAGCGGACAGGGAGCTGGCACTTACCGATGAAGACCTTGACCAGTTGCAGCACCTGCATCCCCTCCCCTTACCGGCGTCCCTTGCAGTGATGTTCAGTTTTTGCAATGAGGGACTTATTATCGAGGCTGCCGGAGGTTGCTCGGCGCTACCGCTGATCAGCCGTTTTAGTCTTTTCTCAACAGATATACACGACGCTGTGCAGGACCTTGCCCGGATCGAACAGGCGAGAAATCCGGATCTGCTGTTAGCTGAAATCAATTTCCTCGGAGATACGCACACAGACAACATTAACCGGCGGCTGAAAAGCTACGACTTCGCCATCAATATCAACCTCGCGGATCCCGTCTGCGGCGTGCAAACGATCCCATTGAGTGATCTGTATGTAATGGTGTTAAACCAGGAAGTCGTGCTGTATTCTTCCGCACTGAAAAAGCGCATAATCCCGCGCCTGTCAACCGCTTTCAATTATCATCACAACCGGCTGAGCCTGGTGAACTTTCTTGGTGACCTCCAGCATCAGGGTCACCAGACAAGCCTGACCCTGGATCTTCCGTCATTATTTCCTGGCATGCCTTACTACCCGAGGGTAAGCTATAAGGGTACTATTCTGTCGCTTGGTACCTGGTATCTTACGGCGGCTGTTGTTGGGGAACTAACGGCCGGTGAGGAGCAAAAGGCATTGCAGCAGCTGGCAGCCTGCAGGAAACGCGGCCGGTGGCCGAGGCACATCGCCTTATCGGAAGGTGACCGTCAGCTCGTTTTCGATATGGATACGCCGGCAGAACAGCGTTTTTTTTTAAATTGCCTGAAAGCAGTTAAAGGCAAGGTGATTATAAAAGAATACCTGAAAGCGGACGATGCCCTTTTTGCTAACAGTGAAAACAAGGCCGTGGCCGCGCAATTTGTCGCACTCATGTATGATGATGGCCCGGTAAGGGTTCAGCCACAAGTTTCTTTGCCCGCAGGGGGCGAAAAAAAAAGCGCCCGGTATTTCGCGCCTGGCAGTAAATGGCTGTACCTGAAAATCTTTTGCGCACCCTCCCTCGTCAACCCATTGCTTACGAAGGATCTCTACGGCATCATAAGCCGGGAGTTTGCGGGAGATATCCTGCAGTGGTTCTTTGTCAGGTACAATGAGGGAGGAAGTCATCTCCGGATACGGTTTAAACTTCGTGACAGCCGGCGGTACAGTATTGTGCTGAGCGCTTTAAACAAGCGACTGAACCCTCGTATTATACGGCATATGATACAGGATGTTCAGACAGCCATTTATCAGCGTGAAACGGAAAGATACGGGAAAGGAATGATCGCAGCGGCTGAAAAATCTTTTCACTTCAGCAGCTGCCTTGTCGTAGCGTTTTTAAAGCGCACAAACGATGCTCACCGTACGGACTACCACCTGTTCGCTTTATCAACGGCACATAGTATCGCTGACAATTTTTATCCGACATGGTTTGAAAAGCTTGAGCTTACCCGGATGGTGACCAGCAGACTGCTTTCCGAGAATGGCAACAGTAAGGCGTTGAAGTTTTCCCTGAAACAGAAGTATCGGCAAATGCGTGCGGAGATGCAGCAGCACATCGTAAATCCGGAAGGATTTTACCAAAGGTTAAAGATCACCGCAGAAAAACAGCATTTTGATAACAACCACCGCAAGCTGCTGATCCAAACAAAAAAAATGTCGCCGGCTGACCAAAAAAAATTCATTGCGGATTTGATCCATATGCACCTGAACCGTCTGTTCACCAGCCACGCAAGGAAGCAGGAACTGGTCATTTACTTCCTGCTCCACGAAATGTATACTTCCATGAACGCGCAGGCCGGCGGAAGCAAGCGCGCTACATCCGCCTGAAAAGCGTTATTTTCTTTTTGTCCTTACGGTGAGCTGGCTGATCACTTCCATAAAGTTTTCCTTGTAATTGACACCGACGGCAAGCGTAATATCGGAAATCAGCTTGACCATATTCCCTTCTACGGACTGGATCTGCCTGATGTTAATGATATACGATTTGTGTATCCGGTAAAACAAGGAAGCCGGGAGTGCTTCCAGCACTTCATTCAGCGTAAGGTAGGTGATATGTTTGAGGCCGGTGATCGTATGTATGATAATGTAATTCTTAAGCCCCTCAATATAGATGATCTCATCCACCTGAACCCTCAACACCTTTCCTTTAACACCCGGATTGATGAATATAGCACCCGGGATTACTTCGGCCGGCAAACGTTCGTTTGCTGAAATGAGGGTCTTCGCTTTCTCAACCGCCCTTAGAAACTTGGTGAAGGCCACAGGCTTGAGCAAGAAATCCGCGGCATTTGCGTCAAAGGCTTTTAAGGCGTAATCGGAAAACGCGGTCACAAATATTTTTACGGCGTGCGCCGGCAGCAATTCCGCCAGTTCTATACCTGTCAGTTCCGGCATATCTACGTCCAAAAATACGATGATGGCATCTGCAGAATGATTGTCAACCAATTCCCGGAGGGCAAGCAAGGGGTCTGTTGAAGAGCCGGCCAGCCTGAGATCGGGTACTTTGCCGATGTAGTTCACCAGTAAGTCTACAGCATGCGACTCGTCGTCAATCACGTAACAATCGATCATTATAATTGAATATTTAGGTGGAGTTTATAGCTGGTTTCATTTTCCTCAACTTCCAGCCGGTGCCGGTAAGGATAATGGAATTCCAGTTGCTTTCTGACGTTTGACATACCTACCTGATTAGAGTAGGCAGCCCTTTTTTTTGCCTTTAAATTCAAAATCAGGAGGCTCATGTTGTCTTTATCGATGTGCAGATGAATCTTGGCGGGGTTTTCCGGGCTGTCCAGCTTCGCATATTTAAAGACATTTTCCAAAAGCGTCAGAAAGAGCAGCGGAACAACTCTCAGCTGGCCGGGTTCACCATACACTACGAAATCGATCTTCAGCTGCTGATTGTAACGAAGCTGATTAAGACCGATATAGTTCTTCATTTGTTGTATCTCTTCTTTCAAAACCACTTTACCATCCTGATCCGTTTCAGTAAAAGCATAACGCATCATTTCAGAAAGGGTGATGATCACTTCTCCCAGCGGCTCTGAATGAACAATGATCCGGGTGTGAATATAAGATAAGATATTAAACAAAAAATGCGGATTGATCTGGGCCTTTAAAAAGGCATTTTTTGTAGCGAGCAGACTGTTTTCCGTTTGTTCTTTTTCCAGGCGCTGCTGCAGCATCTCGCGGTCCAGCCGGCTGATCCGGCCGAGGGAGCTGATGGTCAGCCGGCCGAAAGCGAATGCCGAACTGAGCACGATGAAATAGCCGGCGCGCCAGCTGCTGCTGACAACAAACCTGCTCAGTTTCTCGTTTCGGCTGACGTCATATGCGCCGATGAACATATACAGCTTAACGATACAAAATTTGACAGCGAGATAAACAAGCAGTTCCAAGATAATAAACAGCAGCATATTGAAGTAGCGCGTAGTTCCCTGCCGGGAAACAAAAAAAGTGATGGAGGTGTGCAGGTAGAATAAGCCGATGTTCAGCGGATAAAAGGTTATGATATCGATCCAGGAGGACAGGACGCCCCCATTGAAATAATAATTGACCAGAAGCTCATATGCGATGAATAGCGCCCAAAAGATAAAATGCGGCTCTGACGAACGTAAATTCTCCTTGATTTTAATCATGCTTTATTATCAGGGGATAAAGGAGTTTTCGTATCACTTAAATAACAGTTCGTGTAATAAAATTTCAGCCATAGCAGGACAGACCTAAATTAAAAGTTAAAACTGAAATTACATGAAAAAATCTTGCGTAAAATTGAAACTCCCGAAAACTAAGACCCTTTTCAGCTACGGCTCATCACAACGTCCGGATCAGAAATTTCCGACAGACACAGATCCGACCACGGTAACCACCGCTACGATCACTCATACTACTTATCTATAATCATCAGCTGAAAACCCTGCAGCCGGGCCGTCTTTCCGCCCGTTAGTCTTTCTGGTTAAGCGCATTCATTGCAGGTGCAGGGCGGCGGCGATTTCGTTAGCGTTTGAACGAGTCGCTGCCGCATTTGTCCTGTGCGCCTTTTTTGCTTCCGGCGGGCGCCTAGCACAACTAAAGAAAGGGTAAACTATGGCTGGCTTAATCGTAAAGTATACAGCTACCAGCACTTGTATGATCTGCCCCTATGCGATTACGGTATCCTTTTCGTCATAAACTAGAGCGACATGAAACAAACAATTTTACTAACCGGTACAAGCTTGGGCGTAAATAAGGCAACCGCAAAACCGTTTGTAAAAAAAGTATCACGTGTCATTGCCACTATGTGTACAAATATTGCCTAATGACAGAGTCAATTACCAGTCAGATCTTCTATAAAAGCACCAACACCTTATCACAAATTTAGCTCAGCCGTTCCATCGTCAAGGGTATATAAATGGCGCTAATAATAGTTACGGAACTTTTTCTGCCGTATTCTAAGACCTGTGCAAGTATTTCGATAAAAAAACAACAGGAAACCACTTAATTACAACGAATTTTTGCACAGGTCATCATTGTTACGGTGTGACTAATGGCTGATTATATAAAATGCTCCTGATAATCTTGGTTGGTTCGGCAGCATCGTAATGATTCTGTAAAACGATGATTGTTTTATCACTATCGGTGTGCCTTTCTATGTCGCTTTTATATCCTGGCCAGCCGCCACTATGCCGCACCACCTTGCCATAGTCAGTATGTTGCTCGATCTTCCACCCGAAACCATATTTGGTGAACGACCCATCATCAAGTTTGGCAGGAGAGAACACCTGCTGCATATCCGTTTTGGAGATCAGTTTATTGGTATAAAGTGCACGGTCCCATTTAAGTAGATCCAGAACGGTTGAGTTAACAGTGCCATCGCCAACTACGCCATCCAGCCAAAAAACTACTTTAGCCTTTTCAATGGAATCCGGCAGGAGATATTTCCCGAGGTACTTAGAGTAAATGTAGCCAAATGCGTAATTTTCGATCTTCCTTGGATGCAATCTTCTGTTAAAAACAAACGTGCGCTGCATATGCAGGGGATCAAAGATATTTTTCTTCAGGAAGCTGGCATAGCTTTCGCCGGAAGCTTTTTCGATGATGGAAGCCAGTAATGCATATCCGGTATTACTGTATTTGAACTGTGTTCCCGGGCTAAATTCAAGTGCCGGCCTGAGTCTGGCAAAAATGGTTATGATGTCGTCATTGACAGCAATTTTATGTTTGTCAAAAACAGTATCCATAATGCTCAAGTAATCTTGCAAGCCGCCTGTGTGATTCAAGAGGTTACGGATGGTTATCTTGTCATAGAAAGCAAGCTTGGGCAGATACTTCGCTATTGGGTCATCCAAGCTTAAGTTTCCTTGCTCTTTTAAGATCACGATCGCCATAGCGGTGAACTGCTTTGAGCACGAAGCCAGTTCAAAAATCGTGTTTTTATCAATCTTCTCCCCAGTAGCTTCGTTAGCTATGCCAAAGCTCTTAAGGTAGATGATTTTACCTTTTTCGGCAACCAGCACATTGCCGTTCAGTTTGCCTTTTTCATTAAGTGAATTAAGTAGGCTATCAATCCGGTTTATTTTAGTTTGGGCAAAGGAAGCCCTGCCCAGCACTATAAGTGCCAGGACAATCATTAGTCTTGATGTCATATCAGATTATTTAATATATAAATTTTAGAGGATCATGCTTTATCGGGTACAAATTCTAACATATCTCCCGGCTGGCAATTCAGAATTTCGCAGATCGCACTTAAGGTATCAAACCTGATACCCTTTGCCTTTCCGGTTTTAAGGATTGAAAAATTGGCTGGCGTAATGCCTAGTTTCTCTGCCAGATCCTTGCTTTGCATTTTGCGCCTGGCCAGCATTACATCTACGTTTACAACAATTGGCATAGCTTAAAAAATTAGATCCTGTTCGTCCTGAAGTTTAAGGCCCTGCTTAAAGATGGCAGCCATGAAGAAAATGAAAACGCCCAGCAGCAAATGCAGTCCTACAATGGCCCAAGCATCAAAGCTTGCCTCGCTAAGCAGTTCTGTTAAAAAGAGCATTATTACAGGAAGAGTAAAATTAGCGAGGTAGAACACGCGCAGGTAGTTATAGCCTCTATGTGTAAACAGTCGCTCTTGTATGAATACGTTAAATACATTGCTCAATAGCAGGAAGAACAAAGCATATAGTATAAAAAGTGGCAAAAACTCGACCCAGATATATACAGGGTTGTTAAATCCAAGCAAAAACGGGATATGCGTAAAAGGCAGGTAAAGGATAAACTGCCGGTTAGCATCATGCAGCAATACCGAGCCTGACTTGCCTTCAAGACTAATCAGCGTGTATAGGAAAGTAATAAAATAAATAAAAGCCAGCACCCTGGACAGGTGCAATAAAACTTTAGCGATAAGTTTAACAGAAGTCATATCAGTAATATTAGTACAAGGCAAATTTATAGATTAATTATCGTAAAACAATAATTAATCTATAAATTTATTTGGGATATATTAAATAAGTAATGCAAGAATCTTCACACTAACACAAAGTTCAGTTCCATTCAGAAACTGTAAAGGGTATATAAACAGCTACGTCTGCTACGCTACCTTCGCTGCCCTTTACAGAACCTGCCCGGAAGCTGCTTTGGTTGTTTAAGCGTAAGATGCTACCCGTCTAAGCTGCATATTCATATCCAGATTGCCGGTTAATAAGCGCGAACATGCGGGCGAGAATCTTATTACGAAGAACGTTAATTGTACTCATCTTGCTTTTGCCCTGGCCAACCCTTCTTAAGTAATAAGCCCTTAACTCTTTGTTATGAATGATAGCACTAATTGCAGCTAAATGAAGTAGCTTTTTAAGCTGTTTATTAGCCAAATGGCTAACCTGAGTTTTACCTCTAACGCTTGTACCGGACATATGTTCGAAAGGAGCCGTTCCAATATAACAAGCGAACTTTCGCCAACTTGCAAAGCGAGTAAAATTATGGGTACTCGTAATCATGTTAGCTGCAATGACGGGGCCAATGCCTTTCATACTGGTTAGCAGATCATAGGTTTTCTTTAAACTAACATCACTATCGATAACACTTAATATCTGCGCGTCTAAGCTTTTGATTTGTGTGTTCAAGTGACCGATCATGCTTTGATAGACTTCAAACATCTCAGCATTGTTAGCTATACCTAGTGACAAACGCTGTTCTTTACAGGTTGCCTCAAAGCCGCCCCGGTCTCTCACCAGCCTGTCCCGCAAGGTCAACAGAGTTTGAAGTTTGAGTATACTTTTGGTTGGCAATACTGATGGTTTGATATCGTCCCGGTGCAACCAGGCATAATTCGCTTTGCGCTTAGCATCAATAAAATCGCTTTTGCCACGGTGCATATCCAGTGATTTCTTAATCTCAAGTGGAGAGATCATTGCGAATGGAATATTAAGTTCCTGCAAATGAATCGCAAGCTTAATGCTATACATACCCGTATGCTCAAAGCAAATTAGAATAGCGTTCTGATCTACGTCCGGAATTAGCTTTTTACTCCATATCAGTAGAGCTGTGAAGCCTTTGGGATTATTAGCAAAGGTTTTGGAAGCATTGCTTCCTCGTACATGTGCATCAATAGTCAGTTTTGACACATCTACGCCCACAAAGTTTGTAAATTTCATCGGTTTTTAGATTAATGGTCAGATTAAAAGATATGTCGATGACTAATGCCTTTACAAGACCTTGAAGTCTACTATTCTAACTGGTCACGACATGATCTTGAGGTTCGGAGCAGAGACTAATACGGCGGATAGGTCATTAGCCTAGCCCTTGACTGAGTTCACCCTGTTCCTTATCCACAAGATAGTTTCTTTTAACTATTGGCAAATCTAAAGGCCCCCTTGACAATGGGGCGTCTTATCGCGGAATTGGATGTTTAAGGGGTGTATGGAGCGGAGGAATGTTCAGTTAAGGAAAGAGAACGGGGATGGCCGGACGGTCGTCCGTATGACCAAAGCAGCGCGCGGCGTATTATCCTGTTACCGCTCCAGTTCCTCTTCCACCCTTCTTTCTATACCTGTCTTCATCTCATCCAAAAACTTCGTATAACCCAATCGCTTGCGGTTAGCGATCCCTTGCCAGCGCCGGTGCGCCTTGCCTATCCGGATGCGAAACGCAGCCTCCAGAAACTCTACGATCTCCGTTATCGACACCTGCCCGTTATTCAGCTGGCCTGTTAGCCAGATTCCGTAAGCAATTTCTACCAGGTTGATGCTTTCGCCGGTCCACTTTAATGCGCCTATGGGTGCTACGGGTTGGGCGGGCGGTACGAGGGCAGCTGCGCCGCCGCCGTTCAGTTCGCTGATCTCATTCTGCAGCCATTTCTCCAGCCGTTCGAATGCCATAAACTTGCCCCATAGCATATCGCAGCAGGTGGTGAATTGCGGGTCAAGCCCCATCAGCTCAGGCACGGGGATATCCACGGGTTTGGCTCCCCGGACAAAAAGCAGGTGATCGAGTTCTTTGAGGTCGAACTGGTAATAGGAATACAGGAACTTGTTTTGTTCTAAAAACCGGTGGATGTACTTTAACTCCTGTTCGTAAAAGGCTTTTAACGTTGCCGTATCATTGAGCGGCCGCGCGGTTTCTATCGTAAAGATCTCCATGGCGTAGAAATGTTCGGCTGTAAATTTCGGCTTTTCGTATTTGAAAAAGACGATCTCATCATCCTGATTTCTAAATGAAGTGTCCGTAATAAAGCGTTTCAGCTTTTCAAATGCCGTTTGAATGCTGTGCATAGTGCCCGTCACCTTTCGGACAGGCAAAGTACCTAAGTCAGCGTAAACCGATAATTCCTCTGTTAATTCCGTAAAGAGTTTTTCCGTAAATTTTCTCATCATCATATTCTTTTAGATGAAGACGGTTCCGCAAATAATTGCAGAAACCATCTTCGATGTAAGCCAAAAGACACCCGTGCTATATCTTAAACTGTCTTTTGATATCCGACCAAACATTCAGCACCTCATCCAAATGCGACCGATCATGCAAAGCCGTTACGCCCATTCTTATCCGGGCATCCTTCATCGACACCGCAGGGTAGTTGATCTGGTTCGCATAGACCCCCATCTGCTGCATCGCATGGCAGATCCGCGCGTTCCTGATCTTATCCCCCACCCGCACCGGGAAAATTGCCGACTGCGTGTCACCGATGTTCAGGTCAAGGCCAAGCAGTCCTTGCCGGAAGTAATCTATATTATCATGCAAAGCCGCCATCCAGTGCGGTTGCTCATCTATCAGCTCAATAGCTTTGATAATAGCCAATGCTGCCGGGGTAGAGCTGGCGGAGAACAGGTGCTGCCTGCTTTGATATTTCAGGTAACTCACCATCTCTTTACCGGCAACGACATAGCCGCCGATATGCCCGAACGTTTTACTGAATGTCCCGGTAATGAGGTCGACATCACTCCAGGCATCACAGGTTTCGATCAGTCCCCTGCCGGTCTTGCCGATTACACCTGTACCATGCGCATCGTCAACCATCAGTTTTGCCCCATATTTTTTGCAGAGCGCAATGATCTCCGGTAAGGGCGCCAGGTCGCCGTCCTGCGAATACACGCCGTCGATAACGACGAGCACCAGCGGGTGCCTGCCCCTGGACATCTTCAGGATGTGCTCATAAGCGTCCAGGTCGTTATGCCTGACGGTCTTTCGGTTGGTCAGCTGGCAGCCTTCCATGACGCTGGTGTGCACACCGGCATCCAGGATCACGAGGTCTTCTTTGGTCAGGATGCATTGCAGGGAAGCGCTGTTGGAGGTATAGCCGGTCGTATAGATGATCGCGTGCTCTTTCCGGAAGAACCGGGCGATCTTTTGCTCCAGCAATTCATGGTAATCGTAATGCCCGCCGATGGCGGGTGATGCCCCGGCCCCCGCGCCGTATTTCAGGATCCCGTCTATGGCCGCCTGTTTGACGAGCGGGTGTTGCGTAAAGCCCAAATAGTCGTTGGATACGAGGCTGATCATTTTTTTTCCGCCCATTTCGGTTACGGGGCCACAGCCGCTGGTGGTGACGAGCCGGTAATTCAATTGTCCTTTTGCCGTCTGATCATCCAGGTACGCCTGGAACATTCTCGCCCTCCCCCAGGCATCCATGCCCGGGATGTACTCGAAATCCCGGAAGCTGTTATTATCAAAGTTTTGCTTCATCATCATTTGTTTTATGAATATGGAAGCAAAACAAAGTGGATTAATTCGTGGTAAAGAGTGTTAACACCCGGGTTACACTTCCGGAAGCGTTTTCTTAGGGGATCGTGTTATGCAAGAACACCTCGTTGAAAATAGTAGTTTTGGAATTTAAAGATAACGGTATAGCCCTTGCGCTGATGCTTTTGCAGGGAATTAGAGGTAGCAGTAAAGGCTATTTATAGGTTTGATATAATGGGTATTGCCATCCATCTCCGGCTAAATAACAATTCGATGCAGGAACCGGTACAATTTGATACTAAAAACCGCCATATCCAAAATAGGCGGTCTTCTAATAAGTGTTCAGCGTTGTCTTTCGAAAACCAATTTTATCCGGTTACTTTTAGAGAATCAATGAGCCCGTCCTTTGTTTCCAGGTGAAACTCCAGCACTATAGGGCTTCCGGGGAAAGTGCCCGAAACCTTCGCGGTCAGCGTTCCCTTCGATCCGTCCTCCTCATATTTAAGAGGTTTCATAGAAGATTGATATTTCGCATTTGCTTCGTCGATCCATTGGCGGATCTCCTCTCTGCCAGTATGGGTCTTGCCTTCGTCGTAAACGATGGCGGATTCGGTGAAACACTCCACGTAGGCCCTGATGTCCTGATTGTTCTGCGTTTGTACGAAACGCGCAACTAATTTTGGCAATTCCATGTTCGTTTTTTTTATTTTTAAATTGTTGGTACTGTTCCGCCGTCAATAATGAAATTTGTTCCTGTTAAATAATTGGCTCTTGGTGAAACCAGGAAGCCAACCAGTTCGGCTACTTCTTCCGGTTCGGCGGGCCAGCCGTAAGGTATGCCGCCCAATGCATCCATCACACCTTGCTGAGCTTCTTCTACAGTGCTATTTGAATTTCTTGCGATCTCGCCCAAAAAGGCTACCGATGCTGACGTATTTATCCAACCCGGAGAAACCGCTAACACACGGACACATTTTGGCGTAACTTCTTTCGATAAGCTTTTACTGTAATTGATCAATCCTGCTTTTGAAGCTGCGTACGGCAATGTAGAATCGTATAGCGGCAAAATGCCCTGGATGGAGGCGATGTGAATAATAACACCACTTTTCCGCTCGATCATTTGCGGTAAAAATCCCCTGTCAAGCCTGACAGGAGCAAGTAAATTAGCTTGCAGGGTTGATATCCAATCCTCATCATTCAATGCTGAAAAGCCACCGGCAGGTGTTGATGAAGCACCAAGGTTGTTGATCAGGATATCCAGCCTGCCATAGGTTGACAGGACTTCGCTATCACTTTTTGCGCATCTTGAGCCTTGCTTAGATCCGAAGGGATAAAATGCAGGTTGTTGTTTTCTTCTTCGGGAGCATTCCTTGCAGTTATAATTACCGTTGCACCGGCTTGCAAGAGCCTTTCTGCGATCGCCTTTCCGGCGCCTTTTGTACCTCCTGTTACCAGGGCGATTTTGCCTGATAATTCATTACTGTAATTGAACTGTTGTGTCATGATGTTTATTGTTATTTTTTTGTCCAAATTTCAGCAGTACACATATATCATACAATAACGGACTTACGAATCAGATAGTGATAAATTTATCCGTATTGCTCACTTACCAGGCCTGTTGTATATTTGTATTTATGTATGTAAAAAAGACTACTCCCTATTTAAATTGCGGACTTGACCTGGTCGGTGAAGTACTGTATGGCAAATGGAAGGTCCGTCTCCTTTGGTTCATTCACGAAGGCAACTTAAGGCCCAGTGAACTTCAGCGAAAGATCCCGGATGTTACCAGGCGTGTACTCAATGTGCAACTGAAAGAACTTGAAGACCATGAAATGGTCATTAAAAAGATCTACCCGGTTATGCCACCGCGGGTAGAATACACGCTAACCGATTTTGGCAAAACGCTTATCCCGCTTATCAGTTCCATTGGCATTTGGGGTGATGAGCATCAGGAGCGGCTTCGCAGGGTCATTCTAAAGCGAGCCGCACTGTCGTCAACTGAACATGTAGAAGCTCATACTGAAGGAGCAAAAATTCGCGTCTTAGCCTGACGTCCTGGTTTTTCACGATTTGCCTCAAGAGAGCGACTGATGATCCAGGTTCTTGCTGAGTTGGCCAGGTGGACCTAATAGTTCAGGTAATGCTCAGGAATACATGTAGTACCTGAAGTAGAATATCCTTTCGTCGTGATCGGTGAACCTCCTCTTCCCAGGCCATGGCTGCTACATGGGACCGGTCCCATGTAGCAGCCGGATATCGGTGCACCATATCTACGTCATCCTATCTTTTACTATTACTGTCATCGGTTTAAATTGGCCTTTTCCGTTGCCTGTCAGCGCAACAATTTATAGGATTGGCGCATCATGGTTATAGTTCAACTAACATCTTACCTATATTTTCACCATTAAAAAGTCCAATAAACGCATTGGGAAGTTGCTCAAAGCCCTTTGTAATTGTTTCCTGATAACGGATTTTATCGTCAGCAAGCCATTGTTGCAATTGAGTTCTACCCTCTTCAAACCGGTCTTTATAATCGCCAATGAGGAATCCCTGTAATAATAATTTTTTAAAAATGATAAGCGGCAGCAATCTTGGACCCATTGCCGGTTGACTATCATTATATTCAGCGATTGTTCCGCAAACTACTACACGCCCATAATTGTTCATACTGCTGAGCACTGCGTCTGATACATCGCCGCCAACGTTATCGAAATAAACATCAACGCCTTCAGGGCAAAGGTTCTTTATGGCAGCACCAATATCCTTACTGGTTTTATAGTTGATTGCCCCATCGAATCGGAAATCGGAAGTAATCAACTTTATTTTCTCATCGCTGCCGGCAATACCAATAACTTTACAACCAAAAATTTTCCCGATTTGGCCGGCAATACTCCCAACCGCGCCAGCTGCTCCGGAAACGACCATCGTCTCTCCTTTCTTAGGCTTTCCAATTTCGTTAAGCGCGAAATAAGCTGACAACCCGGTAGATCCTAATACACTCAGGTATGCGTTTAAGGGCAATCCGCTAGCCTCAAGGCGGTTGAGCTCATTTGCACTGGCTATAAGTCGGTCACGCCATTCCATATAACCCATTACAAAATCCCCTTTCGCGAAATTCCGATGAGTTGATGTAATTACCTCCGCAATACCACGTGATTTAACTATATCACCCACGTTCAAATTGGGCGGATGTCCCCCGCTCATAGCAGCTCGAAGGTATGGATCAACGGAAAAATATAATGGCTTTAATAACAACTCACCATTTTTTATAGGTCCCGGTTCGTCTTCTTCCAACTGGAAGTCAATGATCTGTGGCATACCTTCCGGCATGCGCGCAAGCTTGATAAGTCTGCTTTTCATACTTGAATGCTAATTAAATTCCGTAGTTACCGGTAAGGGCTTTTTTTTCTATACTTTTTGCAAACAGCGGTGTCTCCTCATGATTATGAGCATCGGATGCAACCTGCCGGTCATGAGCCGCTTGTGCTAATGTAATATTGTGCATTTTTATAAACTCAAAGAATTTCGGCGTGGCGGTTGCATGAATTTCATTGGTATATTCGCAGGTATTATCATCTAATTTTGTGGCCTTTAGTTCCCATAATACCTGAACTTTACTGCGGCCATTTGCTGAGATAGCATCAGACACCGATAACATCCGGCAATAATCTGCCCGATATTCTGTAGCCACATAATGCTGGATAATCAGCGCGCCACCAATAGTTTCCACATTGATCGACATAGGTTCCCCATCTAAAGTACGGGTAAAGCCGGCAGCGATATGAGCGGTAGAACATCTTTGATATTCTTCATCGGGCAGGTTGAACAGCCAGTCAGCAATGTTTACTTTTTCAATTGGAGCATTAATAATTGCTTTAACAATTGAGTGAGAAAGCGCGTTATCAGAGTTTTGTAGGATTTCCATAATATTGTTTTTGTTTGATATATCAAAGGTCCTACTTAATCACTAATCGTCTAAACTCTTATTTTCGATATAGTTGATCGGCAATACCGATCATGTTGCTATATTTAAAAATGGAACTTCGCCAACTTAATTATTTCATCAAGGCAGCCGAACTGCAAAATTTCACGGAGGCTTCCGGGGTATTATATATCACGCAAAGCACGCTATCCCAACAGATCAAACAACTGGAAGACGAATTGGGGATACCGTTATTCGACCGGATTGCAAAGCGGGTACGGTTAACAGAGGCAGGAAAAACATTTCTGCCTTATGCCATTAAAACCGTTAAGGACGCCAGCGACGGGAAAGACATGTTGAAGGATCTGATGAACCTTAATACCGGGACACTAACTATTGGTGTAACCTATGGGCTAACTGCCTTACTTACTAAAGCCATCATTGACTTTTCGCAAAAATGCCCAAAAATCCACCTGGATATCGTATTTGGTACAACTCAGGAATTACTGGAAAAACTGGATCAAAGCCGTATAGATTTGATGCTTTCCTTCTCACAAGAAGAAAAAAGCGGCAGCTATAAAACCCAGCGTCTGTTTTCTTCCTGCCTTGCGTTGATTGTGCACTCCAGTCATCCATTGGCGGCAAAAAAACAGATCGGCATTAAACAATTAGATAAGTTGCCACTGATATTACCATCGGGGGGATTTAGCATCCGCAATTATCTAAATCTATTACTGTCACGCCACAACTTAGAACCTATTATTCAAATGGAGATTAATGATATCAATATGCTTCTGCAATTAGTTGATAGCGGCCAGTGGGCAACTGTTCTGATGGGCTCCTCAATATTCAATCATCCTGATTTAAAAGCAGTGAAAATTACTGGAGATGGCATGACCCGGCTAGCCACTATAACCTGGCCTACAGGCAACTATTGCAAGAGATCAGCGACGATAATGGCTGAGTTATTAGCGGGCCATGCGAAGGATTACCATATGTTAGCATCTTAGCGCCATAATGAGATTAATTGTATTACAACTCCTAATATTCGAAATGAAGAGCATGTTGTACTTACATCAACAGGTTTTTCTTACTAAGGTGGTATTATAACGGACCACCATCAAACAATAATGCGTCATTAGAATACCGATAACGCATTCAATAATTGCATACTATCGATTGTCCAGCCAGGCCAGAAATGAAGTAGCCTTATCTTTTCCAACTAGTAATTTCTCGTCCGAAGGTATAACCAATTTGACCAAAAGCTTTCGGGCAAAGTATTGCTCCACCTCTTTAATCGCTTTAAAGCTGATCAGGTACTGCCTGTTTAATTTAAAGAAATTTAACGGGGACAGTTGAGCGGTTATTTGCTCCAAAGACTGATTGATATGAAATGTTTCGTTATCGAAGGTCACTATTGTTATTTGTTCGTTATGGACAAAAAAATAAGCGATGTCATCTGTAGGTATGTTTAAATATTTCCCGTGCTTGTAAACCAGGAAGCTTGATTTACCGGTGTCCTGATGTTGAAGTTTTAGAATTTGAGCGATCAGCGCAGGAGAAATGTCACCGGTTCTTTGCCCTATGAAACGGTCCATTTTATCGAAGGCCCTTCTGAAAGCATCTTCAGTAAACGGTTTTAAGATATAATCGATCCCGTTGGCCTTAAAAGCATCGAGGGCGTATTCGTCATATGCGGTACAAAAAATAACCGGTGAGTCTACTTTAACCTTTTGAAATATTTCAAAGGATATGCCGTCAGCCAGCTGGATGTCCATAAAGATCAGGTCGGGTGCGGGATGAGCCGACAGGTACTCTACTGATGTTGATACTTTCTGCAGGGGGCCGTCTACACGACTATCCGGACGGATCTGGGAGATCATTTTGATTAGCGCCCTGGCAGTTTTTAATTCATCTTCAATTACTAATATCTGCATTGGCCGGAAGCGCTACGGTGAAAAATTGGTGATTTGATTCGATAATAATCTGCTGTCCCATCAGGTGCAAATATCGCTGGCTGATATTTTCCAGACCGATCATGTTCGATGGTTCAGGATGATTTTTTAGCTGTACATTATTTTTAACTTTAATATATTTTCCATCCGAATAGATCGAAATATTTAAAGGCTGATCAAGGGAGACAATATTATGCTTGATCGCGTTTTCCACCAAAAGCTGCAATGTAAATGGGGGCGTAATTGCGCTTAGATGCTCCGGCGAAAGCTGGATTTGGAGATCAATGCCTTCTTCAAACCGCGACCTGACCAGGAAATAATAAGCATTCAGATTTTCGAGTTCCTTCTGCATCAATACCGAATCCTGTTGCCTGCTTTCCAGTGTATAGCGGTAAAAGTCAGACAATTTAACAATAAAATCAGCCGCACTTGCATCACCGAAATCGACCATTGACTTCAAGGTGTTCAGGCTGTTAAATAGAAAATGCGGATTGACCTGCTGTTTTAATACCTCGTATTTTGCGCTTAAGTAATCCGCTTTTGTCCGTTCGAGATCCATGCCGATGACCTGATTAGCGTAACTCTGAAAAAGCAAATACAAAAACATATAAATAGTCAAATTGATCAGGATGCCCCGGAACTGGTACATCATTACCATGGTACCAATAAGCTTATCGTTAAAGAAAAGTTGACCGCAAACTACCAATATTCCCATAACAAATATGCCCAATGAAAGGCTTTTGATCAGCCTGAGCCCAAAAAACCTGGTCGTTAACGCCTTGTTGAAGAATTTTGGCAATGTATATAAGTTGTAAAACCAGACAAACAGCGAATAAATAAACGCTATAAAACAGTCGATGACAACTTCAGCAAAACTGATCTTCAGCTGTAATATTTTTGGAATAGAGGCCAAAATACCCATAAAGACAGCAGATGCCCAGATCACTTTTTGTGATACCTGGAAAACCCTGGCAGTTTCTTTATGTATGTATTTTTCAAAAATCATGGAATGATGGATGGCTTTTGTGTCAATATAAAATGTATGCGTTCATTTTGTCCCGTAGTATCTGCTGATAACAGGAGGTTTTTGCCCGTAAACTTTTGATAAGTTACAAAGTTAGTATGATTTCCTATATTGACCGTTTCTGCGGAAACCAACTCACCTGGTATTCGTGCGCCAAACCAATGGGCGTCATCCTGCTGTTCCCATGTCACTAATGTAAAGGAATTACCCGGCACATTTAAATTTGATTCCTGCGTAGCGTTTTTAAAATGCTCATCCCCGTAGAGGATGCTCATGGTGCCCGCCTTTTTATTTATCAGGGAAGTAATTACCTTTTGATGCAGTTCTGACAGCCTGAAAGTTGAAGGAAGCGAGGCTTTGCTGTTAATGAGACGATCTGGATCCGTGGCTCCTTTGCAGCCGGCCATAAATAATGAGCCTGCTGCGATGATATAGAATACTGATTTCATTTTAATTCTTGATTGGAAAGGTAAATACATAATCATTGTCTTTCATGGGCTTATGACAGTTAATACATTCTGTCGTAAACATCGCTGTTTTGCCATAGGGGGATAATTTTGGTGTTTTGAACCGGGCAAAACCCCAGCCGTTCGTTGATCGGTATTTTTCAGCGTTTTTGATCATGTATTCAACCTGTTTAAAAGCCCCGGTCGTTACATTTCCGTTTTTATCCTCCAGTTTATCCCACGCAGCTTTTGCAAAAATAGTTCCGTTGGGCCAGGGATTGTTATGATGAGTTTTGACAGCATTGACCGCGATCTCATTTCCATATATCACGCGCATAGTGCCGTTATCAAAACGGTCCGATGTGCTGATGACCTGCCAGTTTTTGTAATCAGGAATGTAGGTGATGTCGTTTAACGTTTGGGGTAGTTTTTGACGATCGACAGATACTACAGCTTTTCGCTGATGTTCAAACGCGTTTATTTTGGCGGTGTCCCCCGGCAGATCGTGTATCATGCTGGTCAGGTATTTTTTAAGGATAACCAGATCCTGTGTAGAAACCCTGGCATTAGTATGAACGACCTGATAACTTTTAACCGGCATGGCTCCCTGCTCGATCTGATTGACAGCCTCCCAAAGTTTTGCTTTGCGATCCACAGGTGCCAGCTTATCCCAATTGGAAAAGTTGAGTCCCTTTCTGCCGTCACGAACATGGGCTGCAACCTGCCAGTAAACCGGTTGTACCTGATCATACCATCGCAGGTTAGTTTCATTGGAATGGCAGTCATAACAAGCTCTCACTAAAATATTTTTAACATCCTTTGGAGCCTGAAAGTCCTGTGTGACTGGTGGGTTGTCAAGTCGTGGACGGAAAAATTGAAGACTGACCAATAAAACGACGATGATCGATACAGCCGGAAGAAAATACTTTTTCATGATTATGATTTCTGGTACAAATAAATTCAACAAATCTCGGTCTGGCAATCTAAAAGCCCTGTAAGCGGCAAATTGGTTGCTGAGATCGGCCATTGAGCAGTTGAACAATAATTTGTATATTTTTAAAACTGATTTTGTTAACAAGCCTTAACAGAAGTAGCCTATAGGGCCGGCATGGATATTTAGGGCCACCGCTTACTGATGAGCAGGTCTCATCGATCCTAAACAAAGCATTAAAATGTGGCTATATTGGGCTTAACAATTAGCTCTCCACAACTCATTGTCTCCTTATAAAACTCCGCACATATTCCAGCATCCTCACTAATAAGCCTTCCATTTCCTCCAGCATCTTCTGATCCTTCGGGTATGCCTTAGAAATGATGGTCGACGCCAATATTTCTTCACCATCGGCCGACAAACAGGTGCTGGATATTTGCTGTGACAATTCTTTAAAGCTCGTATCGCCAAATACCTTTTGCTCGTGCAGTAACTTAAAAAAGAAAGCGATCCGATTGACATACATATTCAGGCGAAGCTTCAAATAAGGATTCTCCTTTTCATGCGTCTCGACAAAATCGATCTCCTCTCTGATCGGTGGAAATGGTGACCTCGGAAAGGGTGTGACCGGATGGCGATAATTCGGTGAGCAGGGTATCGCGCAGGGGCAGCCGGATGGTCTGTTCAGCAGTCTGCATGCCAACGAAGGATACACGGAGGGTATAGTCGCCTGCCGGGGCGTTGAGCCGGTAATGGCCGTCAGCACGGCTGAGGGTGCCGTAAGCCGTGCCCGCGAGGGTGATACTGGCGCCGGCTACGGGGCGTTTATCTGCCGCATGGCGAACGGTGCCGGCGAGGGACTGTGCGATTGCCCGCGGGCCTTGTAAAAGGCCCGGAAGGATAAATAGGATCAGGTAATACGGTTTCATGCTATTGTTTTAGGGTTTGGTTATTTAGTGTTGACCTTTGCGTCGCGGATAACGAGCACCTCCGCGGCTTCTTCCTGTTCTTTAAAGGCCAGGCCGTACGGGGCGAGCGCGCGGTTGAGGTCCTGCACGTTATCCAGCCTGGCGTCGATGGACAGGTCTACCCTGCCGGTATAGTGGGTGGCATCGACTACGGGCAATGGGGAATTCTGCAGGTATTGGCGTTCAAGCCGCATCATGAGCTGCGAGAGGTGCGCATTTCGCAGTACGGCCTTGAAAGGGCTGATCGCGACCTGGTGCTCACCGCCCCTCGACCGGAGTTTGTCATCGGTGCCGGTACGCACCAGGGCGAGGCAGCGCATCCTGCGCTTTTCGACGTCTGCCTGGTACTGGGGGAAAAGGCGGGCCAGGTCGGCCTGCATCATGGACCAGGCGGAGGTGGCGAGCTGTGGTGGCAATGCAAGTTCGTAACACCAGCCATTACCGGAGGCGAGCCAGCTGTTAAAGGCCTGCCCGCTGAGCCCGGTATCCATCTTTGGGGTGTCGCGGGTGAGTATCAGGGTCCTGGACGGCGGAAATGCACGGCCCTTCTCGCTGTAAGCGAGCCTGCAGAGCCAGGGAAAGGGCACGTTGCGGGCGGTAAAGCGCTGCCCGCTGGTTTCATCATACGGGGATATGGAGGTACCGGAGTTGAGGCCGGGTTTGTAACGGGTGAGCAGGGAATGGTAAACAAAACCGGTACCGTCACCGCCGTTACCGGCAATGAGCAGGGGCTGCGCGGGGCTATACGGGCTGACGGAATCGCGTTTGGTTAACATGGTGGTGTTTTCTCCGGAAAGCATTTTTTGGATATTCCGGGCGTTTACTTCTTTTTCTTCGGTGATGGCTTTGACTACGCCATCGCGGTCGATCCAGACGAAATGCGGGAGGCTGCGGTGGGGAAAAAGTTGGTTGAGTACGACGTCGCTGGTTACGGACGGCAGCTGGTAGGGCTTTATGCGCTGCATGGCGGCTTGTACGGGCGCTACGGTGGTGGCGCTTTCGTAGGCGACCTGTATAAACAGGACCTGGTCTCCGAACTGTTTTTGGAGGCTGTCGAGTACGGGTGCCATTTTGCGGCATGGGGCGCACCAGGTGGCCCAGAAGTCGAGGATGATGAATTTGCCTTTGAGCTGGGAAAAACGGAAGGAACGGACGGGTTTGTTTTTGAGTTGTAACCCGGATACGTTCGTGATGAGTATGTCGGGTACGGTCTGGCCGATCCGGATGCCGTTGTTGGTGATATTTTCCTGTGCGTTTGCGTTTAGAAAAAGGCAAAGCGCGGCCAGGAAGCTGTAAAATGGCTTCATATTGGGTATTTAGCGGTGAATGATTAAACGGTTGTTATGCTTGTCTTTCGGGCTCCTCCCCTTTTTTGTTTTTCCTTTTATTGCCGCAGACGACGCAGCTGATGGCTTGTGTGTTTCCGTTCTTTAAGTTTTCGAGTGCTTCTGTTAATGCGATGAGCTGGTCGAAGAGTAAGGCGACCTGCGCTTGCTGTTCGTCCGGGATGGCTGTTTCTTTGGCGCGGGCTGAGGCCCAGTTGCCGAAGTGTTGCCAGAGCTGGGTTTTGATCTTGCCGGCATCGTATAGTTTGAAGAAGACGCGGATCACTTGTTCGGGTGTCCGGATGGTAAAATCCTTGAGGTCTATAACGGTAGCATTCATAAAATAAAGGCAATAGTGGTCACTCCGGCTTGATGGCCGGTTGATGAAAACTTAGGGAATAATTGGTAAAGAGGGATTTGTCAGAAAAGACAAACGGCAGCCTTGAGCATAACTATTAACTGGTGGGCTGCCGTTTGGCGTTATTTATGTGGGGCGTTGGATGATGTTTTTGATGGGGTTCTGGAGGGAGTGGGAATGAGCGCAGCCAATTCTGTCAACATGCAAATCAGTAGCCCCGCTCCTGTCTGCTTGCAAAACTCCTGCGGAATGGATGAAAGCGACTGAGTAATTGATAGCATCTATATCGAAGGTGGAGAACGCGTGCAATTCTTCAGCAACCTTAACGTTTGTTGAAGAGCTTTTTTCAGGAAAGGTATTATTCAGCACGGCTTCCATATTCTAATAAGTTAGTGAGCCGGGTAACGCAAAAAAATAAGGCGTGGAACCCGACAATTCGTCACTGTGGCCCTAGGAAGCCATGAGAACGAATAAGCCAGGCCCACGCCTATGGCGTGAGCACTCCACTTATTCTCCTGTTCTCTTTAGAATTTCCTAGGTTCCAGTGACAGAAGATTTTAAGTGCAATGCTTCAGTATTTTCGAAGTATCGCAAATCTACAGCATTTAGCTATATCAAACACTAAGTTAAGAACAATATATCGTTGTGTCAATACTGACACAACGATATTCAATATATTTTTTGATTTTTCTCGGAAATATGATTGACGAGTCGCAAAGAGAAAATTATCGGAAAGTTGCATTCAATCTTTACACACTTAGAATTTCTAAAAACCTGTCTCAACAGGCTTTAGCTAATAGAAGTGATGTAGAGCGATCAAAAATTAGTAGAATTGAAAATTACTCCGAAGACTTTTTATTTTCGACCATTCTAAAACTGGCCCCTCACCTTGATACTACAACAGAAAAAATACTTAATCTAAACGTCGAAGTGCCGGACACATTTGAAGCGAACAAAGAGAAAGTCAATCTAAATAGTTCAAAAAAACAAAAAGACCATCTATAAATGACTTTTTTTTTATTTAACTATGGTCGGATGCCATATTAATCACCTAGTTGATAGAACCCTATGGACGTTTTTCGAATCATTTTATCTCAGAACTAACAGTTTTTACCACTGGAAAATCTTAAATGATTCGAGTCCTGCTCAGGCTACCACGTAATCTTATATTACCAATTTTGGTAGCCCCAATCGGACTAAACTCAAATCGTTTTTCTGCAGGATCTGCAAATTTTGGCTGCCATATAATTGTGGTTCGAATCACATGGGGGACACAATTAAAGCGAACCCTATAGGATTTTTTCGAACCATTTCTTAGATGACCTAGGGAACTTTGCTACCATTTAAGTAGGGGTTCGATTCCCCTCTGGGCTAACGTGTTTAAAAAACGCCCTGTGCTTGTATCATATAAATGTATTAAGTAGATTTAATACCTCACCTTTACAACCATGGAATCATCACAAAAAGAAGTTGAAGAAAAAATAGTTCATTATATAAAAAAATGGGACTGGCTTTCAAAGCTAACCCATTTTGGGATTTGTGTTTTAGGTATATCGGCCGTTGCAGGAGGCCTATTTGTGTCTGTCTTTTTAGGCTTTGATAATAATATACCACAATGGCTATTTAAACTATCATCCTTTCTTTCCTCAATTTCAATTGCATTACTAACTGCATTTGACATGGTTAACAATAAAAATAAATACAGAAATGCTTGGAGGCTTTTAAATGCTAAATATTTGACCTACAAAGCTGGGAAAATTAATATTTATGAACTCATAAATTGGTATGAAAGATCTGAGGAAATAATCGGAAATATTAATTTTAATTATTCCTCTGTAAAGAATGGTGATAAAAATGATTAATACCTTAAGGATGATTCAGTCCGTAGGGGAAACTTGTCGAAACCCTTTTTGGACGACTTACGGCTATTAGCTGCTTCTTAATTCACTGTAATTGTCTATATATCGAATATATTAATTGATTGGCTAGGCTTGATAAGCTTTGCTACTGCTTAACATAATATCGGAATGTGGGCGCTTCGTTTGCATATCGTCTGGCTAAAACTTCATTTCTTTGTAAAGAAAAGAAGCAAAAGAAACAGGGATAATTCGTTGTTGGGCATTACCCAATGAGATTCGACGTTCGATAGACCAAAGTAGTTTTGAATTCTTAAATGAATTTGGTTCGAGTCCTGATCGGGCTAGCCAGATCGGTAGCCCCAGTAGGACTGAAGTCAAACCGTTTGATGACGGACTTGCAAATTTTGCGACAATATAATTGTGGTTCGAATCCAAGTGGGTTCGCAAAACTATCGAGAACCTCATAGTTGAAAGCGTCCGGCACTTACACGTAAGTACAAGATTTCCCTGGAAGATCTTACATCTATTAATATTACAGATGACCGGCATAAAATAAACTAAAGGCATTTATGGCGTAAATGCTCGTATTGATAGCAGACCATAGGCTATTAAGTTAGATGTGAATTACTATTAAGATTCAACAAGCCATTGCTAATTTTCTGGCAGGAAACAGTTATTTTTAGTTGGAATAATATTATATTGCAAACTAAACATTTAAACATGCAACTTCCAGCCACCGATACGTCCCCAGAAACGTCGCCGCTGCTATGTCACGTTAAGACGCTTCCGCAAGAACTTTGGGCTGAAGCTGCCGCTTTGGCGGTAAAGATTAACCCGGCTAATGCAGCCTCACCGCACCGTCTAAAGCAAGCATTTCCAAACGCTACACCGCCTCATTCGTTTTTAGTAATGTCGACATCAAAATATTGGGGTTCAAATGGTGTTCATTTGCGAGTGAGGTTTTTAAATAATCCTGCAGCTGATCTAAAGGCTCGTATTCTCGATCATCTAAACGCATGGAGCGTGTACGCTAACATATTGTTTTCCGAGAGCAATGACGAACCCCAGGTGAGGATAAATCTTGACGGACCTCCTGATTACTGGTCATATGTTGGCACTGATATTTTATTAATTGATAAGACGCTACCGACTATGAACCTTGGGGGATTCACTATGAATACTTCCGAAGCCGAATTTCGACGCGTAGTCAGGCATGAGGCTGGCCATACACTTGGTTTTCAACATGAGCACCAGCGTGCAGAAATAATAAACAAGATTGATCCTGCAAAGGCTATCGCTTATTATGCAGCTCCCCCGAACAATTGGGACGAAAAAACAACCCGGTCGAATATCTTGACGGCACTGGATCCAGCAGGATTACGTGCAACCGCCCAGCCCGACATCGTCTCAATCATGTGCTACAATCTTCCTGGTGGAATTATGAAGGACGGTATTGCAGTTACCGGTGGGGTTGACATAGACCAAAAGGATGGGGAGTTCGCTATAGAGGTATATAACCGCATAAAGCACCATAAATTTACCGTTTTATTGGGAGATAAACAGTATGTCAGTCGTATTGTGCAAGATGGCACAACACAGGTCGCCTTACTTGATGCCATTCAGGTAAAATTGGTAGACTTGATTGACCGGCCGATTCCAGACGTCGAAATAATCTTTGACCCATACGACAACATTGATCATCCATCTGTCTACTTCACTACAGAAAAGAAGCCTAGTAGTCTATTTCATATTAAGACAGACGCTAATGGCATAGCTACGCTGAACGGCTACAATGGGCACGCAGCCATGATCACAACTGACAAAAAGGCAAAAATAGTTGCGGTGTTGGGTCAATATGAGTATGTCGAGATTGATTACGAAGTCGGCCCTTTACTCTATCCAGTTGTATATGAAGACTTCAACTTTCTAGGTCGTTATCAGGAGTTGAAAAGGAAGCTTAACTATTTAAATGATTTATCTGTAGTTGGAAATGACACGATAAGTTCAATAAGGGTTCCTTACGGATTCTGTGTCACATTATATGCGGATGACTTATTAAAAGGTAAATCACACACTTATATTTCTGACGAGCCATATATGTTTGATTTTAACGACCTTACCTCATCCATTATTGTCAAGCGCGTAGCATTTTTTTATTCAGACAGGGATTATAAGGGCACATCAATGTATTTGACTGAAGGAAACTGGAACGATAATCACCTCTCACCAGTAGGCAACGACAACCTAAGCTCTGTAAGAGTGCCTAAAGGCGTTAAAGTAACATTGTACGAGGACGCAAACTATCAAGGAAAAAGTAGGACGTTAACTGACGATTGCCCATATTTAGAGGGTTTCAATGATATAGTATCTTCTATACGTGTAGAATCCAATTAATAGATAAAAGCAATTAAACTTAAATTCTCACGTTTAAATATATCAATAAATCTATATTCTGGGCAAACTGTTAATCTCTATCGCTGTTTTCTCCATGTTGACAGCATTAAGCTTAGAAAGTTGATAAGGTAAGACCTAATAGCGATATAAGATATATTGTCGTTAGCCAAAAAGCAAGGGACGACTTAGCCCGAGGTCATGGTAAGACCAAGTAATGGTTTTAAGCCCTTGCTTTTCTTCTCTTATGACAACCATCAACCCAAAGCTTAATACCTATTTCATTGGTATGTTGTTTCGAAAAACGAGTTGGATTTGCAGCGATATGTAATAACACGTTCTTTTGACACGGGATCGTTGATTTTGTATGAGTAGTTCGAGTCCAGACTGGACTCGAACCTCATAAATTCAATTGGAAATACCTTTTAAACCCTCCAGAAACTGGTTCGAAAAAAGTCCAATAGGGTTCGCTCATGACGTGAACCCAACAGGACTTTTTTCGAACCTGTTTCTTAATAAACTAAAGCAAATAGCCGACGTATTGTAAGTGGTTCGAGCCAGTCTCGGAAGCAAAGCCCCCTCACATCCGCGAAATTTTTCTACATGAAATTGCATTGACATCTATGTAGGTGAAATGACGTTTAAGAATATGAAATGTTCAGTCTATGCTTTTGACGGCGATCGGAAGTTTCACTAGCTTTTTACTTACTTCGATAAGTAATTTGTTTGCTCCACTACTTAATTGTTCTTTCGAACTTATCTCACGAATGAAACTTTGTGCATTTGATTGAAAATTCAGAATTTCAGAATTGGTAGGCGAACGGTTAAGAATAGCTGAAAGAACGTCTGTTGGATTGTATGTATACGCTTTTAGCACTATATCTAAATCAGAATTTTTGGCTACAGTGTTTTGGATATCTTTTTTCAAAGGCCAAGGCGCTTCAATTCGACAAATAAGTCAACACCTTTATCGTGCTGTAGTTCGTCCCTTAACTCAAAAAGCTGGATAGAAAACAGGGCCGCTAACTTTTGGCGGGATTGCGTTTCCAGGTTTTCATTTGCCGAATCCTTCGGCAGCGATAATTGGTCAAATTCTTCTTCGTTCATAGTTGGTAATGCAAGATACAGTGTTTCGGCACTTCAACTAGGAAACCTGAAATCATTTCGAACGGTGTTTAACAGATAATTAAGTAAGCATTGAAATGGATTTACGATACTCAAGCTAAACACAATCACATCATAGTAATTAGATACGATACATATAACGTATCTTGGGTCAACCCTAATATAGTTGTATTTACCCGCTAAGCAAATTGCAATTCCTATGGAAATAAAAAAATATTCTATTGAAGAAATCTATGAAATTGTTGGGCGGGACGATAAGACCGCACAACTTCAGTTTATACCAGGAACCGGGTCATTTGAGAAATTCGGATCCGATCTTACAGTAACCTTTCTTTATACACAAAAGGAGCGAGAAGCAATGGATAAGCTCGTTAAGGAAAAATCCCAAACACCGGGCTTCATAAAAGCTGAATACTTACTATGGGAACTTAACCCTGAACTTGTTCAAGAGTTACGTGAAACTGGCATTGATTCAAATGACATCTCAAGCATCAGTTATTTTAAAGGAAAACCGGATAACACTTTTCATTCTAAGGAACTCCGTTCTATTAAAAAACTTGAAATCCCAATGAAAATTCAGGGAAAAGGCAGAGACTGCGATTGGGTATATGGATTCAAAAAGAAGCTCGTCAAGGAAAACGTTGGTTTGCCGCCAAAGGATCGAAATCTTTACCTAGCCTTAAAAATTTACTTTGATAAAGCGGATTTAACGGAAGCGGAACGCTTAGAGATTTATAAAGACGATGATTTGATGTACGCAGGAGTAGAATGGGAATATCTAAAGATAAAACTACAACGTGAAGAAATTACTGATGACGAGGTAAAGCGTCTGGCGGTTCTTTTAAAAGAAAAAGAAGCAAATGATAGATTTATACTTGATAAGTATCTTCAAGAAGCCGGCAGCAGTCTTCAAAAATTAGTGAAAAACAATATCGACCAGGCCGTGGACCTTTTGTTAAAAGTCAGCCAATTTCATGAGCGCAAATTTAACGCTTCAGGTACAGTGCCGGTATATTTGGACATCGACGGATTTTTACACATTTATATGCGTCACGCCGCTGAAATGAAAATCAACAAGCATTTTGAACATAAAGATAATTTTCAATGGGCGATCGACGATATCACGACTGTAATGGAGAATGTTATTAAAGAGATTAATTCCGAACTACAGGAATATTTCGCTAATAATCCTAATAAAAGGTACAGTAAGTACGGCGATCAGTCAATATATTTCCAAGGAGACTATTATACTTTGCATATAGAGCCGAGCGGTCGTATTAGCACATTTCACAAAAATAAAAAGAAAGCTCAAGCTGTCGACGATGTCAAATAAGCGCATGATACCCCCTTTCCCAACGAGACCTCAGCCGCGCAATATTTAATAGGTAGACGAACGTTTCGGCGTAGTTATCACGATGACCATAGGCAGTAGAATGCGCTCTTCTGACTCTTAAAAGCAATTCACTAACTTACAAACATTGTGGCTCATTAATTACTTCTGACTCCCAAGCTGACAACCTATGGACGCTTAGTTCTGAAATTAATCACCTATATTAAGCCAATAATGGATAACTGAACATTATCATAGATGATGTAAAGCAAGCTATATTTTGGTATGATCAACACCGCTGGCCGGGAAACCCGGTTGTGAATTACTTCACTATGTTTAGTAGATTAATCTTTTTTGACATGGCGTTTACCCTATTTATTGGATATGGTTGATTTTAGGTTACAGCCCTAACAATTTCTTTTTCTTAGCATCGTAATCTTCCTGTGTGATGGCTCCGGCAGCAAGGAGCGCTTTGACCTTTTTATTTTGTCTGCTGCGCTAAGTGTTTGATTGGTTGTTTCGAGTTGGATTTGAACTCGTCGGACACGGCAATTTCGCCAAACTTGATGGCGTTTCTACGTCAATTCCGTATCTGGGGAAAGCTGACAGAAGGATGTAGTAAGCAAAACCGTTTTTTCCTTTTCCCCTTTTCTGGAGTTTTACGATTTTCATTAAAAACTGGACTTTGACCTGGGCAAGGCGTTGGCCTGGTTGGCAAGCCCCTGATAGCCGGTTAAAGAATAGTTGTTGAACAGGGGGGGCTGAATTGATCCCGATGTATTTGAAATCGCCGTCGGTCATCGTGCACTCACCGATCTTTAAGGATTGGTCTTTAACTATTGTAAAGCCGCTATTGGTATAGAGAGTGTCACCCTTGATCATGGGAAGGTCCAGGGCGAAGCAAATAACTGAGTGGCGATGCTAATGAATAGCAGTTCATTACCTGAGTGATGTTAGAATCTTATAACTGAAATTAAATTACCCAAATCGATGTTTCCGTCCGTTTTTGTGTAGAGTAACGATTGTCTGCATGGCTTCAGCAGGAAGTTGTTTTTTTTGAGTTGTCAAATAGCAATACAGGCTTGCATATTCGTTATAAATATTTGTTGCAAAGATGCCCGGATCGTCCGTACCCAAAACTATCAGAGGAACGTTTCCATCTTCTGCAGCCCATTTATTCCAGTTCCAAAGTTGATAGGTACTAAAATCTCGGTGGTGTCCTATCCGTATGTTGCTTGACGGCAATGTTTCAATGATGATATTTTTATCTTTCATTATTTTCAATACGGCGCGCTGTAATCTTTGCAAATTTTCAGCATCAAATAAACCTATATTTTCAACCGTAGTGATTGTATCATATGCCTCACGGTTCGATTGGTTATGATAATGTTCCAGAATAGTTACAACGTTATTATTTTGTCTAACCAATGCAAGGTCATTCCATTCCGTTTTATCAAATGTTATGAGGTTTATAGCATCCCTAATGGAACGCTCTTTCAAAAGAATCGGACAGTACCTTCTGGCTAGCCATGCATTTTGTAAATCTTCGGCTGGAAAAGCTATACCGAGTTTAGCGGATAAACGTTGAATATCGATGTCAAGTTGGGTTAAATAATCTGCGGGATCATCGATGTGGCTTCTTAATATAAGATACCTGCAAAATAAAAGATTATCCAACCACTCTCCTTGCCTGATAAGTAAAGTTGAACCAATTGCGTTTAACCAAACCATTGGAGAAAGACCTGTTGCGGTAGCATGTCCGATCCGGTCCCCTTCTCGTAAGTCGTTAAATTCAATCGCTTCAAATATAGAGCGGAGACCACTAACTAAATGATGAAAGTCCTCTCCTGCATGAAAAGTAAAATGCTTGAATTCTTGTCTGCGTAGCATTCGGAACGCAGGCGCGAATACTTCCGGAGACGCATCAAATTCACTCGCCGCAGCATCAATTCCAACAATTCTTCTCACGAGCTTTGAATCTTTTTTCTTCAGATAACCAAGCACCTTAGCTTTCAACCAAACTTCCTTTCGTAACTCTTTGTGCCTGACATATCTGTCAGAATTTAAGTCCTTACGTTTGATAAAATGGGCGACTAGTCGAACTTCTGGGATTACAGCCCCTAGCCTGCTACATTCCTTTTCAAACTTTTTCAGATCCGCAGTGAATGCTGTAAGGAATTCTATTGTCTTCCCTTCTGAATTCTTCGGCGAAAATCTCCCTTCCAAAAAATGCAGATTTCTCGATTTATTACCATGAAGTTGAAATAAACGATTTTCGAAACGTAATTCGCTCGTTTCTCGCAGACTGTTTAAAGTATGTTTCTGAAACTGTTCAAATCCAAACTGATGTTTTTGCTGGACAAGCAACCGGTTCGCAAGACCTAAAATCAATAGATAGAAATGGAATAACTTATCACGAAAAGCGTCCTGATTATTCGCCATATCTTCAAAGAGCATAACGTACAACAGTCCTT
Organism: Mucilaginibacter sp.; assembly: GCF_041663085.1. Taxonomy (GTDB): domain Bacteria; phylum Bacteroidota; class Bacteroidia; order Sphingobacteriales; family Sphingobacteriaceae; genus Mucilaginibacter. The sequence goes on from NZ_JBAZRC010000002.1 coordinate 100,892, forward strand.
CCTCTGCGACCGGGTATTGACTTTCAATTAATGTTGATGGGTTAAGTATTTTACCTAAAGGATGTCGGTAACTACCACCCTCTATATTGACAGATCGAATCAGTCCTGTAATAAAATGTATTTGGTTCTTCCTATTAAGTTTTCTTTTTGAAATTAGATTAAAACATAATTCTGCTCTAATCTTTCTGGCGATATTTAAAAGTCTAAAAAACTTATTAGGCGTCAGAAAGTGAGACTCCTGCTCAAATTGCTCTCGAACCCCGGGGACATTATAAACCTTTAATAGTTCATCATGAATCTTTTTAGGCGCAGTAAGAAAGCCTTGCCAGACGATATCAGTTTCTGTAGTTCCGTTTAAATGTATATGAAGATCATCGAAACCATTTTCTTTCTTTAAGAAATCAGAAAAGGGTGTTATATCGGGTTCACACAAAGCCGTATGCCTAACATTGTCTAAAATATGATCAGAATAATACTTTTCTAAATCATCTTTTACTGAAAAATTTAAGGGATGTTTTTTTTGTAACAAAACCATTTGCAAGATCAATGGCGGCATATAGGTGATTAAATCCTGCCATTGATTTTGCTTATCAATCTTCACCTTGATTGTACCATTTGTCACTTCAAGATGCTCCTCGGCTAATCTCAATATACCTATTGAAAGAACATCTCTTATAGAATTAATGCTCTTAAAAGTTAATTCTTCCTGCAGGCGATAATGGTGGTCAGGTATGGATCGATCTTCATCTCTTTGTTTCAAAAACATCCTGCGTCTTAAATCATCTATAGAAAGATCACCAGACCGAAAATATGCCATTAATGATTCATCGTCGCAAAGCAGGTGCTTTAAGATATTTTCTGCGACCATGAATTAATATTAAGTTTTTTCAAATATTTTCTAAAGTCCCGCAGGTAAGCCGACGATAAATTATCCTCACCAAAAATATCTTTTGCATTAATTCTGATATTTTTATTTTTAGTGGCAGACGACATTGATGTATCGAATGTAAACCAATTGAACGGCAGTTTGCGTTTGCTTAACGCCCGATATTTACCCGCAAAATCTCTTCCCGTTGGCATCGGCTGTAAATTCTCATTTTTAACCGTATTACCCCAAGTAGAGACATTACATAATTGATCAAAAATGTTAATATGCGTTTTTGCACTATATAAACGCCCGTTGAATAGCGAAATAGATTCTAATAAATTTGGTTTTAAATAAGCGGTTAATAACGGACATGTAAATAACCATTGTGCAACAGGAAATTTTTGTGGGCCGATTCGATTTGCGGCATTTAAGTTGTCAACAAAAACCTGGTCACTAAAGTTGGTATTGTTAAGATTTAATTTGATGTTAATGCCAACTATTTCCCTCGATTCTTCTATGAGCACGGCGTTCATAAAAGTAACAATCTGATCATGAAACATTTGTCCTAAACTTGCATAATTTCCAAAATTCTGCGTGTTAGCTAAAGCGTAAAAAAAACGTGTAACAATTTTCCCGATCAAATATGGTGCAAATACCAAGTCGACATTTTCGAATTCTTCTTTCCATTTTATTACGCTCCAAGGCAAATCATCAAAAACCGAGTCATGTTCAAAAGTTCGAAAATCTAAGTTGACTGTGTTACCTACTTCCCCTTCAACAATTATTCTCTTAATGAAATCCGGCATTGTATAAGATCTTATTTGGGATAGCTCTGAAAGGGCGACTGGTATAAAAATGCTTTCCTTGAGCAATTCCCCAATTGTGCCTAAAAGCCCAAATATGGAATAGCTTAAAACAGTGGTATTTTTTGTAGAATATCTATTTATCGACAAAGGTATAAAAGCCAACGTTTGTTCATCCGCGGAGCTATCTCTAAAAACAAAATCGATACGGTCTTCAATTTCGTTTCTTTGCTGTTTTGCGTTGGTTGCCAGCCCCGGTAATATAATTGTACCGCCCCAAGGTTGCCTATTATCTCGATCCATATCTAAATAGCCCCTGAAGTAAGCAGTTATATCACCGACTACATCCCTTAAGACGCGGTCCTGTTGAAGTCCTGCATATTTTATCAAGCCTTCAATGGAAGGAGATGTATCAGACTGAATTGAATTTAAATTATCTTCTAAATATCCAAATGTACCGTGCAAGTTACGGACATAACCTATTTTGATAAAATAATCGAAAAACAACCCTCGAGATTTCCTGGAAGCATCAGCAAAAGAAAAAGCAAGCGCCGTTAAAGAACTATTGAGACTTGTGTCCGTGGTAGTTGGTTGCAACTGGTAGGCTTCGTTTAAAACCCTTTTACTTAACAACAATTTCAAAATAACGACACTCAGCAATTTAGGCGTACTAGAAACCAGCGTCGTATCTACTCTTAACTCATAGAGATCGTTCAAGAAAGGGTCTAATATATTAACCGGATACGGATTGACAACTGAGTCAAAAGCTTGATAGAGACGCATAAACTGTATCTGTGTTCTAAGCGGCAGACCCAGAATAAAGGTGATGTAAGTATCAGCTTGGAACGCATTATTTACGCCATAGCGTTTTAAAATGTCAGTATAATATTGCTCAAGAGTAATAGATTGTTTAGAAAGAGTTTTATTAGGTATTAATCGAAAATATCCTTCTCCCTCCTGCTTAAGCTTTTCGGCCAAACTCATTAGGTGAATTCGTCGTTCCGATTTCATAACCTTCTGCATATATTGCCCCTCCATCACTGTTACAATATCATTAAAATCAGCAATCTTATCTAAAGCCTCCCCCTCATTTTTTAACAAAGCCTTACCAAAGTTTTTCCATTGCTGTTTTCTGATTTCTAAGGAGAACAGTTTAAGATCACCGCTAATTATCGTAATGATCTTGGGAGTTGTAAAATATTTGCGAATCGTTTCTAATACGCGCCAGCCTTTGAGAAAATCTATATCAATGTCATCGAATACTATGATAAACGCATTGCGTTCTAAGATCGTTAATGCTTCCGTAATTAGCAGATGAAAGTTCTTTTCCAAATTTATGGCAGCCATTACAGATCTTTTCCCACTATCCATAATGTATTCGGCATCTTGCCATGATTGTTCTGTCATTGTACCACCAAGTCCGTCCAACATTGGAAGCCCGTCCGCAAGTTTTCTCATTAATGCGTCCCATCCCTCTTTTTCGTTATCGCTATCAAAAGTAAATCCATTATTTTTTTTGAACAATTTCTCTTCAACCTTTTGATCAATGCGTGATATGATATCCAAAAATACGTGCCCTTTTTCCTCAATCAGTGTTGGATCTATCATCGGCAGAACTTCAGCTTTAATACTAGTTTGATATTTTGACATCAAACTTTCAAGAAAAGACGTCTTACCGCTTCCCCGGGAGCCCAGAACGGATATGGTCTCATGCATACGTACTGCTGCATTATTATCGGTGTCAGCTAAGATTAGTTGCTCATCTATGTAATTAGAAATCTTTTTAAATTCATATTGATGAACCAAATTATCTTCTGAAAAAGATCGAGGGTTTGAACTATTTTGTAAATCGAATGTAATATGGGCCATGTGGGTATTTTATGTATGATATTTTCGTATTACAATATTATTTTGTCGGATTAAGTGACCAACGATTAGACATCATTGTGTGTCTGGTATTTATCCTTTTGACATTGTGTTTTAGCGAAGTAAGGATTTGACAATAAATCCTTGAATTTCCATCCACATTCAAAATATTGGTAGGGAGATTCTGATGACGGCTTTGTAATACTACCAACCACTTCTATGACAAATGATAACTAGGCGTTTTCATTAATACGCATATCTTACTCAAGAACGGGAAATCCTCTACGACTCCATAGCCATAACGGGGTGTGAATGTCTATTGGTGCAATATTTGACTCTTCTAATATTTCTCTCCAAGCATTAGAAACTGCAATCCTGTTTTGGGAGAATTCATCAAAACTACCTGAAATCAACCCCAATTTAATAGAACCTTGAATAATGTGTGTATCTGGTGCCACGGTAATTTCTGACCTGTTTGATAGCTTTATGGGCGTGTAGCACTCAATAACATATAACCAGTAATTAAAAATTTTATGGCCGCTTAAATACGGAAAGTTTTTTTTATAATTTGACTGGAGATCCACTCTTATTTTGATCACATCATTGTTATTTCTCAGGAAGATATTTCTAACATCACCTTCAAAAAAATCAAAAACGGCATCGCTTATTGTTTTCCAAGTATTAATGTGTTTGTTTGGCTGCAAAGCCAATTTATGTTTTAATAATTTATAACGTAATTCATCTTGGTTCATCCCTTTCACAAGTACCGGATTAAAAACATCATGTGTTTCGATGTCCAGAAAGGTTTCAGCCGCAGACTCCCAGAGTTTGTAAGAGTTGCGTTGATAATTTAACGCCATCGGCAGTGTAAGAAAATGAAAGTTTTCTGCTGATTCCTGTTTAATTATTTGCGGTCTGGCGTCTTCAGGCATAATCTCTCCACCCAACTTTCCAGTTTTATGCATATTGATAAGTAATAATATGTTTTTGAGAATATTCTCTTTAGGGTATGATTCGGTATATAATTTAAGACTTAGTTGGTTTTCTTTCATTATAAATATGTATTTCTTAACTTCAAATAACGTGATTCGCACTCAGGAGTATTGCAGCCGTGATCAATGCAAGCCTTATGATAAACGACCCGAAACAATTCAGCCCAGTATTCGGGTAATTTTTTTAAGCTATCAATATCGAATGCAGACTCGCCATTAAATGATTCCCTCATTTGTCTTTCTATTTGTATTAGATCATTTATCACTTCAAAAGTTGTGCTATCCATTGAAGGCATACTTTTGTTATAAAATCCCTCTTTCACAATTCTTTTGACAAGCTCTTCTTCCTCCTTGTAATAATGAAAAGAATTACAATAATAATGAAATCTGCCGATTGGTATATTTAACTGCTGACTAAAGAACTCGTGAAGCATTGTAAACAAAAAAATATCGTAAGGAAAAACCATCGCCGCTGATTGTGATCTCATATGCAGAAAGAATTCCAGTTTTCCTCCTCTGATCATCAATTGTATGCTAGATGCACAGGGGGTATCGTTAGGTAGATCCTTTAAATCTGATGGGATGAATATCGGCAAAAGCGCTCGTCTGGAATTAATATCCATATTTAAAAGTTGTTTGGCATCATTCCACAAATTGAGGTGCCCAAATATCCTGTTACCAAATGCCGCCTCGTAATAAGTTCCATCGCTAGAATACGCCGACCCAAACCGATTATAAAAACTGATAGTAGCTACATCTTTTCGCCCCGATATCAACCATATAAAATTTGCAATGCCAAATCCTAAACTCAATTTCCGATTACGTGAGAAAATTAATCGGTTCAAAGGATTATTTAAAATAAATGAATATCCAAGGATCTCTATGAAGTCCCTATCTTTCGATCCAAAATAGCTTCCAACAGAATTTTTATCCTTAACTGATTTGACAAGTTTACCATGATTTAACACCTCTTTTAAGGATGTCGTATATGCCGTTTGAACAGTATTGAATGATCTCATTAGATTTTCTTTTTCATTTTGATCCCCAAAACAATAGGTAATTCATATATCGTTTTGCCAGCATTCCTTGCTGAATCAAATATTGCTTTTGAAATATTCTGCTCGTAACATTTTTCGAGACGCAGTTCTGATACCTCTTCGATTTTTAAATCCGAAAATGCAGCAATACTTAGATGGATACTTAACGCATTACAAAAGGAGAATACATTTACCTTTTCGCCGGATAAAAGAGTAAATGTCGTTTGATTTTTGTTCTCCCTATCATTTAAATTATTTGCCCAGTCTGAAGATGGAACTGTAAATATAAACTCTCCCCCAGGCTTTAAAATCCTTTCGACTTCTATGAATACTTCTGCATTTAAAAGCGGATCAATTAACGAACCGACAACCAAATCAAAGTAAGATGCGCTGGTGGGTATATTCCTCGCATTGGATATAAATACTTTTTTGTCGCTACAAGCATTCATTTCGGGGGCTATTTCCGCGAAAAATATATTATCAGGCAATATTCCTATTGAATTAAAAAGCCACCCATTACCAGGACCAAGTTCCAAGACATTTTTTTCTTTACCAAATTTTGCTATTTTTTCCAAATGTCGATGCCAGAAGTTTAGAGAGGCGTCGTGAAAGTTTTTCGTTGTTATTCTTAACTCATCGTGAAACTCTGAAGCGATTTTTGAATAGCCAATCCTATTAATACAATCAATTTCTGAAGGATGGGGGTAGGTGGATAAATGAATCTTATAAGCCAAAACTCTCTTAATAAGATAGATAGCCGCATCACAAGGACTTAAATTGTTAATATTTATAGCTATGTCGTAGTCGCTGAATCCCTCAAAATCAAAATCGTCTTTATTTCTTCCGCTTCTTAATAGGAACGGACTACTTTCTTGCGTAAGATGTCTATTCTGGATTAATATCCTAATTGAATTTATCCCAATGGTAGAGAATTTATGAAAATTTTCTGGATGAATTTCCTTTATTGGAATCATTCCTTTCTCTATTATTTCCACTATCCCGTTTTTTGAAATTCCGTAATAATTATTGTGAACATAATCAAGATTTAGTAGTTCTCCTATGTTGTACATCGATATTAAGGAACCTGCATCAATAAAAATATACCTATCATAATCATTCCTTTTTGCCCTGGAAGTAAAGCTTATAGGCTGTGCAAAAAAATCCGGATAGGCCGAAATCAATTCGTCAATAAGAGTGGTTTTTCCAACACCGCTCATTCCTCCCAGCATGACAAAGGGAATAGGATCTTTAATGTAATATAAAATAGATGTCTCCATTATTTTTGGCAATACAATAGTTACATGTGGCACAATTTGGACTTTTCCCCGACTGTTCGGGGCAAATTATTCCTTTGTTATGCAGTATTTCATTTTCTGTATATACAACTGATGTTCTCCACCCATCGGGGGAGATTGGCATTGTGTTATCCCAACTGGCAAATAGTTGCAAATTAGGAGCGCTTTTTAACTCCGTCAAATCTGCCATTAGTTCCGGGATTACCCATGACCTTGTATATGCCCAGTACTTCACATGAGGTGTTTGGTTAATTATTCGCAGCCAAAATTTTATATAATTACTTGAAAAGAAATCTCCTGAGGAGTGTATTCTTACTGCTATGGGCATAAGATTTACCTTAAGGATATTTACTAACTTTCTTTCTAACTCCTCTTCGTCGCTCAAAAAATGCTGTAGATTCTTATTCCAAATGTCAATCGGGAATTTTTCAACTCTTGAATCTGCATTGTAGCAATGTCTCAGGCACCATTTTGATGAACCAGGACAAGTAACTACAACTGGTAAATTCCATACAAACACTTTATTATACAAGTGGCTACTTTTGCCTATTTTAGAGTTCCCTATTTCGAGTAAAGGGGCATTTTCATTAGAATTACCGAGATCAGCTGGCTTTATGCTCTTTAGGTATTCCTGCCTCCAGTCAAGCAGTTCTTGAGAAGGAGACATCCGCTTGGTCATATTTTGATTTCTTTTCATTACATGAAAAAATAGTTAAATATATTTACTTGACACCAAGTCTCAAGCTGCCTGAATTCCCTCTTAGCCAAGGAATTAAGGTTAAATAAAGATAAAGGCGTAATACTTTTGAGTAGAGTTGACTTCATGTGGGTGTGATTTAGGTTTGGTTAAATATAACATAATTAAACACTCCGGGAGCAGGCTTAATTCTTCCTCTTTTCCAGCCTTGTTATGGCCTCCAGTAACGCGTCTGCGTATGGGTAGATCTCATCGAGGGTTTGGATCTCGTGTTTGATCTCTTTTTTGTTTTCGTCCGGGATGGCCAGGTATTGTTTGGTGGCGCCGAGGTAGAGGCGGCAAATGGTCTTGCGGTTGTTGTCGTCCAGGAGAATGGCGAAGTAGGACTGGGCGTCACGGTAGGTGATGCGTTTGGCGTCGATGTGTTGGCGGAGCAGGGATTTGACGATGTAGAAGCCTTCGAGTTCTTGCTCGGTGGTGACGATGAGGGAATTGGTTTCTGTGCTTGCTGTTGCTGTTAAGGTTTCTTCGGTTTTGGCTTCGGCTGCTTCGAGTTGTTTTTCCTGGTTGAGGGCGGATTTGAGCCTTTCGTTGATGGCGTCGCTGATCAATAGGTTGAAGGAGCGTTTAATGATGGGCCCGAATTGTTCTTTGATTCTAGCGGTCATGACGCCGGAGTAGACTTGTTTAGTGAAGAAGGACACGAAGGTTTCTGATGGCGCGAGGAGTTCTTTGAGCAGCAGGTTTTTGAGCTCGTTGAGGTACTTTAACTCGCTCGCAGTATTGGTGATGCTTTCGACGTCAAAATAGGACTTATGGAACTTTTTGAGTTCGGTGATCTCGGTTTCTTTGATCTCGGTGATGTTGAATTCGAAAAAGGGCGTGCTGTCCATCTTGTTCCTCTCTTCCAGGTCGGTATAGAAGCGGTAGTTCAGGCCGTTGGTGAGCAGGCCGAATTTGGCTTTGGTGGTATGGAAATAGCGGAACAGTTGGGAATTGTGCGGGTCGAGTTTTTCGAGGTGGTGCTTGCATTCGATGAGGATGGTGGGCTCGCCTTCTTTCATGATGGCATAGTCGACCTTCTCCCCTTTCTTGATGCCGATATCGGCGATGAATTCCGGGTTGACCTCGAAAGGGTTAAATACGTCGTAGCCCAGTACCTGGATAAATGGCATGATGAGCGCGTTCTTGGTGGCTTCCTCGGTTTTGAGCTGCGGCAGCAGTTTTTCTACGCGTGCGGCTAATTGTAATATCTGATCTTTAAAGTCCATGGTTGCTAACTAAAGGCAGATCAAATTTAGGTGATGTAAACTGGCGTAGTTTACGGTTTCCCGTAAGCATCAAAGGGCGAGCAACGGACTGAATATCCTTGTGTCGTTGGTTCGATCCCAGCTGATACCACCACACTGGACAGGTCAGATAATTCTGAATCTGTCCAGTTTTTTTACTGCCAACTTTTTGTTAATCAGCAAGATAGCACCAACAGTTTCGTTAATCCGATTAGTTCGATGTTCTAATCAACAGTATCTGTTTCGGCGGTATCCGGCGAGGCGTAAAATATTTTTACAGGGTTTGGCTTCTGAGTTCCTCAAGCAATGCGGTTCTTCTGCCAATAATACCTAGGGTGAGTTTCTCTGTGACAGTTGTAAGGTAAGCGCTTTACTGATACCGAAAGAAGCGCCATCGATGATCATTTTTGTTGCTGGAACCCATTTGTCTGTTAAAGTTTATCAGAATATTAGAGTGAATCTTAGGTATATTACATGTTACAGGATAGTGTTGAATCGAGTAAACAAGTTCCACACCATCTTTCTGCGCGTAAGCATTCACGTTTGCCATAAACTAAGTTAAATCTTTTAAAGCCGTTAAGACCTCTGATGGTTCAACGCGATTTTTATAGTCGCCCCCCTCACTTTTAGCAAATGCGATTTGATGATCTTTGGTGATAATAAAAACAGCGGGAACAGGAACCTCGCCACTTTCCGACTGATTAATTTCGTCTAAATCAATGCCGATGTCTTTGAGACGCTCAGCTGATTTTTCATTGTATTTTAAAATCTGGGTAAACTTTTCAGCAACTTTATTGCCTGCATCACTTAATACCTGAAATTTCAGGTCGGCCTGCTCTTCTTCCGTTAATATCCGATCAGGTACTTCCGGAGAAATGGCTATTATTTGGGCACCATAATCATTAAACTGAGCAATAGCATTCTGATATTGCCTGAGCTGTAAATTGCAGAAAGGGCACCAGCCACCTCTGTAAAAAATGAGAATTACATTATGTCGAAGGAGTACCTGATCAAGGCTTATCATTTCGCCATACACATTAGGTAATTCGAAATTTGGTGCTATGTCACCTTTTACCAGCCTCAGATCTGAACTGTATTGGTTACCGAAACGATAACTATCCAATAGTATCGGAAATAACTTAAAGAGATTATAGGTTAAAACTTTCCCGTTTTTTCTCGGAATAAGTTTAAATATATTTTTTAACATCATTTCTGCGTGTGTTGTAAGATTAAACCTGCGCTAAGCCACCGTCTACAGACAGTTCGATCCCCGTTATAAAACTGGAAGCTTCTGATGCGAGAAACAATGCGGCGGATGCAATTTCTTCCGGCTGACCTTTTCTGCCCATGGGTACCATGGAAATAAGAAAGTCCTGTACTTCCTGTGGCCCCGAATTGAAAAATTCTGAATCAATCGGGCCGGGATTAATAACATTCACCCTGATTTTCTTAGATTTAAGTTCACTTGTCCAGCTTCTTGCGAATGAACGTAACGTAGCTTTACTGGCACCGTATAAGCTTATACCCGCAAAACCCTTCACCGCAGCAATGGAGCCCGTCATTATAATAGAGCCGCCATCATTGAATAGTGGCAATGCTTTTTGCACCGCGAATACTACGCCTTTAACATTCAGGTTAAATAGTTTATCATAATGTTCTTCCGTGATCATTCCCAATGGCCCAAAATCCCCTGCTGCGGCATTGGTAAAGAGAATATCGATATGTCCTTTTTCCGCTTTAACGATCGAAAATAACCGGTCAAGGTCGGCAAGATTGCCAGCGTCCCCCTGGATTCCCCTTACATTTGTTCCAATAGCCTTAACGGCCTCATCCAATTGTTCCTGCCTGCGCCCGGTGATATAAACAAAAGCACCTTCCGCTACAAAGAGTTTCGCTGTTGCCAATGCCATTCCTGATGTAGCACCAGTAATGATAGCTACCTTATTTTCTAAACTTTTCATCTGCTTTATTTTAAAAAGCAAATTTCGCTTTACCGCCTTTGGTTTTATAGAAGGAAAAGGACTTTGAATGGTAATTTTAGGACAAGCGGTAAGCTTGTGGCGTCTGTCCCGTCTCTTTTTTGAACAACTTGGTAAAATTAGAATGATCAGGATATCCTAAAGCGTCGGCTACTTCAGCTATATTCAGGTCCGTAAAATTCAAAAGCCGCCTTGCTTCCAGAACTAACCGGCCACGGATCATTTCCACCGCTGTCTTGGATGTTGTTTCTTTCAGCAAACGGTTAAGATGCCTTTCACTGATATGCAACAGATCAGCATAGAATCCCAGCGTCCTGTTCTCCTTGTAATGAAGTTCCAAAAAATGTTTAAACCGTTTATAAACTTCCATATTCCGGTTGGATGTGATGTTGACAATTGCACTATCAATAGCTTGCTGGATGGATATCAAAAGGGCAGAGAATAATGATTTAACAATCGCCCAATTGATGGATGTGCTTTTGAGTTCCATGAAAAGGACTTTGACGATACACAAATACTTTTCAAATTCAGGTGCCGGAAGATGGATATGGGGATTTGAAAAAATGTTATCGAGGAATGTCAGCTCTGATATTTCGTTTCGTTCTTTGAGCTGGTTCATAAATTTAGTGGTAAATAAAATGGCTCCGCCTTCGATCTTTTCAGGCGCATCTTCAAAATCATTTTCGTGAACCTGCCCGGGACAGGCAACAAAAACGTCTCCCTCTCCCAACTGGTAAACTTCGTCATCCAGTTTTTGAAGCATTTGTCCTTTCTCCATATAAAAGATAGCATAGAAGTCGTGCCTGTGAAATTGATGCACACCTGCATTCCGCTCATCAGCGATAAGATCGAATATTTCGTCACTCCTGAGTATCGCAAAATCAATACTTTCATAAGGGGTGCCAAATAACTGGCCCAATGGATATTTTTTGATGCTTTTCAATTGCGAATTTCCTGATGAATGTTTATGATCGACCTGTTTTTTGCAATTGGTCGTTTTATCCGGTGATTTTTTCCCTGAAATGGCCTGGTGTAACCGCTGTGCAATTTTTAAAAGAACGAATAAAGTAAGAAGTGTCCTCGAAGCCCAGGCAATAGCCAATTTCAGATATATTCCAGTTGGTATAGGTTAATAAAGCCCGCGCCTCCAGTATAAGCCTTTCCGTGATCAATCGAGAAGTTGTCTTACCTGTTGTTAGTTTGATTGCCCTGTTCAGGTGATTGATATGAATGGATAATTGATTGGAGAAATCCTGAGCGGTGCGTATTTTTATGGATTGCTGCGGATTGTCTATCGGGAATTGCAATTCTAACAATTCAGTAAACAGATTATAAATCCGGGTATTGGCGTTTGAATCTTTGTTAACAGAAACATCAGCAGGGCGAAGTTTCATGGCTTTGTGTATCAATTGAAACAGGTACGTACGGATCAGATCATATTTGAATTTATAATCTGAGCGTATTTCGCTTTGCATATCAAGATAAAGCTTTCTGAAAACGCCGGCATCTTGCGGTTCAACGGTAAAGCAAGGATTAGCACCGGGCTGATAAACGGGATAATCTTTTGTGTGACGAAAAAAATCAAAAAAGTCTTCTTTGAAAATACATAAATACCCCGTTACCTGTTGTTGTACAAACTCAAATTTGTAAGGTATATAGGGATGGACAAATATTAAAGCGGTTCCGTTAATTTCGACAGATTTATCAGCATAGTGAAAAATAAAATGCCCGCTGAGCATCTTGATTTTGTAAAAATCCTTTCTTCTGTAATTGGTATGATTATGCCTGGGGGAAATCTGCTCTGAAATATCAAATACATTGAAATGTCCCAACTCATTTTTCAAGCCGTAAGGAATGAGCGTTGGCCTGTTTTTATAAAACTCTTCAATTGTTTCCCTTTCTTCTCCAATTTCATTTGCTTGCTTTTTACTATTCATATAGTCAAATTAAACTTTAGCGATTGTTAAGTAACGAATACTGATAGCTTCACTCAAAGGTATGAAATAAGCAAATCGGGTAGGGTGATTTTTAATTAAGATTTCGCTTTGGTATTTTATTTCTGCTATTATTTGTTTGATTTATCCTACTGTCGTCTTTCAAAGCCCGGTAGATTTGTATAATAAAATCCGATCACATGAAATACAGAAACTTGGGGAAGACAAATGAGCAACTATCAGCCATCGGTTTAGGCTGTATGGGCATGTCTCAATTTTATAGCGGCAGGAATGACGCGGAAAGCATGCTCACCCTGCACAAGGCATTAGATTTGGGCATCAATTTATGGGATACTGCCGATTACTATGGAAATGGCACAAACGAGGAGCTCATTTCGAATGTCCTGAAAGAAAACAGGAGCAAAATATTTTTGGCAACAAAATTTGCCGCACGTAACAGCATACTAAACGACCCGACCTCTCCACCCGTTATTGATAATTCACCCGAATGGATTCGCGAAGCAGTAGATATGAGTTTAAAAAGGTTGAAGATGGACTACATCGACCTTTATTACCTGCACCGCTATAATCCTGCCTGGCCGCTAGAGCAAACGATTGGTATCATGGCTGAATTGGTACAACAAGGCAAAGTGAAATATCTAGGCGTTTGTAATTTAACAGCAACAGAATTGCAAAGGGCAAATGCAGTTCATCCCATCGCTGCAATTCAAAGCGAATATTCCCTGTTATTTCGCGAAGCTGAAAAGGAAGTGCTATGTATGGCAAAAGATTTAGGGATTACTTTTGTGCCCTATGCCCCATTGGTACGGGGCATATTCTCCGAGAATTTCGAACTTGATCATTTGGAAGCCGGCGACTTCAGGCGGAATAACCCCCGGTTTCAGGAACCTCATTATACTAACAACCGTAAGCTGGCCAAAGTTATCCATCAGCTTGCCCGGAAAAAAAACATCAGCGCTACACAGCTTGCCCTTGCCTGGATGCTCAATAAACACACGGATATGATTCCCATCCCGGGAACAAAAAAAGTAAAATACTTAGAAGAAAATGCCAGTGCTGTGGATATTGTATTAAGTGCGGATGAAATAGAAGCGATCGAGGATGTGGCGGCTGAATTTCCTGATACGGGTGAGCAATATTAATAAAGCCATAACAAAGTTGAAAATATGAGCTACAGATCAATAGTTAATAGCAGCTTTCTTGTCTGCCTGATCCTCGCTTCATGTGCTTCAAATAGAGGTTTGAAAAGGCACATTAATGCCCTCAATGCCATAGGTATGGAATTCGTACTTATCCCAGCCGGAACGTTTACAATGGGCGCGAACAATAAAAGGGAAGAAGCCTATTACTTTGAAACACCCCGGCATCAAGTAACCATAAGCCGATCTTTTTATATGGGTCGTTACGAGGTCACCCAGGCGCAATGGGAAAGTGTTATGGGAAACAATCCAAGCAGCTTTAAAAATCCAAATAACCCTGTTGAAAATGTCACGATGGAAGATGTCCGATCATTTATTCAGCGTTTGAACGAGAAGGAGGCAACAAAAAAATATAGACTGCCCACCGAAGCCGAATGGGAATATGCCGCAAGGGCGGGCAGCAATTCTGCCTATTTCTTTGGTGATCATGATGACGAACTTGAGCAATATGCCTGGTATGAAAAGAACGCCGATGGACACCCTCATCCTGTAGGACTAAAAAAGCCGAATTCCTGGGGTCTATATGATATGCTCGGGAATATTAACGAGTATGTGCAGGACAAGTTTAGTGAAAACTACTATGCCAGGTCACCATCAGCCGACCCTACAGGGCCTGATTCCGGAAGCGTATTGAAACGTGGGGGGAGCTGGTTCGGCCCTTCCAAACATAACCGCTTAGCTTTTCGGGACGGGATAGGTCCGGCAAAAAGTGACAAACGGGGCTTCCGCTTAGTACTCATGATTAAACAATGAATTATCAATAAACAATAAGAATATCAAACTTCATGAAATACAGACCACTTGCCAATACCTGCGAAGAATTATCAGCCATAGGACTGGGATGCATGGGCATGTCAGACTTTTATAGCGGAAGGAACGACACCGATAGTGTTGCAACCTTACACCGTGCGCTGGATTTAGGTATCAATTTTTGGGATACTGCTGATTATTATGGACGGGGTGCTAATGAAGAACTGATAGCGAACGTATTAAAAGACAATCGGAGTAAAATTTTCCTGGCTACGAAATTTGCCGCCAGGGATAGTATTGCCGGTGATGTAACCTCACCACCGACCATGGATAATTCACCTGAATGGATAAAAAAAGCCATCGACCTGAGTTTACAACGATTGAAAACGGATCATATAGACCTGTATTATCTCCATGTTTATAACCCGCAATGGCCGATAGCGGAAACTATTGGTGTGATGTCCGAATTAGTTAAAGCGGGTAAAGTGAAATATTTAGGGGTTTCTAATCTTTCTGCGGAGGATCTGCGTATAGCCAATGGTGTTCACCCTATTGCCGCCATTCAAAATGAATATTCCTTGTTGTACAGGGACGATGAACAACTTGTTTTGCCCACGGCAAAAGAGCTCGGCATATCTTACGTGGCTTATTCTCCAATGTCACGGGGGATTTTATCTGAAAAGTTCGATATCCATACTACAGAAGAAAGTGACTGGAGAAGGTTTAATTCAAGATTTAAAGACGAGCATTACGAGAATAACCGTCAATTAGCAAAAGCCCTAAGCGAAATTGCAAAAGAAAAAAACATAACTGCAAGCCAGCTTTCATTGGCATGGCTGCTTAACAGGCATCAGGATATGATCCCGATTCCGGGGACGAAAAAGGTGAAATACCTGGAAGAGAATGCTATGGCTACAGACATCATTTTAAGCAGCGAGGAATTAATGGAAATTGAAGCGATAGTCGCAAAGTTTCCGAACGTTGGTTCAAAATTCTAAATTATCTCAGATCATCGGTATGACCTCGGCTCCAGACGGAGTCGAGGTCATACTAATTAAAAACTCTCTAAAAAGCTTCCAGTACGCTCGCATCACCCTGTGTGTTCACCACTGGGGCAGTATTAGTAATACCTGTAGCCGGATCGTAACTATAAATCCCTGATCCGGGGTCAAGGTCGCTGTGCTATTGATGATCCTGCCCTCAGGCATACTGTGAAGTAGCTCAGGGCATTGTTCTCGCCTGTAAAGCCATCTATATAATCGGTTGTTTTCACCAACGCGTTATTATCTTACTGTTGTTTCCTGATCGGTACGGCCGAGGCATCGTACGTATAATTGATGTACCTGCCGGTGCCCGTGGTGATGGTTATCTTGCTCACCCGGTTCAATACGTTGTAGGCGCTGTTGGTGCCTTTGTAAGCATCATTTAACAGGTTACCATTGGTATCGTAGGACTGCTTGCCAAAGCCACCGTATGGGCGGCATCAAACGAACAATGTGCCAATCATGCCTTCAATCCATGTAAAAATAGGTTCGATTTTAGTCCGACTCGGGCTGCCTCCTAGCCTGTAAGCAAATTATTGATACTATAAATTGGGCTGTAGACTAAATACTATCTTAAAATTATAATTTCTTTGACAAGCTTTGGCAATAGTTTTTCAACGCGCGCGGCTAATTGTAATATCTGATCTTTAAAGTCCATTGGATTTGCTAATAAGGCAGATCAAATTTAGGAGATATGAACTGGCATACTTTACAGTTTCCCGTAATCAAAGGGCGGGCAAGGACTGAAAATCCATTGGTCAAAGAAAAGAGTCGTTTGGTCAAAAAGTTTCCAATATTAAAGCCCTGTAAAGTTCCTTTACATCAAAAAGGACAAATGGAAACCACTACGCGACAAACCTACCTCGACTGGCTCAGGATACTATCCATCTTTGGTGTCTTACTCTTTCATTCGGGCATGCCCTATGCTTCGGAGATGGGTTGGCACATCAAAAATCACGAAACCAGCAACCTAATAATGGAATCGAACCTATTTATGCATCTTTTCCGAATGCCGCTACTTTTTTTTATATCGGGTACGGTAAGCTATTACATGATGCAACGACGCTCTACTTTTAGCTTCATCGGTTTGCGTTTCCGTCGTCTTTTTATACCCCTGTTGGTCGGTGTGTTCATCATTGTACCGCCTCAAATTTATATAGAACGTTTAACCACTGGTTTTAAAGGCAACTTTGGGGATTTTTACAAAACGGTATTCGATTTCATACCATATCCTAAAGGCAGCCTGGGCTGGAACCACCTATGGTTTATTGGATACCTGCTAATTTACGACCTGCTGTTTGCGCCGCTGTTCGCCTGGCTGATATCAACTAAAAGCAATAGATTTAAACAAAAACTCTCCTTACTGGCAAACGGTAAACGGGTCTACGTGATTATGCTGCCCGGCGTCTTGTGGTTTGGCCTGCTGGCTGCAAAAATGCCCGAGACCAATAATTTGGTAGATGATGGCTGTTATTTTGTGTACTGGTTACTGTTCCTGCTGGCGGGATTTATTTGCATCCTGCAACCCAAACTGATGGACAGTTTGGAACGTAACCGACATTTCGCGCTTACCATAGGCTTTCTTAGCCTGGTCGTGTGGGAATATATGCGCTGGAATAAGATCGAGCCCGAACATCCCGGTTGGCCTTTTAAAAACGAGGTTTTTATTTACCTGTTCATTTCTTTACAAGCCGTAATTGCCTGGGCATGGGTCCTGGCGCTAATAGGCTATGGTAAGCGTTATCTGGATCGTCCCCATCACTCGCTTAATTATTTAAACCAGGCTGTCTACCCGTTTTACATCTTGCATCAAACGCTTATTGTGATCATTTCGTTTTATATTGTTCAGGTATCTAACGAGAGCATTCTGTCCAAATATATTTATACGATTGGCATAACCTTTTTCATAACGGTGCTTACATATCACTTGCTTATCAAACCTTATGCACCTATGCGGTTTCTTTTCGGCATGAAACCGTTGGATAAGCCCAAAAAGGTTGAACCGCCGCAGGCAGAAATAAACCCGGCCATATCACTTTCTTTATTAGATTTGGAGCCTAAGAAATGAGGTTTTTCCAGAAGTATATTTTTCCTGCTTTATATGGGCTGCTGATTTATTTTACGATCAGGCTATTACATGATACGGAAGTTAACGAACGTTTTTGGGAAAGACGTTTATTTGTAAACGCTGTTGAAATTACCTGCTCGGTGATCATTGGTTACACACTGGTTTACCTTTTCGGTATACTTTTCAGGTATTTTGATAGAAGCCGACCGGTGCAGCTAAACTACCGTAATGTGGTGCGTGAGCTGGCGATGGTGATCGGCACCGACCTGGTACTGGTCAATGCGATATATGTTCCAATGGATATGGCTCTTCATTGGAACTGGATCTCATTGGTAGACATTATTGACATTAATCTGATACCTACCTTATATGCCGTCATTTATTACGGCATTGCCCGCAGCAGCATCTGGCTAAAAGCGTATGTGGACAATAAGATGCAATTGGAGAAAGTAACCAGCGACCACTTACGAACCGAGCTTAAATTTTTGAGGGCGCAGTACCACCCTCATTTCCTTTTCAATGCCCTCAATACCATTTATTTCCAGATCGATGATGACGCATCCGGCGCGAAAAAAAGCATTGAAAAGTTTTCAGAACTGCTGCGCTATCAGTTATATGACCAGCAGCATCAGGTTCCCGTTAGCCGGGAGATCGGATACCTGCAAAGTTTTATTGAACTGCAAAAGATCCGCAGCAGTGAACGGCTCAAGTTGCAAGCCTTTTTCGATCCGGAATTGAAGAAACAACTGATTTATCCGTTACTATTCCTGCCGTTTATCGAAAACGCGTTTAAGTTTGTTGGCGGTGACTATAGGTTATTCATCGAGGCCAGCCTGAACGAGGAATTTATCATCCTTAAAGTGGAGAACACGATATCCTTAACCAGAAAAAACACAAATAAAGCAAGTGGAATCGGTTTAGAAAATTTGAAACGGCGGCTGGATCTGCTGTATTTCGGCAGGTTTCAGTTAACCATAGAAGATAAAAGCCAGGTTTTCATGGCTGAGTTAAAAATCCCATATGACAAATAAGATCAGTTGTGTCATTACCGATGACGAGCCGCTGGCACGCAAAGGATTACGGGGTTACGTCGATAAAACAGATTTTCTGGAACTTCGGGGCGTTTTTGAAGACGCTTTCCAATTGAGTGAATTTATGAGGGCTAACCCGGTAGACCTGCTTTTCCTCGATATTGAAATGCCGGATTTCACGGGTATCGAATTCTTGAAAACGCTCAAAAATCCACCAAAAGTCATTTTCACAACGGCGTTTGAACAATATGCCATTGAAGGTTTTGAGCTGGAGATTATGGACTATTTATTGAAACCGATATCTTATGAGCGTTTTTTAAAAGCCACTTTGAAGGCCAAGGCCTACTTTACCTCTAAAAGTCAGGGAGATCCCGATTATCTTTTTGTCAAAGCAAATGGAAAACTGGAAAAAATAATCCTATCCGACGTGCTATTTATTGAGGCTATGGAAAATTATGTCGCAATCCATTTAATAGAAAACAAAATCATTACGCATACGACCATAAAATCTTTGCTGGAAAAATTACCCGCTCAAAAATTTGTGCAAACCCATCGCTCTTATATCGTTGCAATAGATAAAGTTCAGACCATTGATAATAATATCCTCTATATGAATAAACATCAAATACCTTTAAGCAAGCAATCACGCGAAAAAGTGATTGGAGTATGTAAGAAAAATAGAGGTTTGTAACCCAATTGAAACTTATGTTGATATCATTCATTTTCGACAACGCGTAATATTTGCCTCTTTGCTCCGTGAGTGACGCATGGTTCCCTACCTCTACGACCCGGCCTTTATTGAGCACAATGATTTGGTCGGCATTTTTTATGGTGCTGAGTCTGTGGGCGATTACGACGACGGTCTTTCCGATAAAGAATTCTGCAAGGTTGTTTATAATTGCTGTTTCATTGTTGGCATCAAGGCTACTGGTAGCTTCATCAAAAAATAAATAATCCGGATTTTTGTAAACCGATCGTGCGATTAGATCAGCGATGAATTCCGGGTTGACCTCGAATGCGTTAAATACATCAGAATCCAATACCTCGATGAACGGCATAATAAGCGCGTTCTTGGTGGCTTCTTCTGTTTTAAGCGTTAATTAATATCCGAAGTAGGATTTTCTTTTAATACTGGCCGTGACATCGTAAGATTTTATAGCAGCGTTTATTTCTGTACTCATTTCCGTTTTGCCGTGATAAACAAAACCGGAATATTTTCCATCTTCTCCTAACATACCGATGAGTTCACCGGTCGGTATTTGAGTGGAATGCATGATAAATCCATACTCATCAATAAATTCTATGGTCAATGTACCCGCGTTGTAACTATCCCGGAGGTCATTAATACCCGCTAACGTCAAAGTATAATAAAGATAATTCCCGCGGTATAAAGCTTTCAGAGAAGTACTGGCGCCGGATTTGACAAAGCTGAGGCTGCTGCTGCCAAGATCTTTTTGTTTAGGTTTAGACACCTCAAACCTTTTGATCTCTTTCGCCGAAAGGTCACCGATCTCTCTTAGCTCATTATCAATAATCTTATATATTTTATCTTTATGAACAAAGGTATTTTCACCTATCTGGATATCGCTTGTACAGGAGCCCAGCGCGAGCGCGATTGCCGCGAGGCAGGTTAATTTAATGGCAGACATAGTGATAAGGTTTAGGTTATAGGATAATATATGATGTGCTTTATTAATTGCAAGTGCAGGCCGACCGCTCTACGTATGTTTTATTACCGCCGGAAGTGAGATAGTAACAGCCGCCTTCGCTTCCTCTGTAAAGCTGCTGCCCGCTTTTATAAGTTCCGCACAAGGAACTGCCGGATGAGGGTTCTGGGCTTTCAGTTGATTTTGAGCAGTTGACATTTAAACAGGCAACAAAGAGCAGGCAAGTAATGATTTTTCTCATTTGGATTGGTATGGGATTTTTGATGATCAATAACGATCCAAAAGTACCACAGCGCAGGATGCCAATTTTACGGGAAACCGTAAAGCTTGCCTTTTTTATCCGAGAACGGTAATGCGGAAAAACCAAGGCCGGCGTACACGCCGGGTCTTGGTAAAGGATAGCGGTAAATTCTATTTATTGCACTGACGTAATTTCAATAGATTGTCTTTTTTTGTGTCATCAGGTTTTGTTTTGATAAACTTTTTATTATCTCGTTCATAAACGATCACGTATACCGTCTCGTTAGCAGCAGAAACATAGAATTCCTTTGAGTTTTTTTCGATTCTTTCGATTGCTGTCTTCACTGAAATAAGGTATACCAAACCATCTGTGCCCTTATAACCAATTTGAGTAATGTGTTCATGAGAGCTGTCAACATCCGGTTTTGTAATACATACAACTTGGTAACTTGCCATTTTCTTTATTTTATTTTAAGCTTGATTTATTCATGTGGGGTAAGACAAAACGCCTTCTTATCCGGTTATAAACGCTCCTACTATGAAAGCATTTCGGACCGCCCCTCGAAGACATTCTGTAATCGTTAGAGGCGGCATCTTGATCGAACACCATGCCGCCTTTTCACTTAACGTTTCTTTTCACCGGGTTTATGCACATGCGGTTTTAAGCCAGGGTGCTTTGGCGCGGTGGGTGGGTCTACCCGTTGTCTTCTGTCAGGTGTCCCGTCCTCATTGTCCCTTTTTGGTCCGGGCTTGATTACTTCAATCGTGTTCATCATCATGTTTAATTAAATTTTGATAAAGGAAAAAATAAAGAATGGCATGTTTTTACGGGAAACCGTAAAGCGCCTTGCTGAGCTGTTGATTATATTTGGCCATGCCTAAATCATTAATCTTTACACTGCTTACCATTTGTTTTTTCACGGGAAACATTTCGGCTCAAGAGATCAACGCCGCTTATGTAAAAGCGCTTTATGAAAAGTATCCGACCCAGAAATCCAACCTCTGTGCCGGATGTAAGCTATGGATCAACCCGTATTACAAGTCCATCGCGGATACTGCGGCGCACAGGCCGCTACTTACCTATTATGTTTATACCAAAGCACGCCGCCTGGAACAAGAAGCTTTAGATCTGCCACGTACGGGTATCTACGCGGCCTGGCATGCGGCCGACGGGCAGGTTAATGAAACGAAGCTTTACCAATACGCGAATAAGAACAGTACGGATATGATCGCCAAAGGCCATTGCCAGGCCTGGATCCTGATGGCCTGGTCGGCAGATGCGGCCATCCTTTCGGATACCTACACGTTCAATGCAGGCATGGAATACCAGGGACAGAACATTGGCACGGAACTGGCGACGGAGGAGTTATGCCGTAAATTAACAGGGTTTAGAGGGGCGGCATTAACGGATAGCGTGAAGATCTGGTGCGGTACTTTTGGTAGCAAACAAACCTATACCCTGGGTCAACTGACAGCAACGGTGCCCAGCCATTATTACAAGGTTATCCAATATAAAGATCATAACGCCGGAGGTGATATCGTACTTTGCTACTGGATGCCGAATGATCCCGGTGAGAAAAGAAATTTACTGGATCAGCGGATGATCAGCTACCGCGAACTGGTTACGAAACTTGGATTTGATCCGAAAGCGATATTTAATTAAGTCTGATATAGGGGGCCAGCCGGTTCGTATTGGTAAAACCTTCGTACCGGACGATCTCGTTTTTCAGCGGATCATAAAAGACCTCCACATAAAAATTGTCCAGGCGGTGCAGCTGCACAATGAACGTGCCTTCCCTCCTGTCACCCAGAAAATTGCCGGTGATGGCGATGTTTGCCTGCTCATCGATCGGTATCGCGTTAAAATCAAGTACGGTTAGCTCCTGTCCCATAGAAGTTGTAAAGATGGAAATACTTTTCTTGTAAATCATTAAATTTGATCAAACCTTATCCTGATGTACGCCATCCTCCCAAATCCCGCTTATAACCGTTTGAAGAAAAAAGTCCATTTGCTGCTCGACCCTGCAGATGGCGGCACCATCTGGGACCAGGTCATCAATAGTGTGATCGTCGGGTTGATCCTGTTAAACCTGGTGGCGGTTTGCCTGGAAACCGTGGAAAGTCTTTACCGGGAATACCGGTCCTGGTTCAGGAATTTCGAGCTATTTTCAATTGTCGTTTTTTCTGTTGAATATCTGTTGCGGCTTTGGTCCTGCACCAGTATCCGAAAATACCGGCATCCGCTAAAGGGGCGCTTGCGCTATATACTGTCGCCGGGTTCGCTGGTTGACCTGGCTGCGATCCTGCCGTTCTATCTACCGCTATCGGGGCTCGACCTCCGGTCCCTGCGTATTTTGAGGATGATCCGGTTCATGCGCTTTTTCAAACTTGGGCGTTTTCTCAATGCTTCCCGGGTGATCCGGCGGGTGTTCGAGTCGAAAAAGGAAGAGCTGCTCATTAGCGTATTGCTTGTTTTTACGCTTATCATCCTGGCGGCGAGCGCGATGTATTTTGTGGAGCATGATACACAGCCGGACAAATTCTCCAGTATCCCGGAAACCATGTGGTGGAGCGTCGCCACCCTGACTACTGTAGGCTACGGTGATGTCTACCCTATCACCGGTATTGGAAAAACGCTGACCGCATGTATCTCTATTCTGGGCATCGGTATGTTCGCCTTACCTGCGGGTATCTTAGCTTCCGGCTTTTCCGAGGAATTCAAACGAAAGGAAGCCAAAGCTGCCGCTTGTTGCCCGCATTGCGGCAAAGCAATGCAGGAGTAAAAACGCTTTACGGTTTCCCGTAAAAAAGATGCGGCAGGCATGGCTATTTTTATCACATGATAGATAAATTAATTAGCTTTACATTATTGCCAGTAAAAAGGCAAAACCTAAACCATGTCATTTAAAAATTACTGCAAAGTGTTTTTGCGCTGGCTTTGGCTGGCGGTCAGTTTCCAAAAGGTACATATCAGTGCGCTGGAGACTGATCAGGAACTTCTGTATGCAGGCGCCACCTGCCGCCTGCTTTGGGATATCCGGGGAGCCTGCATGGTCAAAGTTTACTGTAATAGTATTAGGATCGGCACATTCCTGTCTGCGGAATCACCCTTTATCCCCCTTATTCCAAACGAAATTATCGTCATTAAAGCGATTGGCGTATACCGTAACCGGATGGAAGAGCTCAGGCCTCATGTCGCTGCACTTCATTACCGTCACGCGCCGGGAGCAGCGCTGACCCGGCCAGTCGTCGGGCAGCCAGATTTGATCAAATCTTTGCGCCCCACGATCCGGAACGCTTATCCCGTTAGCCAACATCCGATGATCCGGCAACCGGCCATCGATATCGAAACAACCCGGATGCAGCAGTCCGAACAGGAACTTTTCACGCAACTGGATCAAGCACAAACCGAAACCGACAACCAAACCCTTATCACATATTATGGAAACATCGTTTTATAAAAACCCAAGGCCGAGCTGGCTGATGAGGCAATTCTGGAAGATCTCCGGCGGGGACCGCTATATCCTCGAACGCAGCACCTATTCGGACCAGGTGAAGTATACTTGTATGGGTGGGATCGTACTGGCGACGGGGGCTATGGCAGCGCTGGCCGGCGGCTATGCGTTTTACACCATCTTTGCGCCCAAGGGCGACGCTATTGATGACATTAAAACAATCGCCGCCTCCGGACACTACGACCCGACGGATATCCCTACGCTGGTACTGGCTACGATATTCGGCCTTTTCTGGGGGGCGATCATTTTTAATATCGACCGGTTTATCGTGACCAGCACCGGCAAGGGTGACGGAACGGAGGCGATCACGCGTCAGGAACTGAAAAGCGCATTGCCCCGGCTGATCATGGGCACGATCATCGCTTTCACCATTTCCAAACCCGTGGAGATTCGGATGTTCAAGAGTGAGATCGATGCGCAGCTTTACCAGACCCAGCTGGAGGCCCAGAAGCAATACGAGATCAAGACCCGGAAAAACTTCGAAGACCGGATCAAGGACCTGGATAAGGAAAACTCCGGGATCCAAAACAATATAGAGCATTATATGAAGGTGATCGCCGTAAAAGACTCGCTTTGGAACCTGGAAACCTCCAAAGGCCAGGGCGGACGAGGTGAAGGAGAAGGCCCTATGGCGCGCTCTTATAAAGCGGAAAGGGACCGGGTAGAAGGCGAAATGAACCGCTTTATCTCGCTGAATAAATCAAAGATCGATGATATCCAGAAAAGACGGACACAAATGAACGGCGAGCTGGAGGTTGCCCTCAAAAAGAATAAGACTGTGTCGGCCGGACTTGATGGGTTGTTGGAGCGGATCAAGATCTCTCATGAACTCGCGCCCGGCATTTCCCTCTTTATTACCCTGCTTTTTATGGCGATCGAGCTGACACCGATCTTTTTCAAGCTGATGCTGATCAAAGGCCCGTATGATTATATGGAGGAAAATATAAAAGACCTGGTCAAAGCACAAAACGGCATTGAGATCCAGCATGATTACTATAAGGATAAAGAAGGGCTGGAACGGGACCTGGTCATTCATCATGAAGTAAACCGGATGACCAGCATGAAAGTGCGGGTGGTACAGGCGCAAAAGGAATTGAATGAATACATCATTGATAGCTGGAAAGCCAAACAAAAAGAGGATATCGATAACAACCTGGAAGCTTATGTAACGACGCTCAAAGGGGAAACGGCCCCTGTCGTAGAAAACGATAGTGGGCAGGAAGAAGAGGCACAAAAAGATACCGGGTTTACCTTATCGTAACAGCCATGACCGAGCAATCCAATTATTTTTGGCGGTTTTCCGGTGAGGACATCGGGATTATCCGGATCTGTGCGCACCGGGGGATCAGGGACCGTTTTGCCCTGGTCGGCGCGATCACGCTGGTTGTTTTCATCATTAGCTTTTTTTCCTGCTGGTATACTTTCCAGATGTTATTTGATAGCCCCTGGCTGGCGGTACCTGTCGCCCTGTTCTTTGCCTGGATGATCAATAACATTTATTTACTGTTGCTGACAACACTGGCAAAGCCTGTCCTGCAGTTCAAAAATAAAGGGGTGATCAAACACCTGTCCTTAAGCCTCCGCGCGGGCTTTGTTATCCTGTTCGCCGTCTTTATTTCCAAACCGCTGGAAGCCTGGTTTTTTGAACCGCTGCTCTCTGAAAAGATCGAACTGATCAAACAGGAAAGTATCCGTAAAGCGGAGCAAAAGGTCGTAAAAGCCGCCTCGCGCGAGGAAAAGGCATTGTCAGCAAAGATCAGGAAAAAGGAAGCTCTGCATTATCCTGAAGCCGATATAGCGCCCCTCCGTGCCGAACTCGACGAATTAAGGGCTGAGCAGACAGAGGCCTTTGAACGGATCGAATTTGTCATTGGACGTGCCGACTATTTCGTACAGCGGCTGGAGCTCGTTACAGGTAACCGTTCTTTTATCGCAGCCTGGTTATTTACCTTGCTGATCATTTTTATTTTCCTGTTACCTATTTACCTGAAGAGGACCTTGAACCTGGCTAACCCTTATTTTAAACATAAAAGTGAGATTTATAATTCTATTGTGATTAATGCATACCGGGATTTTAAGCTGGATTTCGAGCGGATCTTTTTTGAGAAATATGGGATCCAAACCAAAGTACATGAAACCTATGCCGATGCGCCGTATAACACGAAAAAGATAGCAGATCGCCGGACTTTCAACGGGCAGGAGGATTTCTTAAAGTTATATCGATGAAAAGCTACTGGTCGGAGGAAAAAGTCATGGCGGCCCACAGGACGTACCTTAAAGGAACGTTCCGGGGGAAATACCACGCGCAACGAATAGATAAATTGAGCCGGGCAAAGACCGAGTTCTTCGACATGCATGTTTACGATGTTGAGGTTATACTAGAAAAGGTCAAGAACGATGCGGAGGGCGATTTTCCGGAGAACAAAAGCCTGGAAACTTTTAGCGGCACATTCGCTCAATCCGTCAATTGTTACGATCCCAAATCAGAATCATTTTTTAAACTCAACATTTCCGAACCAAAGATCGCCGATCCAAAAATATCACTGGTCACCAAAGAAGGGACGGAACAACTGGGCAGTATCTCCGGGACGCTTTACGGTTCTCTTTTGGAAATGAAAGAAACCATTGTCCGGAAAGAGCATTTTATCTCCGATCCGGTCGCCCCGTCCAGCGGTGCAATGCCGCTCAGCAATCACCCCGAATGGACCAGGACCGCGGGACATGAATTTTCTTACACCGGCGGTAACCGTTACCGTCGTGACCAGTACCGCTATCATACGGGTAGCCTGCACTGGGGGAGCTGGTATACCGTGCGAAACAACCGGGTCACTACAGCTTCCGCGTTCGGGCTCCTGGCGGGTATCCTGCTTTGCATTTTATTTTTATTCTTTTTGATCAGCTTATCCTGGCCCGGGATCATTTTTATCGGGATCATCTTATCGATATTATTGATTTCCCGATTGACCAACCGGCGTTTCTCAAGGGTATTCTCCGCTGTCATTTACCTGCTCTTTTTCCTTTTTTACTTCGGAGGGCTGGCGGTTTCCGTTTTTCGCGGTTCAAAAAGATCCCCGGTAAAAGCCCCGGTGCACCAACCGGATACACGGGATTATTCGCGCACGAAACCTGTTAAAAAGTCGCTTAAAGACACAAACAGGGATACAACAGGCGCTGACCAGTGGATCATTCATCACCGGGCCTGGGAAGACCTGAGCGGCAACCAATATGAGGGTGATGTCAGGGTATTGAAGTCCGCTTTCCGGGCAGCGGAGAACGAACACTTACGCATGAAAGGTGTCAGCGGCTTATCAGATGTCTATCGGAACATGAGTTTATCGGACGAAAACAGGATGCAGGGGATCTATCCCTTGTTTGACAGCCTCCGCAAAGCCAGGAACCTTGATGAGGCAAACTTCGCGGGCATGTTGGTGAGTTTCGTCCAGGATATTCCTTATAATACAATCACGGACGGCACCTGTTCGTCAGATAACACTGATTTGCTTTCGGCATCACCTGCCGGAAATATTGCTGGTTGCCTGGGCTATGTGCCCTACGGTGTGCAATCGCCGGTTGAGTTTATGGCCAACTTCCAGGGCGACTGTGACACCAGGACGCTGTTTTTATTTACGGTGCTAAACCATTACCATTATAAGGTCGCGATCGCGGGCAGTGATGCTTTCCGGCATTCTTTGCTGGGGATCGACCTGCCTTTGCCCGGATCGGCAAAAACAGCCGGACAAGACCGTTACGTACTTTGGGAGACCACTTCCAAAGGTTTTTCTCCCGGGCAACTTAGCCCGGAGATAGATCACATGGACTATTGGGAAATTTACCTTATCAACAAACCATCAATATGAAATCATCATTTTTAATCTCCGGGGGCGCAGCCTTTGGCATGAGCTTGATCCTCAGCTATTTACTGATAAGCCTGATCGCTTATTATTTCAGAAAAAAACATTATCCCAAAGCGTCCCCCAATCTTGCCCAATCCATTGTGCTCGCCGGCAGGCTACTCGCCTCCCTGATACTGATCACCGGCCTTTTCGCGCCGGTACGTGACTTTTTGCTGATCTCCGCCGGCAACGGCGGTTTAAATTCGGCAGCATGCTGGAGTTTTTTACTGATCTGCTGCTGTGGTCTGTTCTTTGCCTACTGCATTGCTGCCGGCCTGGAAGGCGTTTTATCGGGTCAGATATTTAAGGGACAATCCTTGTCTGTCGAATTAAGCGAGAACAATATCGGCCTGTCAGTGGTCAGAGCAGTCATGCTGACCGGGTTAGCCATCGTATTGCTGTTTTCTCTGGGGATATTCCTGCAAGCCTTTATCCCTACACCTGCTATACCAACCATCAGATAATACAATAATGAATAAAGAGCAATTATTACCCGAAGAGTCCGTACTCTCCTTTACAGAAAATGGAATGGTGACCCTGACTACCCATCGGGTCAGGTACAATAATAAGATTTGGGGCCAGTCCAATTTCATCTCGATCATGCTGGAAAAGATCAGCTCTGTACAAGTATTGTCTATTTCTTATCCTTTACTTTGGATACTTGGCGCCCTGACCGGTGCGGGAGGCTTGGCACTGGCAACAACACGCAACGGCGGTGCACCGGAGGTCGTTATATCCTTATTTATCGCATTTTTCCTGATCGTAGGTTATTTTATCTCACGCAGACAGGTCTGCACGATCACATCGGACGGTGGCGCCAAGATCATTTTCCGTACCGAAAATATGCCTACAGCAGCGCTGATCGATTTTGTGCATCAAATTGAAGCCGCCAAACACAAACGGACCGGTTAGCTAGTCCTCAAACTTGCAAAGTTCGAATTTTCTCTTTTTGGCTTCCTCCAGCGTGACTTCGATGATCCGGTGGGTACAGCGGCTGAGGCCGCGGCAATCGTTCCGGAGGTGGTATTTCTTGGCGGTGGGGCTGTCACAGATATACACACTGCCTTTGGGGATTGTTGGCAAATGTGCTGAAAGCGCGATCAGCAGGAAAAGGGTCTTCATGAGCGTTTAGGGTTAGGCTTCAATAGTTTAGTTGAATGTCGTCTTTATTTTTGATGATCCAAAAATAAAGTTCTGCCTGAACTTCGCTTTATGGTTTCCCGTAATGCTGATACAATTAGTACCCGTGTTGTTTCTGGCAAACATTGACCGCGTAGTAGGTCAATGGCGCGAGTTTCTTATCCGGATATAATGGATGTTTTCCATAGGCTGAATAGACTTCTATAATCCCCCCTACCCGTACGTACCAAAGCTTATCTACAGAATAATAGGTCAGGGTATCAACGTGGTGGAGCCGTCGGAATCCGCGTAATTTGGCAGGGTCCAGGCGGACCAGGGGCGTATCTGTCCTCGGTACGTTGCAGGAGGTCGCGATATAGTGATCGTTGTCCCAGTACATGCAGTTATGACTGGTTGGCAAAAATCGCCATATCAACACTCCCCCTATTAGCATCGCGGCAATTCCGATCAGCCATCGTTTATCTATCGTTTTATCTGACTTTTCGCCCTGACCGCCCGGCTTCTTTTTGCTATCGACCGAAGGCGCTATTAGCACGCCATTCTCCTCATCTTTTATTTCTGTGGATGTATTCATATCATGGCCAGGTAAGGGCGGTATATTATCTACAGAATCGTTTTCTTCATCATTTCCAGTCGGTATAGAAATGATTGGTTCAGGATCCGCTGCACCAGCTGCCGGAATGACAAGCGCGGGATGAAAGGGTCGTGGCTTAAAATCGATCAGCCAGGCCAGTAGCTGAATATTTCTAAAAGTAGTACCCCTTGTACGATCGTTTAAAAAAGTACTTAATGGTCTAAATAATTGGTAATCGCAATTTTGGATCGCACGAAGGTAAGATGCTGCCCCCGGTTCCGATTTAATAAAAGAGCCGAGGACTGTCTCATCATTTGGATCAAACCTTTTGCTGCAAACTTTGATGGCTTCGGCCTTTAAAGTTCCGGCTGTCGGTAGTACCAGTTCCTGCGATAAACGATTGGCTTTAAACGCGCGGTCGAACGCCGCCAGTACCAATTCCCGGTATTCATTTTCAGACATTTTAAAAAGATCAAGGCCTAAAGCTAATGGATTTTTTGTAAACCAAACAGGCATTTCAGGAATCAGGCAGGAATTGCGTAGGATTTATAGGAAATGCAGGAATCGACTGCAAATAAGTCTTTTAAGCGACTATACATTTGCTTCATAATCAAAACAAACCCCGGTCGGCCGGTCGGGGCAGTGCACGAAAAATGATTAAACAGCGCGACGAAAGCGGGGGCCGGTATCCGGCTTGGGAAGCAGATCAAAGCTCCCGTTTTCAAACGCTACTTCCCAAAAATTAATCTGCAGGATCCCCGGGATAGTCCCGGGGACAGGCAGCATCATTAACCATTAATTTTTAGTAAGATGTTCAACTTATTTTTCGCCATTTTCATGGCACTGTCATGCCCTGCGCATAACCATAACCACCATAATGACAACAGTGGACAGGTAACCACACTTGATACGGATGCCGGCGGCGACAAAGGTCAGTCTCCCCCGCCGCCTCCGCCGCCGCCTCATTGATCGGTCCTTCAGATAGCAGTAAGGCAAGCTCCGGCTTGCCTTACTTTTTTTCCGGCGTTTTTTCTTAACTTTAGTAAAAAGTTTTCTTGAAAAAGTTCCTGCTCTATTTAACCTTAGCCTTTCTGCTGGCGGGCTGCCAACAGTCGCCGCCTCAAAGATCCGGTCCCGACTGGTCTTTATACCGTAAAGCGTACAGCCTGCTACAGGTGAAACCGGATTCCGCCTTCTTTTATTTTAACCAGGTCGCCGTGCAGTCCCGTGACAGTTTACAGATCGCGATGGCTTACAGTGCCATGGGGCAGATCCAGTACCGGGCCGGGGATTATTACGGCTCTCAGGAAAGCCTTTTGAACTCGTTGAAATATCTTCGGGAAAGTAATCAAACACATCATGTTTATATAGCAGGCGACTACAATGACCTGGGCCTGGCGCGGTCGGAACTGAAAGACCGGGACGGCGCCCTGTCTTTTTATGGTCAGGCGCTGCGTTTTGACCCGGATTCCAATCTTTTGAACCAGGTATGGAACAACATGGCTTACGAATGGCAGCAAAAAGGGAAATACAAGGAGGCTGCCGCGCTGTACCGCCGGCTGCTTGAAAAGATCAAAACGAGGAACCCGGATTATGCGCGGGCACTGACGAACCTGGCCATCACGCGATGGCTGGCCGATCCGGGCTTCCATGCGGCTGCTCCTTTACGGGAAGCGCTTGCTATCCGGAAGCGCTCCGGGGACCTTTGGGGGCAGAATTCGAGTTACTCCCACCTGACGGATTATTATCGTCGCCCGAGGCCGGATTCCGCCTTGCTCTTCGCAAAGGCGATGTACACCGTCTCCCGGCAGATCCAAAGCCCGGATGAGCAGATCGAAGCTTTAAGCAGGCTGATCTATCTTAGCCCGGCAGTTGATGCCAAATCATATTTCAGTCGTTTCAGGCGTTTGAATGACAGCGTGCAAACAGCCAGGAATGCCGCTAAAAATCAATTTGCGTTGATCCGTTACAATGTTGATAAGGCAAAGGCGGAAAACCTCACCCTGCAAAAAGACAACGCCGACAAAAAATTGCAGCTGATCAAACAAAGTATTCGTTTTTACGGCGCCCTGGTGGTCTTTCTTCTGGCAGCTGGTTTTTCTGTTTTATGGTACAGGAAAAGAAAACGGCAGCAGGAGCTTGATAAACAAAATGCAGTCATCGAAACCAGGCAAAAGGACGCTAAAAAAGTCCATGATACCCTGGCGAACGACATTTACCGGATCATGAAAAGAGTTCAGCACGATCCGGCAGTGGATAAAGTCTGGCTGGAGGACAATATAGATGAGGTCTACCAGCTTGCCCGTGATCTTTCCTATGAGATCAACACGGATGCCGATGAGTATTTTACGGAGAAGATAGACGAACTTTTGACCGGGTTTGCCACGGACGCGACCGCGGTGGTTCTGGTGGGGAACGAAAAAGAATTCTGGCAGCAGCTGCCTGCTGCGTTCAAGCCGGAACTCAAATACGTTTTACAGGAGTTGATGGTAAATATGCAGAAACATAGTCTCGCGACTAACGTCCTGGTCAAATTCAGTCAACAGGAAGGTTGTTACATGATCACCTATTTTGATGACGGCGTTGGCTTTAAAGAGGGTCATGCACCGAATAACGGTTTGAAAAATACGGGAAACCGTATAAATGCTATTGGCGGTGAAATTAAATTTGTCAGCAGCGCTGGCAAGGGTTTGGAAATACAGATCACTTTCCGGCTGCTTAAATCCTAAATTATGTTCAATCAAGTACTGATAGCCGAAGACCAGCAAAGCACAAATTTCTGGGTGCAACAGACCTTAAAAGACATGGAGATCACGAATGTTAAATATGCTTATTACTGTGATGATGCCCTTTTAAGGTTGAAAAACGGCATGCGTGATGGCACGCCCTACGATCTGCTGATCACTGACCTGTCATTCGTTGACGACGGGCGGGAGCAAAAGCTCAGTGACGGCGCGGAACTGATCAGGGCTGCACGGGACCAGCAACCGGACCTGAAGGTCCTGGTGTTTTCCGCAGAGCCGAGTGCCGCCGTGGTCAACGGGCTTTTTCAGGAACTCGCAATTGATGGTTATGTGCATAAGGGCCGCACGGATACACTGGACCTGAAAACGGCCTTGGAAAGCATTCATAGGGGCAGGAAATATATCCCGGCCGCCTTTCTGCAGACCGTCAGGAATAAGAACGTTTTTAAGTTTAGTAATTACGATATAGCCATTATCGGACAACTGGCCCGGGGAACATTCCAGAAAAAGATCCCGGATTACCTGGAAGAAAAAGGGATGAAACCGACGAGTCTGAGTAGCATTGAAAAGCGGCTCAACCAGATCAAAGAATCACTGGGATTTACCAAGAATGAACAACTCATCGCCTACTGCAAAGACAGAAAGATCATTTAGTATCGAGGATTTTTTTTGAAGAACCCGGTTATTTAAGTTGAAACGCCTGGATGGCCTCCCGGTAAACCGAGGGTGGTTCAGGAACAAGGTCCGGGAGACCTGCCGGTTCCGAGATCATTTGGCCTGATTGCCCCGGGATCCCGGCACTCAAAGCGTTATTATTATTTTTTATTTTCAATTTTCGTTTAAACTTCATCGAGCACTTTTGGGTTTATAGCGAATAAGGTCAAATGCCTCTAAGATCGTGATTAATCAGCGAGATATTTAATTTCAAATATTCACCATTAATTAAGAATAATTTAACCTTGATCCTGAAATTGGAGGCCGGTACGGAAGCGGTGTGACCATTATTGGGCACCCAACTACACCACCTCCACCCTATTTCTTCCCACCATATGGCGGCGGCGGTAACGGATCAGGCAGCGGTGGTGGTACTGGTGGCTCATCATCATCCGGCGCACCAAGCGCCCCAGTCATAACACCACTTCACCCGGAAATGGTTAGCCACTTAATGAGCACATTTAAGTTTGACTCTAAATCAATTACTCCTGAAGAAAAAGCTAACTTTGAAAAAGTACTAAAAGCTTTGGATAGTTCCCAAGCAGGTGATAAAATGCTGATGGCCTTGGATAAATATTACATCGATCACCCGGCAGTGGTGCCACCAAGCATCACGCATAATCCCGCAGCCCAAGATACAGAAGCGACATTTAGCGCTCAAAAAAATGAATATGATTTTGGAACGTTATTGAATGACAATACTACTTTATTGTCATGGGATTTAAAAACCGTGGCACATGAAATGTATCATAATTTTCAATATACTATAGCACCAGACCAATACGCAAATAATGTCAATAGAGAAGCGGATGCTTTTTTATTTGAAGCCTTAGTGGAAAAACAAGCTAATGTTGACTTTAACGCATTAGATATGGCAAAACGCATTGAGGTTCAAAATCCCACTACCCAGGCACAGAAAAATTTTAACGCTGCATGGGAAAATTACGTCAATAATGGTGATACTTCTCAAAGTAATTACGATTTAATCATCAACAACTTTATTCTCGGTTCACAGGTAGGAAGCGGCTATAATTTTACTGCCCCTGCAACTACAACTACAAATGAACCCCAATTTTTAAAAGATTTGGGATTTCCGCCAGAAATGGGAGATGGCAATCCCCCTTCAAACCCAGACCCTTACCAACACTAAATTACCATGAAACAAATTTTATTAATTGCTTTTATATCTATATTGTCCCTACCCGTTTTTGCTCAAAATATTCCAACCATTAAAGCAAAAGATGCGGGTACTTACGTAGGGAAAATGGTTCATTTGAAGGATACCATACGATCAGGCATAATTGTAAGTGACTCTATTGCTGTTATAAAAGTGGGGGGAGTATTGGATAAAGATGCTTGTTCCGTAATTTATTTAAAAAAACGCCATACCGTTGATGGTCTTGATGAGCGATTTATAGGAACTATAAAACGCGCTGAAGCAAGTTTTATAGGGGTGGTAATACCTGCCGCATCTGGCTTTATCATAATAATAGATGGGGAAGATACAAAAGGGCATATTATATATACTAATAAGTACAGAAACTAAACATTTAAGATAAAAAAAGCTAGCTAACGTCGGATGAGGTTATACGTCCTTTACAAACGCTCCGAAATCAACGGATGAACCTCAATTTTAAAGGATTTGGTACAAGTTAATCACCCACCTAATTTAATAATGCTATGAGATTAATTTTCTTATTTTTCTTTTTGTTCTTATCAATAAAAGGATTCTCTCAAGTAACTATTAAATCAGAAGAGGCTAAAGATCACGTAGGTGAAATGGTATATCTTGATGACCATATTATCGCCGGTAAGGCATTTCAAGACTCTATTGCAGTTTTGGAGATAGGAAGCGATAAGGGGAAATCTATCGTTTCAGTTGTTGTCGCACTAAAGACACGTAATACTCCAACAGACATAAAAGTTATCAATACTTTTAAAGCGAGCAAAGCCTACTTTAGAGGTATTATTCTTCCAACGGCATCGGGATATACAATCATTGTAAATGACATGAAAAATATATTCTTCCGTAGTCCGAAATTATAATAACTATCTTCTGTTAACATCATAGGAAAGAAATAACTTTAAAATGCCCGCAAGAGGTTCGAGCAAAAACTCGAACCTCTTTATATTTCATAGCACTGTCGACTTAAACATATTCGGCTATGCGATCTCTTGGAGCGCCTTTAAAAACTTCACCTCTAATAGAACAGAATATTGTAATAAGCTATATGTTAATCAGCATCTTTAAATTTTCAAGAAATTGGTTAGAATTATGTCCAGTCTGGGGAATTAAAGTCAGATCATTATCTTTTGTTCACCGTTGCTTTTGTCGTACGACAATACCATTGTTGATAATTGCCTGTTGCAATTTGAAAAGCAGATTTGACAACTTTTGAAAGTTGTCAAATCTATTGCTAATTTAGGTTCAAAAAACAATGAACTCCTGAAAGCGATGTAATTTGCATTTATATACTAGTATAGTGGCCATTTTTCAAAATTTCAGGAACCCTGACTATTTAATATCGAATCTTCTGGCGATTTAATTGCTTAATCGCTTTTACAATTGCCGATCCCCAGACTGGGCTCGAACCATTTAGAAAACGCCAGCGATTTGCTTTAGTTCTTCAAGAAAATGGTTCGAAAAAAGTCCAATAGGGTTCACAAGAGAATAGAAAGCCTTCAAAGTCATTGATTTTGAGGGCTTTTTTGGTTCGATATCAATTCTTTATAAGGAGAAAAACCTTAACTTGCTATAATTCAATGATTATCGATTCGAATCCTTTCAAGTCGGCGGCTTAAGATTATATAAAATTAAGCATACGCTATGATGCTCCGATAGGATTCTCTAAAAAATACCGTGTAACCCAATATAAGGGCAATGCCTTGTTACGCGCCAATCAGGATCAGTAAAAGTTTGTAAATACTGATCTTTGCATTTTTAGGGATTTTGTCAGAAAATATTTTTTTTCGTAATACCTTGAGCGCGTTCGCGATGTGGTTTTCTACAGTACGTTCGCTTAAGTCCAGGATCTGCGCGATTTCTTTATACTTTAGCCCGTCAAACCGGCTTAGCTTGAATACTTGTTTACATTTATCGGGCAGCAGGTCTATTTCTTTATAGATAGCTACTTTGAGTTCCTGTTCGTAAAACTGCTGGTATACGTCCTGCTCTGTTAGTTCACTTAGGATCGTGTTGTGGTGCCGTTCCAGGTTTTTATTTCTTTTCAAATGATTGATAGCGCTGTTAATAACCATACGGCCCAGATAGGCCTTTAATGCTGATGCGTTTTCCAATATATCGGGGGTTTCCCAAAATTTTATGAATACGTTCTGTACGATGTCTTCGGCCACAAATATATCGTCGACATACTGCATCGCCAGCAGTGCGTACGTTTGAAAGTGGGTGCCTCATCACCATTTCACCATTGATATCCATACCTGGGCATTACAAAGATAAGGGACAACCGTAAGCATAATGGTGACACGATATTGTCAGTTTGCAGTGGGTTAGAATGACCGGAGAGCGCTTGAGGGCAAACTTGTAATTCACTGAGGTCTCTTCAGGAACAAATCCGGCATAGGTTTTTTGTGCTCTGTTTAATGCTTTATAATTTCGTTTAAAATTCAAATATCAGGCCGAGGGTGGGCTGTATATTCCCTCCTTTTTTTGCCAGAAATTTTGTTTGGATCCTGCTCGCATCGCCGGGCACATCCAACACATTGCCGGCCCCGTCCCTGACGGGCACAA
This sequence comes from Mucilaginibacter sp., assembly GCF_041663085.1. Lineage (GTDB taxonomy): Bacteria > Bacteroidota > Bacteroidia > Sphingobacteriales > Sphingobacteriaceae > Mucilaginibacter. Next base: position 138,002 of record NZ_JBAZRC010000002.1, read on the forward strand.
TGACAGGTTGTCTGTTGTAGGTATAACCGGTAACATTTTGCATATCGAAGTAAAAATTGAATGCATAATGCTTGAAATAGTATTTCTTGTCTATCCGTGCATCCAGTTGGTAAAACAAGCCAGGCACCTGCGTATTTAACAGGTTAAAAGCCGGTATGCCTTGCGGGTAAACATCAAAGTTTGCTTTAAGAGAGGATAAGGACTGATCATAAGGGGTGTACGGGCTGCCCCCGGTCAGCCTGAATTTGGCGCCAACTTCCCAATTCCTTTTCAGAAGCTTGCCACCGGTCAGGCTAAGGATGTACCGGTTGTTCCATGACGATTGTGTGTAAACCCCCTTCTTGTTCTGGAACTCACTTTTATAAAGTGTAAGTGCAAATATGCCGTAAAATCCATTGGTAAGTTTTTGCTGCGCGAAAAGCTCTATTCCATAACTGCGCCCATGGCTTTCGCCAACGACAGGATCATTACCCACTACGCCGAAATCGGCCCCGAGATTCGCTAATGGAATAGAATCATTAAGGGTTTTAATGATGGGATAATGCGAGTAATATTTATAAAATCCCTCAACGGTAAAACGTGTGTTCGGCAAATTATATTCGAACCCCAGTACAAGTTGCTTATTTTGGATATAGTTAACATTACGGTTAACCAGCGCATTTAAACTGTCGCGGTAGCCCAGCACGGTGTAGGCCGGTAACTGATAATAGATCCCGGTATTGAAATTGATGCTTAGCCGCTCACTGAGGTTTAGCGATGCCGAAAACCTGGGTGAAATCGTTTTTGACAGGTCGTTCATTCCCGATGAGAAGGTATTTGCATCGGACCTTAAACCAAATGACAAGGATAGCAGGTTGTTAAAAAACGGGCGGCTTACCTGCCCAAATAGGTTATATTTAAAAAAGTTAATGGCCGAATTGTACGCTTGGTTGCCATAGGGTAACACGTTAAATGTGTTTGTACTATAATGGGCTGCCTCCGCTCCTGTCCCGATATTGACCCTATAAAGGCCTTGCTGGCTGTTGCTTTCCAAACGCAACTTATTTTCAGCTTCTGCAGAAGTATAGTCGAGTATCCTGCCAAGGTTTTCCTGGTTGTCTCTATACTTTATCGCATTATTGTTTAAATAGCTCCTGCTGCCCACAACCAAAATATAACCTTTCGGCCTGAAGTGTTTATAAGTGGCGCCCACGGTATAATTATTTTGGGTGTTTACGGGGATAGTAGCCAGGGTATACTCGTTTTCTTCGGTGCTGTCTGCGGATAGATTAAGTTTAAATCTGTCTATCGCCCCCAGGCCAATAAAGGTCAGCTCATCCTTATTGCCGAGTTTAGTTTTTAACTTAACCTGAAAATCCTGGTACGAGGGCAAGAATGGCAGTTTTAGCAGTTTGAACAAGCCTTGCAGGTACGAGTACCTGTACGAAGCCAGGTAGGTAGTACGTTTTCCCAGGGGGCCTTCAATGGTTGCGCTCAGATCGCTTGATCCAACAGAAAGTGTAGCACCCAACCTGTCGGCACGGCCATCTTTTTGGTTGAACTCAAAAACCGAACTCAGGGTATTGCCACGGTTTGCCGGAAAAGCGCCCGAATAAAAATTCACTTCTTTGATAAAGTCGACATTGATAAGACCCACCGGCCCGCCTGAGGAACCCTGGGTGGCAAAATGATTGATATTAGGTATCTCAACCCCATCCAGGTAAAAGCGGTTCTCGTTAGGCGCGCCGCCCCTGATAATAATATCATTACGGAAACTAACCGGCGACGAAACGCCCGGAAGCGATTGTATCACCTTTGATATATCACGGTTGCCGCCGGGGTTTCGTTTGATCTCCGACACGCCAATACTCCTAAGCGATAGCGGGCTTTCCATTGTTTTGTTGAGGCGCCGGTTGCCCACGATCTTAACTTCATTTAAACTCGCTGTAATTTGCTCCATGGCCACATCCAGAATGGTAGGCTTAACCGTGCTTATTTGGATATCGGCAAGCAATATGGTTTTAAATCCCACCTTTGAAAACGTCAGGGTATAATTGCCCGGCCGTAATGTAAGGCTATAATTACCCAGCGAATCAGAAACGGCACCAGCATCCGTGCCCGAAACCCGGATACTGGTGCCGTTAACCGGCTGGTTAGTCAGGCCGTTGGAGACTGTTCCCCGGATAAGTGCTACCTGGCCAAAAGACAGCAAGGGCAAAAGTGTCATTATAAGATAAAAGGAGATTTTTTTCATAAGCATGGCATCGAAAAGCTGTTGCAGTATTCCCTATATGAAATGCTGTTTCCTATGGGGGAATAGCTGACTGCGCCAATTCTTGAAAATACAATTAAAACCCACCCAGTCATAAAAAAATTCAATTAAGCAAAAGTGCGCAAGAAGAATAACGCTGAACTTTACGGTATTTTGACGGGTCGAACTTCAGGGTACAGAGTATCACAAATTTCATCTCAATCCTGTTAGGGCTACCTCCGCCGCTATGTAAAAATTCCGGAACAAGCTTTTGGGCGACAAGGAACTGTCGCTCCCGGTTTCCCTGTTAGTTCCCGATGTCTTTCGACTGTCGTTGTATTTGTACCTCCGGTCTTTGGGGCTATTCTCAATCGACCAGAGTCATATTGACGCCGATTACTTTTGCAATTTTCTATTAACGGGTCAAATCACATCTTTGGGACAATGGCTACTTTATTTCGGTTTCCGCCTGCTAATATCGACCGTACCGATGCCACTTACTTAACTGGTAAGAGCGAAGCGTTTGCTAAACTTAAAATTGAATCTAAAGCTGGTAAACGAACTGTTTTCGGTTTAGACTTTGAAGCGCTTTTACTTTTTCTTCCGGGCAAATTACTACGTTCCCTTGCTGCCGAACAAGTCATGCCCAATACTGCTGACCATAGCCATTACACGGTTTTTAGGAATAACGAGTTAACGGCAGGTCTTAGTCTGGTAGCAACGTCATCGCGCTTGAATTGTTGTTCAAAACTTGGTGTTGATGGATATCGGTCAACGTGCTATTTTTACCGCATGTCAACCCGTTACGCAGCCCAATACCAAAACAGGACCTTATTACTTTTACGTTACCTTAACAGAGCCGCAGGAATTGCGTATCCTGATGTACAATACGCCGTACACGCTGATCCTGAAAAAAGACCAATGGGAGAATTCCCCGGGCAACCAGATGAGCATGACCCAGGGCCTTATCAATGCGGTTGCTGAGGCAGTCTTTTCCACGGAAATAGCAGAATAAATGTCCGGACAAAGCTAACACAACGTGTTAAACTTAATCATTACTGTAATGACCTGGACAAAACTTGACAATTTAAATTGATCAATCTGTCCTGCCCCCACATTTTACGTAATATTTCACAGTTGACGAACAAGATGTTATAGGAAGCTACGGCAAAAAGGTTGATAAGTTGTATATTGAACAATCTGGAACATTTACCGTTAATTTCTTATGGGTTATAAAATTTCCTTTTGTACAGTTTCGATGAACAGGCTTCACCATTTAAAGGAAACCTTTATCCGGAACATTGAAGACAATATGGATTATGACAATGTTGAGCACATTTTGCTGGATTACAATTCGGGTGACGGGATGGAAAAATGGGTCAGGGAGCATTGCACCGGTTATATTGAAGACAAAAAAGTGGTGTACTACAGAACGATCACCCCGCAAAGCTTTCATCGTTCCCATTCAAAAAACATGCTGATAAGGCTTGCCGGGGGGGACATCATCTGTTTTATTGATGCCGATAATTTTACAGGAAAAGGTTACGCGACGTATATGAACACTCTTCTGAGTAACAACCCGGATGCCTTTATAACCACTATCGGTAAGCGGGTTTCAAACAACCCAACAGATGTATTAGGACGAGTTTGCTGTAAAAAGTCAGACCTGTTAAAAGCAGAAGGATACGATGAATCGATGGCTGATTACGGTATGGAGGATGTCGATTTAGCGAATCGATTAGCGCTTTTAGGAAGAAGAAGGATCTTGCTTAAAGATCCGAAATACTTAAAAGCCATTAGTCATCCGAATGAGGAAAGAACTGTAAATCATATTAATAATGTACCGTTCAGCTTATATGTACACTATATTACCCCATCGGAAAGCGAATTGCTTTATCTGTTTGATAACCATACTTTTTCTATAGGGACAGTGACGGACAAGGCCACCCTTCATGCCGGCAAAAAGTTGAATATGTTAAAAAAACGCTCCTGTGAACTGAAAGATCGTACCTGGGTGAACGGGGATTGGCAATTATCCGGCAATATGATTGATTTTACCGATGAAGTATCTAAAAAATTTACGGGTAATGTAACTTATGAAAACTCAGATTTGAAAACTATCCGTGTTCATGATCAATGCTTTTACCTGGTCACGAATCCTCAAATCATCAGCTCAGTTCAACATTCCTACTCTATTTTAAGGAACCGGTACAAGGCCGGTCAAAACCAGTTGCAAAAAACAATTGCGGTCAATGAGGGGAACTTTGGTCAGGGAGAAGTTTTTAAAAATTTTGACTACACACATCCGGTGTTATTATAATGGCAGCTATCAATTACGTTAAACGGAACGATTTCCTCTATGTATCGCTATTTTATCCCAGGGATGGATGGCAAAAGCTGATAAAACGTGCGGTCATTCCTTTCCTGGATCTGTCTTCCGCACGATATGACATGTCTTATATCTGCCACTTCAGTACTTTCAGGGGTGATGCTATTCACTTCACCATCCTGGTTAAGGAGGATAAAAATGATTTTGTATTGTTTTTACACAACTACTTCCAAAAATACTTTAATGAACATCCGTCATCTTTTATCCGTGATCAGGAGGAATTTGATTCTGTTTTTATGGATTTCCCCCCCAATAGCTTACAATACGGTTTACATGATTTCCCTTTTAACGGTAGCAGCAGGTTTGACCTGAACATGCTGTTCGTTTTACAGGAAACATCAGCGATCTTTCTTGCCGCCTTAAGTAAAGCCGGCCCTGCTTCAGACATCATAACACTGGCACTTCATATATACAGCAGCATCAGTATATACCATCAAAAGTTCAGCGAAGAACATGTTCCGGAACCCAATGGACAGACGATAGATCCTCAATTACAACAATTGCTGGATATTCAATATGATGAAAATATAGAATTGATTAAGCAGGTGATGATGAACAACTACAATATTATTTATAAGAAAAAATTGCCGGGAAACCAGAGCTGGTTAAACCGGTGGTTGGCTTTAAATAAAAGGGTTGCAGAGAACAAACCGTCTTCATCATCGGATATTCTAAAGCCCTCCTATCCGGATTTTATAGCTTATTCCAAAAAACAATTGGGGCTAAATCAAGACGAGGAGGTATTGATCCGGTATTTTGTTAACAAAGCATTTAACCAATTCATATGAGTGAGCCGACGATCCCCCAAATAATTCATCAAACCTGGAAAAGCACCGATGTTCCGAAACATTTTGCCATGCTTGCGGAAACATGGCAGGAGCACCACCCGGAGTGGACGTATAAACTGTGGACGGATAAGGCAAACAGAGATTTCATAGGCGACTACTGGCCGGATTTTGTTACCCAATATGACAGTTACAGCACTGCTATTCAGCGCGTGGATGCAGTCCGGTATCTTACGCTGCTAAAATTTGGAGGGCTTTATGTGGATATAGATTTTGAATGTTTAAGGAGTGTTGAACCATTATTGCAGGGAAAGGAATGCGTGTTTGGCATTGAACCCAAAGAACACGCTCAACGCTTTTCTAAAGACCGGATCATATGCAACGCTTTTATGGCCGGCATTCCTGAACATGATTTCTTTACCAAAATCTACGAAAATTTAATAGATGTGAAGCTAAAAGATCACAACACAGTATTAGATGTTTTAGAATCAACAGGGCCTTTTTTACTGTCAAAAGCTTATGACGAATATCAGCAAAAGCAACGGATCACACTTCTTCCGGCTGAACTGATCTATCCGCTGACGCTCGAGGATGCCAGGATGGTAATGGCGGGTGACGTAAGTACAGCCATCGAAGAAAAAATAAGTGACAGTTATGCTGTGCATTATTTTTGGGGTAACTGGTGGGAATCTGTAGGTATAAAACAATGACCAAACTACTTATCACAGTTGGCGCCGGTCAGCCTATATCAAATATTTTAGATCCTCAACCTGATAACCGTACGGTAGCCTTCTCCCGTTTATAAATATGGTGGGCGTAGCGATAATATTCGTTCTGTCACACCAATTGCTTTGGTTGTCGAGCATTTCTTGTACTGAACTTAAATCTGCATCAGGAAAGGAACTTGTTAACGAGTTATACTTATCACCTTTCGTCTGGTACCAGTGATTGATAGGCAGCGCCATATTTTCTACAATATTTGATAACCCCAAAAAATACTTAACTGCTTTACGCTCCGGATCTGTTGTGATGTCCCCATCGCTAAATACCACTTGCAGCGTAACGTCATCTTTTACACGAATAAGTTCATTCAATGTTACATGGGCTTTTTTACAAGCTACACAATAAGGATTTGAAACCATTGTAATCACGGTCTCTAAACCGCTGTTACCAACAATTATCGAATTTTCACGGTCCAGGAGTTTATACTGAGCTTGATTACTAAGTTGATATTCAAAAAGATCTCTTTTGTATTTAAAATTAACCAACTCACCCTTGACCGACTCCAGCGCTTTCACCTTTAAGGCAAATGGTTTAATAAAAGCCCACAACAAAGAAGGTAAAAGAAAACAGATCATCAGCGTACTCACATCTGCTAAGGTTATCAGTTGCAGATGCGACAGCGATTTTGAAACCGGTAGCAGTGCAAAAAACTCGAGCCAAAATATGGCCTGAATACTCACGCAAAACGGGCACCAGGCTTTTGCAATTCGCCATTGATAAAAAATCGAAAAGAAAGTATAAGGGAGGCACAAAAGGTTAAAGAGGGCCAATATGCACATTATTGCAGGCGAAGTTGAGTTAAATATTAACAACAGAAAAGTGCCGGTAAAATAACAAAAGCCAACTTCAGACCAACTGATCCCTTTAATTAGATTGGAGGCAGGGGATGACAGAATGGAATTGCAATTAGATTTTTTGCCAATTCTACATAGCCGGGAAATAAGCGGGTCGTTCGAGTCGACGCTTTGGATGAGCAGCAGTATGGAAACCACGATCCCGGCAAATTTAAGTAGCGTAAGTATAGCGACCGAAACTGTAATATTTTTTAAATAGGATGGCTGTAAGTTGAGGGATAATAATAAAAGCAGTATAGACGCTACTATTAGGAAAGGAAATTTGTAATTATTGATCAATTCTTCCTTCCTTTTTTGCTTGTAATCCGGTAATCCGGCCCCTTCCGTGTTTTCGGCAATCAAAACAGTTGCGTTAAACAGAGACTCAAATACACCTCTCGGCATTTTGTGATTGTTCCACTTGTCATTACTTAACGAAACAAAATCCTTATCAACTTTATTTACTAATGCAAATTCCCCGTCATTTTGATCAAGAAAAACAATAAAAGGAACAGGGATATCATCTAACCCATCTTCATGAATTTTAAATGCTTCGTTTGCTACATCCCAATATTCTAAAACCTCACTTATGGCAAGTAAACTGTTACGATCCGGGTGCTTTTCGAGTTCGTCAGAGATTGAACTTTTGGTTATCGGAATTTTTAGGTGCTGTAAATATTTAAAAAGGGTAATCGTAATATTATCATTGATCATATCATTCACTAAAAATTCAATAATTACTTTGCGGAGCAACAACCATAAGTATGTTAGGTACCCGGGCGGCACCTAACATACTTTTACTAATGCTAAATGCAAACCCTGTAGGGATCGCCGCCTCCATACCGATGGCATGAACTCGGGGCACAAGTACCGCCACCCGAGCATGCCGTTCCATACGAGCTACATTGATCATAACAATCTGTCCCTGATCCACCCCTGATCTGCTTCATTTCGTTCTTTCCCAACGCTTCTTTAATTCCGGTTAATTTTAAACTCAGCTTTTTCATAAAATAGGTTAATATTGGGCCTCATTTATTCGGGTTAAGCTTTCCCTACCCTGTTTATCAAAGCCAGGGCACTTTATTGTTCGCGAAACAATGCTATATGCTCCAATACCTGTGAAATCGAACTTTTGGTTATCGGAATTTTAGGTACAATTACCTTGCAAAATAAACAACCATAAGGATGTTAGGTATCTGACCGATACCTAACATCCTTATTATTAAAGGCAAACCAAATAGGCGGGGCCTCCACTATGATAGCATGAGGAAGCGGGAACACAACTACCATGACCACAGCCTGTCGAAGCATTGCATTCATCATAACAATTTACCAATGAACCCCCGCCTCTGATCTGCTTCATTTCATCCTTTTTTAACACCTCTTTAATTCCGGTTAATTTTAAACTCAGTTTTTTCATAATTGGTTAATATTGGGCCTCATTTATTAGGGTTAAGCTTTCCCTACCCTGTTTATCAAAGTCAGGGCACTTTATTGTTTACGAAACAATGCTATATCTCCAATACATCAAACCCTTTTTAAGCAGTTACATATTGGCAGTAAATTTCTTTACAGGAAAGTCATAAGTATCCATTACGCCTACCTGTTAAACAAATAGGCAGTAAAGAATTTATTAACTATTAATGGCGTTTAGATTAATTATTGGTTTATTGAAGGTATGCAAAAAAAACTTAAAAGCAAAAATCAGAAATTTAATTTTAACGGTATTTCCAATAGCTTTTGCAATTTCAAGTCGTAGCGGGCTTAAATTGAATAAACCTTTCTTTTAACAGCGATCTTTACCAATCTTCGGTTGATGAAGGATCAAGCCTTGCGGTTTAACCACGTCTTGATATCATCGCGTTCCAATATAGCGGGCATACGGTCCTGCTTGGCCGCCAAAATAGTTGATGTAGCCGGAGCCATTTTGATATAATCCATAACCCATCATAATATCGCGTAACCCAATATAAGGGCAATGCCTGGTTACGCGCCCATCAGGATCAGTAAAAGTTTGTAATTACTGATATTTGAATTTTTAGGGATTTTGTCAGAAAATATTTTTTTTCGCAATACCTTGAGCGCGTTCGCGATATGGTTTTCTACGGTACGTTCGCTTAAGTCCAGGATCTGCGCGATTTCTTTATACTTTAGCCCGTCAAACCGGCTTAGCTTAAATACTTGTTTACATTTTTCGGGCAGCAGGTCTATTTCTTTATAGATGGCTACCTTAAGTTCCTGCTCATAAAACTGCTGGTATACGTCCTGCTCTTTTAGTTCACTTATGATCGTGTTGTGGTGCCGTTCCAGGTCTTTATTTCTTTTCAAATGATTGATAGCGCTGTTAATAACCATACGGCCCAGATAGGCCTTTAATGCTGATGCGTTTTCCAATACACCGGGGGTTTCCCAAAATTTGATGAATACGTTCTGTACGATGTCTTCGGCCACAAATATGTCGTCGACGTACTGCATCGCCAGCAGTGCGTACGTTTGAAAGTGGGTGCCGTAAAATTTTGTAAAAGTGTTTTGATCAGTTACAATATTCAAATCAGTACATTGTTAAAACATGAAACATCAGGAAAATATAAATTATTCAACTACAGATTATTGATAAACAACCTGTTAACTGTAACTGCCGGATACCATTTTCAGGACAGATGATATTTCAAGATACGAAACTATTCTGGAAAAACTTACCCTAAACAACATTTATACATGATTTGATTAAATCAGGGCCGGTTTTGGCCGGCCCTGATTACCTGTTGAGTTGCGTTTAATTTAGTGTGCCTGTGAAAGCGAAGTCGGGGTGTTCTACACTTTTGAACTGCCCCAGCGTTTGCCCGGTGCCTGCATCAAAAAAATAGTCTAAGGTAAAGTGGTCTGCCCCGATGCGCTGGGATGTTAGCGGCGCCATCTCGTTGACAATGAGCCCCGCATTACCTGTAGGCTGGTGCGCATTAAATTTATAAACACCATCGCCCGTTTTTGTGTAAGTGTAAGGAAAATCGGCCAGGAACTTATTGTTACCCTGGTAAATATCCACCGTGATGGTCAGGCTGTTCTCTAACACGTTGAATAAAAACTGCATCCTGTCCAATCTTAACCCGTATGGGCTGTTTTGTGTAGCCTGTGCTGCCGCGGCACGCCTGGCCACGAAATCCGGTGCCCAACCGGCAAAATTGGCAGCATTTGGTACAATGATGTTGTTATAGCTGACGCCGATCAGCAAATGCAGGGGCAGGATAGGCGTTGGTGAGGCTTGTACGACGACCTTCTCCCCGCCTACCGTGGCATACAGGTTTTTGGCGGCGGCATCCCAGGTCAGTTCGCTAAACTTCTTCCCCCCGTATACTACGGGCTGCTTTAACACGACCCCCGTAAGCGTAAATGCAAATGCCGATGTACTTTGCGATACCATATTATCCTTAACCCAGTTTAAGCTAAAAACCTTTGAGGTGATGTTAAGCGTGGTTTGGATCTTGGTATCATCGCCGAGTTGCAGGTAAAGGTTTTTGTTGGCAGCCGTGTAATCTACAATACTGTTCACCAAGGTATTTAACTGCTTGGCTTTGTAAGCAGCTGCTTCATCCGCTGTGGCTTTTATCAAGATTAACTGGCTTTTCAGCATGTTGCCGTGCAGTATGATGCTATCACCGGCGATCCTGTCGAAGGTAAACTCAAAATCTGAATACAGGCCCCAGCCTGCTGTACCGCCATTAACTTCGGGCGCGGGATCTGCCAGGATGTGCAGATAGTTATACGTATCAAACAACAGCGAGGGCGCAAGCACCGCCTTTAAACGATAGCTGCTCTCCGAACTGGTCTGCGTTGATGTGCTGTTGATATCGGCATACATGCTTACCCTGTTACTGGTATTAAAGGTCATGTAAAACGAAAACCCGCTCCCACCTGACGGGTATAAAAAAGCCTTCCAGCCATTTGGCGCGCCTGTTAAGGCATCGTCGTAGGTTTTCAGTGCCGTAGCGGTGCGCTCTTCGGGGCGCTCGCCTGCGGCAGGGTCAACGCCCTTTTTGCAGCTTGCAAATAGCGCTATGGTAATAAAACTATATATTAAATATTTTTTCATCTGTAAGTATGATTAAAGAGGTTAGTTTAACGCCCCGGTTAAATACGAACTTGGGTCACCCACTTTAAAGAATGCACCCCGTGCACCGGGTAAGCCCTTGGTACTGTTATCGATCCCCGGCGCCCAGTCTATCTGGAAAGTATTGCCTTGAATATAACTGTCAACAGCCGTCATATAGGGTTTTATGACGCCCATGTTACTGTAGGTAGTGCCGGCTGGCTGAGGATTAACCAGGGTAAATTTGGTAACTCCGGCCTCGTCTATCGTATACTTGTAATCGGCGTCACCAAAGTAGGTTGTGGTGCCTGCGCTATTGGTAAAAGTATAACGCAATGTGACCACGTTGCCGGCCAGGTAAGTGAAGCTGTATTGGGTTAACTTAAAGCCAACGGCATTCATGGCAGTTTTTGCCGTATTCCATTTTGCAAGGAAATCTGCTGATTGTGGTTCTTCCGATGGTTTGGCTGTAAAGGTGGAATAGAGGTTATCCGGACCGATTGAATTTTTAAGGACGATCGGCGCCAGCTGGTCAAATGCATCCTGCACCGTGCTTTGTAATTCATAAAAATCGATGTTCCAGGCGGTTTTAAAATATTCTACCACTAACTGTTCTTTTTTACGAAGTTTAGTGCGCGGGTCCTCTGGCAGGGCATCAACTGTCGCATCAAACAAAGGCTTGCCCATGACGATCATGTTACATACCATCTCGGCAAAATCCTCAATGGGGTTTGAGCGCGAGTACTGGGTAATAAAACCTAAAGACCGTGCTTCTTCCAAACTTGGAATGTTCCAGTTGGCGGTATAGTCTGCTTTGGTTACCAATGCAAACGCCGGCTGAAAAGCCAGTTTTTGGTTGAGGATGTGCGTAAACTCGTGGTACATCAGGTTAGCCATGCCCTTGATGCCGTTACGGTTGCTTTTGGAGAAGTTGTTGATCACATACAAAACTATTTTACGGCCGCCATCGGCAGTACCAAGGGTTATGGTACCGTCCCCGTTAAATTCCGGACTGCCTACCAGCACAAACTGCTTTGGCGAATTTATCTTCATAAAATCGGCGCCCCCTACTTTTTCGTAAGGTTTTATCCAGATGTCGCGTACAGTTTCCATAGCGGGAATGACCATTTCCTCTTTTGGCGGGGTTAGGTCTTTAGAAAGGTTTAGCTCAAAGGCATCCCAACGGTATTTAACCTCAATGTTGTAAGGCACAACATAATGATCATTCAGCCAGGTATCAACGGCTGTATTGGCCGGGTTGTTACGGTCTATAGCATCAAGATTTGCATTTAGCGTGCCCTCCTTTTTACATGATGCCATCGCGATGCTCGCGAACACTAAAACATATCTGTAAAATATCTTTTTCATTTTCTGGTATTAAGAGTGATTATCTTGGATTTAACGGGATGCCTGAAAGTGCCACCTCTGATGGCAGCTGGAATAAACGCCTCGGGTCTTCAGGCCCTAAAGTGATAAAGGTATTAGTGCCGTTAACCGCCTTGATGTTGTGCGTTACGGGCAGCTTAAGCCTCACGATATCCAGCCAGCGTAACCCCTCTTGTATAAACTCCGTCTTTTTAAAATCGAGCACAGTGTTCAGCAATCCTTGTTTTGTATCGGTAGTGTTATAAAACAGCGCAACTTTATCCAGCGTCACGGCATCAGCAGCAGGGTCGTAATTCCTTATCCTGACACTTGCAAAGGTGTTCAGGTCAGCAATAGCTTTGGTGAAATCGCCTGTGTTGATATAAGCCGCTGCCCTGTTCATCAGCATTTCATCAGCTGTAAACTGCGGCAAAATGGTAAACGCCAGGCCGATGTTTGCATTAGGGCTCGAGCGGATGAACAGCTCCTTGTATTTAAGCACCTTGTAGTTTGGCACTCCTACTGAATAAACCTTTATACCGCTCCAGTTGCTGCCGGTTACATTTGGCTGCTGTAAAGCAACGTTCAAAGTAAGGCCCATACCGTATCTGAAACCTGCGTAGCTGCGTGCCCATGAGGAGGGCGCTTCGGTTAATAACAGGTTCGGGTTCTCTGATGCCTGTGTGAACATGATCTCCTGCTCGCCGGCCGATGCCTCATAGTATTTAGTGTTCCACGGGCGGATATTGCTCGCATAGCTGTCACCCGGGAAAGCCTGGGTTGCGTACCGGATCACTTTATCGTACTCGCGCTTAAACAGGTAAAAACGTGCGGCGAATGCGTATGCTGCAGTTTGGTTAAAGTGATATTTAACAACCCGGTAAGCGCTGTTCTTAATAAGCGGGAGGCCTGCCAGCAGGTCCTTTTCTATAGCCGCATAGGTTGATGCAACGGTACCCCGGTCGTATTTCTGGAAAACTACTTTCTCAGGTTTGGTTACATACGGTATCCCCGGTGAATCATTAGCCGTCGTTGGATCGTACACTTTGGAATACAGCGTTACCAGCATAAAATGCGCGTAGGCCCGGGCAATTAAAGCTTCGCCTTTGTAAGGCAGGTAATCTGTTTGGTCGGGCGCTTTGTCTATAGCGTCGAGGGCAGCGTTTGCGGCAGCGATAGCGGCATAACTGGCATTCCAGAAGAATGTTGGCGTGCCGGTGTCCCTGCTTTCTACATCTTTCCATAAGTAAGGGTCCTGGTTGGCGGGGTTCAGCTCGCCTACGTTAACGCCTTTATCCTCGGCATTGTCTGATGCTGCTTCGGTAAAGGTGGCAAAATCTGCCTGGGTATAGGCGGTAGCCAGGATCTCGCTGACCTTTTCAACCGTGTTTAACTTAGTGCGCTGGTCGGGCGCCTGTTCCAAATATTTTTTACAGGATGTGGCTGATACAGCTGCAAGTATTAGTATAGTAATGATATATTTCTTTGTCATGATATGATGCTAATTAAAATCCAACCTTTAATGATAAAGTGAACTGGCGTGGTATGGGCAGAGCAACCCCGCCCGAGCCAAAAAATTCAGGATCTTGTCCATTCAGTGCTTTATCGCTGTAAAGCAATAACACATTATTGGCAACTATAGTTAACGAGGCGTTGCTGAAGCCATACCTTTTAATCAGTTGCGTGGGGATGAAATAACCCATTGATACTTGTTTAAGCCTTACAAAGCCACCATCCGCGACGCGTGCCGATGAGAAATTGTAGTTATTGTAAGGATAGCCATCCAGCTGGCCCACCTCGCGCGGACTTAAAATCGACGGTACGTTGGTACGCGCTTCGTCGCCCGGCATCACCCAACGGTTCAGGAACACCGATGACATGGCGTCCAGATCGCTGTAGCTGGTCTTAAACTGCGGCGACAGCCTGACTTTGTTACCCGCGCTAAAGGTTACCAATGCGGAGAAAGTGAAATTTTTATACTTGAACGCGTTGTAGAAACCGCCATTTAAAGTCGGGTCGACGGGCCCTTCGTATTTTAAGTATTTGGTAACATCGCTTTGCATGTATACGTTCGTACCCAAAGTTCCGTTCTCGTTAATAAACAATGGTTTGCCCGTATCATGGTCCAAACCCTGGAAATCGATGGAGAATAAACCACGCTGCGGGTAGCCCTGTTGCGCGCCGCCATCGGCATTAACAAGATTGAATATCAGGGGCTGATTTTTCAGGTTGGTGATCTTGTTGGTATTGTGCGCAAAGTTTAATTGGGTGTTCCAGGTAAAATCTTTTTGTTTAATGATCGAAGCTCCAATGGTTGCTTCGATACCACTCGATCTTAGATCTGCATAGTTGGCCACTTTGGTTTCCTCGCCACCGATGCCCGAGGTACGGATCAAACCGATCAGGTCAAACCCTCTCCTTTTATACCAGTCGACGGTCAGCGTCAGGCGATCTTGAAAGAAGCCAAGGTCCATACCGATATTCAGCTCTTTTTGCTTCTCAAACGTGAGTTCTGAGTTTTCTAAACCTGCAATGTACAAGGCCGTTTCTTTTTCTGACGCATAAGGACGGTTGGTATTCCGCGCCAGCAGGTAGAGGCTGGAGTTTGTAGCCGGTCCCATGCTTGCCGTTAAACCATATGTTGCGCGTAAGGTCGCGCGGTTAATGATCTTGCGGATGCTCTCTTTCGCCATGAAATCTTCGGTATCCATGTTCCAGGCACCAGAAACGTTCCAGGTTGGTAGCCAGCGGGCAGTACGCGATTCGCCAAGCAGATTGGATCCGTCGTAACGGCCGGTCGCGTTGATGCTGTATTTGCCTTTGTATGAATATGCCGTGCGAAGCTGGTAGTTTAAGTACCGCTCATAGTTATAATTCATGCTGTAATAGTTGAAATTCGATTCAACATTTTGCTTCACGATGTTTGGATCGATGAACGGCACACCACCCTGGTCATACTGGTAACCGTAGCCGTCAAATGTTTTGTGCTGGCGGTTGATGTAACGCAATTCCTGCGCGCCGTATATATTCACCAAATGCACATTATTGAACGTTTTATTGTACTCCAGCGCGTTCCTGAAATAATAGTTGGTGATGTTATCATCTACAGTGTTATAAAAACCACCGTAAGGCAACACCGTTACCGGCAGATCGTTCGGAAAATCGGGGTTGCGGTACAGGAAGCGGTTGCCACCCATGATGGTAGCGTTTTGCTCGGCAACACCCGCGCGGTAAGCTTGTGCCTGATTAGAGTTTTCGGTAACTTTATGTTCCTGGCTGGTTTTGACAAAGCGATATGCGCCGTCAAAGCTCGCCAAACTAAGGTGATTTTACTCCAAAAACAGTCAACAACTTTTGATTAAAGACTAATTGCGGATCTTACATATAGAGATAAACAAATGGCGAATAAAAAAAGCGGTCAGACCGCTTTCTTTATTTTGGGGGATGTTATTTACATGCGTAGGTTAAGCAGCCCTTCAGTTAAAACACTTAATAAACTTTCTGTTGCCACCCTGATATTCCTTCCGAAAAGTTCATTCGCTGCAATCTGAGCAATTTTGTTAAAAGCGCCTTTTGTAGCAGCATATACACGCTGATTAAGGTTTGCTGCGGTTGCCGAGGCGGATGATCCGTCAGCGAAGTAAGGAAGTTGCTTCTGCAATGTAAAATAATGAGTTTACCAAACAAATGTTCCTACAGCGCCGCCGTCCAGCGAGCATATGGCCGCTGCTTTTTGGTAACGGATATTGAACGACGCTTTGGTTTTACCGTTATTGATGACGATCAATACCTTTTTGCCTTTTGGGGTGAGGAAGGCCACATTGGCAAATTCGCCATTGATATTTGAAGCGATACGTACGGAACCGGCCGGCACAAATTTAGAGGCATGGCCAATAATATAATAGGCAACGTTACGAATTATCGCATCCTCAACCGTTATGGCACCAAGGCATTCGGTGCAGCCGCCGGGCGTATGCGGCAGGTTATTTTCATCAGCAGCCAAATTCCATTCCAGCACGTTACGGGCCCAATTACGTGTAGCGCCAATAATAAGGGTGTTTACATGCCAGTTTAAGTTTTCGGCAAAGTTGCCGGGTGCACCAACCCATTGCTCCGTAAAATAGAGGTTCTTATCAGGAAACGCGTTATGTACTTCGGTAAGGGCCTCGATTTTGCCGCCATACATATGAAAAGCCGAGCCATCTACATACTTGCGGGCTTCGGGGTCTTTTAATATAGCAATGGGGTAATCGGGCCTGTCGGCATTATGGTCATAAGTAATGATCTTGGTTTTTAAGCCGGCCGCGTGAAAAGCAGGCCCGAGGCTGCTTTTAATAAACTCCGCCTGCTCTGCCGCTTCCATGACCATGCTGGGGTTATTCTTGGGGTTTAGCGGCTCGTTTTGCGGGGTAATAGCGTCTATGATGATACCATGCGCTTTCATCGCCTGTATATATTTGGTTAAATATTGGCCGTACACTTGATAACAATCGGGCTTTAACTTACCTCCTTTCGATGAACCATTGGTTTTCATCCACGAGGGGGCTGTCCAGGGGCTACCCAGGATTTTGATGCGCGGGTTGATCGCTAAAATTTCTTTGAGCAGGGAGATGACGCCGGCATCTTTAGCTAAGCTAAAATGGGTCAATTTCGGATCTGTTTCCCCTGCGGACAGGTCATCATAAGTGAATACTTCGGCATTCAGGTCTGAGGCGCCTATACTGATACGCAAGTAGCTTACGCCGATACCCTTACCTTTTGTAGAGAATAGTTCGTTCAGCAACTTTTTTTTCTCGGTAGCCTTAAGCTTATTGATCAGTGTTGCGCTTCCTCCTGTTAAGGTAAAACCGAAACCATCAATCTGCTGGTATTTTTCATGATCGTTAACCGTTATCGTTGGGTATGCATCATTAACCTTGCCAAATACAGGCGTGGTGGTTTGTTTCTGCAACAGCGCCGACCTATCCGGGTGCGTAACCCAGGATGCCACCTTACTTACCGGTACATTTTGGGCATGGGTATAAATGATGCCGGTTACAGCACTTAGCAAAGCGGATAATATTATTTTTTTTAACATGATGGTTTGATTGGTAAATAAATGTAACATAAAAATGGCGGGATGTTATCCCGCCGTTTTTATTAATAGCCCGGGTTTTGTGTTAAGGCCGGGTTACGGTTACGTTCTGTTTGTGGTATGGGCAGTAACTCTTTTTCTTTGGTCATGTTATAATTAACTTTCTGACCGGTTACCAAATTTATTTCATTCAGCGCATTCATGACTGTTTCTGCCCTGCCGAAGCGTACCAGGTCATCCCAGCGCTGGCCTTCCTGGGCAAATTCCAGGCGGCGCTCTTTTTCAATGGCAAGGGCCATATCTGTTTGCGTAGTGGCAGTTGGTTGACCAAGGCCCGCACGTTTACGGATCATGTATAACGCGTCGCCCGCATCACTTGTACGGCCAAGGGCGTTAAGCGCTTCTGCTTTTAATAAAATAACATCAGCCAAACGCAGCATATACTGCCTGCTGGTGCTGTTACCGTTGGTCAAATTACGTTGTTTGTATGGGAAAGGCACGTTGCCGTTCACAGTTGCCGACCAATATTCATCTACCCATGGCGCACTTTCAAACAACATGGTTTGATTTTTCCGCACCACATCACCGGCGTCATCAAACGCTTTTGCAAGGTCTTTTGAGGGGGTAATGAATTTACGCCAGGTTGTATTGGTAATAGATGGTGGCAACAACAATGATGGCGACCAGTTGGCAATGGTTGTACCGTTAAATTGCGCCTCAAGTATGGATTCGGAATTATTGAAATGGTTACCATCAAACAAATCGCTGTAAGGCACTAAAGCATAACCCGCCGGGCTGTTGATAACGGCATCGGCATAAGTGAGCACCTTGCTGTAATCGCGGTCGGGTTTTTGGGCAAACACCTTAGCTAATAAAGCATTGGCTGCGCCTTTGGTAGCACGGGCCTTATTCACGCTGGCATCACCACCGTAGGTATCAGGCAAAGCCGCTGCAGCATCTGTCAGGTCGGTTACGATCTGGTTATAAACATCCGCAACAGATGCACGTGGCGTATTGATCTCAGTAGGCTCGGTCGTGGTGACCGGCACAGTGACCAGTGGTACGCCCCCCCAGTTTTTGACTAACTGGAAGTAATGATAAGCACGCAAAAATTTGGCCTCGCCAATGATCTGTGCTTTTCTTTCGGCACTTAGCGACGGATCGGTAATTAACGGGATACGCTGTATAACCGTATTTGCTTTTAAAATACCATTGTACAGGTTGCTCCAGTCGCCGTAAACTTTGCTGTTGGTAGCCGTTATATTCAGGTTATCATACTGATAAAAATCCGGGTTATCACC
The DNA here is from genome assembly GCF_041663085.1 of Mucilaginibacter sp. Taxonomy (GTDB): domain Bacteria; phylum Bacteroidota; class Bacteroidia; order Sphingobacteriales; family Sphingobacteriaceae; genus Mucilaginibacter. Next base: position 156,849 of record NZ_JBAZRC010000002.1, read on the forward strand.
TCCTGCGTAGTGGTTATCTGACCGTACATCGCTGGTATAAATATTATCCCATATGTAATAATCGGACGATGTAAATGTATTGTATGCGCCTGCAAGTGCAGCTTCTGCCTGTGTTGCGGTGTTGTAAGAGTTATTTACAGTAGCATCAGATATGGGCTGCAAATCGAGCGATTTTTTGCAGGATACCGCACTAACAGCCAGCAAGGCGATCAATGCATATCTTAATATATATTTTGTAGTCATTTTTTTACTGTTTTTAGAATGATGCATTTAAACCAAAAATAAAGTTGCGGGTTTGCGGATATGTACCATAGTCTATACCGAAACCACCATTGGTATTGGCAAAGTTGCCTGAGGTGAACGCGTTAACTTCCGGATCGTAACCTGAGTATTTGGTAAAGGTGAACAGGTTTTCGCCTGTTGCGTATACCCTGATGTTACCCAGTCTTAACTTGCTTGCAATTGCTTTAGGGAAGGTATAGCCAAGTGTAACTGTTTTAACCCTCAGGTATGATCCGTTTTCAACAAACCGGGTAGAGATACGTGAATTATCAGTATTGTTAACTGAAGCTTTAGGGATATCGGTTACCTGGCCGGGGGTTGTCCAACGGTTTAATACTGCTGTAGATTGATTTTGCGGGCCTGTCATGCCTTCTGTTTCAACCCGTGTAGCATTAAATATATCGTTGCCTTGTGAACCTTGCAGGAAAACATTTAAGCTGATGTTTTTATAGCTAAAGGTGTTGGTTAAGCCATAGATAAAATCGGGGTTAGGGTTACCGATCACCCGGCGGTCATCTGCAGTAGGGCTGCTTGTTTTTTCGCCCTTATTATTCAGATATAAAGCATTACCATTTTGCGGGTCTACCCCTTCATAAACATAACCGTAAAACACACCAAGTGGCTTACCTTCTGTTACAAGCGATACTTCGCTGCGGCCCGCAATGGTATTCAGGAAGTATTGCTGACCATATAAAGCTGTAACATTGTTACGGTTAAACGATATATTGAAATCGGTATTCCAGCTAAAATCCTCATGCTCGATATTCTTAGCGCTTACCATAAACTCCAAACCTTTGTTGCGTAACGTACCTATATTTTTCAGGGCGTAATCAAACCCTGTAGATCTTGGCACCGGGTAACTTTGCAGCAGGTCTTTGGTATCTTTTATATAAGCATCCGCAGAAAACGTTAAACGGTTGTTTAGAATGGTCAGATCGATACCGATGTTGGTTTGCCTGGTTTGCTCCCATTTTAAGTTACGGTTCTCTATAGATAAAGGATACGTGCCCGGTTGTACGTTACCCCCTATGATATAATTTGCACCGCTGCTGACACCGCCTAAATAAGAATAATAGTTGCTGTTGCTGATCTGGTCGTTACCAACTATGCCATAACCCGCCCTTAATTTAAGGTCGTTAATGACAGTCACATCCTTCAGGAAACTCTCCTCAGATAATCTCCAGCCTGCAGAAAATGACGGGAAATACCCCCATCTTTTATTAGGGCCGAAAACCGATGAAGCATCCGCGCGGAAATTAGCCGTAAAAAGATATTTACCAGCGTAATCATAGTTAACGCGGCCTATTGCCGATGTGTTGAATTTTTCTGACTTGTTATTGTAAGCCGCCCCTATTACAGAACCCGCATTTGTTGTTGGAATCGTGTTGCCGGAAAAACCTGTTGTTTGGATATAGGTGTTCTCATAACGATACTTTTGGGCAACAAAACCGCCCAATACAGTAAAGTTATGTTTGCCAATACTTTTGGTATAGGTTAAAGTATTATCTGAGATCCAATAGTTGGTTAAGTTGGTTTCGTTACGTGCGATACCATTGTTTTGGCGGCCATACGATGTCAGGTACGGATCAAGGAAATAATCAGCTACGGCATTTGTATAATCAATACCTAAACTGCTTCTGAACTTCAAATCGGGCGTAAACTTGATCTCGCCATAAGCATTACCCAATAAACGCTGGTTGGTGTAAGGCCTGGTAGAACCGTAAAGACTTGCCAGCGGGTTTTCCCACTGCTGGAAAGGGTTGCTTGTATACTGGCCGTTTGCATTAAGTATACCAATGTTTGGCGGCGTAGTTAATGCACCTAACAAAACACCACCTCCATTTACGTTGGTGTTATCCGTAATGCTTACATCATTGTAACGGGTATAAGCAATGTTTGTACCCAATGTAAGCCAGTTGTTTACCTTTTGATCTAAGTTTACCTTAAAGTTGGCGCGTTGCATTAAAGAGCTTTCAATAACACCTTTTTGCTGTGTCCAGCCGCCTGACAGGTAATAGGTTGTACCTTGATTTTTGCCCGATACGGCAAGCTGATAATTCTGAGAGGCACCGGTTCTGAAAATTTCGTCCTGCCAGTCGGTATTGGCCGTGTACTGTGTCCAATCGGTCGTATAGCCCAGTTCTGTGGCTAACTGTCGGTATTGGTCCGCATTAAGCACATCCAGCTTTTTGCGTACGGCAGATACGCCCGCATAGGCAGAAAAATCAACCTTTGGCTTAGCAGTTGTACCACGTTTTGTGGTGATCAATACCACACCGTTTGAACCCTGTGCACCATAAATAGCTGCAGAAGATGCATCTTTCAGAACAGAAATGCTTTCAATATCTGCCGGGTTTAAGGAACGTGTATCCTGCGTAGGCACGCCATCTATTACATATAACGGGTTACTGCCCGCGTTGATAGAATTTGTACCCCGCACTTTAATGCTTAAAGTTGCAGATGGGCTGCCCGATGGAGAAACAACCTGTACCCCTGCTGTTTTACCTTCAATAAGGTTACCAATCTGGGTGTTAGGGCGTTGGTCCAGGTCTTTTTTCCCGATCACGGAAACAGCACCTGTAATATCGCCTTTACGTTGTGTGCCGTAGCCAACAACAATAACTTCGCTCAATTGCTTGTTATTTTCAGCAAGTACAACATTGATCTCCGTTCTGCCGGCTACTGCCTGCTCCTGCGTGGCAAAACCAATAAATGAAAATGTTAATGTACTGGCGGCCGTGGCGTTGATGGTGAAAGCGCCGTTTACATCTGTTGCTACGCCTGTATTGGTATCTTTCACCAACACACTTACGCCAGGAAGGGTTTCTCCCTTAGCGTCTTTTACTGTACCTTTTATGGTTAGGGTTTGGCCATATGCCAAAACACTCGCCAATAGCAATGCACAGAATAAAGTAATTCGTTTTTGCATAATTTAAAAATTGTGGTTAATTAACTGGTTGCGTTAACTGTTGGATCTAGCTAACGAGCAAACAAAATTGGTGGCATTACATGTTATTTGCAAATGTAAAACACATATAAATAACTGATATTTAGTTTGTTACAAATAAAACGATACGCTTTAATACCACTGCTATATACTAAACAGAACTATTGATAATCAGCAGGTAATCTACTGTGCACCCCAAAAACCATCATGTAGTTTGATACATAAAAGCGCCGTTATCTTTCAATAGATTTGTTACATTGAGATGGCAAAAAGTATCCAAAAATCAATCAAGTACGAGCTTGCTCCAGCCCCCTTCAGACTTTTTAAGTTCCTTTTTTCTGTCGTCCATCAGCTTTTTGATCTTGTTGCTGTACGACCAGCAGGTGCCCTGCCTGATGGCTAATATTTCGGAGAGTTTGTGAGAGGATATTTTCCCTTTGCTGGCATACATCAGGAAAAGCAGGTAGAATGCTTTAGTAATAGGGATCCGGGAATTTTGAAATACGGTGTAGGCTATTACCGATTCTTCATAATCACATTTTGAGCAACGGCGGCTGTGCGGTGTATGGCCTGCAAAACTATGATCGCCGCCGCATTTTCTGCAATGGTAGCCCAATGCCCATTTGAGCTGGGCCAGGTAGGCGAAACAGCTTTCGCCATCCGGGTAAATTTTACTAAACTCATCAAAATCAACATCCTCAGACATGATACGTGACCGGGCGAGCTGTTCAACGCTGGTATGCAGTTCTTCATTATCTTTTTCCAGGAGTACGTTCATCCTGGATATTTCTTCTGCCTGCTTTTGCAAAAGCGTGTTTTTTTCTGCTAAAGCGATGTTTTGTGCCGCCACTAAAGTGGTTTGTTCTGAAAGGGCTTTTGTACGTACCCCCACCAACTGCTCAAGTTCTTTATTCAGCTTTTGCTCCAGGTCGCGGCTTTTTTTCATTTCCGCGATCATCTGTTTTTGCACTTTATCCCGGGTGCGTTTAAATTCACTTACCTGTGCGGCAATAGCGATGGATAAAAAGATCATCTCGGCAATAAAACTGATCGTTAGGCTATAATAGGTTACCGCGCCTATGTTTAACCAATCCAAATGCAGCATGATCAGGATTTTATAGGTAAAGCCAAAGCAAATGCAACCATAGCCTATAACAAAATAAAGGGCCGGCCGGTACCCTTTACGATACACTGCTACCCCGGTACTAAAGGCAAGTATCAAAGGGATAAATTCAATGAACTTATAATTGAACAGATCGCGGTTAAATGCAAAGCTGTAGGCAAAAAACACCACACGGGAAATAAGGACGCCGATGATCACCTTATCCAGCATTGGCGCTTTTTCGCGCGTGTGTAGCAGCGACCGTGTAAACAACAAACAAAAAATGCTGATGAGGCATAAGGCAATGGCAAACGCATATTGATTGAATGCAGGCGCGGACGGCCACAAATATTGGAAAGCTAACCCATCTGTAGACATTTCATACAATCCAACGCTGAACAGATAGAGCGTATAATAAAGATACTGCCTGGACCTAACCGCCACAAACATCAACAGGTTATAGAAACCAAAGATCAGGATCATGCCGTAAAAGATGCCGAAAGTAAAATATTCGCTATTGGCATACTGGATGAACCAGTTGACAGAGCGCAATACAATAATGATATCTGCAGGTTGATGCGATTTGATCTTGAAATAGTATACCGCAGTTCCCCCGGTTGGTTGTAACGGCACCTCAAAGTTTTTATGACTGACCTCGCGGGCTTTGAATGCGAATGCATCGCCCAGTTGGTTTTGATGGTATCCGCCTTTGCCATCAGGCACATATGCCGTTATGTGATCGATAGTTTGATCAAAAAACTCTAAAAGCCATTGCTTATTGGTGGGGGCATCCAACTTTACGGCTATGCGGTACCAGTAAACCCCGTTAAGTACCGTGTTTTGCGGCGTACTGCTTTTGCTCGCTAAAAACGGCTTATCTTTTACCTCATTAAAAGATAAGCTTCCTGCAGGGTCATAAAAACTTTCAATCTCTTTAAAAGAAAAAATATGCTGGGGCGTTTCATCATCAACAACAACCGGATGCTGTGCCTTTACCAGTACCGGTGTTAAAAACCCTAAAAAAAACAGCAGCAAAAAACGGCGACTCACAACATCCATCAACACAGGCGATATAATAGTATTAAACCTGCAAATATCAGCTTTATTATACTTTAATAACAACAAGTTTATTTTTTATAATGAGTATGAAACCAGCCTATAGGGGAAAAGCAGTTGAAGGTTTTGAACGATTTAAGGGCCGGTAAATGGGGTCCGATCCCCATATGGGCTAAACAGTATGTTGAGCTAAAAAACTGAAATTACTCAATATTAGCCCCTTAGCCGCAACTCACATAACTTCTTTTGCAAAGAAGGAAGTCGTATGCACGTGACAGGAAAAAACTTAGGGACGGACAACTTTCCTTCCCTAAGGCATAAGATAATTTATACAATCTATTTATAAGTGGTAAAATCAAATTCCGGTTCCATCCGTGTGATAGGTGACTGTTGGATTGCGGCAGTAGTTTTTCTACGCACGCGGCAAGTTGTACTATCTGATCTTTAAAATCCATTTGATTGCTGATAAAGGCAGGTCAAATTAGTTGTTGGGCATGTGCGGATTTTACGGTTTCCCGTAAGCTATAGAATGGATCGCGGACTGAAATCCTTGTGCCCGGCCCCTAATGGTTTTTCGGCAGTTGTCAAACTGGAATTTAGCAACGGATTTCCGCAAAAGCCTGACTGGACAAAATTCGAACCAATTTCTTGAAAATTTAAAGGTGCTGATTAACATATAGCTTATTACAAATATTCTGTTCTATTAGTGAAAATTTTTTAAAGGCGATCCAGGAGATCGCATAGCCGAATATGTTTTTAAGTCGACAGTGCTATAAAATATAGAGGTTCGAGTTTTTGCTCGAACCCCTTGTGGACATTTTAAGCTATTTCTTTACTAAGTAATAACAGAAGATACTGATTATAAATTAGGACTACGGAAGTAAATATTTTTTACATCATCTATAATCATTGTATATCCCGATGCAGTTGGAAGAATAATACCCCTAAAGTAGGCCTTGCTCGCTTTAAAAGTATTTATAACTTTTATGTCAGTTGGGGTAGTATTATGTTTCTTTAGTGCGACAACAACTGTAACAATGGATTTCCCCTCGTTACCCCCTATTGCCATTACTGCAATAGAGTCTTTAAATGTTTTACCAGAGATAAAATGATCATCAAGATATACCACTTCACCTACGTGATCTTTAGCCTCGTTTGATTTAATCGTGGCTTGAGAAAATCCTTTTATTGATAAGCATAAAAAGAAAGATAAAACAGCTATTTTCATACCATTATCAACAACCTTCAGATAATTTTTTGCGTCCAAATTGGATTTTACCTGAGCTGACGCCAAAATACTGCCAATTAATTATTGCTATTCAAAATTATAAAATTTTTTATTTCTGATAATATCTTCGCAAAACAAGCTGAAGATTTAGAAATTTTAATCGCACAAGGAAGGGAAAGTCTGAAGCAGTACCAGCGCAGGCCGGGTGTTTTTCAAATCATAATACTTAGGTTTAAAGTCCCCGGCAGCAGAGTGTTGGGGGATATTATTATCAGGGAACCAGTTGCCTCTCGATCTCTGCTTTGTCGATCACTGACCAAACCTCTGCGATCTTTCCATTCCTGTACCTGTAGAAAACGTTCTCATGAAATTCTATCCTTTGTCCATTGATCTGAAGGCCCCTGAATTCCGCACTGGGTTTGCAGTTGAAATATAACCGGCTCGCGATGGCTGAGGTGTCTGCTACTAAAAGTTCGACCACAAACCGGAGATCGGGTATGTCATGATAATTGCCCGCAAGCATATCGCGATAACCGTCTATTCCAATTGAACGACCATTATAAACTACGTCCCCGCTGACGAACTCGTCAAGACGGTTCAGTTCCCTGGCATTAATGCAGGCAATGTAATTGCGATAGTTTTCCGACAGATCCATATTTTTCTTTTAAATATCGTTTTTGCCCAGCCATTCATAAACCTTCAGCACCGCTCCGGCAAATGCATTTGGTGCTTCCTGTGGCAGGTTATGCCCCGAGGCTACCGTCAGGTGTTCATGCCTGCCTGTGAACAAGGCAGCGTGTGCCTTCGTACCACCCGGTTTGAGCGGATCAGCATTGCCGTCAAGTGTTACCGATGGTATGGTGATCTTCGGCTTTTGAGCCAGGATATCCTCAAAATGCTGTAAAGCGCGATCTCCTGCTTCATTTCCAAGCATGTGGCGATAATTATGTATGACCACCGCTACAAAGTCAGGATTTTCGAAAGCCGCAGCGGACCGTTCATAGGTGGCCTCATCGAATTGCCAGTCCGGCGACCATTCTTTCCACAGTATCCGGCATAACTCCCGGCGATTTTGGGTCAGGCACTCGTATCCACGGGTACTTTGAAAAAGGTGCTGATACCAGCAGATACGTTCAAGTGAAGGCGCAAATGCATGTGTCTGTTCTGGTATATCTATGATATCATAACTGGCGTAAGATACCAGACCACCGATCTGTTCCGGCCACAATGCTGCCGCTACGCAGGAGGCATTTCCTCCCCAATCGAAACCACCGATTATCGGACGGTTTAGCTGCAAAGCATTTATTAACTGGAGAATATCCAGGCCACGCGCCGCCTGCTGCCCGACACGCATTATCTTGTCTGAAGCAAAGCGTGTCGGACCAAATCCACGCGTATATGGAGTGATGACTCTTGCTCCTGACCGGACAAGGATAGCGGCAACCCCGTCGAACGCATGGATGTCGTAAGGAAACCCGTGTGATAATAAAACCGGCCATCCATCCGTAGGACCATTTTCGGTGTAGGCGATCCGAAGCATATCGGTATTAATAAACTTAACCTGGTGTTGAACCTGAAAATCGTGATCTGTTGTTGTCATAATAAAAAACTTAATAGTATAACGCACCTGCATTTTTTTGGTTTTGTTATTATCGGCATGATGAGTTTGACCGTGAGTGTTTTAGTATCAAGGCCGGCAGATGGCGAAGATTTTATTTCCTGAATTCCTGCCAAGCAGTAATTTTGCCAAGCATATGAAAGACAATTTTGAGCAGATCAAAGCGGAAGTGAAGCGCATCTATACCCAGGGTGTGTGCAGCAGGCATGATTGCCGGGATCGTTCTGGAAAAACATTTGGAGCAGGTTAGCGAACGCCGGCAATTGAAGATCACCCGGAAAACCATCGCTGACATGAATGAATTACTCAAAAAGAATAACATCACTGACTTTCCGGATTACCGGCACATCGGCTTATTAGCAGGGCTTTATCAGCTTTGCGTTCAGAATAAAAAACGGGAGCCGGAACCGTCGGAAGTTGCCGACCTGATCAACGGCACAGACAAAGTGATCAAGACTATATTTTGATGCACCGATTACGGGCTGCAGGTGCATCACAAAAGTGAATCCCATGCAGCCAATTTGGTCAGCGCCCAGATCACATAACAACCGGTTCCCAGACAGACCTTGTGGCCGGATCTTCCATCAGTGCACCCC
>NZ_JBAZRC010000003.1:0-133671 GCF_041663085.1 Mucilaginibacter sp.
TTGACATAATAATAGCTGGATATTTAACCGGCACCAGGTCTTTATAAGCAGGTATTTTAGCAAAATCGTGTATGTAAGTATCGCCGTAGGCATTAGTAAGTTGTAAAGCAGCGCCTAATAACAATGAAAATGCAAAGAAGATAGCGAACCTTGGTGTTTTAAATAATGCGAAGGCGTTTAAACCCAAAAGGTTAGCAAACGATTTGTTACCTGTTTTAATAGCGAACGGCCTACACTTTGGTAAAGTGAACGCATAGATACCTAAAGCCAGCGATATGGCAGAAGCAATATAAAATTGATTTGATGAGGTTTCGTTGTGGGTTAAGCTTACTGTCCAAAGTGCTACAATAAAGCCGATGGTTCCCCAGATACGTATAGGCGGGTATTCTTTTACAATATCAATGTTACTGTTTTTTAATGCCGAGTAAGCTACCGTGATAGATAGCGATAGGGTAGGCATATAAAACATCATATTTAACAACAATACCCAAAAAAACGTGGTTGGGTCTTGTACAAGAGGTAATGAAAATAAGGTTGCCGCACCCAAAATGTGCATAATGCCATATAACTTTTCGGCATTTATAAACCTGTCAGATATTATACCGGTTATTGCCGGCATAAAAATAGACGCAATACCCATGGTTGAGAAGATGGCTCCAAATTGCGCCCCTGACCAATGTTTGTTTTGAAACCAGTACGCACCAATGGTAAGCAGCCAGGCGCCCCATATAAAAAATTGCATAAAATTCATTAGTATTAAGCGAAACTTAATATTCATACAGCACTGGTTTAACAATTAATAGTTATAAAAAAATAAAGGCTGAAAATAGTGAAATAAAGCGATATGGGAAAGGTGTTAAACTATAAGATTTAAAGCCTTTTTTTAGAGGATTTTATGCACGGAAATGTTATCTTCGCGTTCAAACTAAGTCACAATTTATGAATAAATTTTTTACTACAGTACTTGTACTATTGGCTGTATCTACTACAGCATTCTCACAATCAAAAGGCGAAACTAAATTTGGTGTTAACGTTGGTTTAAATTTTGCCAATGTAACCGCCAGCGGTATGACCAATGATGATTACAGAATTGGTTTCAATGCAGGCGTTTATGCAGATCATTACTTTTCTGATAGCTGGAGCCTTAAAGCAAAATTAACTTACGACCAAAAAGGCTGGGACAAAGGCTACATCAACACAGGTGGTGGCAACATCACTACTAATTACCAGGTTGATTATCTTACTATCCCTGTTTTGGCTAACTGGCATTTTGGCCGGACAAAAAATTGGTATTTAAATTTGGGCCCGTATGTTGGCATTTTGCTGAACGCAAAAGAAACAGCGGGAGGAATGGATCTGAAACCAATTTTCAGCTCAACCGATTTTGGTGCCGACCTGGGTATTGGTGTAAAATTCCCTGTTGCAGCAAAAACAAAACTGTTTATCGAGCTTAACGGCCAAGGTGGTCTTACTGATATTTTTAAGAACAATACAGGTTCTACAGTTAGGAACACGCTATCTGCCATTAACATTGGTTTTGAATTCTAAGAAGCTTATTATTATTTAAAAAAGGAAAGCCCCCGATAATTACCGGGGACTTTCTTGTTTTAGGAATAGGTGAAATTAAATCAATGTTGGTTAAACAATTTTATCGCCTGTATTCTCCCGAAGAATTTACCATATTAGGACCTACCTTAACGTAAAAATTAGAAAAAGTATACCCGTTTGCAGTTTGAACTACGGATGAAAAGACGTTGTAAGCGTTACTTGCAATTAAGTTATTACCACTATCGTAAACGTTTACATTCAAAATAGTTTGTGGTGTTGGGTTGTACTGAACATAAACAATATAATCGTTAGGATACGTACAGGTGCTGCAACTTAAATTAAAAATAGGTCGCTTTAACTTAAGCGTAGCTTTGAGGGTTTTAACCGGAGGTTTGGTTGCTTTGGCATGACTAAAATCAGTAGCCCCTGTAAACAATACCATTGCTAATAATACAAGTAAGATCTTTTTCATGATAATTTGTTTTAGTTTAACACCAAGTTAAATATCATAAAGTATTAAAACAAGAAAAATATATCAATAATTAATATATTCTATATTATTTCATATTAAGCACATTATATACGTAATTTAACAGTTGACACCCGATATGTGTAAACAAAAAAGGATACCGTTCTGGTATCCTTTTTTGTTGTTTTTATGACGACTTTCTCTTGGTGAGTTCGTCTCGTATCTTGGCTGCTTTTTCATAAGCTTCTTCGGCCAGCGCCTGTTGAAGTTTACTTTTTAGTTCATCCTCACTTAGCGAAGCATAAGTACCCGCTGCAGATGAATGTGTTTTTTCCTCGGGTGTTTCGTTAATGTTCTCCAGGTAAACAAAGTCGTTACCTTCAATTACTATCCCCGCGCTTGATAGGATAAACTCGTAAGTATAAATAGGGCACTCAAACCTTACCGATACTGCAATAGCATCAGAGGTACGCGCATCTATCTCCACTATTTTTTTACCATCGCTGCAAATAAGCTTTGAGTAAAATATGCCGTCGACCAGGTTGTAAATAATTACCTCCTGTACAGTAATATTAAATGCCTGCCCTAAACTTTTAAACAAGTCATGGGTAAGGGGGCGGCTCGGGGTCATTTTTTCTATCTCGATAGCAATAGCCTGCGCCTCAAAACTGCCTATAATAATAGGTAACCTGCGGCGCCCGCTAACTTCGCCCAATACCAAAGCATACGCGCCGGATTGTGTTTGGCTGTAGGATAACCCTACAATATCCAGCTTAATCTTTTTCATGTCATTACCCATCACGGCGATATATTATTTTTTAAGCTGTTGCTTTGTACTCTTTAACTGCAGCAATTAATTTTGGTAACACTTCAAAGGCATCGCCTACGATGCCATAATCTGCTACTTTAAAAAACGGTGCTTCGGCATCTTTGTTTATTACCACAATAACTTTTGATGAACTGATACCCGCAAGGTGCTGTATCGCCCCCGAAATACCTATCGCAATATACAAATTTGGACTGACAGCTATACCTGTTTGTCCAACGTGTTCGCTATGTGGGCGCCATCCGGCGTCTGATACCGGTTTTGAGCAGGCCGTAGCCGCGCCAAGCAAGTCGGCAAGCTCTTCAACCATACCCCAGTTTTCAGGGCCTTTCATACCACGACCTGCTGATACCACAATCTCCGCATCAGGTAATGAAACCTTATCAGTAGAGCGTACGATATCTTTGATCATCTCTTTAAAGTCGGATGCTTTTGCTTCGACACTAAAATCTTCTACCGGTGCAGGCGAACCGCCTTCAACCACTTTATAAGAGTTTGGTGTAAGTGCAATAACCTTATTTGCTGAGGTTAATTCAACCACGGCAAACGCTTTGCCGGAGAAGGCTGTTTTTTTAACCGTAAACTTACCGCCATTCTGCTCGGGCAGTGCAACTGCGCCATCGGCAACGCCAGCCTGCAGCTTAACACCCAAACGTGGGGCAAGGCCACGGCCGCTAAATGAATTTGAAAGCACAACAATATCTGCACCGTTAGCCTTTGCAGCCTCAGCAATAACCGATGCGTATGCCTGGTTCACAAAATTCTTTAGTTTATCGTTGCTTACGTTTAAAACCTTTTCGGCTCCGTATTTACCAAGGGCGGCCAAATCATCTTTGGCAACATCACCAATAGATATGGCTATAAGGTTTGTGTTATTTTGGCCGGCAATTGCTTTGGCGTATGATACTGCTTCAAAAGTTGATTTTTTGAATTTACCGCCCGCATTCTCCGCGTATATTAAAACTGACATATATGAAATATTGATCGTTAAAATCCTTTTATTAAATAACCCTTGCTTCTGTGTGTAACAGGTCAACCAGTTTAGCAACATCATCTGCCGAAACTAAATTCACCTGGCCGCGTGGGGCAGGGGTTTCATAACTGATGATCTCTGATAAAGTTTGCACCTCAACAGGTTCAACAATAGCCAACGGTTTGGTACGTGCGCTCATGATACCACGCATGTTTGGTATTTTTGGCTCGGCAACACCTTCGGCACAACCCGCTACAAATGGGAATGGAATGGTTAGCACTTCTTTGCCGCCTTCAATCTCGCGTTCAACAGTGGCTTCGCTATCTGTAGCATCCAGTTTTTTGATAATGGATACCGATGGCAGGTCTAACAGTTCGCCCAGCATACCGGCAACTTTAGAGCCGTTGTAATCGATAGATTCGCGACCGGTCAGTATCAGGTCGAAAGGGTTTGCCTTAACGTACTGGGCTATTTGGTACGCCACATACCAGGCATCATGCGGTTTAGCGTTGATGCGTACGGCATCGGTAGCGCCAATGGCTAATGCTTTACGAATGGTGGCTTCGGTATTGGCTTCGCCAACGTTTATAACGGTTACGCTGCCTTTGCCGCCATCGGTTAATTCGATAGCGCGCGCCAGGGCAATTTCATCGTATGGGTTAAGAATAAACTGAACACCATTTGTATTAAATTGGGTGTTGTTATCAGTAAAGGTTATTTTTGTCGTAGTATCCGGAACATTGCTGATACATACCAGTATTTTGCTCATTATAATTGGTTTATATTTTTACAGGTATTAGTAATTAGGATACTGCAAATTTAGTTAAAAAAGAGAGAGTTTAAAATGGAGATAAGCAGATTAGATAAGCTGTTAGCGTTTATACAGAACGAGCCCGAAGATGAATTTTTAAAATATGCGCTGGCTACTGAATACCTGCGACTTAACGATAGCGAAAAAGCACTGAGCTATTACGAAGACCTGGTGAACAACCACCCAAATTATACCGGCACCTACTATCATTTGGGTAAACTGTATGAGGCCCTTAACCGTAAAGACGACGCGATAAGCACTTATGAGAAGGGTATGGAGATAACAAAAGCCAAACGCGATATGCACGCTTTTAGCGAACTGCAAGCCGTTTACCGCTCGGCCAAAGGCTTTGAGGAAGATGATGATGAAGATTATTAAGAGAGTTAAGATAATAAGAATCAAGAGCCAAGACTTAGAAAAAAGAAAGCCCGTTTAATGTTAAACGGGCTTTCTTATATGCAGCTCTGTCTTGATTCTTACATCTTGACTCTAAAGTCTTTTTAAAACGGTGGTTCATCATCAATATCATCCATCCGCGATGGGCGGATAATGAAGTTACTTGGTTTGCTGTCAAAGTCAGGTGATGGGTTAAGGCCTGTAAAGGCATTATTGCCACCGGCTGCCGGGAAGCTGTCCATGCCCTGGTCAAGATCCGTAAATTTCACGTATTTACCAACGAATTTCAATCTTACGCGGCCTGTTTCACCGTTACGGTGCTTGGCTATGATAACCTCACCAACGCCCTGGGTAGGGTTGTTGTCCTCATCCACATCTAACCCGTAGTATTCAGGGCGGTAAAGGAACAATACCATATCCGCATCCTGCTCAATAGAACCAGATTCACGTAAATCTGATAGCATCGGCCTTTTTGAACCACCCGGCCTGTTCTCAACCGCACGGCTTAACTGCGACAGGGCAATAACCGGTACGTTCAATTCTTTGGCCACGGTTTTCAATGCACGCGATATACTACCAATTTCCTGCTCGCGGTTACCACCACCGCCTTTACCTTCAGCTTTACCCTGCATTAGCTGCAAGTAGTCAATGATGATGAGCTGGATATCGTGTTGAGATTTTAAACGGCGGCATTTAGCGCGGAACTCAAATATGTTTAGTGATGGTGTATCGTCAATAATTAAAGGGGCGGCTTCAAGGCGGCCAATTTTTGAGTGGATCTGTTGCCATTCCCATTCTTCCAGTGTGCCCTTACGGATCTTTTCCTGCTCAATTTCGGTTTCGCCGGATATTAAACGATTAACCAACTGGACAGACGACATCTCCAGCGAGAACACAACAACCGGTTTATCAAAATCAACCGCAGCGTTACGGGCGCAACTCAATACAAACGCTGTTTTACCCATCGCGGGGCGGGCAGCGATGATCACCAAATCGGATTTTTGCCAGCCCGAGGTCATCCTGTCCAGATCTGTAAAGCCTGATGCAACACCGGTTAAACCATCTTTTTTATCTTTTAAAGCCTCAATATCTTTTAAAGCCTCGTGCACCAGGTCGTCCATTTTGCGCGAATCGCGGCGAAGGTTATTCTGGGCTATCTCAAAAAGGTTTTTTTCGGCCTTATCAAGCATTTCCAGTACATCGGCGCTATCCTCATATGCCATGCTTATTACATCTGTAGAGATGCGGATCAGTTCGCGCTGGATATATTTTTGGATGATGATACGCGAGTGGTACTCAATATTGGCAGCTGATGCTACGCGGTTGGTTAATTCGGTAATATAGTATGCACCGCCTATCATTTCAAGCTCGCCCTGCTGGCGTAGCTGTGCTGTTACAGTAAGAATATCTACGGGCGATGTTTTTTCAAAAAGGATGGCTATTGTACTGAATATTTTTTGGTGTCTTACATCGTAAAAAACCTCAGGTTTAAGTACGTCAATTACTGAAGATAGCGCATCTTTTTCAAGCATTAAAGCACCTAAAACAGCTTCTTCCAGATCGAGCGCCTGTGGCTGTAATTTGCCGTTTGCCGGATAAGATGGGGTGGCATTTGTAAACCTGCTTTTACGGTCAGTGTTTTGCTTGTAATTAGGGCTATCGTTCTCGAAATTCATAACTCAACAAAAATATATAAAAAATGTTCCCGCCTGTTTTTAAATCGCTAACAAATGAGTTATTAACATAATGAAAACATTATCAGCACTATAAATTTCGGCGTCCGTAATTAACATCGTATGTTTATAACGTGTTAATAACGCTATAAGTACCTCATTTACATATATGTTTATAAGTATTGTACATTGTTAAGTATTATCAACAATACCCAAACTGAAGTAAGTTCAATAACCGTTAAATCAGTTAATTTAGGTACTTTTGGCGAAATAATTTTAAAGAAAATGACATATAATTCTAAACCTGTACGCGAAGGCAACCAAATGGTTTTTGGCATCAGGGCGGTGATAGAAGCTATACTTGCAGGTAAAGAAATTGAGGCGCTATATATACAACGTGGTTTGGGTGGAGGCTTGTTAAATGAGCTGCGCGATGTAACCAACGAATACAACATAACCCCACAGCAGGTGCCGGTTGAAAAACTGAACCGAATCACCATGAAAAACCATCAGGGTGCTATCGCTTTCATATCGCCAATCATCTACCAAAAAATAGAAAATATTATACCCGACGTTTTTGAAAGGGGCGAAGTGCCTTTAGTTTTGGTGCTGGATAGCATTACCGATGTACGCAACATGGGCGCCATTGCCCGTACGGCTGAATGTGCCGGTGTGCATGCTATAGTGATACCTGCAAAAGGTTCGGCACAGATAAACCCCGATGCTATTAAAACATCGGCAGGTGCATTATACAAGATCCCGGTATGCAGGCACGATAACTTTATGCAAACCGTAAAATTCCTCCAGGAATCGGGCTTGCAACTGGTTTGCTGCACCGAAAAAACCAACGACTATATCTATACGCCCGATTACACCGCCCCAACGGCCATCATCATGGGGTCGGAAGAAGACGGCATCCGCAATGAGATCATCCGCATTAGTGACCACCTGGCCAAGATCCCGATGTTTGGCGAGATAGAATCACTTAACGTATCGGTGTCAACCGGGGTGATCCTTTACGAAGCTATAAGACAGAGACAAGCCGCGAATTAGAATCAAGATATAAGACTCAAGAATTAAGACATAAGAAAGCCCGGCTAAACATTAGCCGGGCTTCTTTATTTTTTCGGTCTTGAATCAAGATTCTAAAAATCTTGATTCTCTCCCTAAATGTATCTCGTCCCAAATTTATTTTTCACATCGGCTACTACCTGCTTGATGTTCTGTTCCTGGTCGCGCGGGCAGATGAGCAGGGTATTGTTGGCTTCAACCACAATAAAATCATGCAGGCCTTGTAGTATCACAAGCTTTTCGCTGGGCACGTTCACCATACAGTTGCTGCTATCGTACATAATAACCTTGTCTGACGGGATAACGGCATTGCCTACGTAATCTTTATCGGCAAGCTGGTAAATAGATGCCCAGGTGCCCAGGTCGCTCCAGCCAAATTCTGAGGGCAGTACGTACACGTTTGATGCCTTCTCCATAATGCCATAATCGATAGAGATATTGATACAGCGCTGGTAAACCTTGTGTACAAACTCTTTTTCATCGTCGGTGTTGTATACCGAGCGTGCTTCGGCAAATATCTCGTGCATTTCGGGCAGGTGGCTGTCAAATGCCGCCACAATGGTTTTAGCCGACCAAACAAAGATCCCTGCGTTCCACAAAAAGTCGCCGCTTTGGATAAAGGTTTTCGCAATATCAACGGTTGGTTTCTCGGTAAAGGTTTTTACTTTATGAAAATCCTCGTTCAGGGTTTGGTCGGTGTATTGGATGTACCCATAACCGGTATCGGGGCGTGAGGGTTTAATACCCAGGGTTATCAGGCAATTATTTTTCGAAGCAGTTTCTAATGATTTTTCTATAGTGGCAATAAAAGCCGCTTCGTCAAGTATCAGATGGTCTGAGGGCGCTACAACAATAGCGGCATCAGGGTTCATGCTTTCTATTTTAAAACAGCCGTATGCCACGCAGGGCGCTGTGTTGCGCATCACAGGTTCGGTCAGTATCTGCTGATCCTCCATATCAGGCAACTGTTTTTTAACCAGGCCGGTATAATTCTCGTTTGTTACAACGTATATATTTTCTTTTGGGCACACCTTGAGGAAGCGCTCGTAAGTATTTTGTATTAGTGTTTTGCCGGTACCCAGTATATCTATAAACTGTTTTGGATGCGATGTTCTGCTGATTGGCCAAAAACGGCTACCGATTCCGCCAGCCATAATGATAGCATAATAGTTTTTATTCATTATATAAGTTGTAGATTTTAATTTGGCAAATCCATGCTAAATATGTGCATTAATTTGTAAATTTAATATCAGGTAAAACTAAAATATTTAATTGTGGATTTTACCAATTCTAAAAGCGATAAATAAACAAATTGTTTTTAATCAAATAATCATTTTAGTATAAAATTTTTAACGAAACGCATCGTTTATTTATAAATTTTTGTTATTTTGAACCATAATTCCAAACGCACAAGTAAATAATGATTGAGACTAAAAAGTCGCTTTTTGATAACCTGCAAAATTTTTTCGGGTTTGATAACTTCAAAGGTGAGCAAGAAGCGATCATAACGAACATCTTAGCGGGGAACGATACTTTTGTGATTATGCCTACCGGTGGTGGTAAATCCATGTGTTATCAATTACCTGCATTAATGAGCGAGGGCACAGCGATTGTGATCTCTCCGCTCATCGCCCTGATGAAAAATCAGGTAGATCAGCTAAGGGCCTTTGGTGGTTCAGACAGCATTGCACATTTCCTAAACTCCTCGTTAACAAAAGCAGATATTTTAAGGGTTAAAGACGATGTATTAAGCGGCAAAACTAAATTACTTTATGTAGCGCCCGAATCATTGACCAAGCAAGAGAATGTTGATTTTTTAAGGTTGAACCAGGTGTCGTTTGTTGCCGTTGATGAGGCGCACTGTATATCTGAGTGGGGGCATGATTTCCGCCCCGAGTACCGCAAGATACGCCAGGTTATCAGCAATATAGGTGATGATATACCCATTATAGCCCTTACCGCTACCGCAACGCCAAAAGTACAGCAGGATATTCAAAAGAACCTGCAAATGAATAATGCTACGGTTTATAAATCATCTTTTAACCGCAACAACCTGTTTTATGAGGTTAGGGCAAAGCGAAATGCTATAAAAGAAATTGTTAAATTTGTAAAGCAAAACCAGGGTAAATCAGGTATCATCTATTGCCTTAGCCGTAAAAAGGTTGAGGAAGTAGCAGAAGCCCTAAACCTTAACGGTGTAAAAGCATTACCATACCACGCGGGTTTAGACCCCAAAGTACGCGCCGACACGCAGGACAAGTTCCTGATGGAGGATGTAGACGTTATTGTGGCTACCATAGCCTTTGGTATGGGTATAGATAAACCCGATGTACGTTACGTGATACACCACGATATGCCAAAAAGCATGGAGGGTTACTACCAGGAAACCGGCCGTGCCGGCCGTGATGGTGGCGAAGGTGTATGTGTAGCATTTTACTCGGGCAAGGATATTGATAAGCTGCAAAAGTTTATGAAGGATAAGCCCGTTGCAGAACGGGAGATAGGTACACAGATACTGAAAGAGGTAATAGATTACGCCGAATCGTCTGTATGCCGCCGTAAACAATTGCTGCACTACTTTGGCGAGAATTTTAACGAAGCCGGTTGCAACAACATGTGTGACAACTGCTGTGGGCCAAAAGTACATTTTGATGGCGAAGAGCATCTGCACAGGGCGTTAAGCCTCATCAAACTCATAGGCGAGAAATTTGACGATTGCCACATCATCAATATTTTAATGGGTAAGGATGATGCCCAGGTTAAAAACTACGAACATGATAAACTGGACTACTTTGGCTCGGGCAAGGAGCAGGGCGAGAACCTTTGGAACTCGCTGATGCGCCAGGCGCTGCTAAATAACTTCCTGTCTAAAGATATTGACCAGTACGGCTTACTGCATTTAACAAAAGCCGGTAACTCGTTTATAGAGAACCCTTACAGCATCCGTTTCCTGTTAAACCAGGAAATGGGCCCAACAGACGAGGATGAAGCCGAGGACGGCCCTAAACAGGGTGGTGGTGCCTTAGATACAGAGCTACTGCAGATGTTGAAAGATCTGCGTAAAAAGCTGGCTAAACAAAAAGGCCTGCCTCCGTTTGTTATATTCCAGGATCCGTCGTTAGAGGAGATGTGTACGCATTATCCAATTAACACAGAGGAGTTGAAACAGATCTCGGGTGTAGGAGCAGGCAAAGCGTTAAAATTCGGCGCGCCGTTCATCGACCTGATCAAGAAATATGTGGAGGATAATGATATTGACCGCCCGGTTGATATGGTGATCAAAAGTGCCGCTAACAAATCGGCCCTTAAGGTTTTCATTATTCAAAACATCGACAGGCATTTAAACCTTGATGATATAGCGGCTTCAAAAGGCCTTACTTACGAGGAAATACTGAAAGAGGTGGAAACCATTGTAAACTCAGGCACCAAGCTTAACCTTAACTATTACATTGATGAAATGATAGATGAGGATAAGCAGGAAGAGGTTTTCGACTACTTTAAGTCAGCCGAGGTTGATTCTATTGACGATGCACTGGCTGAACTTGGATCTGATGATTACACCCGCGAGGAGGTGCAGTTAATGCGCATAAAATTCCTGTCGGAAGTAGGAAACTAAGCTACAACGCAAGTTAACCACAAAGTACACAAAGATAAAAACACAAAGGTCACAGAGATTTATTCTTTGTGACCTTTGTGTTTTATACAAATTGCAGATCTTAGCGTTCTTTGTGGTAAAAAAGCTATTTCGCTATAATCATGAACTCCGTACGCCTGTTCAACGCGCGATTATCCTCGGATGTATTAGGCATTATTGGCTGGTCTTCACCGTAACCTTTATAAACTAACCTTGTGGCAACAATTCCGTTTGCCGAGAGGTATTGATAAACAGCATTGGCCCGTTTTTCTGACAAGGCTACGTTGGTTTGATGCGTACCTACATCATCGGTATACCCCGATATTTCAATCCGTACAGTTTTATTCTGTTGTAAAAATTCTATCAATTTTTGCAGTTCTGCTTTCGATTCTGCTTTTAGTTCAAACTTATTGGTGTCAAAAAAGATGTTCTTCAAGATCACTTTGTTGCCCACTTCAATAGGCGATAACAGCACCGAAAGATTAAATGCCTTTTTGTCCTTCAACCCCATCAGTGAAAAATTATCCGAGTAAAACAGGTAACCTTCCCTTGATATGTTTAAACCATAGTTTTTGCCAGCGGATAAAGTAGCCAAAAACTCACCCGCATCTTCCGAGCTGTAATCCTGGTACACCGGAGTGTTTTTTTGCAGGTCTATGATCTCTACAGCGGCCTCCAGCGGGGTTTTGGTTTTTTTATCAGCAACTGTACCTTTTACATAGGTTACGATGTTAGGGCGCAGGTTAGCGGGCAATTCAAAGGTGTAAATATCATACCCGCCAAAACCTTTTAAGTTATTTGATGAGAAAAATGCAGATGAGCCATTCGCTGTAAGCGTTAAACCATTCTCATCACCGCTTGAATTAATAGGATAGCCCAGGTTTTCGGGTTTCTGCCATTTACCATCCTTGCCGAGGCGACTTATGAAAAGATCTTTACCGCCCATACCCGGCCAGCCGTTGCTGCAAAAGTAAAAGGTGCTATCGTCGGGGTGTATAAAAGGTGATTGCTCATCGTAAGCCGTGTTGATCTCGGGGCCCATGTTTTCCGGCGCTCCCCAGCCTTTATCGGTAAGGTTTGATTTCCATATATCATAGCCGCCATAGCCGCCTTTACGGTTGCTTACAAAATACAGGGTACGCCCGTCGGCACTAATAGAGGGCTGCGCTTCCCAACCGGATGTATTGACAGGGGCACTCAGGCTAAATGGTTTTGCCCAGTCGTCGCCTTTTTTCTGGGCAATGTAAATGTCGCACCTGCCTAAACCATCGGGCCGGTTGCAGCCCGTAAAGAACAAATATTTACCATCTTGCGAAATGGATTGAGCGCCTTCGTTATAGGCGGATGTATTAATTATATCACTAAGGTATACAGCACTTTGCCACTTGCTATTTAACTTATTACTTTTATAAAAATCTTCGTTATTATCTATCTTACGGGTAAATATAAGAGTGCCTTCATCGGCCGTGGCAACAGGCAAATACTCATCTGTAGCAGTATTAATTTCGGGCCCCATGTTTACGGGTACAAAGGCTACCGGGTGGGTTAATGCCTGTATGCTAAACTTACAATCGGCTATTAGTTTTTGTGCATAAGCCATATTTTGCGCGGTGATGCCGGGATAAGTAATATATTTTTCCAGGTGGCGCAACGCCGGCTCATACATAGCGCTACTAATCTCGCAATCGCCAGCTTTTAAATAAACCGAGCGGTTGTATTCCGGGTCGAGCTCAATCACTTTTAAAAAATGCGTTACAGCAGGCTGGTACATATGCCTCATCCGTAAAACATCGGCCAACTGGGCGTGTGCCTCAACAAATTTCTTATCAATGCCAATGGCTTTTTCCAGTTGTGCTATGGCCTCATCATACAAATGATCATCAAGGCTTTGGTTTGACAGGGCATAATACTTTATAGCCTCCTCATTTGTAGTTGAATACCGCCTTTGCTGGGCAGAAACATTTACAGACAGTACCACCAATAAAAAAAGCAGAATATAGGTTTTAAACATTAGTTACTGATACGATAATCAATATACTAAGTTACACTATTACGGGATATTTAAGTACTTATGGGTTTGTAGTGATATTTCCCACTGTGGGTTGGCCATTACATAATCAACAATAAGCGGGGTCATCTCCGCATGTTTTGACCATTCGGGCTGCAGGTACAGCTTACAATTCGGCCCAACCAGCTTAGCATGGTGCTCGGCAAACGCAAAATCAGATTTATTGAAAATGATCACCTTCAGCTCATGTGCTTTATCGGCAACCTGTTGTGTGGGGGCCTTAAACTTTTTGGGCGACAGGCAAATCCAGTCCCAGTTACCCGAAAGGGGGTAAGCGCCTGATGTTTCAATAAAGGTTTTAATACCCTTTTGTTGCAGGTTTTGGGTCAGATAATCAAGATTATAGATCAGAGGTTCACCACCGGTCACAACAACGGCTTTTGAAGGAAATTTAGTAGCGTTGTCTACTATAGTATCGGCAGCTGTAAGCGGGTGCAGTTCGGCATCCCAGCTTTCTTTTACATCGCACCAGTGGCAGCCCACATCGCAGCCGCCAAGGCGGATAAAATAGGCTGCTTTGCCTGTGTTATATCCCTCTCCCTGTATCGTATAAAACTCTTCCATTAAAGGAAGCAACGTGCCATCTTCCGGAACCTGGTGTGCCATAATAAGGGCGCAAAGGTACACTTTTGTGCCGAAACGATAAAGGTAAATACTGCCTGAGCTTTAAGGCTATTGTTAAATTGACATTTTAACAATAAAAAAGTATTATAAAAATTTCTATTTCAGTAAATTTAACTATTATTACTTGAAATTTATCGTATGAAGAAACTATACATACCCCTTGTATTTTTTGCATTCTTCTGCCTCACTTCGTGCGTTGATATTGAAGAGCATTACGATTTTAAGCCTAATGGATCATGCAACGTGGTATACGGTTTTGATATGAGCAAAGCCGTATCGGTATTGGTAAACCTAATGACCGATTCTGTTCGCGAAACACCCCAGTTTAGCCTGGTTAAGGACACCACTCTTAACTTTTACAGCGCCCTTCCCGATAGCATCTCCCAAAAAATGACCACCGAAGAAGCAAAGATGGCGCAAGGTAGCGATCTGGCTATTAAAATGGACCTGAAAAAGAGCCTGATGAAGGTGAGCATTAAACACGAAGCAAAAGATGCCGCCGATTTGCAGTATTACCTGGAGCACCTGAGTAACATATCAATGAATAGCCCGATCACCAATGTAACCAAAAAATCATTTGATGCACAGCCACTCATAACCGGGCAAAGTTACTACAGCTACGAAATAACCGACCACAAATTTTACCGTATTATAGACAAGGTTAAATTCAATGCTTTTTTGAAAAAAGCGGGATCTAAATTTGCCATGGCCAAAGCCATGTTAATAGATATGCCTTATAAAGTAGTGCTTAATTTTGCCAAACCGGTTAAAAAAATGAACAATTCAAAAGCCATACTATCTGCCGACAGGCGAACGGTAACCCTGGTAACCAGTATGGACGAAGTGATGAAGAATCCCGCTTTAATGAACCTTAAAATAGATTTTTAGCGACCGTGAAATGGTATGTTGTACCCGGCATTGAACTTACAGGCGAGCCATTCATCAAAAAGATCAAGCTAAGCGGCAAGGGCATCATTATTATTGGTTACCAAAATAACCTTTATGCATTAGGCTCCACCTGCCCGCATGCCGGTGCCGAATTGAGCGGCGGCTGGTGTAAGGAAGGCAAAATTATCTGCCCGTTTCACCGATATTCTTACGACTTAAAAACAGGTAAAGGCAGCCCCGGTCAAAACGACTATGTAGATAGCTATCCTGTAGAAATAAGAGCAGGAGAGGTGTATGTAGGGATTGATACGTTCTGGGACAGGGTATTTGCAATTAAGTAAAAACCTCTACGCAATCGCCCGGCTCTTGCCGGGTGATGACTATTAATCGGCAAGAGCCGCAGTATATGAAATCGGCCGGAGGCCTTATAATAGTGGTCACTCGGCAGGAGCCGAGCGACTGCATTTTGATAATATTATTGATATACTTCTTTATTAGCCGAAGCCAGCGTATTTTTCAATAACCCTATAATGGTCATCAACCCAACGCCGCCCGGTACCGGGGTTATCCATGATGCTTTTTCGGATACGCCTTCAAAATCAACATCGCCATAAAGTTTAAAGCCCGATTTGGTTACGGTTGAAGTTTCGCGGTTCATACCAACATCAATTACAACAACGCCGTCTTTAACCATATCGGCAGTGATAAAATTCTTTTTACCGATGGCTACGATCAGGATATCTGCATCCAGTGTAAATTTCTTTATATCTGGTGTGCGGCTGTGGCAAATAGTTACTGTGCAGTTACCCGGTGTAGTATTACGCGCCATCAGGATGCTCATTGGCGAGCCAACGATATTGCTACGGCCAACCACCACGCAATGTTTACCTGCGGTCTCTATATTGTACTCTTTCAGCATTAAAGTAATGCCATAAGGTGTAGCAGGGATAAACGACGGCAGGTTGCGCTGCATTCGGCCAAGGTTAACGGGGTGGAAGCCGTCAACATCCTTGCGGTGGTCAATACGTTCGGTTACTTTCTCAGGGTCGATGTGCTTTGGAAGAGGCAGTTGTACAATAATACCGTCGATATCTGCATCGGCATTTAGTTCAGCTACTTTAGCAAGCAATTCGTCCTCGGTAACATCATCCTCGTAACGTACCAGGGTTGATTTGAAGCCCACCTTTTCGCAGTTCTTCATCTTGCTGGCAACATAGGTTTCGCTGCCGCCATCGTGGCCAACCAAAACGGCTACCAAATGTGGCTTGCGACCGGTGCGCTCTAAAATTTTAGCCGCTTCTTCGGCAATTTCACCTTTTAATTTTTCTGATACGTATTTTCCGTCTAATAACTGCATAGGAGAGAGTCATGATATTGAGAGTCAGGAATCAAGACAGAAGCTTTCTTGGGTCTTGATTCTTAACTCTTGATTCTAAAATTAATCTAATTTAAGTACCGCCATAAAAGCCGATTGTGGTATCTCTACGTTACCAACCTGTCGCATGCGTTTTTTGCCGGCTTTTTGTTTCTCTAAAAGTTTACGCTTACGCGATATATCACCACCGTAACACTTGGCGGTAACATCTTTACGCATAGCTTTAACGGTTTCGCGGGCGATGATCTTGGCACCGATAGAAGCCTGTATAATGATCTCGAACTGCTGGCGTGGTAAAAGCTCTTTCAGCTTCTCGCAGATCTTTTTACCAAAGTCATACGAGTTACCGCGGAAGATCAATGATGATAAAGCATCAACCGGCTCCGAGTTTAATTTAATATCCAAACGCACCAAATCACTTGGGCGGTAACCTATCTGGTGATAATCAAACGAGGCATAACCTTTTGATATGGTTTTTAGCTTATCATAAAAATCGAATACGATCTCACCCATCGGCATCTCAAAAACCAACTCCACACGATCAGACGTTAGGTACGATTGATTTTTAATGAACCCGCGTTTCTGGATACAAAGCGACATTACCGGCCCAACAAAGTCAGACTTGGTGATAATAGTAGCCTTAATATATGGTTCTTCTACACGGTCAATTTTACTGGGGTCGGGCAGGTCAGATGGGTTATTTACTGTAATTTCTTCACCTCTGGTTGAGTAAGCGAGGTATGACACGTTGGGTACGGTAGTAATAACCGTCATGTTAAACTCACGCTCCAAACGCTCCTGGATGATCTCCATGTGCAGCATCCCCAGGAAACCACAACGGAAACCAAAGCCTAACGCCGCTGATGATTCGGGTTCAAAAACCAGTGATGCATCGTTTAACTGCAATTTGGCCATCGATTCGCGCAACTCTTCAAAGTCATCGGTATCAACAGGGTATATACCCGCAAATACCATTGGTTTAACCTCTTCAAAACCCTGTATACCAGTTTCGCAAGGTCGGTTAATGGTAGTAATGGTATCACCCACTTTAACCTCGCGAGATTCCTTAATACCTGATATAATATACCCAACGTCACCAGTTTTGATAACGTCTTTTGGTAATTGTTTTAATTTAAGTGTACCAACCTCTTCAGCGATGTACTGCTTTTCGGTAGCGAAGAATTTTACTTTATCGCCTTTGCGGATCTCGCCGTTAACCACCTTGAAGTAAGCCACGATACCACGGAACGAGTTATAAACCGAATCAAAGATCAAAGCCTGTAAAGGAGCTTCCGGGTCGCCAACAGGGGCGGGGACACGCTCTACAATGGCACGCAGAATATCATGCACGCCCATGCCGGTTTTACCCGATGCGGCAAGGATCTCTTCGCGTTTGCAACCAATTAGTTCAACTATCTGGTCTTTAACTTCCTCGGGCATAGCGCCTGGCAGGTCCATTTTGTTTAACACCGGGATAATTTCCAGGTCGTTCTCTAACGCTAAGTAAAGGTTAGATATGGTTTGCGCCTGTATACCCTGTGCCGCGTCAACAATAAGCAATGCGCCCTCGCATGCTGCTATTGAGCGCGATACCTCGTACGAAAAATCTACGTGGCCGGGGGTATCAATCAGGTTCAGGACGTATTTTTGCCCGTCGAGTTCATAATCCATCTGTATGGCGTGGCTTTTTATGGTGATGCCACGCTCGCGCTCCAGGTCCATATCATCAAGCAATTGTGCCTGCGATTCGCGCTGGGTGATGGTGTTTGTGTATTCTAATAACCTATCGGCAAGGGTACTTTTGCCGTGGTCAATATGTGCTATGATACAAAAATTACGTATGTGCTTCATTCAACCGCAAAAATAACTTTTTAAGCGGATAAATTGGTATCGAGTTTTCAATTAGCTTTCAATACATTAAAACATTACGGCACAGCAACTTTCACAAAAATCGGCGTTTCTGTTGCCACAATTTTCAATTCCCCATTTACGGGGCTTACTTCACTGCTAACCATGGCACCGGCACCGGGTTTTAAACTATAAATAATGGCTTTTACCCCGGCACCCAAATTAAGCGTATAATCGGCTGTGCGGCCCTTTTGATCGGGCACGGTAAGCACATACATTATATTTTTACCTACCTGATACTTATCTACAATAGGGTCGGCATTGATAGTGCCTTTGTAAACATACTTACCCATCAGCTTGTTTACCTGCAAAATATAATCGGCAGCGGGGCGGCGCTTAGGGCTTTCGGCCAGGCCGGATGTCATATACTGTTCGGGGTTATTGGGCGCAGCATCAAACAACTGGTAAAAAAACAGGCGTTTTATGCCATGGCGGGCATACATTAATGATGAGCGCAGGATCCAGTCGGCTTGCGTTACCAGGGCCGGTTTATTACCAATTGGCGGCGCGTGCTGATAGCTTTGCTGATTAATATCATACCCCGTTTCTGTTACCCAAACCTCAGGCTTATTTTTTAACCCGTTTGCCAGTTTCACAAAACCATCGGCCACACTGCCGGATAGGGTAAGCTCGGGTGCTACACCCGTTGATGCACGCTGATGGGTGAACACGCTGCCATCATTTGCGTACAGGTGATAATTGATCACATCAAAACACAGGTTGATGCTGCCATCGGGTTTTAGCCCGCGGTTGGCTTTGCACCAGTTTATCATTCGTTGTACATACTTTACATCGGCAGTGGCAAGGCCGCCCATTACTACTATCATGTTGGGGTCGGCGGTTTTAACACCGGCATTGTTGCCCAGTGTGCCCATGTGCCCGTCATAAAAAGCTGATAGGTTAGCCGCATATTCTTCCGGCGATTGCGTGGCTTTATCGCCTTTCCACCAGCGGTCGGGCTCGTTGCCGCATTCTATATATTTAATAAGGCCCAAACCAATTTTAACCGTGTTTACTACGTCGTTTTTCCAGCGGGGGCGGCCGTCAACCTTTACCAGTTCGGGGTTTACATTAGTGTTTGATCCATATCGCGCAGCAAACTGGAACGCAGTACGGGCCTGTACAATATACGAGGCCTGTTTTGAACGGTCAGCCCCGTAAGGTGCCGGGGCGTTCTCGTCGTCGCGCTGATCGGCAGGGTAGGTGTTCATCATCCAAACCGGCAGGTTTTTGATATCGGCCACAACCATGATACTATCCTGTTTACAGCGACTGTAAATAACATCGTAATACCAGCTGCCGTTGTTGGTAGGGTTGTAGGTGTAATTGCCTTGGGTGTTTTCGAGTTTGTTCCAGTTCAGGTAATGCCTTACAGCGCTAAAACTTTTAATGAGTGCCATATTGGCCTCGTAGATATGGTTGCGGTCGTTTTTAGCCGCGGGGTTCTCCAAAAAGTTCCATTCGTAACCGTTTACGCCGAACATGTTTTTCAGTGGTGTTTGGTTGCTGTCGATAGCGTTTGCTTCGTTAGGATTAATAACCCTGATCGTATCTTTTACTAAAACTGTTGCTGTATGCCGGTTATGACATTGTGATAAGCCAAGCATGGCGATTAAAACAGAAAATATAGATCGGTAGCAAAACAGCATATAAAAATTATGGAGGCTTAAAGGTAATAAAAATGCTAAACGCGGGGAGGTAGGAAGCTAACTCTTATAATCCAGATCGGTCAGATCTTTCACTGAGCCAAAGCCGATCACATCTTTTATCACCTTGCCGTCTGTCATTTCTACAGCGCGGATCAGCTTATCTGACCCAAACTTATCTTTTATCTGGTGCATGGTTTTCAGTGCGGTTTCCTGCTTTTCCATGTCATCAAACAGGCTGTACAGCATATTACCATTGTTTACAAAATTAGTAACAGCCACGCGCATTTGCGTTATCTGCGTATTAAGGATAGGGCCGCATTTGGTTGCCTCCTCAAACTTTGCCATACGGATGCGGATCATCCGCATTAGACTGATGGCATCCTGCACGGGCACGCTGATGGTAAAGGCATCGTCCCAGCGGGTATCATCGGCATAACGCGCGGTAAACCCAACCGATTTACAGTGGAACTTATGATGCACCATGCGTTTCTCCAGGGTAAGGCAAAGCGTCATAAACAACTGGTCGATGTAGTTGATGTGCTGGCGCTTTTCGGCCGAGATCTGGCGCATGGCCTGCATGCCCTTGTACTCGTGCGCTACAATGTTGGTCTCGATAAAATTGAGGCGGTAATGCCAGTAGATGCCGTCAATACTTTTAAAGATGCTGCGTAACCGTTCGGGCGGAGCGTAGCGCATTTCCAGCGGAGTTTTAATGCCGGCGCGTTCCAACCGGTACGACATATTTGCACCTATGCCGGGCAGGTCGCCCAGTTTTAGCTCACTTAAAACCGAATCGATATTTTGCGGGGTGATCATCATCAGTCCGTCGCGTTTTTTGCCCCTAACGGATGCCAGCTTAGCTAAAAAAGCATTTGGCGCTATTCCTACCGAACAGGTGAGCCAGTCGCCCACTTTAGCCAGGATGTCTCTTTTGATGTTCATGGCCATTTGCATGGGGTCAACATTTTCGTAATTGCTAAAGTTTACAATGGCTTCGTCAATACTTTTAGGTACCACATCGTTGCAATACTCGCGCATTACGTTGATAATTTTAGTGTGATACTGCCGATAACGGGCGGGGTTACTTTCAACAGGCACCAGATCGGGGCATTGAACCATGGCATCATTAAGCCGCATCCCGGCTTTAAGCCCCCGTTCTTTGGCTTCGGTAGATAATGAGATTACGCAGCCATACTTGCCTGTGTAAACACAAACGCCAACAGGGCGGCCACGCAGCCAGTAGTTGGCTTGCTGCTCGCAACGGGCAAAATAACTGTTCATATCCACAAACAGTACACGCGCTTCGGCCTTTATCTCTATCTTATTCTGGTTCACATACAAATTTGCTAATTATTTTAGCATTTACAAGTATTTATATTGTTTATTTAACCACATAGGGAACAGAGATAAAAAGCACAGAGTGCACACAGAAAAAAAATCGCCTAAACAAAAATGCCACCCCGATATCAGGGTGGCATTTTACGAATTCCCGGTTCTTAGTTAGAACAACATTTCGTTAGGAGGCGTTACACCTTTTAAACGGATGTAAATAGTTGTTTGGCCACGGTGGTGGGTTTGGTGTTCAAAGCCTTTTGCCAACATAAGGCCGCGGGTAGATTTCATTTTACCCATGCTCACTTCTTCTTTAAACTGCGCTTCGGTCATGCCCTGGATGGCGCTGATAGCATAGTCGTAACTGTCTAAAACCGCTTTGGTGGTAGCTTCTTTGGTTTGGGCTACGGTTTTTTCTACAGATACATCTTTACCCAGTGGGCTTACCTTGCCGCTTGCCATACCTACAAAAAAGTAATTGGCATCAGCCAGGTGCAGCATCTGGCCGGCAAAGGTACGAACCTCTGGTGTGGCTTTAAACGCGTAACCATCGGCAGGCATGGCATCTAAATAAGCTTTGGTGTAGGCTTTGGCGCGTGTCCACTCGCCAACAATTTGATCTTTAGTTAATTGAGCGAATACCGAAGTACAGGCAAATGTTAGCATTACTAACAGGAATGATAGCTTTTTCATAATGATTTAAGTAATTAGTTTTTCGTTGGCTAAAGATAGCTATTTGATTTAAGCTGTTATAAAATCGCTTGTAATTTACTTCGCAGGTTTGGATCCAGATGACTTTAATGAACGACGAAACCGGTAAAATAACTATCCTGGAAAAAGGGATGTAATACCCCTTATTTTACTATCCTAACCGGTTTTTTGTGTTCATCAATAGCTACAAAGGTAAAGCTGCCGTGAATGGCCAGCTCTCGGCCCTCAGCATACATTTGCTCTATATAGATCTCCACATCAACCTTTAAGCTGGTGTTACCTACATGGCTAACGCGGCCAATCAGTTCTACAATGGTACCGGCGGGGATGGGTTTCTTAAAATCAATCTTATCGCTGCTTACGGTAACCATTACCTGCCTGCTAAAGCGGGTAGCGGTTATAAAGGCAACCTCATCCATCATGTGCATGGCGGTACCGCCAAAAAGGGTATCGTAATGGTTGGTAGTGTTCGGGAAAACGGCTTTAAATATGCGGGTTTCTGAGGCTTGTATTCTTTCGTCTAATGTCATGATGGGGGTAAAGGTAATAACAGGCAGGGGAGATCCCTGCCTGTTGGTTGTCAGTTTTAAATTATTGATGCTTCGGTGACAGAGGCACGCATTTCTTTGGCTGCCGCTACCATTTCTGTTAACGCTTTTTTGGTTTCGTCCCATCCACGGGTTTTAAGGCCGCAATCGGGGTTTACCCAAAGCTGGCTGTCGGGGATAACCGCCCTTGCTTTTTTAAGCAGGTGGGTCATTTCATCCTTATTAGGTACACGTGGCGAGTGGATATCATACACACCGGGGCCAATCTCGTTAGGGTATTTAAAATCGGCGAAAACATCCAGCAGCTCCATTTGCGAGCGGGAAGTTTCTATCGTGATCACATCAGCGTCCATATCGGCAATGCTTTGGATGATGTCGTTAAACTCCGAATAGCACATATGTGTATGGATCTGCGTATCATCCTGCACGCCGCTGGCCGAAATGCGGAACGCTTTAACCGCCCAGTCCAGGTAGGTTGCCCAATCTGCTTTGCGCAGGGGCAAGCCTTCGCGTATGGCGGGTTCATCTATCTGGATGATCTTGATACCCGCTTGCTCCAGGTCGCAAACCTCATCGCGTATAGCAAGTGCTATCTGCGTACAGGTTGCTGACCGTGGCTGATCGTTCCTTACAAACGACCACTGCAAAATAGTTACCGGCCCGGTAAGCATGCCCTTCATCCATTTATTGGTTAATGATTGTGCGTAGGCCGACCACTTAACCGTCATCCCCTCGGGGCGCGATACATCGCCATAAATAATAGGGGGCTTAACACAGCGGCTGCCATAACTTTGTACCCAACCGTTTTGGGTGAAGGTAAAGCCAGCCAGTTGCTCGCCAAAATACTCCACCATATCGTTACGCTCAAACTCGCCATGTACCAAAACATCCAGGTCAATTTCTTCCTGCCAATGCACCGCCTTTTCGGTTTCGGTAGCTATATGCAGATCATACTGTGCCTGGTTGATGACACCTTTTTTTAATTGTGAACGCCAGCTGCGCACCTCGGCAGTTTGCGGGAACGAACCAATAGTAGTGGTAGTAAACAACGGCAGGTTTAACAAAGCCTGCTGTTGTTGCTTACGCGATGGGAAACGGCTTTTACGTTGAGCATCACTTTCGGATATGCTCGCAACATGCTGTTTTACAAGTTCATTATGGATGAGTAATGAAGTTTTACGTGAGGTATTATCATGGATATTTTCGGCCAGTTTGTATTGGGCGTTAACACCCGGCGTATTGCCTGAAAGGCTTTTTAACAACGCTATTTCGCTTACCTTTTGTTTGGCAAAGGCAAGCCATTGTTTAATCTCCGGGGTTAATACATCGTTGTTGCTCTCGCTTTTTAAATCGCAGGGCGAATGGATCAGCGAGCAGGATGGGGCTATCCAAACCCTGTCGGCACCCAGTTTATCTTTTGCTTTTTGGATGGTAGCCAACGATTGCTCAAAATCATTCTTCCAAACGTTACGGCCATCTACCACACCTAACGAAAGGATGGTTTTGGCAGGCAGCAGTTCCAGCACCTCATCTAATTGCTGCGGCGCGCGCACCAGGTCGATATGCAGGGCATCAATAGGCAAGGATGCTGCCAGTTGCGCGTTATCGCCCAGGCGTTCAAAATAGGTGGCCAGCAAAAACTTGAGGCGCGGAAACTCTTTTCTAAGCTGCTTATAGGTATCGCGGTAAACCTGCTGCTCTTTTTCGGTCAGATCAAGCGACAGGAAAGGCTCATCAAACTGGATCCATTCGGCACCCAGGTCCTGCAATTTGGTCAGTATCTCCGCGTACACCGGCAGCAGATTTTTGATCAGGTCAATCTTTTCAAATCCCGCTTCTTTCTCTTTACCCAGTAACAGGTACGATACCGGGCCAATCAGCACAGGTTTGGTGATAATCCCCAGTTGCTTCGCCTCATAAAATTCATGCACTATCTTTTGCGAAAACAGACGAAACTGCTGGTTTTGATAAAACTCGGGCACAATGTAATGGTAGTTGGTATCAAACCATTTGGTCATTTCCATAGCCACTACATCCAACCCATTTTTTTGGTAACCGCGGGCCATGGCAAAGTAAAGGTCAATCTCTTCATTATCCTGTTTCAGCATCACCTCGTTATAGCGCTTCGGGATGGCGCCAAACATCAGGGAATGGTCGAGCACATGATCATAATAAGAGAAATCGTTTGAAGGGATCAGGTCTATCCCCGCGTCTTTTTGGATCTGCCAGTTTTCGTGGCGGATGTTTTTACCTACGGCCAGTACGTTTTTGTACCCCGTTTTGCCTGCCCAGTAGTTTTCGCAGACCTTTTTCAATTCGCGCTGGCCACCAATACGCGGGTAGCCTAAATTTTGCGTTAGCATTGCTTTAATTGATTAAATGAATAAATCGGTTAAAAGCCCGTTAGCTATTCTTCGCAATGCTTTGGGTAGGATGGATGGAAAAGTTTGGATATAGCACTCCCTTGCATAAAAATACAGGTGGTAACAAAAACTATATCAAACACACCGACCATTGCTTCATACCGCGAAAGCATTGTCAATTCAGTATGGCAGGTCTCCTGACTTGTAACATTTTTGCCGCCCTTCCCGTTCGTTGTTGGTACAAACAGTGGGCATTATTGGCAAAAACCTTTTTGTGTTACTTACAGTTGCGCGACAGTTAGTGATTTGCACACTATTCCCTATTAATCTACAATTAAGTAAAACCTATACCGGTTGATGAAGGAAAGTAAAGAACTTACATCAGCGCCAAATGTAAGTATAATGAGCGAGGAAAAGGTATAAGGGCATAATTCAAATCTTTGCATTTAACCAGGCGTTCCGATGGAACGCTTTTACTTGTTGTTCATTGTTCTACCAACCACACGTCCCGAATGGGACGAATTTGTATAAACGGTCGTCCCTGCGGGACGATTGGTTGGTAGCATAGTCCACAAACCCATTTCACGTTCCATAGGAACGTTTGGTGGCAGGTCACATACGGGTAAATTAAAAGCGTGGGAGTTCTGTCGCCGCAGGGTCTCTCTTTGCCGTCGCCTGGCTCCAGCCGGGTGACCGCTATTATACGGCGTCCCGCCGCAGTGTGCCGGTTATAGTAAGCAGCCGGAGGCCTTGTAATAATCATCACTCGGCTGGAGCCGAGCGATTGCAATAAGGGAAAGCTGAATACCTACCTCGAAATATCTATCTTGATCTTACGGCCTTTTATCTTCTCGTTTTTTACCAATGCCACTGTACGTTCTATCAGGCTACGTTTTACCGCGGCGTAGGAAGAGTGGTCCAGCACCTCAATCAGCCCGAGGTCTTCTTTGGCCAGTTCGCCTTTTTTCAGCAACAGGCCAACAATATCAATCTTATTTATTTTATCTTTTTTGCCTGCGGCGATGTACACCGTTGCCCATGGCGATAGTGCCGGGATCTTGATCTTAGCAGGAAGCTTTTCTTCTTCGGGCATCTCATTCAGGTAGGCCGGTTTTTCGCCGGGGTTTAGCATCAGGTAGGAGGTTCCTTTGGCATGCATCCTGGCTGTGCGGCCGTTACGATGCGTAAAAGCTTCCTGGTTATGCGGCAGCTGGTAATGCACCACGTGCTCTATTTCGGGAATATCCAGGCCGCGCGAGGCAAGGTCAGTAGTAATTAAGATATGGTGGCTACCATTCCTGAATTTTAGCAGCGCGCGTTCGCGGTCGTCCTGTTCCATACCGCCGTGGAAAATATCGTGCGGCAGGCCCATATCGTATAGCAGGTCGCTGATGCGGTCGACAGCCTCGCGGTGGTTGCAGAATACCAGCGTTGGTTTATCGCTTATTTTGCAAAGCAGGGCGAACAGGGCCTCTAAACGGTCGGCAGCTTCGCTAAATACTGCTTTCTGTTTCAAATCTGGCGTAATAGCGGCATTGCTCAGGTAATCCAGTTTGGTAGGGTTACGGATACCGGTAAAGCCCGGGATCTCGTCCATTTGGGTGGCCGAAGTCAGGATCCGCTTTTTGATATTGGGTAGCTGCTTAATGATGTAGGCCATATCCTCCTGAAAACCAAATTCCAGCGATTTATCAAACTCATCCAGTATAATGGTGGCAATAGCCGAAGTGTCAAACGTTTCGCGGCGCAGGTGATGGGTAATACGACCGGGAGTGCCTATCAGCACGGCAGGCGGCTGCGACAGGTTGTTCATCTCTATTTTTAAAGAGTGGCCGCCATAACAGCAATTTACTTTAAAACCACTGCCCATACTACGAAAAACCTGCTCTATCTGCAAAGCCAGCTCGCGCGAGGGAACCAGGATCATCACCTGGACAGTATTTACATTAGCATCAAGTAAACCCAGCAATGGCAACAAAAAGCCCAGTGTTTTACCCGATCCGGTAGGCGAAAGCAGTATTACATCGCCCTTTTTGGCGGCGGCAATGGCAGCCTCCTGCATAGGGTTTAAGGCTTGTATCTTTAAGTTTTGTAGGGCTTGCTTGATCATTTATTGTTGATGAGAAACCGCAAAGATACTTCATTATAGATGAAATGCTTTGCATATCTGGGATACTCAATACAAGAAACGTATCAAAGTGCGCCAGCGTTGCGGAATTATCCTAAAGTTAAGCTTTAGCTAATGTTGACTCCCCAACTGCTTCCTAAAGGTATTTTACGCCGCATGGGCTTTTAATTCTGAATAAATAGCAGGAGTAAGATTGCCCGGAGGCTGTTACTTAACCAGTTGGGTGCCATCAGTAATCTATTATCTAAATCATTCCCCGGGAAAATAATCTCTTAACGTTAAGCGTTATTTACACAGGGTATGAATAGGAATTATTTAGGAATTGGGATGGCTGCGCTGTTGCTGATAGCCATAGCCGGCTGTGGCGTGGTAAAGTCGGTAGGTAAAAACCCGGAGGGTGAAGAACTTGCCCGGTTAGATACTTTACCTAATTACAAAGATGGCGGTTTTGAAAATCTTGCCGAACGTACCGATTCGACAGTAAAACGCAATAAATTTCTTTTGTTATTACACAACCGCTCAAAGATCACCAGGCCTTCTCTTGGGTTGCCATGGGTTAAAACGGATTTGAATACACTTACGGCCCCTGCACCAACCGTGGTTTGGTTTGGGCATTCGTCTTTGCTTATTAAAACCAGGCAGGGTAATGTACTTATCGACCCTATTTTTAGCAATCACGCCGGGCCCTTACCCGGAATTGTTACGGCATTTCAGGGAACTACGAATTACCACGCCAAAGATATGCCGCCAATAGATGTGTTGATCATTTCTCATGACCACTACGATCACCTGGATTATCGAACCCTGAGGAAATTAAAAGATCATATTAAAATGGCGGTAGTGCCAATGGGGGTGGGCTCGGATCTGGTGTATTGGGGGTTTGATCCTAAAAAGATCATAGAACTGAATTGGAACCAATCTGTTACGTTGCCCGGTGGCCTCCGGGTTACGGCTACGCCGGCACAGCACCGCAGTAACCGTACATACGCTAAAACAAGTAAAACGCTTTGGGCATCTTATGTGATACAAACAGACCAATACCGGCTGTTTTACGGCGGCGATAGTGGTTATGGGACATACTTAAAAAAAATTGGCCAACAATATGGCCCGTTTGACCTGGCGCTGCTGGAATGCGGACAGTACAGCCCCAACTGGCCATGGGCACATCTGTGGTTTGGGCAAGCTGCCCAGGCAAGTGTTGACCTGAAGGCCCGTTTGCTGCAGCCTATCCACTGGGCAAAGTTTGAGGCAGCCGACCATGCCTGGAACGAACCGATAGAAAAACTGATGCCCGCTGCCGAAAAGCTGGGTGTACAGGTAAACGTACCGCGTATAGGGGAGCCTTACACCCTGGGTGATCCGCCGAGGGAAGTAGTTTGGTGGGATTTTAAATAAATATTTGAGCCGCCGCCCTGGTGGTGAATAACCCGTGTTATGGGAAATGCCCGGATGTTGGCTTAACTATTTAGTTAGCCTGTGCGGTCTCGAATTGCAGCTGACTTAAATACCTGTATAGGCCCTGCTCGTTTGCTATCAGTTCCTGGTGGTTACCGGTTTCAATGATGTTACCTTTCTCCAGCACGATGATCTTATCTGCCTCGCGGATGGTTGACAGGCGGTGGGCGATGATGATAGACGTACGGCCTTTCATCAACACCTCTAAAGCTTCCTGTACCAAACGTTCAGATTCCGAATCGAGCGATGAGGTGGCCTCATCCAGTATCAGGATAGCCGGATTTTTCAGCAAGGCACGGGCAATGGCTATGCGCTGGCGTTGTCCGCCTGATAGTTTTACGCCACGTTCGCCAACAATGGTATCATACCCTTCGGGGAAAGAGGTGATAAACTGATCGGCATTGGCTTTTTTGGCTGCCGCGATAATTTCTTCTTTGTCTGATCCCAGTTTACCATAGGCAATGTTCTCTAAAATAGTACCGCCAAACAGCAATACATCCTGCGGAACAATAGCTACCTGGTTACGGATATCGGTTAATGCGTATTCGCTTGCATCCAATCCGTCAAAATAAATGCTGCCGCTTTGCGGATGGTAAAATTGCAGTATCAGCGCAGCCATGGTTGATTTACCCGAACCGCTTGGCCCTACAATAGCTACCTTTTGGCCCGCATTGGCGGTAAATGAAATATCTTTTAGTACGGTAAGCTCCGAGCGGGATGGGTAAGCAAATACCACATTATTGAAGGCCAGGTTACCGCTTATTTTTTGTTTAACAAGGTTATCTTCAGCATTGATAGATACATCTTCGCCTTTCTCGTCCAGTATTTCCAAAACACGTTCGCTTGCACCAACGGCCTTTTGCAAATTGGCATACAACTCAGGGAAACTGCCCATAGCTGCGCCTACAAAAATAGAGTAGAGGATAAAGGTGGTTAAGCTACCAACAGAAAGTTCGTGGTGATGTACCAGTACCGACCCATACCAAATAACGCCTACAATGGCCCCAAACAGGCAAAAAACAATAAACGATGCGAACAAGCCACGGTATACTGCGCCCTTAACCGCAATTTTTACCACTTCGCGCAGGTTTTTGTTGTAACGGCCTGCTTCAAAAGCTTCGTTTACAAAGGCTTTAACATTGGCTATGCCTTGCAGGGTTTCTTCAATAATAGTGTTTGATTCGGCCAGTTTATCCTGGGCCTGTCTTGACAGTGTGCGGATGAACCTCCCGAAAAATACTGCTACAACGATCAATACCGGCAGCATCAGCAATAAAGCCAGGGTAAGTTTAAACGATACAATGGTAAGGAATGTAATACCGCCCACAAGCAAAACCAGTTGCCTTATCATTTCGGCAAAGGTGGTGGTCATGGTATCCTGTATCTGCGAAAGATCGGCAGAGATACGGCTATTTAGTTCGCCAACCCTGCGGTTAGCAAAAAAGTTCATGGGGAGGGTAACCAGTTTAAAATAAGTATCGCGGCGGATATCGGCCAGTGCCTTCTCGGCCACCTGTACAAACCAAACCACCCTAAAAAACGATACAAATGCCTGTACAAACAATATCCCGAAGGCTAAAAAACCAATAGCGTTAATAGTTGGCGGTAAAAAGGTGTATTTCTGTTTACCCTGCGCAGCATCTATCAAAGCTCCAAGTAATGATGGGAATGCAAGGCCTGTTAAGCTGGATAGAAAAAGGAAGATGATACCTGCAAAAAATTTGCCTTTGTAAGGTTTTAAATAGGAGATAAGCTTTGATATGCGGCCTAAACTCTCCAGGTTTAATTTTGCCTTTGGTAATTCTGCTTCCGACTTGCTGCCACTATTCAATCGTCCTCGTGCCATTAATATTTTTTATATGTACAAAGCCGTAAAATTACGCCTTTCTTTTTCTTTTTGTGAAGGCTAATGCTAAAATTGACGCAAACGTGAGAACTATCACTATTATATAAAGCTTTTGCCTGCTTTCGTAACCTGCTTTTTGTTTGGCTAAGGTTGCTTTTAAATCCTCGTTTTGTTCACGTAACCGGTTAATAGTGGTCATGAAAGCAATGCGGGTTTTCTCAACCTCTTTAGCGTTACTTTCTACCTGCTTTTTTTGGTAATTGGTGTAATTGAGCTGGTTGGTTTGGTAATCAAAAAGTTTTTTCAGTTCGATGAAGATCTCGTCGTCGGTACCAACAATATCCATCAGTATATCGTTTGATTTGCGGATATCGCCTTTGGTTTGCATATGGAATATGCCGCTGCGTTTGGTGAGGCTGGTATCGTACTGGCTAAATTTTATCTTTCGGGCAGCAAGCATAGCGTTGATCTTTGCCCGCTGCCGGCTGTACGCAACCGAATCTGTTTTTACCTGCGCAAAAACACAGGCAGCAAAAAGCAGCAATGCTGTTAAAATAAATAAACGTTTCATAGCCTTAAGGGGTTATTGAAAATCAATAATTACACTATCGCCAAGGTTTAGGCCAAGCAGGCCGCTTGCGTTGCCTTTGTTTATGGCAATCTCCAAATGGTCGCTTATACCAAAAAGACAAAGTTTTTCGCCTTCGGGTACTTCATTATAATGCCAGCTAAGCTGGTTAATGGTTTCGTTACGTTTAAAGTACAATACAAACCTGCGGCCTTGCTGCACACGGTTAAAAAATTCTTTAGTAACGTTGGTTATCACGTTCTGGAACGAGTCTATATAGATCACTGCACCCTTTATCAGGTTCTTTTCAATAACGGGTTGCAGGGTCATTTTGTTCTCAATGCTGGTTATGGGTAACCCTATTTCAGCAAGGGTGCCGCCGCTGGCCAAATGGCATGCGGCCTTTACAAAAATATCTGCCAGCGGGAAGTGCAAAAACTTCAGGTCCTGCATAATATTTATTTCCACAATCTCATCCGGCTCATCGTTAAACATCAATGAGAATATGCCATTATCGGCCCCAACAAAGTAGTGGTTTTTATACCTTACGGCAAGGTAACGGGTTTGCGTATTGTACACAGTATCAATGCCTATAAGGTGTACCGTGCCGTCCGGGAAATAGTAAAAGCTATTCTTTAAAATAAAAGCTGCCTGCTGCACATTAAAGGCCGCAACATTGTTAGTAATATCAACAATATTTACTGTTGGGAGCAATTTATAAATACTACCTTTAAGGGCAGCCTGATAAATATCTTTATCGCCCAGATCAGTAGTTAAAGTTATAATTGCCATTAATTTTATAAATATTTATTGCTAATCTTGTAAAGCATTTAAAGGTGCAAATATTCAATTTTTAATTCATAAAAATTCGCAAACTGACAAAAATCAATCCTATTGAACGAGCTAAAGTTATCAATTGAGCAAATAGACCCCGCCGTTTTATGGGGACCGAATAACGATCATTTCGAGATCATTAAAAAGCAATATCCTAAGCTTAAATTAGTTGCACGCGGCAGCGAGGTTAAGGTTTTGGGGGATGAGAACGAATTGGCCATCTTCCAGGAGAAATTTGATCACCTGGTGCAGCATGTAGAAAAATTTGAAAGCCTTAATGTAAACGATGTTGAACGCATACTTGGCGCCAGGGTTACTGCCCCAAAAGAAGGCGAAACCGCGCCCGATAAGTTTGCCAGCAGCGAAGTTTTGGTTTTTGGCCCCAACGGCATTATGGTTAGGGCGCGTACGCCAAACCAGCACCGTATGGTTGATAGCCTGAGCAAAAACGACATCCTGTTTGCTATTGGCCCGGCGGGTACCGGTAAAACGTATACCGCGGTTGCACTGGCTGTAAGGGCATTAAAAAATAAGGAGATCAAACGCATTATCCTTACCCGCCCGGCGGTTGAGGCAGGGGAGAACCTGGGCTTTTTACCGGGCGACCTGAAAGAAAAGATAGACCCGTACCTGCGCCCGTTATATGACGCGCTTGACGATATGATACCGGCCGAAAAACTAAAGCTTTACCTGGAGAACCGTACTATTGAGATTGCCCCGCTGGCTTTTATGCGCGGCCGTACGCTTGATAACTGCTTTGTGATTTTGGATGAGGCGCAAAACGCTACAGATATGCAGCTTAAGATGTTCCTTACACGTATGGGGCCATCGGCCAAGTTTATTGTTACGGGCGATGTTACACAGATCGATTTACCAAAAAAACAGCAGTCGGGTTTATACACCGCGCTGCGTATATTAACTGATATAAAAGGAATTGATATTGTTTACCTGAGCGGTGAAGATGTAGTGCGCCACAAACTGGTGAAACGCATATTGGAAGCTTACGGGGATATACAATAGAAGTACGTAGTCTAAAGTCTTTAGTCATAAGCCACCTGCTTTTCGACTTTAGACTTTAGACTACTGACTTAAGACTTAACACATGGACGCAATAAAAGAAACACATTTTAATTTTAAGGGACAAACCAACTATTACAAGGGTAAAGTTAGGGATGTTTATACGATAGATAATAAATACCTGGCCATGGTGGTTACCGACCGTATCTCGGCATTTGATGTGGTACTGCCCGAGCCTATCCCGTACAAGGGGCAGGTGCTAAACCAAATAGCGGCTAAATTTTTAAAGGCTACTGCCGATATTGTACCTAACTGGGTTGTTACCGTGCCCGATCCATCTGTTACTATAGGCCGCATCTGCGAGCCGTTTAAGGTAGAAATGGTAATACGCGGTTATCTTGCAGGGCATGCCGCACGCGAATACGCATCAGGCAAACGCCAGGTTTGCGGTGTTACCCTTGCCGAAAGTTTAAAAGAGAACGATATACTGCCCGAGCCCATCATCACCCCAACCACCAAAGCATCGGTAGGGCATGATGAGGATATATCCCGCGAGGAAATACTGAAACAAGGTATTGTTAGCGAAGCCGATTATGTGCAGCTGGAAAATTATACCCGCCAGTTATTTAAACGCGGTACCGAAATTGCCGCTAAACAAGGCCTTATACTGGTTGATACCAAGTACGAATTTGGCAAGGTTGGCGATACCATTTATTTGATAGATGAGATCCATACGCCCGATTCATCAAGGTACTTTTATAGAGAAGGATACGCCGAGCGCCAGGAAAGTGGCGAAGCGCAAAAACAACTATCAAAAGAGTTTGTTAGAAAATGGCTTATAGAGAACGGTTTCCAGGGTAAGGATGGGCAGCAGGTGCCCGAAATGACAAAGGAGATCGTACAATCAATATCTGACAGATATATTGAACTGTATGAGCAAATTACAGGCGAAAAATTTATTAAGCCCGAAACTACCGATGTGGTAAATAGGGTTGAAAGCGCTATAAATAAGGCGCTGGCCGCTTTGTAATTTTTTATTTAAAGATAAATTAATTCTATCTTAGCTTTTTAATTAGAACAAAATGAAATTTACGGTTGACAAGCACGAGAAATATATTCTTATTAAGCTTAACGAATCAAAGCTAAATTCACTGGTTACCCCTCAGTTAAAATCAGAACTGATCCTGATCAACACAGAAGGCCAGCGAAACATCATCCTTGATCTTTCGCAAGTGAAGTTTGCAGATTCATCTGGCTTAAGCAGTTTATTGGTTGGGCACCGCTTATGTAAAAACTCATCCGGCTCATTTATACTGTGTGGTTTAAATGATGCGGTATCGCGTTTGGTAACCATATCACAGTTAGATAATGTACTTTCTATTGTACCTACCTGCGAAGAAGGCATCGACCTTATATTCATGGAAGAAATAGAAAAAGAACTGAAGAAAGAAGTTAGATAATAAGCTGTTCACCCCGGTATGAAATTCGAAGTAACTATACTGGGCAGCAGTTCTGCAACCCCCATTTTTAACCGGAACCCCACAGCGCAGGTACTCAATATAAACGAAAAGCTTTATTTGGTTGACTGCGCTGAGGGTACACAGCAGCAAATGCTGCGGTTTGATGTTAAAGCCAGCCGTATAGATTATATTTTTATTAGCCACCTGCACGGCGACCATTACCTTGGTTTAGTTGGGCTGCTATCATCCATGCACCTTAACGGGCGCAAAAAAGAACTTAAGATATTTGGCCCGCCACCCTTAAAAGAGATTGTTGACCTGCAACTTAAATATTCTGAAACCACGCTGCATTACCCTTTAGAATGGGTATTTACGGATGCTACAGCAAAAGGTATCATATTAGAGAACCAGGATATTTTTGTAGAGACCATCCCGCTTGATCACCGCATACCTTGTACGGGCTTTTTGTTCAGGCAAAAGAAACGGTTACGTAAGCTCATCAAGGAAAAAATAGAACAACTGGAAATACCTGTTGCCTATTATTCTGCCATAAAAAAAGGTAATGATTATACAGCGCCCGATGGTACTGTTTACCAGAACAGCACACTTACCATTGAACCCGCCGAGCCAAAATCATACGCCTACGTGTCTGACACGCTTTACACTGAAAAATACCTGGCGCAAATAAACTCGGTTACGCTGCTTTACCACGAAGCCACATTTTTAAATGACATGCTTGATCGCGCTAACCAAACCCACCATACTACCGCTTTACAAGCAGGAGAGGTAGCAGTAAGGGTGAATGCAGAAAAGTTGGTTATCGGCCATTTCTCGGCCAGGTACAAAACCCTTAACGAACTTTTGGAAGAAGCACAAAGCGTTTTCCCGAATACAGAACTTGCTGTAGAAGGAAAAACGTTTGTAATTTCTGAATAACGAGGTTGAAAAAAAAGAGATCAGCTTTTCAACTGATCTCCAATATCTTGTTTCTAAATTCTAAAATCAATCTCCCTTTTTACCGAATACAGAGAAGTGTACGTAACGGCTTGGGTGTGCCTTAATATCCAGGAACAGGTTGTTAAGGTTGCTCGATGCCGAGTTTAAGTTGTTGTACATCTTATCATCGTTCATTAGCAAACCAAGCGAGCCCTGCCCGCTATTGATCTTGTTGATAGTAGATTGCAGATCGGCCATAGCTTTGTTAGCGTTATCTAAAGTACCTTTAACATTTGAGTTAGCCAGATCGGTGCTAAACCTTTCAAAATTGCTTGAGATGCCTGTTAAATGCGCACTACTGTTTTTAAGATTTGCAGATGCCTCATCCGCATTGGCCATAATACCATTAATGTGTGCGCTTTGCGAACCAACAATAGCATCAATTTTTTTGGTGGTACCTTCTAATGTTTGCAAAGAGTTGGCAATGCTGGTAAAGCTTTTATCAACATTAGCCTGGAACCGCGGGTTCATGATTTTGTTAATAGCACCCAGGGCAGAATCTACCTTAGTTATCAAAACTTCGGCTTTTTTCTGGATAGGCTGCAGGCTTTCGGCCAGGCTGCCCTGTATATCTGCACGCAGGGTGTCCTGGTCGCCGGCATATTTCATGCTGTTGCCCAGTTCAAATACAATGGCTTTACTACCTAAAAGATCGGTGC
Source organism: Mucilaginibacter sp. (assembly GCF_041663085.1). Classification (GTDB taxonomy): domain Bacteria; phylum Bacteroidota; class Bacteroidia; order Sphingobacteriales; family Sphingobacteriaceae; genus Mucilaginibacter. The sequence continues at coordinate 35,831 of NZ_JBAZRC010000003.1, forward strand.
TTTGTAATTTGGCCAACGTGTTATCAGGTATGTTGTATTGTTTATCAACCTTAAATTCAACTGTGGTACGGCCATCAGCATGTAATTGCATTTTTGATACCCTGCCAATCTGGAAACCATTTACCAAAACAGGTTTTGATATGGTTAAACCCTCAACACTGCGATAGATAGCGTAAAATTTGTTTGATGACGAGAAAACATCGTTCCCGCGTAAAAAGCTGTATCCTAATATAAGTACCGTTATGGCCACCGCTGTAAGTGCCCCAATTTTTGTTTCGTTAGATATTTTCATATATGGTATAGGTAGTGTTTATAATTTAAAATTTAGTTTGCCGTGACTTGTTCCATCTGGGTTTTATATTGATTAATGGCGCGTACTATAGAATTAACTATCTCTGTTTGTCCCTCTTCGGAGTTTAAATATTGCTCATCATCGGGGTTATTAATATAGCCTGTTTCAACAAGTACCGATGGCATAGCGCTATGGCAAAGCACATAAATACCCTGTTCCCTTAGCCCTTCGCTACGCCTTCCGTCTGTCCCAACAATCTCATCGTTAATTAAGTTTGCAATTTTTATACTTTGTTTACGAAATTTACGCACATAGGCGGCGGTAAGTATGGCAACCACCGGGTCATCGGGGTCTAAAGCGTCACCATCAAGGCCCGATTCATCAACCTGATTATTTTTAATAGCGTTCTGTTCTTCGCGAGACCGGTGCAAACCATAAACAAGCATCAGGGCGCCTTTGCCCGAGCGATCTGGTACACGCACTGATCTGTATACCGCCTTGCCGCGCTTTGTGCCAACACGCTCGCGTATAACCCTGTCTGATAGCGAATTGCAATGCAGTGAAATAAACAGATCCCCCTTGTTTTCGTTGGCAATTTGTGCACGTCTTTCAAACGATACATCATCGGGGGTTGAGCGCGTTAATACTGCTTTTACGCCGTTAATATCTTTTTCAACAGCCTTCTGCAATTTTAATGCGAGGGCAAGCGTTACATTCCTTTCGGAAGAAAAAGAGCCGTCGGCACCCCGGGAATAATGGCCGGGGGGCGCATTATCTGGTTTAGCACCGTGGCCGGCGTCAATAACTATAGTTTTAAGTTTGTAACTATTATTTACAACAGTATCTTTTTTTACTATATCTTTTGAAGTGAACGAAAACAATGAGAAGCAAATTAATATCGCGGCAAAGCCACAAATCGTTCTATTCAACCTGTTCAATATTTTATTTTTCATTAGCTTTGAACGCTGTTAACTGTACCTGCAAAAATACTATTCATAATCAATTTTGAAATTAGTTAGGCCTTTTTTTCTACTTGCACTTATATTAATGGTTAAGATGGTAACCTATGCAAATAGCGGCCACCATTATATAACTGTTAAAGATACTATTATAAAACTTGATTCTGTCAGAGATAGGAAACTGCTTCGTAACCCCAAGCCGGCTACGCCTGCAAAAGGGAAGGGGGGCGGCCGTAATTTTACAGCTCCCCAAAATTCTATTACCGCCAAAAAAGATACTACGCCAAGTGCAGGTGGGTTAAAATCAATAGTTAAAGCCACTGCCGAGGACTCATCATTTGTTGATAACGAGAACAAAATGAAGTATCTGTATGGCAAAGCGCGTGTTACTTATGAGGATTTTGAGCTTGATGCCGAATATATTCGTGTTGATGAAAAAAGGCACCTGATATTTGCCCGTGGTGCTATTGACCCTAAAACGCGGCGGTATATAGGGCGGCCATTATCAAAATCGGGGCAGGAGAAACCGGTAGCATCAGATTCGTTACTGTTTGATTACAAAACCAAAAAAGGTAAGATCTGGAACCCTGCGTCAGAGCAAGAGGGTAACTTTATATCGGGCGGCCAGGCAAAACGGCTTAACGAAACCGAGGTTGCTTATCGCAACGTAATTTTTAGTACCTGCGATCTGCCTTTTCCCGAAACGCATTTTGGTATTGTAATTACAAAAGGTATCGGTCAAAAAAACCGTATCATATCGGGCCCTGCGTATTTAGAGATTGCCGGGGTGCCATTGCCGTTAGCTATTCCCTTCGGTTTTTTCCCAAAACCCGATTCGCGCTCATCAGGCGTTATTCTCCCTACATTTGGTGAAGATGCCAGGCTGGGTTTTTACCTGCGTAACTTTGGTTATTACATTGGCCTTAATGATAATATTGACCTTACAACAATGGCCACGCTGTTCTCAAAAGGCTCGTTCGAGATAAATACAAACGCGCGTTATTTAAAGCGGTATAAATATGGTGGTAGTTTAACGTTAAGCTATGGATCGCATAACTACGGCCTGGCAGGCGACCCGGCACAAAAAGATTTCAACATTGCGTGGACACACTCACAAGACCCGAATGCAAACCCGGGTACTACTTTTAGCGCATCGGTAAATGCAGGTACTTCAAGCTTTTACCGTAACAGCCCGGGGCAAAATAATTACAACCTGCAATCGCTTACGCAGAACAACTTAAGGTCAAGTATCAACTATGGTAAAACGTGGGCAAATTCACCCTTTAACCTTAACGTGAGTTTAGGCCACAGCCAGGACCTTACCCAAAAAACAGTTACGTTGGAACTCCCAACATTCAGTTTTAACATGGCTACATTAAGTCCGTTTGACTCCAAAGACCGTGTAGGCGAACAAAAGTGGTATCAGCGTATTACAGTAGGTTATAGTTTGGTTGGTACAAACAAGTTAAATGCTGTACCAGAGTCTGAACTGTTTAAAGCAAACACACTCACCAAGCGCCTGCAAAATGGTTTCCAGCATCAAATACCGGTGGCATTTAATGCTACCATATTAAAATACTTTCAATTCAACACAGGGGTAAGCTATACCGAACGCTGGTATTTTCAAACCATTCGACGTAGGTTTGACAGGGGGAGTGTAGCAGGCCAGGTATTGCCTGTAACCGATACCGTAGGTGGTTTTTCGCGTTCGGCCGAGTATAGCTTTAACGCAGGTTTCTCAACTAAACTATATGGTACAATACCGTTTAAAAAGGGTAATATAAAAGCTATCAGGCATATATCTACGCCTTCAATCAGCTTTAACTATCGCCCCGATTTTGGCGACCCAAGCTATGGGTATTACCGTACTGCCGTTAGTAATGCAACCGTACCATATCCATATTATGCGCAACGCTATTCAATTTATGAGCAATCAGTGTATGGCGGCCCATCCGCAGGTAAGCAAGCGGGTATAGGTTTTTCGCTTGATAACACGATTGAGGCGAAAGTTAAAGCCAAAAGTACAGACACATCAGGTACTGACAGGAAGATCCCCATTTTACAGGGCTTAACCTTTTCGGGTTTTTACAATTTCGCTGCCGATTCATTAAAACTCTCGAATATCAATTTTTCAGGGCATACGGCTATACTTAACCAAAAGGTGAACATTAACTTTAGCGGCTCGTTTGATCCGTATGTTACTACCGTACGCGATTCCATCAGCAATGGGCAATTAACCAACTATATAAGGCGTATTAATCGCTTTAGCTGGCAGGATGGTAAATTCCCGATGCTGTCTAACTTTAACTTCTCTATGAGCGGTGCTTTAAACCCGGCAACCTTTAGGCCTAAAGCCGTTGTGCCTGTGGGTAGTACCCTGCAAACAATGGATCCAAACCAGGCGCAAAGGCTTGCTATGATAAATAGCGACCCGGGAGCTTATATAGATTTTAATATCCCCTGGAACGTATCCATCAACTACAGTTTTAACTATAGTAACAATGTTACTAATACTTCATCAAGTAACACCGTGATGCTCAGCGGTGATGTAAGCCTTACCCAGAAATGGAAAATACAGTATAACACAACTTACGATATAAAGGCGAGGCAGCTAAGTAGTGCTACATCATTTGCCATATACCGGGATCTGCATTGCTGGGACCTTTCAGTACAATGGCTGCCTTTCGGGTTCTATAAATCATACAACGTTACACTGAAGGTTAAGGCCTCTATTTTGCAGGACCTTAAACTGAGCAAACGAAGCGATTATACCAACAACCAAAACTTTTACTAATATGCTTGCAGAGATCATAACAATTGGCGACGAAATATTGATTGGGCAAATTGTTGATACAAATTCTGCATGGATGGCCCGGAAACTGAACGCAGAAGGTATCAGGGTAAAGCAAGTCTCGTCTGTGTCAGACAATAGGGAGCATATCCTTAAAGCGCTTGCAGAAGCCGCAGGCCGTGCTGATATTATTTTAATAACCGGCGGCCTTGGCCCTACAAAAGACGACATTACCAAATTAACCCTTGCCGATTACTTTAATGTTGGCCTTGTTTTAAATAACGATGCTTTAAAAAATGTTGAAAACATATTTAAAAAGTATAACCGGCCCCTGCTTGAAGTGAACCACAAACAAGCCGAAGTACCCGAAAATTGCGAGATCATCCAGAATAATAATGGTACCGCCCCCGGTATGTGGTTTAATGTAGATGGAAAGATCTATGTATCTATGCCCGGCGTACCGTTCGAGATGATGTACATGATGGAAGATACGGTTATACCCAAATTAAAAACAACCCTAAAGCTGCCGGTTATTCTCCACAAAACAATATTAACCGTTGGAGAAGGTGAATCTTTCCTGGCCGAGAAAATTGCAGATATAGAAAATGACCTGCCAGAAAATATAAAACTGGCCTACCTGCCAAAAATGGGGCAGGTGCGTTTAAGGTTAAGCGCCTATGGCGATAGTGAAACCGGGTTACGGGAGAAGTTAGAGCAATTTACCGCAAGGATTGTTGAGCGTGTTGGCCATAATGTAGTTGCACAGGAAGATATCCCGCTGGAAAAGGTGATATTAAATTTTATGGCCGGTAAAGGCCTTACTTTATCTGTTGCCGAGAGTTGTACCGGTGGTTATGTATCGCATCTGATCACCCAGCATGAGGGTTCATCGCAGGTGTTTTTTGGTGGGGCTGTTACTTATTCTTACGATTTAAAAGAGAGCGTTTTAGGTGTAAAGAACGAAACCCTGTACCAATTTGGCGCCGTTAGTCAGGAGACAGTTACAGAGATGGTTGAGGGGGCATTGCGGCAATTTAAATCGGATTACGCAGTGGCCATAACCGGAATTGCAGGCCCCGGGGGCGGTACCGAAGATAAACCTGTAGGTACCGTATGGATTGCGGTGGCAAATGCAAATAAAACAGTGGCAAAGAAATTCACATTTGGTAATAAACGGATACAAAACATTGAAAGGAGCGCAGTAGCTGCCTTTTTTATGTTGATTACTTTACTAAAAGAAAGTTAATTGTGACATTATAATTGTATAATTTTGACCAACGAACTATAGTTTTGCGTATGGCCAAATACCAATTATTACTGCCAAAAATGGGTGAGAGTGTTGCAGAAGCAACAATAATTAAATGGAATAAAAAACCGGGAGATTATATAGAAGCAGATGAGGCAGTTATGGAAATTGCGACCGATAAGGTCGATTCAGAAGTTCCATCGCCGGTGTCAGGAAAGTTAATCGAACAGCTTTGTAAAGAAGATGAAGTAGTGCAGGTAGGTTCTGTAATTGCTGTTATCGAAACAGACGAAGCAGGAGCTGATGATACGCCACAAACCGCACCGGCACCAGAAACGACCCCCGGGCCTGCACCGCAACCCGTCGCAGAGCAAACCCCGCAATTTGTAGCACAACCTACTTCTCAGCAACCTGTTGTTGCAGATATACCAGGCATCGATCAGGTAGAGCAGAGGCAAAGTGCACCTATTGATGGTGTTACTTACGAAAACCGTTTTTACTCCCCGTTAGTAAAAAATATAGCTAACCAGGAAGGTATCGGCAACAGCGAGCTTGACCAAATACCAGGAACGGGTGCCGAAGGCCGTTTAACAAAAGACGATCTGTTGGAGTATATCCAAAAACGTGGCCCTAAGGCTGGTAATGCATCACAAAGTTACGCCGCACCGCAGCAGGGGCAAACAATACAGCCTGTTGCAGCACCAGTAGCCGAGCCGGCTTATGTGGCGCCCCAGCCAGTTGCACAACAGGCACAACAAACTCAACCGGTGCCGTCAGAAACATTTACTGCACCTCAGCAACCATCGCAACCCCAAGGTGCCCCGCAGCCAGCTGCTACATCAGTATCTGGTGGTAACGAGATCATTGAGATGGACCGCATGCGTAAACTGATAGCCGAGCATATGGTTTACAGCAAGCACACATCACCACACGTAACTTCCTTTGTTGAAGCAGATGTTACTGAACTGGTGAATTGGCGCGAGCGTATTAAAAACTCATTTGAAAAACGCGAAGGCGAGAAAATAACCTTCACTCCGATATTTATAGAGGCAGTTGTAAAAGCAATAAAAGATTTCCCGATGATAAATATTTCGGTAAACGGAACGCAGATCATCAAGAAAAAGGATATCAATATTAGCATGGCAACCGCTTTACCAAGTGGTAACCTTATTGTACCGGTAATTAAAAAAGCCGATCAGTTAAGCCTGTTAGGTATTACCAAAGCGGTTAATGACCTGGCTAACCGTGCCCGCAATAACAAACTTCAGCCTGATGATGTAAGGGATGGTACATTCACCATCACTAACGTTGGCTCGTTTGGCAATGTAATGGGCACGCCAATTATTAACCAGCCACAGGTAGCCATTTTAGCCGTTGGCGCAATTAAAAAGAAACCTGCTGTTATAGAAACACCAAAAGGCGATGCTATAGCCATAAGGCATATGATGTTTCTTTCGTTATCTTATGACCATCGTGTAGTTGATGGTGCATTGGGCGGGCAATTTGTAAGCAGGGTAGCCCATTACCTGGAAAACTGGGACACTAAAAGGAGTTTATAGTTACAGGAATATATAGTTAATTTAATTTGTGAGTTCTACAAAAACAAAGGTTTCCCTAAACGGAAGCCTTTTGTTTTTATATCTATTTTGCTGCTATTGCAACCTCGGCTTGTAACCGGTCATCGGCTGTTTCTGCTCCAAAATCGCGTGTAAGCATTTCATAAATTATTTTGAGCCATATCAACAGGCAGGGAAGTGCTATTAAAGCATACGGTATAACATATTTATCCCTTAAATACCTTGGGAAAAGATCTGAAGGGGAGAAGTTGGTTAACACCAAAGCGAATATAAGCAGGAAGCGTTCGTACCCTGTAATTGGCCGTTTTAAATTCACGTACCATATACTAACGCCAATAAACGCAATGATATAGGTTGGTGGTTCGGAACCTGTACTGAACAATATGGTGAAAAGTAAGGTTGAGGCCAGCAATAACAACTGATATTGCGTATTCCTCCAATATTTTATGCGAAATACAGATACGCCAAACAATAACAATCCGGGTGCTAAAACCAGCATATTTGATAGGTTTTTAATCAAAAATACCTTACTGATCATACCCATTACGCTGACATTACCCCTGATAGAGAATAGGTTATTGGCATTTTTGGCTAACAGGTCGGGGTACCAGTCATGATAAGTTTTAAGTATATACGCCGGTGATGAAACAAGCATAGGTAATACAAACAACACTGCCGACCAAAATATAAGGCTTAAAACAAGTTTTATCTTATTATCTGAAAAGAAAAAGAAAGCAAGCCCAACAATGCCATATAGCTTAATTGCCGTACCTATTATGATCATCAGCGCCGCCCAAAAATCCTGTTTGTTTTTGATGAAAATGAAACTGAATATTACCAGCGCAACAATTAAAGGGTTTACCTGCACATTGCCGGATGATCCCATCATGCTATTTACATTAAGCAATAAAATAATGGTTTTTTGAAAATCATTTAGCGGCAGTTTAATAATGGAGTAGAATAAAATATAGGCCAAAAACATAACCCAAAGCACTACACCAATTTGATTTGGAAGCAGGGCAAATGGCGCAATTATTAACCCGAATACGGGGCCGTAGTGGTTCAGGTCAAAATAATACTGCGGCTCGGGGCCAAACAGGCTTTGCTGATGTATAAGGTTTAGAAAATTGTGCTTATATATAATATAATTATTATGCGAAGTTTCCTTATTAGCAAAATGAGTAATGATATCTTTCGCAACCGCAAATAAACTAAGGCCAAACCAAAGTGTAAGAATAAATGGCCTGTTGAAAAGGATGCGTTTAAGTTTTTGCATAGTTAAAATATAAGTTGGCCATAAAAGTACAGAACATACTTAATATATAAACAACACGCGGGGGAATAAACCAAAAAGAGCCCGCCATTATACAGGCAGGCTCTTTTCAATTATTTAATCTTACTTATCGTTATTATACCGTGGCTGCTTCATGTTTGGCAGCAGCTAAACTAACGCCCGTTAGCTGGTCGGCAAATGCAACAAAAGCTTTGCCATCTGCTATAGCTTGCTGGTTATCTATCAGTTTTTGCAGGTTTATTTTACCGATAACAAATTTGTAACTGCCCGAGTAAAAACGCTCCTGGATGTGTTCAAACTCCAGTGCGTCTACCAATGCTTCATCATCATAACGCAGGTAAATATTTACCTCTACATTATTTGTGAACTGCAGGTTGTTTACGCCTTTTGCCTTTTTATATTCGTACTGGTAATCGTACCGCAAAGCTGCGATATCTGATAACACCGCCGACCCGGTAGCGTGGCCACCGGCTCCTTTACCAAAAAAGAATTGCTGGTCGGCAAAGGCGGCCTGTACCGTAACGCCGTTATATTCGTACTCCACATTGTATAAAAACTCAGTTTCGTTCACAAATTTGGGCAATACAAACAGGGTAACATGCCTGTCATCAAGTTCTTTGGCTACGGGTACCAGTTTTATCTTTAATTTTTTCTCTCGTGCGTATTGCAGATCGTTTGGCGAAAGGTTCTGGATGCCAATGTTCAGCACTTCTTTTGGATCGATAACCACACCATAGGCATGTGCCGCCGCTATAATAAGCTTAAATTTAGCATCATACCCACCCACATCCATAGTTGGGTCGGTTTCCGCGAAGCCAAGATCCTGCGCTTGTTTAAGGGCGCTATCGTAATCAAGGTTTTCTAAATAGCCTTTAGACAGGATGTAATTTGATGAGCCATTGAAAATACCGCTGATAGAATGCAGCAATTCGTTATCATAATACTCCTCCAGGTTACGGATGATGGGGATACTGCCGCAAACCGCACCTTCATACAATAGTGAAGTGCCATGTTTATGTTGCAGTTCGATCAATTCCTCCAGGTAGGTGGCAATCATTTTCTTACTGGCCGATACCACATTTTTACCGGTACTTAGCGCACGCGATACGATCTCGAAAGCAGCTTCAGTATCATTTATCAGTTCAACCACGGTGTTTATTTCCGGGTTGTTCAGTATCTCGTTCCTATCAGTAGTGAAAAGTCCTTTTGGTAACGATCTTTCCTTTTCAGGATTTTTGATGGCGATCTTTACGATCTCGATGTTCAGGTCTTTTGTTTTGATAATATCGTACAATCCCTGGCCTACAACTCCAAATCCAAAGAGGCCAATGTTCAGTTTCTTACTCATTAAGCTATTTTTTGCAATTCTATAATTTTTCCTTTTACATCGGTTTTAAAAAACGATGTGATAATATTTGTTAAGTCTTCTGTTTCAATTAAAAAGCCATCGTGCCCGTAAAACGAATCCAGTTCTGCAAAAGCCGATTTAGGGATATGCCTAAAGAGGTATTGCTGCTCCTCTATAGGGAACAACACGTCTGATTTTATACCAATAACCAGCGTACGTGCTTTGATAAGGCTTAAGGCTTTATCAACCCCATGCCTGCCACGGCCTACATTGTGCGAATCCATCGCCTTTGAAAGGTACCAGTAGCTGTAAGCGTTAAACCTGTTCACCAGTTTTTGCCCCTGGTAGTTTTGGTAGGTTGCCGCCTTGAAGTTATCAGTAACATTATCCTGATCCTCCTGCTGGGTAATGCTGTAGGTTTTATAGCTGCGGTACGATAGAAGCGCAATGCTGCGCGCTACTTTTAAACCTTTGCTGCCACCATCCGGCGAGCCGGCGTAAAAGGTACGGTCGGCAGTGATAGCCAGGCGCTGTGATTCGTTAAAGGCGATGCCCCATGGCGAATGATTGGCATTGGTAGCTATCAGGATAAGGTTTTTGATACGCTCGGGCTCAATAATGCTCCACTCAATGGCTTGCTGGCCGCCTAACGATCCACCTAATAATATCTCTATCTGATCGATACCTAAATGGTCTGCCAGTAAAGTGTGTGCCTTTACAATATCCCTGATGGTAAATTCGGGGAAAGCCAGGTAATATGGCTGCCCGGTTGCCGGGTTGGTGCTTAGCGGACTAAGCGAACCATACGGCGACCCCAAAACATTGGCGCATACAATAAAATGCTCATCGGGGTTAAAATGGTATTCGGGGCCGAAAAGGCCTTTCCACCAGTCAAAAACATCGGAATTTGCAGTGAGGGCATGGCATACCCACACTACATTATCCCGGTTTTTATTGAGGCTTCCATAGGTATTAAAGCCGATCTCAAGTCCTTGTATCTTTTGGCCGGATTCCAGTTCAAACGTTCCGGTATGGGTAAAACTTTGTGTGCTCATTTGTTACTCTTCGTTATTTCGGGGGCAGTTACTTAGGCTGCCCCCTGATAACATCACTTAAAAAACTAAAAAAAACTAAATTCTTATGCTAATTCCAATGCGTGTATTTTGGCAAATGCCTGCTCAAAATCAGCTTTTATATCATCAATATGTTCAATACCAACAGCTACACGCAACTGGCCGGGTAAAACCCCTGCCGAGATCTGCTCAAGGTCTGACAATTGCTGGTGTGTTGTTGCCGACGGTTGTATGATCAATGTTTTGGCATCGCCAACGTTTGCTAAATGGCTAACCAGTTTAAGGTTATCAATTACTTTGTTGGCATTTTCCTTACCACCTTTAAGTACAAAGGATAATACCGCGCCAAAACCATTTTTTAAATACTTTTTGGCAAGGGTATGGTAATGCGACGATTCCAGCCCCGGGTAGTTAACAGATTCTACCTGCGGGTGCTGCTCCAGCCATTTGGCCAGTTCAAGCGCATTGTCCACATGGCGCTGTACACGCAGGGATAGGGTTTCCAACCCCTGTATATTTAACCATGAATTGAATGGTGACTGCGACGGGCCAAAATCCCTAAGCCCTTCAACGCGGGCACGAATGATAAAATTGATGTTTCCAAAAGGGCCGTTTATGCCAAATACATCATTAAATATTAACCCGTGGTAACCTTCGCTTGGCTCGGTAAATTGCGGGAATTTGCCGTTACCCCAGTTATAAGTACCACCATCTATAATAGCACCGCCAATACTTGTACCGTGGCCGTTTATCCATTTGGTGGTCGATTCTACCACCACGTGGGCGCCATGTTGTAACGGGCGAAACAGGTATCCGCCTGCGGCAAAGGTATTATCTACTATCAGTGGCAGGTCGTGTTTGTTGGCTAATGCAGCCAGCTTTTCAAAATCGGGTATGCTAAAACCTGGGTTACCAATGGTTTCGGTATAAATGGCTTTGGTTTTATGGTCGATGTGTTTTTCGATATTTTCGGCAGTATCATCCTCAGCGAAGCGTACTTCAATACCCAGGCGTTTAAATGCAACCTTAAACTGGTTGTAAGTACCACCGTACAGGAAAGGGGAGGTCACAAAGTTATCGCCGGCCTGTAAAATATTGTTAAGCGCTATAAATTGCGCCGCTTGGCCCGATGCTGTTGCCAAAGCCGCTATGCCACCTTCAAGGGCAGCAATGCGCTTTTCAAAAACATCGGTGGTGGGGTTCATTAAACGTGTATATATGTTGCCGAATTCCTTTAAAGCAAACAGGTTTGCACCATGTTCGGCACTGTTAAATACGTATGAAGTGGTTTGATATAATGGCACTGCACGTGCGCCTGTAGCGTCAACTTCCTGACCGGCATGCAGTTGCAGTGTTTCGAATTTTAAATTAGACATGTTCTGTAGATTTAAGGGGTATTTATAAAATGTTACAATTACGACAGGATAAAGCTATCCTAAGCGGGGCATCACGTATTTTTCAGGAAACAGAAAAAGGGAACGTGTACTGCAATCAACAGCAGCAGCAACACATACAAATACAGCCTGCAGAAAGGTTGTATACAGAAGATGAACCCGTTTGGGTTTGCGATGTGTTTTGTTGGGCTAAATAAATCAGACTTTTCATGACTATTAATTTATATCCCCCGGTTAACTATTCTCCGGGACAGGAATTGGCACCTTCTCCACCTTGGAGGGTTGCCAGCGGTTCTTCGAGCCTGATCTCTCGCCGCTTCTTTATAAATCAAAATCCGTGTGAGGGAAAATTGATCGTTGTGGTATTGCTACCAAATAATGTTCCAAATATAGGGTAAACGATATTTACAATCCAAATTAAATTTTTAATTAATTATCATTTCGCTGTAAAACTGCTTTTGCTTAACTGTAATTACTACGCCATCGCCTGCTCCAGATCTGCTATCAGATCATCAATATGTTCTAACCCAACTGATACCCTTAACAGGTTAAACGGTGTTTTGGTATCGGGCCCTTCAACACTGGCACGGTGTTCTATCAGACTTTCTACACCACCCAGGCTGGTGGCTTGTGTAAATACATTAAGCGCATTTATTACTCTTTTGGCCTCATCCTCACCGCCTTTCAGGGTGAACGACATCATGGCACCGGGATGGCTCATCTGCGCTTTAACAATATCATATTGCGGATGCGATGACAGGCCGGGGTACATCACGCTTTCAACCGCCGGGTGCTTTTCTAAAAAAGCAGCCAGCAACAGTGCATTATGCACGTGGCCCTTTACACGGTAAGGCAGGGTTTTTATACTGCGGACAAGATAATAGCAATCCATAGGAGAAGGCACTGCGCCGCCCATGGTTTGTACATTGCGGATCTTCTCCCACCAGTCGTTTTTTTCGGCTGTAATTAATGCGCCGCCCATCAGGTCGCTGTGGCCGCCAAAGTATTTTGTTGATGAATGCATCACCAAATCGGCACCCAGGGCCAGTGGCTGTTGACAAACCGGGGTGGCAAAGGTGTTATCGCACACTACTTTAATATTATGCTGGTGGGCAATGGCTACCACCTTTTTTATATCGGTAATTTTTAAAAGCGGGTTTGATGGGGTCTCAATCCATATAACACGAGTGTTTGGTTTGATGTGAGTTTTTAAAACCTCACTATCGTTCACATCAATAAAGTCAAACTCCAGTATACCTGCAAAAAGCGCCTTTAACTGGTTGCGCAGGCCATGGTACATATCATCAGGCGCTATAATATGGGTGCCGGGCTCCAGTGATTGAAAAACCGACATGCCCGCCGCATTACCTGATGAAAAAGCCGCGGCTTCAACACCATTTTCTAACCGGGCAAGCACATTCTCTAACGAGGTGCGGTTAGGGTTGGCCGACCTGCTGTACTGATATCCTGATGCAAAACCGCCATCCGCATCGCGTTCAAATGTAGTGGCCATAACAATGGGTTGTACAACTGCTTTTGAAGTAGCATCGGTATGGTTACCGGCGTGGATGGCAATGGTTTCTATTTTCATGTGGTTAAACTATGGCGCCAAATTAACTAAGAATATTTGTGATTTGCTGCTGTATTTGTAAAAGTGTGCGGCAATCATCTATTGCTTACTCTACTGTAACATCATTGTCATACTTGTGTGTTTAAACACGCGTTAAGTTGATACTTACGTTTTAAAACTAATGCAAATTGCTACATTTGCTCAAATATTTTTCTAAATGGAAGTATCAGATAATTTGCTGGTATTGCTGAACAACCCTCAGCTTTTACCGGAACTAAAAGACATTGCTGAGAAGGTACTCCATAACCAGCGCATCACTTTTGATGAAGGCGTTTTGCTTTACGAAAAAGCAGAATTAGGCTACCTGGGAGTACTTGCCAACTATATACGCGAGAAAAAACACGGCGACAAGACCTACTTTAACCGCAATTTTCACATCGAGCCAACAAACCTTTGTGTGTACGATTGTAAGTTTTGTTCCTACTCGCGGTTGTTAAAACAGCGTGCCGATGGGTGGGAGTACACCATGGAAGAAATGCTGGATATCGTAAAAAAATACGATGACCAGCCCGTTACCGAGGTACACATAGTAGGTGGTGTTTTACCGCAGTACGATGTTGCTTTTTATAGCGAACTATTCAGCAAGATAAAAGCGCACAGGCCCGATCTGCACGTAAAGGCCTTAACACCTGTAGAATATCACTACATCTTTAAAAAAGCAAAGATAGATTACGCTACCGGTATGAAGTTGATGAAAGACTCGGGTCTGGAATCGATACCGGGCGGCGGGGCAGAGATCTTCCACCCTGAAGTGCGCGAGCTGATAGCTAAAGATAAATGTACCGGCGACCAGTGGCTGGCCATCCATGAGGAATGGCATAAACTGGGCATGCGATCAAACGCTACCATGCTTTACGGCCATATCGAAAAATTTCATCACCGGGTTGATCATATGGAACAACTACGCCAGTTGCAGGATAGGACAGGGGGCTTCCAAACCTTTATCCCGCTAAAATTCCGCAACCAGGATAACCAGATGAGCAACGTGCCCGAATCTACCGTGGTTGAGGATCTGCGTAATTACGCCATAGCGCGCATTTACCTGGACAACTTTGACCATATAAAAGCCTACTGGGCCATGATAAGCCGCACTACCGCACAGCTATCTCTAAACTTTGGGGTTGATGACATTGACGGCACGCTTGATGATACCACCAAAATTTATTCGATGGCAGGTGCCGAAGAACAAACACCGGCCATGAGCACCAAAGAACTGGTAAACCTGATAAAAAATGCAGGCCGCTACCCAATAGAGCGCGATACGCTTTATAATGTAGTGACAGATTACAACGATTACCAGTTTGCCGAAGAAGAGAAACCGCGTTTTTATAAACTGCCGGTTATTAATTAAGCGAAAAGCTGAAAGTACAAAGCCACCGGGCAAAGCTTTAGGCTTTGTGCTTTCAGCTTTTCGCCCTAATAAATATGATAGAAAAGACATTATATATAGTACGCCACGGCCAAACCGACCTTAACAAACAAGGCATTGTACAGGGCCGCGGTAAAGATACCGACCTGAATGATGAAGGTCGCCGCCAGGCAGGCCTGTTTTATGAAGCTTATAAAACGGTACCTTTTGATAAGGTCTACATATCCGAATTAAAGCGTACCCAACAAAGCATCCAGCAGTTTATTGATATGGGTATTCCATACCAAAAATTGCCAGGGTTGGACGAGCTTGCATGGGGAGTATACGAGGGGCAGCCCGCCACACCCGAAAACAAAGCCGCTTTTTTAGATTTGATGCGCAACTGGCTTGATGGCAATCTTGATACGAAATTTGAAGGCGGCGAAAGCCCCAACGAAGTAAAGGAAAGGCAATTGCAGGCCCTTGAAACTATTATGGCACACCCTGAGGAGAAGAATGTACTGGTATGTATGCATGGCCGCGCCCTGCGCCTGCTAATGTGTGTACTCACGGGGCTGCCGCTTACGCAGATGGATACCTTTCCGCATCAAAACCTTGTGCTTTATAAGGTAACTTATGATGGCAAAAAGTTTACAATTGTTGAAGCCAACAATGCCCTCCATTTAAAAAACTCATAGAGAGAACGTACGTGAATAAGATAAGAATATCCGCCGTTAGTTATACTAACACCAAACCCTTTTTATACGGATTACAACACTCGGCTATTAAAGACAGGATAGACCTGAGCCTGGATATGCCGTCGGATTGTGCCCAAAAACTGATAGATGATAAGGTTGATATTGGTTTAATACCTGTAGCGGCTACTTTAAATATGCCACAGTGGGAAATTGTATCGGCTTATTGCATTGGCGCTGTAGGGCCGGTAAACTCGGTTTTTATATTTAGCAACTGCCCTATAGAGCAAGTCACCAAAATACAGCTCGACCCTGAATCGCGCAGCTCAAACAACCTGGCGAAGGTGTTACTAAAGAACTATTGGAAGGTGCAGCCTGAGCAAATTGTGAATGCGCCCGATTATGCTGAATCTACCGATCCTCTAACCGCTTTTGTACAAATTGGCGACCGCACCTTTGGTAAAACCGAAGAGTATAAATATGTATATGACCTTGCCGGCGAATGGCAAAAGTTTACAGGCCTGCCGTTTGTTTTCGCCGCGTGGATAGCCAACAAACCCATCCCTGATGATTTTATAAAGGAATTTGACCAGGCCCTTAGGCATGGTCTTGCTCACAGGCACGAGTTATTAAAAGAACTGCCCCGACGCGCCGATTTTGATCTGGAAGATTACCTGATGCACAAGCTTGATTTTGATTTGACGGAGGATAAGAAGAAAGCGCTGTATTTGTTTTTGGATTATATAAAAGCGTTGTAGAATATTATTTGAAAGCCTTAATTAGGCAATATATAATTGTTGCTAAAAACAAACATATGCCTGATAAGAATAATATAGTATTTACGCCAGCCGGATAAGAACTACCAGCCCATCCCATTCCAATCATTGTATAACTCAAAATCACTAATACAATAGCAGCCAATATCTTTAATATCCTTTTGGTCATATACAAATGTATTGTTTAGTAAAGTGTAGTGCCCTCACTTTTCTTCAAAAAACTAAAACCATATCCTGATATTAGCATTGCATATAGCAAAGCTAATATTACTATGGATCCACAAAAACTTAAAGGACAAGTTGCCCTTGTAACCGGCGCAGACAGCGGCATAGGCAAAGGCGTTGCAATTGCTATAGCACAGGCCGGTGCTAAGGTATTGGTAAACTATGTGCACAACCAAAAAGCTGCAGACGAAGTTGTTGACGAAATAAAAGCTGCCGGCGGCGAGGCCTTTGCCCACCAGGCAGATGTAAGCAAGGAAGATGAAGTGCAGGCTATGTTTGCCAAACTCATAGCAACATACGGCTGTATAGATATCCTGGTAAATAATGCGGGCCTGCAAAAGGACGCGAAGTTTGTGGATATGACGCTGGATGAGTGGAATACAGTCATCAGCATAAACCTAACCGGGCAGTTCCTTTGCTCGCGCGAGGCTGCAAAACTGTTTATCAAAAGGGGAGTGGTAGATGGTGTGAGCCGCGCGGCGGGTAAGATTATCTGCATGAGCAGCGTACACGAGGTTATCCCCTGGGCAGGGCATGTAAACTATTCGGCAAGTAAGGGTGGTATCAGCATGTTTATGAAGAGCATAGCGCAGGAGCTGGCCCCGAATAAGATCAGGGTAGTGGGCATTGCACCGGGTGCTATTCAAACCCCAATAAACAAAGCCGCATGGGAAACTCACGAAGCGCTGGACAAACTTTTAACGCTTATTCCATATAACCGGATAGGCCAGCCCGATGACATAGGTAAACTGGCTGTTTGGCTGTCCTCTGATGACGCCGATTATATTACCGGTACCACAATTTTTATGGATGGTGGTATGACTTTGTATCCCGGTTTTGCCGATAATGGCTGATAATCCCTGTGTGATAGCTGCTGTTTGTCATTAAACAGTCATAAAATAAGCGTTTGTTTACACAAATTTAACTTAGTGTACTTTTTACAATAAGTATATTGCATTTTTATTGACATATTGTTAACGGTACACTAAGTATTTGATTATATTTTTGAATTTTGATTAAAAAGAGGTTTATATTATTGAATATTCATAAAAATTAGCATTAATTATGAATAATTGCAACCATGACTTACTTTTGTTATGTAAATTAAAATTTAAAAGATCATGAAAAAATTATTTATATCAACCGCTATCGCAGCATTGTTCACAGTAAATGTTTTTGCTGCTAACACAATTTCTAAATCAGTAGATGGTTCTGATAATGTATCATATTCAGTATCAGCAAAATTTAACAGCGATTTTAGCAGGGCAGAAAATGTAACCTGGAAAGTTACCCCTCAGTTCCAGAAAGCTACCTTCGTAATTGATGGTGTTAAAAAATCTGCTTTTTACACAATTAAAGGCGACCTTATAGGTGTTACAGAAAATGTACAGTACAGAGAATTGCCTGCAAAAGCAAAAAAAGAAATAGGCGCTAAATACGAAGGCTATTTCGCAAACGAAGTTATCAAATTAGATAACGGCGATGGCGGGTTAGATTCTGTTGTATATTTTGTTGATTTAAAAAGCAGCAAAGAAGAAGTTTTGGTGAGGGTTACCCCATCTGCCGGTGTTTACTTTTTTCAGCAGGTAAAATAATTAACACAGCATATACTTGTTTGAAAGTCATTGGCTTATGCCAATGACTTTTTTGTTTTTCAACAATTGTTACTTATTAAATAAATTTATTTGGTTGTTAATAATTTTATATATTTGATAGAGATAGTTGTACATTCTATATTGATTATTAAACCATTTTTATATTCAGTTGAATTACTTACTGATCTTAACACAATTATTTATACGATTATAATATTATTATGAAAACTGGAAAAGTAAAATGGTTTAACACACAAAAAGGTTACGGATTTATCATTACCGATGATGGTAAAGATTTATTTGTACATTTTAAAGATGTACAAGGCGGTGTAAATGCTATTAAAGACAACGACAACGTTGAGTACGAAGAAGAGGAAGGAAGAAAAGGTTTACAGGCAGTAAACGTAAAAAAAGTTTAATTAGCTGCCTTACAAATATAAAGCCCCTGCTTAACTACAAGGGGTTTTTTTATGCAATTTAATTTGTTTTTTACAAGCATTTTATACCTTAGCCAAACCCAAATTATTAAATCTGATCATGACTGAAATTTCTTCGTCAAAGCTTACCCGCAACGCTGTTTTCCTGGTGTTGGTGGCCTCGCTTGGCTACTTCGTTGATATATATGACCTTTTAGTTTTTTCGATAGTACGTAAAGCCAGTTTGCATGACATTGGCGTAGCTGATGCAGATATATTGGCTAAGGGCCAGTTTATCATCAACGTGCAAATGTTCGGTTTGCTGCTGGGCGGTTTGCTGTGGGGCGTTGTAGGCGATAAAATGGGCCGTATAAAGGTTTTATTCGGTTCTATACTGTTATACTCTATTGCCAATTTTGCCAATGCCTTTGTAACTGATGTAAATACCTATGCCATTATCCGTTTTATAGCAGGTATTGGTTTGGCGGGTGAGCTTGGCGCAGGTATAACCCTGGTAACAGAAACACTGAGTAAAGAGAAACGTGGCTACGGCACCATGATAGTTGCTGTTATAGGTTTATTTGGCGCTGCAGCAGCTTATGCTGTAGCTAAAAACGGCTGGCAGCACGCTTATATGGTAGGTGGCGGTTTAGGTATTGTACTGCTGTTGCTGCGTGTTGGTACTTTTGAATCGGGTATGTTTAAGAACGTGCAGGAAAGCAAGGTGTCAAAGGGCAACTTCTTTATGTTATTTACCAATGCAGAACGATTTAAAAAATACCTGTACTGCATTTTGATAGGCGCACCGCTCTGGTACGTGGTAGGTGTGCTCGTAACCCTATCGCCAGAGTTTGGAAAAGCCCTGGGCGCTGCCGAACCACTTAGCGCCGGCGAAGGTGTGCTTTATACTTACATTGGTATTGCCATAGGCGATATTTTTGCAGGCTTACTGGCGCAGGTCACCAAATCGCGTAAATTAACTATGGCAGTATTTCTGATATTGTCAGTTGTAAGCGCATTTACCTATTTGGGTTCAAAAGGCATCACACACGATAAATTTGTTTGGATCTGTTTCTTTATGGGATGCACGGTTGGCTACTGGGCCACATTTGTAACCATAGCTGCCGAGCAATTCGGTACAAATATCCGCTCAACAGTTACCACCACAGTGCCCAATTTTGTACGCGGGTCGTTAATACCCATTAATATTGCTTTTAATGCCTTTGTAGTTCATTACGGCATGGTTACAAGCGGTTATATCATGATGGTGATACTAACGCTTATCTCGCTGTTCTCGTTAAGCCAGCTAAAGGAAACATTTGGCAAGGATCTGAACTACGTTGAGGAAGAAGCAGGGATCAGTTAATTAGTTATTCGGGATTAGGTATTAGTTACTCCTGTTTTTGGGGGGAGTTATTGGCATTATCCAGTAACGGATAACTAATCACTATTTAACAAATAACAATTACCTGCTTAACTAATCACTAATTAACAAATAACTACATTTGTACCGATGATAAGCAAGGAACAAATAGCTGCCGATTATAAACAGATACAGGACGAGATATGCGCCGCGCTTGAAACGACAGACGGCAAAGCAACCTTTGAAGAAGAAGTTTGGGATCGTGAAGGCGGCGGTGGTGGCCGTACCCGTATTATCCAAAACGGCAATATATTTGAAAAAGGCGGCGTAAACTTTTCGGCTGTGCATGGCCAGTTGCCTCACACCATTAAAAAAGCCCTTAATGTAGAGCAGGACGACTTTTTCGCCACAGGCGTATCTATTGTTATCCATCCAAATCATCCGTTGGTGCCCATCATCCACATGAACATCAGGTACTTTGAAATGCCCTCGTCATTTAATAATGCCACACCACCGGTACGCTGGTTTGGGGGTGGGATAGACCTTACACCGCATTACGTAGTTGAGGATGACGCGCGCTTTTTCCATCAGCAGTTAAAAGACGTTTGCGACCAATTCAATCACGATTTTTACCAGCGTTTTAAGGTTTGGGCCGATAACTATTTTTTTATCAAACACCGGGATGAAACCCGGGGTATAGGAGGTATATTTTACGATCGCTTAACTGCTACCGACGAGATCAGTTGGGAAACCGTGTTCGAGTTCTCAAAAGCATTAGGTCGTTCTTTCATCCCAACATATACCGAACTGGTTAACCGTAACCGCGATAAGCAATTCACCGAAGATCAGCAGCAATGGCAATACCAGCGCCGCAGCCGCTACACCGAGTTTAACCTGGTTTACGATGCAGGTACCAAATTCGGGCTGGAAACCAACGGCCGTATCGAATCGATATTAATGAGCCTGCCGCCAACCGCTAAATGGGTATATAATTACCAGGCGCAGCCGGGCAGCGAAGAGGAGAAAACATTATCCCTGTTAAAAAAAGGCATTAACTGGGTTTAAGTATGATAAAGAAGATTGTACCGGCTTTTTTAATACTGGCTATACTGTTGGCCTTTACCGCAGATGTATCATTAAAAGGCAACTGGGAGTACAGCGGCGGCGTATACAATGGTAAACCGGAACCTGCATCTAAAGATTACACTTTACGAAGGCAGTATGATGAAGCGCATTACACTGCTTTATTCATTGAAAAAGGCGCGGAACCTATCCCTTATGAGAAGGGCGACTATGTTTTAAAACCTGATACCTGCCTGGAAACGCAAACCTTTAGCGCCCAGCCGTCCAAATTGCTTAATGTCACTCTCAAATATCGCTATCAAATAAAAAACGACACCCTTACTTTTAGCGGTATTTTACCTAACGGAACCATTGTGCAGGAGTACTGGAAAAAGGTAAAATAAGCGGCTGCTTTTTATATTGTAACATTACTATTGTTTTACGGCAAAAAAGGTGGAAAACAAGTATAAATGTTAGCAAAAACATATCTCAAAAACCATATAAATTCTTAACTTCGCAGGTCATATAAAAACACATTTTTATATACGCATTTACTGTTAGAATTTTCCACTAAGAAAAACCAATGGCTGAAGAAACCGAAGATAATTCGCACAAAGAAGACAGGATAATTTCAATAAATATTGATGAGGAGATGCGAGCCGCTTACATTGATTATTCAATGTCGGTTATCGTATCAAGGGCATTGCCCGATGTACGCGATGGTTTAAAACCAGTACACAGGCGTGTGTTATATGGTATGCTCGATCTGGGTTTAGCAAACAACAAACCGTATAAAAAATCGGCCCGTATTGTGGGTGAGGTTTTGGGTAAGTACCACCCGCATGGCGATACATCTGTATATGATGCCATGGTACGTATGGCGCAGGACTGGAGCTTACGTTACCCATTTGTTGAAGGACAGGGTAACTACGGTTCAATTGATGGTGACCAACCGGCAGCGATGCGTTATACCGAGGCTAAACTGCAAAAGATAGCCGAAGAGATGCTGGCCGATATCAATAAAGATACCATCGACTTCCAGTTGAACTTTGACGACTCGTTACAGGAACCAACCGTATTACCTGCAAAATTCCCTAACCTTTTGGTTAATGGTGCATCAGGTATCGCGGTAGGTATGGCAACTAATATGGCGCCGCATAACTTAACAGAAATTGTTAACGCCACTATAGCGCTTATTGATAACCGCCAGATTGATATAGCCGAGCTGATGACATATGTTAAAGGACCGGATTTCCCTACAGGAGGTATTATATATGGTTACGAAGGCCCGCGCCAGGCTTTAGAAACAGGCCGCGGCCGTATTGTGATACGTGCCCGCGCCGAAATTGAAACTTACGGCAGCGACCGCGAGCGTATTGTTGTTAGCGAAATACCTTACCAGGTAAACAAAGCGCTGATGATTGAACGTACTGCAGAGCTTGTTAACGAAAAGAAAATTGAAGGCATAACCGCCATTCGCGATGAATCTAACCGCGAGGGTATCCGTGTTGTTTATGAGATAAAACGCGACTCGAACGCGGCTATCGTATTAAATAACCTTTATAAATATACGGCGCTGCAAACATCATTTAGCGTAAATAATATTGCGTTGGTACATGGCCGCCCAATGCTGCTTAACCTGAGGGATCTGATCCATCACTTTGTTGAGCACAGGCATGAGGTGGTTATCCGCCGTACCAAGTTTGAACTTGCCGAGGCAGAAAAACGCGCTCATATCTTAGAGGGATTGCTGATAGCGCTTGACCATATTGAGGAAGTTATTAAGCTGATCCGTGCATCATCAACACCTGATGAGGCAAGAGAAGGTTTGATGAGCCAGTTTGGCTTAAGCGATATCCAGGCACGTGCCATATTGGATATGACCTTAAGGCGTTTAACCGGACTTGAGCGCGATAAAATACGCGATGAGTACGATGCTTTAATGAAAACTATAGAATATTTGAAATCTATCCTTGCTGATGAAGGCCTGCGGATGCAGATCATCAAAGATGAATTGATAGAAATAAGGGAAAAATATGGTGATGAGCGTAAAACCGAAATGGTACACTCATCCGCAGAAATGCAAACCGAAGACTTTATTGAAGATGAAGATGTTGTTATCACCATCTCGCGCGAGGGTTACATTAAACGTACCTCGCTTACTGAGTACCGCAGGCAGGGCAGGGGTGGTAAAGGATCAATAGGCAGTAACAGCCGCGATGCCGATTTTATTGAGCATTTATTGATAGCAAGTAACCACAACTACATGCTGTTCTTTACCGAAAGCGGCCAATGTTTCTGGTTAAGGGTATTTGAAATTCCGGAAGGCACACGTACATCTAAAGGCCGTGCCATCCAAAACATCATCAATATACCTAAAGAGGAGAATATTAAAGCTTACATCAAGCTAAAATCGCTTAAGGATAAAGAGTACCTGGAAAACAACTTTATTATTATGTGTACCCGTAAAGGTGTTATCAAGAAAACATCTTTAGAGGCATACTCGCGCCCGCGTGCTAATGGTATCAATGCCATCAATATTAACGAGGGCGATTCATTACTGGAAGCAACATTAACCACCGGCAGCAGCGAAATTGTAATGGCGCTGCAATCTGGCCGTGCTATCCGCTTTAATGAAAGTACCGTTAGGCCGATGGGCCGTACAGCTACAGGTGTGCGCGGTATCAGCCTTGATAGTGATAATGATGAAGTTATTGGTATGATAGCCATTGATGATAAAGAAACAACTGTATTGGTTGTATCTGAAAAAGGATATGGTAAACGTACCGATATTGAGGACTACCGTGTTACTAACCGTGGTGGTAAAGGTGTAAAAACCCTTAACATAACTGAAAAAACCGGAAACCTTGTTGCTATAAAAGGTGTTACTGATAAAGAGGACCTGATGATCATCAATAAATCGGGTATCATTATACGTATGGCTATAAGCGAACTGCGTACAATGGGCCGCGCTACACAAGGGGTGAGGTTAATTACCCTGAAAGGTAGTGATGAGATAGCATCGGTAGCTAAAGTTGAGCACGAAGAGGAGGAAGAAGAATTGGTTGAAGGTGCTGAACTAACTGAGGGTGAACAACCTGCCGGCAAAACAACAGATACAATTACAGATACCGACGAGAGCAAAGGCGAAGAGCCGGCTGCCGACGACGACAAAACTGAATAATTAATGCAAAAGCGAAAGATCGGGATATTGATTTTAGCGTTGTTTACTACATCTTTTGCCTTCGGCCAGTCTGAAGCGTTAAAGGTTGTGGTAAACAACCTTGCTTTTTATAAGCAAAAGGGCGACCTTAAATATTTAAGCAACGCTAAAAAGTCTGCTGATAGTTTAGTGGTGACCAGGAAAGATTCTGCGGATCTGGAGAAGAATGTTTATCGCATCATAGTAAATTCCAGCATATTGTATACCGACTCTTTAAACAAATTGGGCCAGCCCGAGGCGTTTCTTGATCAAACCAGCGCACTGCTGGATAAATTTGCCGATAAAGGTAAAATATACAAATACCAGCCGGAAATGGACTATGCAAGGCGCTGCCTGGCAAATGTATACATCCGCAAAGGGTTTTTACTAACCAAAAACAACGATTTTAAAAACGCTGTTGATGCTTTCCAAAAAGCAAAGAAGTACGCACCCGCCCAAAAGCAAATAAACTCTTATATTGCTTATGCCAATAATAAGCTTGGCAACCTGCAGGATGCCGCTAAATATTACAGTACCCTTATAAGTACTGATAGTACCAAAGTAGAATACCTGGAAACAGCTTCAACAATTTATAAATCACTTGGCGACACAGCAAAAGCATTACAAATTGTAAAAAAGGGGAGGCGTTTACTGCCGCAAAACAAACAATTACTGCAAGATGAGGCTAATATTTATAATAACAAAAGAGACTACAAAGCGTTAGAACCTTTGTTGATTCCGCTGATTGATAATAATGTTAACAATCCGGATATTACTTTTGTAGCGGCAAATTGCTACGATAATTTAAACCAATATGACAAAGCTGAGTCGTTATACCTGCGGGCAATTGAATTAAATGGTAATGCTTACGAATCTGTATTTAATTTAGGTTTGCTATATTTTAAGAAAAGTACTTTAAAAAACAATAACGACGATAAGAATATTACAAGTGCCGTATTGTGGCTTGAAAAAGCTAATGAAATGGCGCCCCGTGATAAAAAATGCCTTGAGCTTTTACAATTGGCCTATACAAAAACCGGTAATCAGAACCAGTTGGATAGGATAAACAACAGGCTTGAGCAATTAAACTAAAACACACTAAACACTATAACTATTACAGCTGTAAACACTAACAACTGTAATTATCATTACCAATTTAAAACAATAAAAAATGAAAATTAAATTCTTAATGACAGGCCTTTTAGCCTTCATAACGGCATCAACTTTTGCACAAAAGGGAGAGCTGAACACGGCACAAACAGAATATGAGAAGTTTGAAGGCTTAAGGTCACAAATGGCCTTAGCTTTACCAAGCCTTAACAAAGCTAAAGAATCGATCGATAAAGCATCAGCTAATCAAAAAACAGCAGCGTTGCCACAAACATACGCTGTAAAAGCAAGCGTATATGGCGCGCTTGCTGAACTGGATACCGTGTCAACCACCTCGTTGCCATTATTTACCACAGCTGATGAAGCTTTGAAAAAAGCTAAAGAGCTTGATACAAAAGGCGAAAACAAAAAACTAATTGATAACGCAAACATCATTTTAGCCCGTTACCAGTTAAATAAAGGGGTAAAAGAATACCAGGCGCAAAAGTATGACCAAGCTTATAAGTCTTTTGAGTTTTATCGTTCGGTATTACCTGAAGACACTAACGCAATGCTTTACACCGGTTTAGCAGCGTCTAACGCTAAAAATTACCCGGCTGCAATTACAAACTACAATAAGCTGGTTACAACCAAATACTCTAAAAATGAAGGCGTTTATAACGACCTTGTAATGCTATACCTGAATAGCAAGGATACAACCGGTGCATTAAAAACCATTACAGATGCTTTGGTGAAATACCCTAACAGTGCCGATCTGAGAAGAACAGAGATTGAAATAAGCCTGCAACAAGGCAAACAAAAAGAAGTAATTGATAAAATTACAAGTGCAATTGCAAACGATCCTAAAAACAAAAACCTTTATTATTACGCAGGTTTAGTATATTCAAACATAGGCGATGCAGCAGCTCAAAAAATAGCTAAAGCTCCGGCAGCTTCTAAAGCGGCATTACAGACAGAAAAAGATCAGAATTTCCAGAAAGCGGCTGATATGTACAAAAAAGCGATTGAAATAGATCCAAACTATTTTGAGGCTAACCTTAATATTGGGTATGTAATAATATCGCCTGCAATTGATGCTTACAACGCGGCTAATAAATTGCCTACAAACCAGCAAAAAGCATATGATGCTGCAATGGCTAAAGCTAATGCACAGTTTGACCTTGCCAAACCATATTTACTGAAAGCGGTGGAGTTAAATCCAAAATCGTACGACGCATTAAACAACTTGCTTACTTACTACAAAGGCAAAAAAGATACTGCTAATATCACTAAGCTAAACGCACAAATAGCTGCATTACCTAAGCAATAGGGTATGCCAAATAATTAAAGCCCGCAAATAAGTGGGCTTTAATTTGATATTACTACTTAACATAATGTTAATTATGAGAATGAAATTCGAGCGGCTGAATGTGGCTTAATTATACCTATCAGCACCTTACCGTAACTAAACCTGCGAATATCCGGTAGGAACTAAAAAGGTATTTCTAATTTTAGAAATAGTATTTGCATACTGAGGATCTGATACTAATTTTTTCCATTCAGGATCGGCAACGAAGGCCAACCATCCTTTGTTGCGTTCATCCATATTGTCGCATGTGATCATATAAGTTAAACGAGGTTGTTTATCGCCGGCAATCACTTCGCCACAAAATACCGGGTTCAGTTTCGCCCTGTTAAAAATTGGAAACTCCCCATCGTGAAACATTTTAATTTTTCTTCTTACAGCATCTTCACTATAGCCTTCATACGTTCTTAATTCAAATATCCGCGATTCGCCCGGCGGGACAACCATTACCGGGAAACCATCAAAAGCAAGCATCAAAGTAGATGTAAAGCGGCTGTATATAGCTTTATTAGCCGGTATGCTGTTATATGCAGCGCTGTTCTTTATATAATCTGCGTCGGCTTTTATTTTTGTATATACAGAAAGGTAATTCTCAAGAGATGAATAAGGTGTAAGTAAATAAAATTTAGCAGGTTCTGATTGATTCCATTCTTTGAACACACCAACTTTTTTTACACCATATTTATTTAAAGCAGGAATTAGCGCTGTCTTAAAGTAATTATCCAGCTGCCCCTGGTCAGAACCGAAATTCATTTCATATTCACGCCATTCATACACTTCTTTTTGTGGTGGATATTGATCACCCGCTATTACAGGATTGATGGCTGCTGCCATACCCGCAGTAACCGCAAGCGAAGACTGAAGGAATTTTCTGCGTTGCATATTTGATTATGGTTTAAATTGATTTTAGATATGATAAATATATATAATTCTATCATACACAAGCAAATATCATAGATTATATTGTTCTAAATGTTAAATTGTCTGTACCAAGCCATATCCCTATATCATTGTCAGGAATGAAACATATTTTGGTTAACATCAGTATTACTTATTACAGATTTATCTAAACTTACCTCAAATTTAATAACACCTCAAAATGGACTTAAAATTAAAAGATAAAATAGCTTTAGTTACCGGTTCAACCGCCGGTATTGGCAATGCCATTGCCAGATCATTAGCAGCCGAAGGCGCAACAGTTTACATTAATGGCCGTAATCAAACTAAGGTTGACGAAGTTGTTGAGAAACTAAAAGGCGAAACAGGTAATGCAAACATTAAAGGTATTGCGGCAGATTTTTCTGACAGCCAACAGGTTGACGCTCTGCTTAAACAATTACCCGAGGTTGATATCCTGGTGAACAACGTTGGGATATTTGAACCTAAAGAGTTTAAAAACATTACCGATGAAGACTGGGTTAGGTTTTTTGAAGTGAATGTGTTAAGTGGTGTGCGTTTGGCCCGTGTGTATTTTGATAAAATGCTGGCCAAAAACTGGGGCCGTATCATATTTATCTCCAGCGAATCGGGCGTGCAGATCCCTGCGGAAATGATCCATTACGGGGTAACCAAAACCGCACAGATTGCCGTGGCACGCGGCCTTGCCGAGCTTACTGTAAATACCGGTGTTACCGTAAATACCGTATTGCCCGGCCCCACCCTTTCAGACGGTGTTGGCGATTTTATGAAAGCCTTGGCTGCCGACCAGGGTAAAACAGATGCCGAAATGGAAACCGAATTTTTTACCAGTATGCGCGGCTCGTCATTAATAAAACGTTTCCTGGACCCTGCAGAGATTGCCAACATGGTAACTTACATAGCCAGCCCTCTGTCATCGGCCACAAATGGTGCAACCTTGCGTACTGATGGCGGCGTTATCAAAACGGCGTTTTAACCGCAACATCAAAAAAAACAAAAGCCCGGACTATTTAGCCCGGGCTTTTTATCAGATATCAGTAACCAATTACATTGGTTTTTTAGTTGTATCTTTTTTAGTGGTATCCATTTTAACAGTGGTATCTGTTTTTGCACTATCAGGTGCCGGAGCCACAGTTGCTGCTGAGTCGGTTTTTGTGCTGTCAGAGCCGTCAGTAGATTTTGTTGAACTACAGCCCGCCGCAATTGAACCAACCATTGTCGCGACTAACGCGAAACTTAAAATGTGCTTTTTCATAGATATAAATTTAATAGTGATGTTAAACAAAATGCGTTCAGGTTATAAACCCTTAAACATTAAAGTTGTTTAATAAACTTTCCTTTATTATTCAATTAGCGTTCCAAAACCGCTTTTATTAAGGTTGTTTTTATGTCAAATAAATATCAACAATGTCGGTCAAAACAATAAAGTGAATAATATAATGCTGATATTTAACGCTGATGGTTGTATCAGAAAATACCCTTAAGTGGATCATGCGCCTCTACCCTCCCCTTTTATTTCAACGAATCTGGGTAAGGGGTTTCGATAAAGGGTTCAGAGGCGTTAGGGTAAAGATCATAAAAAGCATTTTCAATAAAAACTATAATGGATCTATATTTGGCGGCACAATTTTCGCCGCAGCCGACCCTTTTTACCCGGTATTGTTTGACAGGGTGCTGAACAATGGCGACAGGAAGCTGAGGATATGGTCTAAATCATCAAAAATTGATTTTTTGAAGCCTGCCGTATCCAGCGTTTCATTCAGCATAATTTTAACCGATACCGATATTGAACTGGCCATACAAACGTTAAATACTAATGGTAAGTACGAGCATTGCTTCCTGATAGAAATATTTGATAATAACAACGAGGTTTGCGCATCGTTAATGAACGAGGTTTACATACGCGACCTTAATTTTAAACCAACAGCTGTGTTATAAGATGCCTGTATTTATGAATGATGAGGCCTTTATTAAAAAAGGCTACCAGATATCAACAGATAAGTCATTACTGGATTTTGATACGATATTTAATTATCTTGACCAGCAATCGTATTGGGCAAAGGGTATGCCGCCCGGTAAACTGAAACGGGCCATAGCGCATTCGTTATGCTTTGGGGTGTATAAAGATGGCATACAGGCAGGCTTTGCGCGTGTGGTGACTGATGAGGCCACCTTCGCCTATCTTTGCGATGTATTTGTATTGCCGGCTTACCAGGGCGTTGGTTTATCAAAATGGCTTATGCAAACTATTATGGCACATCCCGGGTTACAGGGGTTGCGCAGATGGAGTTTAGCCACGCAGGATGCGCATGGTTTATATAAGCAGTTTGGGTTTACAGAAATTAATAACCCCGAACGCTGGATGCAGATTTTTAC
Source organism: Mucilaginibacter sp. (assembly GCF_041663085.1). Taxonomy (GTDB): domain Bacteria; phylum Bacteroidota; class Bacteroidia; order Sphingobacteriales; family Sphingobacteriaceae; genus Mucilaginibacter. The sequence continues at coordinate 65,866 of NZ_JBAZRC010000003.1, forward strand.
GCCTTACATAGCAGAATAACGAGGATTTGACAATGAATTTAAAACGACAGATTTTTGAGGGAGAAGGCGTATCACTCGATTTTAAGAAAACCATTACCAGTTGCGAAAAGATAGCCAAAACGATGGTATCATTTGCCAATAACGTTGGCGGCCGCTTGCTTATTGGCGTGCTTGATGACGGTACCATAAAAGGCGTAAAAGCCGAGGACGAGGAACGTTATATGATAACCAAGGCCGCGCACTTTTTTACCAGGCCGGCGCTCGAGCCAATTTTTGAGGAGGTTTATTACGACGATAAACTGGTACTGGTTGTTGATATCCCCGAAAGCGAAGAAAAACCACATTATGCCCTTGCCGAAGATGGTAAATGGTGGGTTTATATCCGCGTGAAAGACAAAAGCGTACTGGCCAGTAAAGTGGTGGTTGATGTGCTGAAACGATCGGCAGATGATAAGGGCGTGCTGATAGAATACTCCTCAAAAGAAAAAGCCCTGCTTGAGCACCTGGACAAAGAAGAGCGGATTACGGTAAAAGAATTTTGCACTTTGCTTAACATTGGCCGCAGGCGTGCGCAGCGCATCCTGGTTGATTTGGTGCTGAGTGGTATATTGCGTGTACACACCACCGAAAAAGAAGAGTTTTACACAGCCTCCTGATTTAGCCGGCTATTCGTTACTTTTGCCTCCCCACTGTAATGAAAGCCCTCTACCAAAAATACCGGTCCTATTATCGCGACAGCCTGAAACTGGCTGTACCGGTTGTGATATCACAGCTGGGCCACACCCTCGTACAAACATCCGATTCAATCATTGTAGGCCACTTTGCCGGCACTACGGCACTGGCGGCAGTATCATTGGTAAACAGCTTGTTTTTAGTACCCCTGGTAATCGGTATGGGCATTAGCTATGGTATAACCCCGTTAATTGCCCAAAACAACGGTCGCGGAAATTTTGCCGAGTGCGGCAGGCTGCTCTCCAATAGTTTCTTTTTAAATATCATCACCGGTATAGTTTTATTCTGCGCCATCTATTTTGGGGTGATTTTGTTTATAGATAAGCTGCACCAGGCGCCTGAGGTTGTTGTACAGGCCAAACCTTATTTATTCCTGCTAAGTTTATCCATCATCCCCTTGATGATTTTTAGCACATTTAAGCAATTTGCCGAGGGCCTTGGCTTCACAAAACAAGCTATGCTTGTATCCATATGGGGCAACATACTTAACATAGTATTAGGGATCATATTTGTAAAAGGCCTGTTTGGTGTTACCCCAATGGGGATAAAAGGCGTAGGTTACAGCACACTGATAGACCGTAGTGTAATGGCTATGGTAATGGCTGTATATGTTTTCCGTTCCCCTATCTTTAAAAAGTACCTGAAAGATTTCGCGATCCGGAATATCGATCGCATACGCGGTTTACAGATCATGAAGATAGGCACCCCGGTTGCCATGCAATACGTTTTTGAGGTTGGCGCCTTTGGTGGGGCTGCATTAATTATCGGCAGTATTGGTATGATAGAGCAAGCGGCCCACCAGGTAGCCATAAGCCTTGCCGCCATGACGTATATGATGGCGAGCGGAATTTCGTCAGCGGCGGCTATCCGTTCGGGTAATTATTTTGGCTCGGGCAATCATAAAGAACTGCGGCTTTCGGCTATCTCCAACTACCATATCGTTATTGTATTTATGAGTTGTACAGCAATCATATTTACCCTGTTTAATCAATATTTACCATGGATATATACTTCGGATAAAACTGTAATTGCTATTGCAGCACAGTTACTTATCGTGGCAGCCTTCTTCCAGTTGTTTGATGGCACACAGGTTGTTGGCCTGGGCGTACTGCGCGGCATGGGCGATGTAAATATGCCAACCGTTATCACCTTTATATCTTACTGGGTAATAGGTTTACCAATAGCTTATTTGCTGGGCGTACATCTTAATCTTGGCGTTATAGGCGTGTGGTATGGTTTGGTTTTAGGGCTGATGGCATCCTCAATAATGCTGTTTCTGCGGTTTCAAAAGATCAGTAAAAGCAATAACCTTATTATTGTTGATGATATAAAATAGTTGCTCTGCGCCTTGTATGCAACATATCATTTCGAACGAGGCACGAGGATTTTTATGCAGTCGCTCGGCTCCAGCCGAGTGACAACTATTCTGCGGCGTCCCGCCGCAGTTGTAGTTGTAGTTGTAGTTGTAGTTGTAGTTGTAGTTGTAGTTGTAGTTGTAGTTGTAGTTGGCGGCCGGAGGCCTTATAATATTGGTCACCCGGCTGGAGCCAAGCGACTGCATCGGGGAATTAAGCTGCCCGATATTTAAAAATACAGATCATTAGCTACGCGGTAAGTATTGCAATGCGCTTCAACAATATCTTTTATTTGCGGCGAATAGCCTCCACCCATGCTTACCTGTACAGGTATATTGTTTAGTTTGCATTGTTCAAATACAAAACGGTCGCGCTCTTTGCAGGCTCCTTTTGACAGGGCCAGTTTGCCAAGTTTGTCTGATTCCAGGATATCTACCCCCGAGAGATAAAAGATGAAATCTGGCTTGTGGCTTTCAATTAAGCCAGGCAAAGTGGCTTTTAATAAGCCCAGATATTCATCATCGGCAATGCCATCGGGCAACGGTATATCCAGGTCTGAGCGCTCTTTTCTGAAAGGGAAATTCCTATCGCCATGCATGGAAAAAGTAAACACACGGGGTTCATTCTCAAAGATCTGCGCGGTACCGTTGCCCTGGTGTACATCTAAATCGATAATTAAGATAGATGTGCATAATTTATTGTTTAACAAATAATTAGCGGCTATTGCCTGGTCATTTAACATGCAAAAACCTTCGCCCCAATTACTGCCCGCGTGGTGTGTGCCGCCGGCTACGTTAAAAGCTACGCCGTATTCAAAAGCATATCGGCACCCGTCTATAGTGCCTTGTGCTATCCTCACCTCGCGCTCTACCAATTGTGCCGATAAGGGGAACCCTATCCTTCTTTGCTCTTTTGGCGGCAATGTAAGGTTGCGTAATTGGTGCCAGTAGTCCGCATCGTGGGTTAGTAGTATGGTAGGTTCATCAACCGCATTGGGCGAAAAAAGATTATCTGCTGTGATGATACCCTCGTGTAATAATTGTTCAGGTATCAGCTCATACTTCAGCATCGGGAAACGGTGTCCGGGTGGTAACGGATGTGCGTATATAGGGTCGTAAGCTATTTTAAGCATGTATACTATTCGGCAAAGATCTCGCCAACATGTTTTTCGATATTGTCGCAAATATTATCCAGCGGCAGATCGTTGGCATCGTAACCGAATGGGTCTTCAATTTCTTCGGCTATCAGCTCTATACTGGCGAAAACAAACAGGATGAACCCGATGATGGGCATAATGAAATACTTAAGGTCAAAAGCCCAGGTGAAGGGCAGTGTCATGATATAAGTAAAAATGAATTTTTTGATAAATACGCTGTATGAGAATGGTATGGGTGTTTTTCTGATGCGTTCGCAGCCACCGCAAATATCTGTAAAAGAGGTTATTTCGGCAGTTATACTAACCAGTTGTTCAGGGTTTATCTGCCCCTCTTTATTTAAGCGGTAAACGTTTTTGATGATGGCCGATGCTACCTGGTTAGGCACATGTTTATTGCCATCTGTGGCTAATATCGTTTGGTTGCCGGGCACATATTCATCACGTAAATGATCCCTTAACGACCGTGCATATAACGGGATGGCATAATTAAAGAATGCGGCATCGTTTGCACTGATCAGATGCTTTAACTTGATAGCCAGGTTACGGCTGTTGTTGGTTAAGCTGCCCCATATTTTACGGCCTTCCCACCAGCGGTCGTATGCAGAATTAATGCGGAAGGCAAGTAATAACGAGAATACAAACCCGATAGTTTGATGTACATAGATAACCTTGCGCAGGATGCTGGTTTCTGGCACCTGCCAAAAATCTATCAGTAAAAAGGTAACCACACCGGCGTAAATGCTCACACAAAGCATCAGCGGGAAAAGTTCGCGCAGGGTATCGGCCTTATTAAATTTAAATATAAGCGAGAACCAGCTTTTGGGGTTATAGTATATCATTTTGTAACGTTGTGTATTTAGTTTTAAAATATTAATTGGGGCATGTGCGGTTCCCCTCTTGAGAGGGGTGCAGGGGTGTGTTATGCGTAATGCTTTACGTTATAACACACCCCCGCCATTACGCAAGCCCTTCGCACCCCCTCTCAAGAGGGGAATCGATAAACCGCCAATCTTCATCGCCGCGCATTATTTAACAGCTTCAAGGGCCTTAAAAAGGCTTTCAGCAGCTTTGTAAACATCGGTGTAAGTATTGTAAAATGGCACAGGGCTCAAGCGGATCACATCCGGTTCGCGCCAGTCGCCAATTACGCCGTTATCCGCCAGGTAATTAAAAATAGCTTTAGCATCGCGTTTGCATACCACCGATAGCTGGCAGCCGCGTTGTGTTTTATCTGTCGGGGTGATGATCTGGTAAACATCCTCCCCATATTTTTTATTCACTTCGCCTATCAAATATTCCAGGTAGCCGGTAAGTGTTTCGCTTTTGGCGCGCAACGCAGGCAAGCCACCTGCTTTTTCAAACAGATCAAGCGAGGCGCGGTGCAAGGCCATTAGCAGTATTGGGCTGGTGCTTACGTTCCACCCTTCCGCTCCGTTCTCGGGTTCAAAACCGGGCGCCATTAAAAATTGCTTATCCTTACGGTAGCCCCACCAACCGGCAAAGCGGTTCAGGGTGTCATCTGCAAAATGCTTTTCATGTACAAAAATGCCGCTGATACCACCGGGGCCCGAGTTCATGTATTTGTACGAACACCAGCAGGCAAAGTCAGCATCCCAATCGTGCAGTTTTAACGGTACGTTGCCGGCGGCGTGTGCCAAATCGAACCCTACCAGTGCGCCTGCCGCATGACCGGCTTTAGCTATAGCTTCCAGGTCAAAGAACTGCCCTGTGTAATAGTTAATTCCGCTAAACATCACTAATGCCAGCTCATCAGCGTTATCGGCTATCTGTTTCAGGATATCTTCGGTCCGTAAGGTGGTTTCGCCGGTACGCGGTGCAACTTCTATAATGGCATCTTTTGGGTCGAAACCATGGAAACGTACCTGGCTTTCCATAGCGTACTGATCTGACGGGAAAGCGCCCGCCTCCATCAATACCTTATAACGTTTACTTGTTGGTTTATAGAAACTTACCATCAGTAAATGAAGATTTACTGTGAGCGAGTTCATTACAGTTATTTCGGTTTTTTTAGCACCCAGGATGTTTGCTAACGGGCCAAGTAAAGTTTTGTGATATTTAAGCCAGGGCTCATCGCCCATAAACCAGCCTTCTACCGCGTTATCTTCCCATGCGTTTAGCTGGTCCTGTACATATTTTTTGGCCGACCGGGGCTGTAAACCTAAGGAGTTTCCGCACAGGTAAACGGCATTGTGCCCGTTATGCTTTGGTATCAAAAACTCATCGCGAAAGATTTTTAAAGCATCCTGCTCATCCAGCTGAAGGGCAAATTGTAAAGTGTCCTGGTAAATCATTAGCCAATATTACAAAAAACTGCCTTACCTGTTTTATACTAAATTTAAACATCCTTCCTTTTAATGGTATTCATTGTTATTTTAGAGGCATGTTTACCCCCTCAACTATGTGGAATATTGTAAAGAAATACTATTTAGCAACTTTTGCAGGCATGTTTGCTGCAACTTTAATGAAGATATTGCTGGGTAAGCATACCGAAACTTTTTACAGGGCAATGCTGATTGCCCTTGCAACAGCATTTGCAGTCAGCCTTATTGCCGGCACGCTTTTTTACTTTCAGGATACCAAATGGGGCCCCAAAAAACGTAAAAAGCTATTTAATAAATCCCCTTTCATCGATTTACTGATGAACCGCTTTATCCAAAAGGATGATGCTGTTGTTGGTGTAATAGATGGCTACACCATTATTGTGGGTTATACATGGCCAAACGGCAGCCCCGCAATAGCTGTGAATGTTTTGTTTGATAAGTATTTTGCCGCCCGTTATAAGGGTGATATTGATGATATTAAAAACAGGAATAAATTATACACCTGGACCGAAGGAGCGGTGGGCGATCTTTTAACGTACAACTATAGACGCCCATCATATAATAAAATAATGGAGGCGGCCGAAGTACTGATCAATGTTTTAAGGGCCGAAGGCTTATCTGCTACAAATTATAAGGATAATGAAAAACCAGAACTTGCCACAGGCAATATAACCAGGTTTGGTGCGGTGATATAATTACAGTATCAAAATAGTTGTTCCAAAACGTATTAAAACGGGACAAAATGGAACATGCCTTAAAACTTTAATCATCTACAAATCAAATAATTAAGGTTTTATAGTAAAGTTCTTTTTTTACGGCTGAGGGTTCCTAAAAAGGCCGGATCAGGGCCGAAAAAGGTCGAAATAAAGCCTGTTTTTTACCGCCGTTTTTACTTGACTATTTTGTTTAATTTCTAAAAAAATGGAACAAAACTCAATTTTCATAAATTATTGAAAATTAATACTTTACGAATAATTGATGAAGTTTTCATTTAGATACTGACACGAATTTGTCAGTATTACTAATCTCATTATCAACATGTTCCATCTGTTCCACTTGTCCCGTTTTTAAAATGGGACAGAACTTTTATTACAGGCTTATTTTACCGTGGTTGCCTTCGTCATATTGTTTGCCGCTTAGTGCCGCTTTCAACATGTTAAACAACACTACCATACTGCTGCTACTGCTATCCCAGTATTCGGCATCGGTTGGCTCAAGTTTTATCAGGGTAAGTTTTGGGTCGTCTAATCCTTCGGGGAAAAATGCCTGTACAAACGGGTTCCAAAGCTCCTTCATTTTCGCTTTATCATCAACCAGGGTAGCTTCGGCAACTATGCTCAGGTAGGTGTGGTTCTTGGAGTCTGAATAGGTTAATGATACGGTATTTTCTACCGAGATCTCACTGGCCTTTGGTGAATATTCATTGGTGAAAAACCATATATTACCCTCATTATCTACATCTGCTGTTCCCATAGGCCTGCTGTTAAAGCCGTTTTCCTGGTTATAGGTGGTCAGCATGGCTGTTTTTACTTCGTTTATTTTGTCCTGCATGTATTTCAGGCTCTCTGTTTTTGACCAATTGCTCATAGTATGTTATCTTATAACTAACCAATAAACCAACAACAAAATTATTTGTTGGGCTTACTCACATAAATATTTCCTTTTACATAGAAACGGTAAGGCAGCAAGGCATCCTCACCTGCATAATCAACCCCTACGCGCGGGCCTGCCGCCACCTCAGAGTCGGGGAAGGTTAGCCCCCTGTCCTCTACCCATATCACATCACTTTGCAAACTCATGGCGTTTATTTTGCGGGAAATACCTAATGCTTTAGCTACTGATCCCGGGCCTTTTGTGATATTGGGTTTTAGCATATCTAAGTTACGTCTTAGCATCATAACTTCCAAACCATCAGTTGGTTGTATGGCTCTAATTAAAATAGCATGGGGCTGCCCTTCTTCGGCTACCACAATGTTAAACATCTCGTGGATGCCATAGCATAGATACACGTATGATACCCCGCCCTGCATATACATGGTTTGGGTACGTGGTGTAAGCTTGCCACCGTAAGAATGCGCGGCTTTATCATTGATGCCTGTATAAGCCTCTGTTTCAACAATGTATCCACCGGTAAGTTCACCATCAATGCAGGTAAACAAGTACTTGCCTATCAGGTCGCGACTTAACGCAACGGCATCTGTTTTATGATAATAGCTTTCAGGAAGTTTCATATTTATTTCAGGATATTGGCCAATAAGGCGTTTATCTCATCAGCCTTATCAAACACCATAATGTGGGTGCCGCCCTTTATAACCGCTGTTGGGTTTTTAATGTTTTGGTGAGGGAAAACAAGGTCCTTACCGCCAATGATATGGTAAAGATTGGGAATAGTTTCAGCGTTTTCCCAATGCAGTACCGCCTGCATGGCCCATTTTAAAAATATGGGGGATGAATTACGTAGCATGCTTTTAAATAAAGCCAGATCATCCGGCGCCATTTTGCCAAACATTGGTTTTATCAGGAAGCCCACATATGTCATCAATTTACCGGGGATAGCTTTGTAAACAGGCAAGTTGCGGAAAAATTTAAAGTACCACGGCGCCTCGCTATTGGTTTTGATGCTTGATATCAGGATCACTTTATCAAGCTTAACCTGTTTGGCTATTTCAACCGAGATCATCCCGCCTAAGGATACACCTATTACGGTTGAATTGTTCTGTATATCGTGCTGTTTTGCAATACATTGTGCGTAGCTTGTTAAAGTATCACCGGGTGCCGGAATATGCCAGTCGACCAAAATAACTTCACAGTTTGCAGGCAACTTAATATGCTTAAACAGGCGACTATCAGCACCAAGGCCGGATATCAGGTAAACTTTATGCATTAAATTTGATCAACCCGATAACCTGTGTCAGGTATTTAGCATCTGTTTCGTCAAACTCGTTCAGTTCAGAGCTATCTACATCCAATACGCCAATTACCTCTCCATGCGAAAATAAGGGTAGTACAATTTCTGAACGGGATAATGAACTACAGGCAATATGGCCGGGAAAAGCATCTACATCAGGCACGATCAGTGTTTCGGCTTTATCCCATGCGGTGCCGCAAACGCCCCTGCCTTTGGCTATACGGGTGCAGGCAACCAGCCCCTGAAACGGGCCTAAAACCAATTCGTTGTTTTTAACAAGGTAAAAACCTACCCAAAACCATTTAAACTGTTCTTTTAAAGCTGCCGCCACATTAGCCAGGTTGGCTATCAGGTCGGTTTCTCCATAAAGCAAACCTTCTATCTGCGGGATAAGTGATTGGTACTGCTCCTCTTTGCTCCCTGAAGCTGTTATTTGTAAATCCTCTGCCATAAAGCAAATGTAATGATGCCTTGTTGAAAGTAAATAAGCCAAATCTCATATTTAATATTTTATTTAGCAGGTAAGATGATTGTTAGCCTCACTATTGTTCGTTACCGGAAGACATTTGTACCATTTGCCCTGCTTGCCATGGCTGTGCACCGTCTGCCTATGTGGCTCCAAAGTGGCTGCAGCTTTTGGAAACTGCTTGGCAGCGGCCGCAACGGTACGTTCGATCTGCAACCCGATTGGCAGCAGTGGGGCTTGTTAGCCGTTTGGGATGACCGGGATGATTACGATCGCTTTGCTAAAAAGTCCTTCGTAAGCAAATGGTGGAGGGTGCTGGGCCGCGAAACCTGGACACTCTTATGCCAGCCGATGCAAAGCCATGGTAAATGGGATGGTAAAGAACCATTCGGCAAACCCAATAACGCCATAGGCGATGGCCCGGTTGGTGTGCTTACACGGGCCACGATCAGGATGAGCGGGTTGAAAAACTTTTGGGCGCATGTGGATGAGGTTGCTGATTTGATGGTTGGCGCCCCCGGATATATCACTTCACTTGGAGTGGGTGAAGCACCGGTTTACCGACAGGCGACCTTCTCGGTTTGGGAAAGTATGGAGCAGATGAAGGCTTTTGCGTACGGTAGTAAACATGCCGAGGTTATTAAAAAAACACGTAGTGAAGATTGGTACAGCGAAGAACTTTTTGCCCGTTTCAGGATCATCGAAAGCAGCGGTACTATTAACGGAAAAGACCCGCTTGCAGGGTTACTAAAAACACAAATTACATCATGAGAATAATTGCAGAATTACCCCACCCTGATTTTAAAATATCTATCCTGAACATGAACCAAAAGTATATTGTAAAGATAGAACAAGGCACCCTTGAGCAGACCTACAAAATCCCCGAAATGGATTTGACAGATGGCGTGAACAGCGTTTTTGAATTGCTTGATGAAGCATTTTTGAAGACCGTTGCAGAACGCTTTGTAACAATGGGCACTGATTATAAGGATGCTTTTTATAGGTATAACTACTAGTGAAGGTAATAGTTGTATATTGCTGTAAAGTAGATGTTTATATTTTTAATTAATTCATAACCAAATTTTATTTGGCGGCTTTTTAAGTATAAATCTGTATTTCCTAAAAAAAACATAGCTCTTGGCTTTGAATATTCTGCTGATGTATATCGTGTAAATAATTGATATTAAATAAGTTATATTAAATAAAATTAACAAACAAAATTTTATTTGGGTGTATTTTTAGCTATTATAGGGGCAATTATATACATCCGTAACCTGTTGCAAAATGTTTTTGGGATGGTCTTTTAAAGTGATTTAAATTAGGCAGGTAAAAGATCACAATACCAGAAACCAGATAATGCTTTATCGGTGCTTTCTGCGCAGGGATCATTCAAATTTACAGGAGCCTTATATTCTCTAAATACCTTCTCCCCTGTTTTATATTTAATCTCATTTTTAAAGATCGGACCTTTAAAAGCGAAGGTGTGGAACTCCCCATTTTCTCCGCATACATCTACATTTTCGGGCAGGTTTTTAATAAGCTCCGGGGTTATTTCTTTTCCAACTATTTCTTCCAGATGATGTTGAACGCAGGCTATCACCGTACCAAATCCGAGCGATAAAAATTCATTTATTATTTCACCGGTATCACGTTTCCAGAGCGGGTAGATCCCGGTCATACTTACTTCTGCTAATCGTTTATCGCGGTAGGTTCTGAGGTCTTCCAAAAAGATATCACCAAAGATGGAATGCGTTATCCCTTCATTTTTAAAATGCGTTAGGTGTGTGGTCATCACCTTATCGTAGGTATCCATATCGGGCATCTCTGGTAAACGGATCTGATAAAGTGGTATACCTACACTCTCGGCCTGCTGTATCAATAACGCTGTACGAACACCGTGCATAGATATACGGTCGGCAACACCATTAACCGTAGTAACAAGGTAGCGGATATCCAGCTCTGGATTTTGCAGGCAATAGTAAAGCGCCAATGCACTATCCTTTCCACCGCTCCAGTTAAATATACAAGAGGTCATTTTTAATTAGCTGAATTAAGTAATAACTCATCAACCAGCATGGGTACCCCTATCGTAGCCTTATAAGGCATCTCTACAATGCGCCTGTTGCTAACGGTGGGAATGTTTGGGTCGATAATGTATTTGGTTACCTCGCGGGGCACGTAGTTGATGAGTCCGGCTGCCGGGTATACGGCAAGCGACGTTCCTACCAGTATAAACAGATCGGCCTTTGAGCAAAGCTGCGCGGCGGTTTCTATCATCGGCACAGCTTCGCCAAACCAAACCACATGGGCACGTAATTGCGAGCCAAGCTCACATGTATCTCCCATTTTAATTTCCCATCCATCAATGGGGTAAGTCAAATTTGCTTTTACACTTGATTGCGAACGGGTGATAATACCATGCAGGTGCACAACCTTTGTTGACCCGGCGCGTTCGTGCAGGTCGTCTATATTTTGGGTGATGATGGTTACATCGTACCTTTCTTCCAGTTTGGCCAAAGCATAATGTGCCGCATTGGGTTGGGCTTCTAAAACCGATTTACGGCGCTGATTGTAAAAATCCTGCACCATGGCCGGGTCGCGCTCCCAGGCCTCGGGCGTGGCTACGTCTTCAATGTTGTATCCCTCCCATAGCCCATCGCTGTCCCTGAACGTTTTTAAGCCGCTCTCAGCGCTTATTCCCGCGCCGGTGAGTACTATTATGTTTTTCATATAAGTTTCAATCACGCGCGAAGTATCGCACCTCTACAAATAAACAAAAATGCATCATTTAAGACGCGATACTTCGCCCCTCAAACAAAAAAAGCGGTTAACCAATGGCCAACCGCTTTTCAATATCATATTATCAACTTATAAAGCCAGCTGTCTTTTTCCCTGTAATACAGTATACTTGCTTTTTGCCAGTTCGAAACCTCCAAAAAGGATGGCTCCAAATAGCAGGTCGCCAAACAACATATTCTTTTCAAACGGGATGGCAGCTACCAAAGATGCACCATAACCTGCAAGCGTATTTGGATAACCTGTTATCCACGGCAGATCCATTACTAACCAGTGAATTAAAACCGGTAGTATGGCTACTAATACCACATTGTAAACCGTAAGTTTTTTAATTAAAGTTCCGGCAAATATGATCATTGCAAAACATCCGTACATCCACAAATCGCCCACCGAGAACAGCATTATTTTATGAAAGTAGAAATAATTGATAGGGATGTTACTCAAAAAGATGGAAGCTAGCACAACAGCGTAGGCTTTCCATTTATCGTTAAAGTAAGTACCTCCAAATAATGCTACTGCACCAATTGGCGTAAAGTTACTGAGCCATTGAAATTCTAATGTAACTATACGCATGGCTATAGATACAATGATCATAAGCATTAATACAGTAGTACGGGTGTTTGTTTTTTGTGATGCCATGTTTTGTAATGTAGCGCAAATTTATTGATTATACACTGTAATATAAAATGCTATTTCTTTAGTAAAGTTATCCTGCCTGGGTTTACGCCGGTTTCAATACTGTATTCTTTTGTGCCATTTTTATCAAAGGCAGTCACCGTACCGTTAGATGAATAATCTTTTGCATCAGCAATAAAAACTTCACCTGTCATACTATCAACCGTAATGGCGTAAGGGGCGGTAATAGTTACATCGCCTGTAATAAAGTTAGCGCGTTCTAATTTTTGAGTTTTAGCATTATACATAGCAATTTTATTATCGGCAGTTGGATAATAAACATAATCGCCGTAAGCAGCAATAGGGATGTTATAACCAAGGCTTAAATCGCTTTGAGATTTTACTATATCTGTTGTATTGTCAATAATAGTGATACCCGCAGATACATCACCATAGTTCCCTGCCGACAGTACATACACATTGCCATATGTATCAGCAGTAATGGTAATTGGATTAACGGTTACAGTTATCTTTTTAGCTTCAGCTAAAGTGGTTAAATCAATCACCGACACCGTTTTATCAAAGTTAGGATAATCCAACCCGCCAGAATTTGCTACATATAATTTACCATTTGATACAACCATTTGCTCGGGGCTGCGGCCAACGTTTATTGTTTTTATAATAGTAAGTGATGTAGTATCAATCACCGATACCGTTCCGTTGTAAGAAGTTACAAATGCATTGCTCTTATAAAAAACAACGCTACGGGGTTGAGTAAGGTTGATTTTTTTGATCAGCTTGGAGGTTTTGGCATCTGCGATATCCAAAAGATCGGAGTTATTCACTACGATAAACATTTTCGAACCGTAAATTCCCAGATCGTTACCGGTATCACCCAACTTTTCGGTGTTGGCAACGGTGAATATATCCGATGTGAGTTTTTTAAGGGTGTAGTCGTAATAAGTTAGCGTGCTGTTGTTGTGGCCAATTCCTCCCTGGTTTAAAACATAAACGCCCGCTCTTTCTGCGTCCGGGGTATCTGGTGTTGGTTGTATTTTTTCCTTACTACAGGATGCCAGCACGCTAGCAAAGGCAAGCGAAATAAACAGGTACTTAAGTTTAATTTGTTTCATGTTATTGTTGTTATATGGTCATTTGGAATGAAATTCGGAATGAGCGGCCCGGCATGGGGTAGCTTTGTACCACCATATAGTTTTTATTAAAAAGATTGTTAACCTCTGCTGATAATATTACCGGCAGGTGTTTGCATACCCCTTTGTACACTACTGAGGCATCACTTACAGTGTATTTAGGCAGATAATCCTCATCATTGTTATTGTTATTATAGTACCTTGATGATAATTGCTGCTGGTTATAATAAACCCCGACAGGGCCTTTGGTTACCCCTATGTTAAAGGCAAATGTGTTTTTGGGGATATAAGGCAATTGATTAAGATATATTGAAGATGTTGGGTCGGTTACATTTTGTGCCTGCTGGTACGAGTAGTTAACCGACAATACAGCATTATACCCCGCCCCTAACCTGGCCTGTGTTTTTAAGCCGGCATCCAATCCTTTAATATCAACTTTTCCGAAATTTTCTACCGAACCATTATATAAATTGGGGGTATATACAATCTTATTAATCACGTTGTTATAATAAGCATCTGTAGTGAGGCTGATATACTCGAACAGGCCGGCGAGGTTCTTACTGTAGGTAAAGCCCAGATCGTACTGGTTGGTAAATTCGGGCTTAAGCTTGGTATTGGTTATAAAATTATAGTATAGCTCATTAAAGGTGGGTACCCGGAATATGTATTTATAAAATCCCCTTATTTGAAAACCGGCATCATCAAATGGCTTTATAGTAGCCATAACAGTTGGCGAAAATATATTGCGATGCGGAATGGTGGTACCGGTGGCAACACTTTCGGTAACGTTGGTGTTTAGCAGGCTTGCCTGCAAGGTGGTTTTGCCCAATATCAAAGTACTTGCTAAAACATTTAATAAAGTAACCCGGGTTGGGTAACGAAAGCCTGGCAAATTGGCGCTCATGTTATTTACGGACAGGTCTGCCGCATACGAGACCTCCCAGTTTGATAAAAGATGGTAGGATATCGCTGCAGATTGATAATACTCGTGCTGAGTAAAGTTTTGATCAAGGAAGCCAGCCGTACTGGGAAACTGCGGGTTAAAGTAATGCAGGTAATTTCTTGAAAATTTGGAATTTACCAATATATGAATGCCCGAATTAAACAGATGATCGTACCCGGCCTGCAAAAACAAGTCTTTGTTCCATAAGTGCTGGCCTTCCGGTGGCGGCTTGTTGATGATGACAGCACCGGGAAGGCCACGGTCAGAATTATAATAGTTAGCGTGTAAATTGAATTTACTGCTGTCGTTTTTGGCCCAATATAGTGCACCATCAACTTGTTGGGCATCTATATCCGAGCCAACCCGAGTTTGCCGGCTTTTAAAAAGTCCGTCGTCATTAATATAATCATAGCGGCCATTGGCTTTCTGCAAATAGCTGTTTATTATAAACGACCAGTTATTACTCAATCGTTGTTGCCATTGCACATAGGGGTTAAACAAACCAAACGAACCTGTTTTAGCTGCTACGGTTATCAAAAAGGGTTTACCAGGATCCAACCGGGGCTTTATGGTGATTATGGAAAGAATACTTGCCGATGCAAACGAACGTGCCGGCTGAAGGATATTCGGCAGCTGCCCGTTATACAGCGCTATCTCCTGTACATTGTTTAGGTTAAGTCTGCCGAGGTCAACCTGCCCGTTCTCGGCGTCGTTAATTTGTACACCATCATATAACACGGCTATATGGTTTGCGCCCAGGCCACGCACCGATACCGTTTTTAAACCGCCAATGCCTCCGTAATCTTTAATATTAACGCCTGCAAAATTGCGAATAGCATCGGCAACGTTTGCGGCACTGTAGCGGGAAAAATCGACAGAAGTAATTTGTTGCGATGGTGTAATGGTTTGTATGAAAGGTGCTTTCGATGATGATATAACAACCTCTTTTAGCTTTTTGCTGGTGTCTTGCTGGGCAAGCGCATTGGAACAGGGCAGTAAAAAAACAAACAACAACGCAAAATATCCGGATAAACTCCATGAGTATTTAAAAACACCTGATATTCTAATTTTCATGTTGTAAGCAAAACTTACAGCATACAGGAATGGTACAGAATGGAAATACGCCGGTATAAAAAGAGCATTCACACCCAAGCTTCAATCCCCGAAAGCTGTGAATAATATAATGCTGAGGCAGGTATTCTGACTTACTCCCCTTTGCCCTGCCTTCCCATCCGCCGGTTGGCGAACAGTGACTTGTTGATTGGACGTTGGTTAACGGAGCTTACAGCTGCGGGACAGTTACAGATTTACACTGTATTCCCTTTTAATTCGTACTGGTAAACGTACCGGCAAGAAACCTAAAGCGCTGCAAATGTAGTATTACCATTGTTAATAGCAAAGGCTAAAAAGTAACGTTGGTTAAATAATTTTCAATAAAAGCAAACTCATGGTTTGTTATGATGTTAAACAAGATACAAACTACCAGTATATGACAACATTAGCAATACAAAATAAATGGAGAGGCCCTGCCGAGGATCAGGGACCGGCTATCAACTTATCATCCGCAGAACGTACTATCTCTATAGCCAGCGGTGTAAAACTGGCTTTATCGGGCTTTAAAGGGATATTTAAAAGCCCTTTCTCCAGCATTATAAAGCTTGGAGCAGGCGGCTACCTTTTAAACCGCGGCATTACCGGCCATTGCGAACTTTACTCCCGTATGGGCCGTAACAGTACCGAGCCGGTTAACGTAAATATCCGTTCATCATACCTGATAGATAAACCACGACAGGAAGTGTATGATTTTTGGCGCAAGCTTGATAACCTGCCCCTGTTTATGAAACACCTGGAAAATGTAGAAATAATTGACGAGAAACATTCGCACTGGGTACTTAAGCTGCCCACCGGTGTGGCTAAAGTAAGCTGGGATGCTGAAATAGTACGCGATGAGCCCGGTTACAGTATCGGCTGGAGTTCGTTGCCCGATTCATTGATAGATAATGCCGGAAAGGTACGTTTCCAGGACAGCCCGGATGGATACGGCACCCTGGTAGATATCGTGATCTCCTATCGCCCGCCAGCAGGTGGCTTTGGCGGCGGCATTGCGCATATATTAAACCCTGTATTTAAAAATATGGTTGATAATGATGTACGCAACTTTAAACAATACATGGATATTGATGGCGGTGAACCATCTGCAGCTGTTTTTGAAGAGCCCGTGGCAATTATAATAGAGGAAACGTTTATTGATACCACACCCCGTTTCCAGTCGCATATTGAGCCTTTGGATGACGGGCAAAAACAAGGTTCAGAAAATTCGTCATTGTAAAATGGCGATAAAGTGTTCACGTTCACTGCCGTGAACGCCTGTAAACATGTATAAATAGCTAATAATCAGATATCTTCAAATTTACCACCTGACAAAATACTGTCACCATAAATATCCCGGAAAATACTTTAAACAAAAAGGCCCCGAAATTTGGGGCCTTTTTGTTTAAAGTATGCTATGATTATTTTACAGCATCAATGATTGCTTTGAAAGCATCCGGGTGATTCATCGCTAAATCAGCTAATACCTTACGGTTTAAACCAATTTCTTTAGCGGCTAACTTACCTATTAACTGAGAGTAAGAAATTCCGTGCTGACGGGCACCTGCGTTGATACGCTGTATCCATAAAGCTCTGAATTCTCTTTTCTTGGTTTTACGGTCACGGTATGCATACTGTAAACCTTTTTCTACTGTGTTTTTTGCAACGGTATAAACCTTGCTTCTTGATCCCCAATAACCTTTGGCGAGGATCATGATCCTTTTCCGGCGTCTTCTCGACGCGACTGCGTTAACTGAACGTGGCATTTTGTGTTGTTTTTGGTAGTGAGTGTCCTTTTCAGGAGCTTCTGTACTCTAATACCTGGTTAAAAAATTTGTTTAATTACTTGCCTATGCAAAGCATACGTTTTACGTTGCCTAAGTCAGCTTTTGATACCAAGCTGGTGTGACTAAGGTTACGCTTGCGTTTAGTCGACATCTTGGTTAAGATGTGGCTTTTGAATGCGTTTTTTCTGGCAATTTTACCGGTTCCAGTAAGCCTAAAGCGCTTTTTTGCACTGGAATTGGTTTTCATTTTTGGCATAACTCTATTTATTTGTTTTTAGATGATTTACGTTATCTCAACGTTTTATTTTAATTGCATTTGCATACCACACGCATTTGCACTTATAACCTTATTATTTTTTTTGTGCTTTTGAAGCAACAGTTAAAAACATACGTTTTCCTTCCAGCTTTGGTAATTGCTCTACCTTACCTAATTCTTCAAGCGCCTGTGCAAAACGCAGCAATAATATCTCGCCTTGTTCTTTGTATACAATTGCACGGCCTTTAAAGTGTACGTAAGCCCTTACTTTTTCGCCGGCTTCCAAAAACTTCTGCGCATGCTTTAATTTAAATTCAAAGTCATGGTCATCAGTGTTCGGCCCGAAACGGATCTCTTTGATAACTGTTTGCTTGGCATTGCTTTTTATCTCTTTAAGCTTCTTCTTTTGTTCGTAAACGAATTTGTTATAATCGGTTACTTTACAAACGGGAGGTACTGCGTTTGGAGAGATCTCAACCAAGTCAAGTTCTTGTTCCTGTGCGATGGCCAAAGCATCCCTTAATGAGAATATGCCTTGCTCAACGTTATCACCTACAAGGCGCACTTCTTGTGCACGTATGAATTGATTGATGTTATGTTCGGCTTCTTTTTTCTTAAATGGAAGCCTGGGTCCTCTGTTGAAAGGTTTGTTTAAAGCCAAGTTATACTGTTATTTCTTTAATTATTTGTTTTTTAAATTCTTCTATGCTCATACTTCCCAAATCGCCGGTGCCATGTTTACGAACCGAAACCAACCCTTCGGTTGCCTCTTTTTCGCCCACAATCAGCATATATGGGATTTTTTTAACTTCAGCGTCGCGTATTTTGCGACCAATTTTCTCGTCTCTAAAGTCAATCAGCCCGCAAATATCGGAATCTTTTAACTCATCTGAAAGTTTTTTTGCATATTCTTCATACTTTTCAGATATAGGCAGGATAATAAATTGCTCGGGCGACAGCCAAAGAGGGAAATTACCGGCACAATGCTCTATCAATACAGCCACAAAACGCTCCAGTGAACCAAACGGTGCCCTGTGAATCATCACCGGGCGATGCTTTTGATTATCGCTGCCAGTGTATTCCAGTTCAAAACGCTCGGGCAAGTTATAATCTACCTGGATAGTACCTAACTGCCATTTACGGCCTAAGGCGTCCTTCACCATAAAATCAAGCTTAGGGCCATAAAAAGCCGCTTCGCCGTATTCAACTATGGTTGGCAGGTTCTTTTCTGCTGCGGCTTCAATGATCGATGATTCGGCAAGCGCCCAGTTCTCATCAGTACCAATGTATTTGGTTTTGTTGTTCGGGTCGCGTAAGGATACCTGTGCAGTATAATTATCAAAACCCAAAGCACCGAATACATATAACACAAGGTCAATTACTTTTTTAAACTCTTCTTTAACCTGGTCTGGGCGGCAAAATAAGTGCGCATCATCCTGAGTAAAACCACGTACACGGGTTAAACCGTGCAGCTCGCCGCTTTGCTCGTAACGGTAAACGGTACCAAACTCCGCCAAACGAACGGGAAGGTCTTTGTAAGAGCGTGGTTTTGTTTTATAGATCTCGCAGTGGTGCGGGCAGTTCATCGGTTTTAAGAAAAATTCCTCTCCCTCCTGCGGGGTTTTTATCGGCTGGAATGCATCCGCGCCATATTTTTCGTAGTGACCGGATGTTACATACAGGTTTTTATGACCAATATGCGGTGTAATTACCTGCTCGTAACCGGCTTTAACCTGCGCTTTTTGCAAAAAGTTTACCAAACGTTCGCGCAAAGCAGTGCCTTTAGGCAACCATAACGGTAAACCCATACCCACTTTTTCGCTGAATGCGAATAGTTCCAGCTCCTTACCTAATTTACGGTGGTCGCGTTTTTTGGCTTCCTCTATCAGGTGCAGGTAATCTGTAAGCTCACTTGCTTTAGGGAAAGTAACCCCATAAATACGTGTAAGCTGCTTGCGGCTTTCATCACCACGCCAGTATGCACCGGCAACGCTCATTAGCTTTACAGCTTTTATAGCGCCTGTATTTGGGATGTGCGGGCCACGGCACAGGTCGGTAAAGTTACCTTGTGTATAAAAAGTAATGCTGCCATCAGGCAGGTCTTTGATCAGGTCGAGCTTGTACTCATCCCCTTTCTCGGTAAAATATGCAATTGCATCGGCTTTGCTAACCGGTTTGCGGATGTATTCGCTTTTGGTTTTAGCCAACTCGATAACCTTGTCTTCAATTTTCTTGAAATCGTCTGACGAGAACGGCTCATCGCCAAAATCAACATCGTAATAAAAGCCTGTTTCGATAGCCGGGCCGATACCAAATTTTGTACCCGGGTACAAAGCTTCTAAAGCTTCGGCCAGTAAGTGGGCTGATGAATGCCAATAGGTTGATTTACCTTTTGCATCGTTCCATGTTAATAATTTAACGGCCGAATCTTCTTCAATGGGGCGGCTGGCATCCCAAACCTCGCCATTCACTTCGGCTGCTAATACGTTACGTGCTAAACCTTCGGAGATAGACAGCGCTATCTGCATGGAAGTGATCCCTTTGTCGTACTGACGAACGGAACCATCGGGAAGTGTAATACTAATCATCTACAACTATGATTTAAATTTTAATAAATATGTGAATTGTAACCAATCGCATACTAACGCGATTTGAACTTATCGCAAAAATAGGATTTTATTTATACAGCGAAAGTAAATTATGAAATATACGATAGTGTCGCGTCTCTACGATGACAACAGCCCAATGTTTTTCGCCGTGTTGGTGTTGTCACCAACAACAGTGAAAAAAAGCCAATTTTATATTAAAGGTAGATTTTGAGGTACAGAATTTTTAAGTATTTTCAGGGCAACTAAAACATCACAATAAACTCTTTCACAAATCATGATTGTTTACGGTACAAGATCTAAAATCATTAAAACTGAGTACACAGCAGACCCTTGCCCCAATTGTAAAACGCAAGGCAGTATGCAAATGAACATTTGGCAGCAATGGGCGCATGCTTTTTGGATCCCTATTTTCCCTATAACCAAAATAGGTTCTTCGGAATGCATGCATTGTCGCCAGGTTTTATCCTTCGAAAAAATGCCCCTAACGCTTAGGGTAACTTGTGATAATATGAAATCGCAAACTAACAGACCGATATGGACATACACTGGTATTGGTGTGATTGTCATAACTGCAATCGCCGTTAATATATCTGAGAGGCAAACGGCAAATAAGGTAACGAAAATGATCCCTTCGTTAAAAAAGAACGATATCTTGCATATAAAATTAAAAGATAACGCGTATACCCTAGCCAAGGTAAGTCGGGTTAAAAAAGATAGTGTGTTTTTGTTTGCCAATAACTATCAAATTGATCGCGCAACAGATATTAACGATTTAAGATATAAGGGCTACGCCACGACAGAAGACACATTAACAGTTGCCAACCTTATGGATATGAATAAAAAAGAACGGATACTCGATATAGAACGAAAATAAGGAATAAATTTTGGCCGTGTTGGTGTTGCTCTAACACGGGCGGGGAGAATAATGAAATAAGCGATGCTGTAGAGACGCGATACCCGCCTCTCCCTCATGCAAATCCTGCATAATCTAATAAAACGCGAAGTATCGCGTTTCTATGATGACAACAGCCCAATATCTATATCGTCAAATACTTACTTTTTATCAAATTATAATGATGCATTTCATGCCCGGCAATATGGTAACCTAAAGCCCTTACAGTTGCATCATTGGCGCTGCCGGTGCCATGCCCCATCCTGTCGAAAGCCTCTTCGGGCAGGCCGTTAAACAAGGCTATGGTTGCCAGCCTTACCGCTTCGTATTCCTCAAAAATATTGTCCAGTCCGCGTTTGTCTGCGCCCGAATATTTGGCGTAACTATCCTGATCGAACCCTATCAGGTTTTGCTGCTCGTTACGGGCAAAACGCAGGGCGCGGTAAGCAAATATGCGTTCGTCATCAATAATATGTACCAGCGTTTCTTTGATGCTCCATTTGCCCGGCGCATAACGGTACAATAAGCGCTCTTCGGGCAGCGAATAGATCAGTTCCTTTACCCTGTAAAAGTTATTCTGCAGGTATTTAAGCAGCAGCCCGTCGGTTGGTATCAGTTTCATATACATAATAGCGTACGGCGGGTAGTCGCCGGGCTTGGGTGGTTGTATAACGCGCATATTTACAGGTAGTTTGTTGTGCTGTAAAAATAAAATATAAACGCTGCAACATTTTATAAATTATCATCGTCTTTGCAGCAAATAGTCGATTTTTAGATGAAACTTAAATATATACTTGCATTAGCGGTTTTGTTGAATACAACGGCAGCCTTCGCACAAAAAGAAAAAGCCGCATACCTCACCCAAAACTCCGCTACCTGGGATGGCAGTTTTAAAAACATGGAGCGTGTGTTTACCCCCGAAGTTTTAAAGAACCAGCTATTCATGATCGGCGAAGGGCATGGCATAGCCTACTCTTACGATTTGCAGTACGACCTGGTGAACTATCTGCAACAAAAAGCCGGTGTAAAATATCTGTTTATGGAGTTGGGCTATCTGGATGGCATCCTGTTAAACGATTACTTAAAAACAGGTAACGATTCGGCTTACTTAGCAGGTTTTGAAAAATATAACGGTACCTATTACTACAATAAAAGTGTGCACCAGCTTTTTAAGAAACTTTATACCCTAAACAAAACCCTGCCCCAAGGTAAGAAGATAGTTATACTGCCTGTTGATATTGAGCACGGTTATCGTAAAGCCATTAAATACTTACAGGACAAGATGTTCACTGGCGCTAACGCTAATACACCTATTGGTTTAGCCCTTAATAAGATCGATAGTGAAAAAGGTGTTGGGAAAGAAATAGCTGCCGAAATAGTAAGGATCTACCCGATGTATAAAGCTGATATTGATACCTATAAAAAAGCATTAGGCAACAATTTTAATGATACCGATTTCCTACTGCGAAATACTTATGAAATGCTGAATGTTGCCCTTAAAAAAGCAGCCGATACGCGCCGCGATAGCGTAATGCTGGAGAACTTCAACATCTACAAACAACGCTACCATCTCGAGAATGAAAAGCTTGTAGGCCTGTTTGGTGGCTTCCACGTAAAACAAACCGACCAGCCTAATGATATCCGTTTCGCTTCATTGTTAAAGCGGTCGGGCGCGGTTAAAGGCATTTGCTCGGCATTAATGGTTTATAATGCGGGATATATTATGATGCCAAAGGGAAGCAGAGATACCACTAAAACCGGCAACAAATACAAACAAGTAGCCAATACGTACGATTATTTTACCGGCAGCTTTACCGATGGCGACCTGTTAACGCCATTTAATAATAGCGGTAAAGCCGTTCTGTTTAACCTGACAGCTAAAGGCACACCATTTAAGGGCCAGAAAAGCTTTTTAATGGATAAAGACCAATATGCCAATGTGGATGAAATGTTCCAGTTATTGATCCTAATCAACAACTCCCCTGCTACTGAGCCGCTGACCGGGGGGATGGATAAATAACATAACCTCCGCGCGTCATTGCGAGGTGGGTAAACACAAGAAGCCCTTGCTTTTCGGCAAGGGCTTCTTAAATCCTTCAACAAGTTCAGGATAACAATATTACTTATTAAAATGACCGATAATTAAGCTGGCCAGTTCAACACCTATACGCTCCTGGGCTTCGTTTGTGGCGGCGCCGATGTGCGGGGTTAATGAGATTTTTGGATGAGACAGGATCTCCTGACGCGGCGTAGGCTCGTTATCAAACACGTCCAACGCCGCGTATGATACCTGGCCGCTGTTAAGGGCTTCTATTAATGCCAGCTCGTCAATTAAACCGCCACGTGAGATATTGATCAGCTGAACACCTTTTTTCATCTGCGCCAATTCCTCGGCACCAATTAAAGCTTTATCAATAAATGGTGTATGCAGGGTTATAAAATCAGCGGTTTTGATGATCTCATCAAGTGTTGCTGCTTTAACAGTTACGTTAACTTTTGTACCGCCTGTACCCAAAACAACCTCCACTTCAGGGTTAAACTGGAACAGATCGTAAGCAATTACATCCATACCCACGCCTATCGCAATTTTGGCAACCTCGCGGCCAATACGGCCAAAGCCTACAATACCCAATGTTTTGCCACGTAGCTCAACACCTTTTGCATAAGCCTTTTTCAGGTCGTTAAATTTGGTACCGCCTTCAACAGGCATTTTGCGGTTACTGTCATGCAAAAAACGCACACCTGTAAACAACTGTGCGAAAACCAGTTCGGCAACAGATAGTGATGAAGATGCCGGTGTGTTATACACGCCGATGCCTTTGCTTTTGGCATAATCAACATCAATATTATCAACACCTACCCCACCGCGGCCAATAAGCTTCAGGTTTGGGCAAGCATCAATTAATGCTGCGCGTACTTTTGTAGCGCTGCGTACAGTTATAGCATCAAACTCCTGTAAACGAACAGGCAGTTCATCCTGCGGGATGTTATTGGTTTCAACAAAGAATCCGGCATCTTCCAGCATTTTTTTGCCTATTGGGTCGATACCATCATTAGCTAATATTTTGATCATCTTATTTTGGTCATTAAGTCATTGGTCATTGAGTCATTGCCATGTTAAAAATGACTAATGACTCAATGACCCAATGACAACGAAGTAAATTATTTATTTTTCTCAGCAAACTCGTTCATGGCTTCAATAAGCACATTAACGCTGGCAATTGGCAACGCATTGTAGATCGACGCGCGGAAACCGCCTACACTCCTGTGGCCTTTTAAGCCAACAATGCCTTTTTCGTCGCAAAGTTTAAGGAATGGTTTTTCGTGCTCAGGGTTTTCGGCCACAAAGCAAACGTTCATGTGTGAGCGGTCTTCAGGCGCGGCAACGGCTTTAAACAATGGGTTGCTGTCAATGGCATCGTAAAGTACTTTTGCTTTCGCATCGTTCTCCACCTCGATAGCCGATACGCCACCTTTTGCTTTTAACCATTTAAGGGTAAGCATAGATACGTAGATAGCAAAGCAAGGAGGCGTGTTGTACATCGATCCACCTTCTATCTGTACCTGGTAATTGAACATAGCAGGTATTTTGCGGCCGGTTTTACCCAATAGGTCATCTTTAACAATAACCAAAGTAACACCCGCAGGGCCCATGTTTTTTTGAGCGCCGGCGTAGATCAAACCAAAATCGGCAACGTTAACCACGCGGCTGAATATATCTGACGACATATCGCAAACCATCGGTATTGGTGATTTAGGGAACTGGTGCAGCTGTGTGCCGTAAATGGTATTGTTTGATGTAATGTGGAAGTACGCTGCATCAGCAGGTACGGTATAATCTTTAGGGATATAAGTAAAGTTGCTTTCTTTTGAGGTAGCAACAATCTCTACATCGCCAAAGAATTTTGCTTCTTTTAAGGCTTTGTTTGCCCATACGCCTGTTTCCAGGTAAGCAGCCTTGCCACCTTCAGGCAACAGGTTATAAGGCGCTAATGCAAACTGTGTGCTTGCACCACCTTGCAAAAACAAAACAGAGTACCCTTCAGGAACACTGAAAAGTTCTTTTACGAGGCTTACGGCTTCGTTCAATACTGCTTCAAATTCCGGCGAGCGGTGTGAAATTTCCAGCAGGGAAAGACCGGTTCCGTTAAAATCAACTACTGCCTCTGCAGCCTGTTTTAAAACTTCGTGAGGTAATATGCCGGGGCCGGCACCGAAATTGTGTTTCATAATGGTTGAACTATATTTGACTAATAACTAATTATCAACTTTGTATTAAGAAATGCCGAAGTTAATAAATTCGACAAATTTTATAGACTATTTTTTTAATTTTTATAAAAATGTAGAATTTATGGACAATACAGTCCTCCAATTGCAATTATACGATTGCAGAGCCTTTATCGGAGGGGTAAATTATCAAACTGATAAATTCACGATCGCTTTAGCAGGGAAATAGCCGCGGATTGGTCGGCTGCCGAGAATACCGAATTACCGGCTACAAAAACGTTGGCTCCGGCCTCAATTAGGCCTTTAATATTTTGTTCGCCCACGCCCCCGTCAACCTCTATATACAAGTTTGGATTAGTGTTGGCACTCATGGCTTTTACTTCGGCAACCTTGGTGTAGGTGTGCTCAATAAACTTTTGACCGCCAAAACCGGGGTTTACCGACATGACCAGCACTAGATCCAGATCGGCAATAATATCTTTTAACATGGCTGTTGGTGTAGCCGGGTTAATGGCCACTCCTGCCCTGCAGCCCAATTGTTTTATAGCCTGTACGGTGCGGTGCAAATGCGGACAGGCTTCATAATGCACGGTAATGCTATCTGCACCGGCTTCGGCAAAATCTTTCAGGTAACGGTCGGGCTCAACAATCATCAGGTGCACATCCAATGGTTTGGTGGCGTGCTGCTTGGTAGCCTTCACCACCGGGAAACCAAACGAGATATTGGGCACAAACATCCCATCCATAATATCCACATGAAACCAGTCGGCTTCACTGTTATTGATCATTTCAACATCGCGCTGCAGG
This sequence comes from Mucilaginibacter sp., assembly GCF_041663085.1. Classification (GTDB taxonomy): domain Bacteria; phylum Bacteroidota; class Bacteroidia; order Sphingobacteriales; family Sphingobacteriaceae; genus Mucilaginibacter. The sequence goes on from NZ_JBAZRC010000003.1 coordinate 91,997, forward strand.
TTTGCAAAATCGGCAGATAATATAGAAGGTGCTATCAGGTGGTTCATAGCGGTAAATATAGGGATATTGTTTTAAGGTTGTAAAGCGATATGCCTATATTGTACTTAATACGAGTGTAAAATTAAGAGGCAAATAAAAGTTTATAACTATTGTCCAATCCGTAAAAACTCAATTGTTATTGGGGTATAAAACAATACTTCAATAAATTAAAATTTAATATGATGAACGAGTATGCATTAATTATGAGGCACCAGGACGGTACCAAAGTGGCATCGCCCGAGCAGATGCAGGCATGGATGAAACAAACCATGGACTGGATAGGTGGCATTGCAGCCCAGAACAAATTTGTAAGCGGCACAGGCCTGCCTTTTGACGATGCTAAGGTGGTAAGCCATAGCAAAGTAGTAACCAACGGGCCTTTTGGCGATATCAAGGAAACCATCGGCGGTTTTATCATTGTAAGGGCCGAATCGGCAGATGAGGCCGCTGAATTTGCTAAGGGCTGCCCCGTGCTGCAAGGCGAAGGCAATACGGTTGAAGTGAGAAAAATAGCTAAGAACGATAACACACACTAAAGAATAATATCATGAAAGACTTTTTGTTAATATTCAGGGCAGATTATAGCCGTTTGGCTACCCTATCGGACGAAGAAAGGCAAGCCATGACCAAACGCTATATAGATTGGGTAAGCGGCATAGCAGCAAATGATAGCCTTGTTGACCGTGGTAACCGTTTAGCACCTACAGGCAAAGTTGTTAGCGGCACAGGCGATGTAGTGACCAATGGCCCCTATACCGAGATAAAAGAGTTTATTGGTGGCTATTCGATAATCAGAGCCGGATCTTATGAAGACGCGGTGGCGCTTACGAAAAACTCGCTGGTGTTTGAGTTAAACGGTAAAATAGAGATCAGGGAAATCACCCCTATGTAAACAACGATACGGCCCTGCTATACGGAAGGGCCATTTTAATATGCAGCAGCAGGAACTAATACCGCATTTATTCAGAACGGAATTTGGCCGTATTACGGCTGTACTGTGTAAACTATTTGGTTTTGAGAATATAAACATTGCCGAGGATATTACCAGCGAAACCTTTTTGGCTGCTTTAGATATCTGGCCCTATAAAGGCATACCCGAAAACCCGCAGGCCTGGCTATACACCGTAGCCAAAAACAAAGCAAAAAACAGCCTTGCACGTAATCAGCTTTTTAATAAAAAAATAAGCCCGGCCATACAAGCCGAACACCCTACCGAAGATGTGATGGAAATAGACCTGACCGACAGGAACATAAGTGATAGCCAGCTGCAAATGCTTTTTGCGGTATGCCACCCCTCTATCCCACCCGAGGCACAGATAGGCCTTGCCTTGCGTATCCTGTGCGGTTTCGGAATTGATGAAATAGCCCATGCCTTTTTAAGCAATAAGGAAACCATCAACAAAAGGCTGTTCAGGGCGAAGGAGAAATTGCGGACTGAGCATATCAAAATGGAGTTCCCGGCCGAAAGTGAGCTTAATTCTCGCCTGCAAAATGTGCTTACCACGCTTTATCTACTGTTTAGCGAGGGCTATTACTCCGAGACTGAAAATGAAATATTGCGTAAGGATTTGTGCGATGAAGCCATACGGCTAACAAAAATGCTGATTGATTACCCTTTAACCAACAAGCCTGAAGTGAACGCGCTGTTTGCCTTGATGTGTTTCCAGGCATCCCGCTTTGCGGCAAGGAAGGATAAAAATGGTGAGGTTGTGCTATACGACTACCAGGACGAAAATCTGTGGGATCAGCAACTGATAACAATAGGCGCTATGCATTTAGGTATCGCCGCGCAAGGTAGCTACCTGTCAAAATATCACCTGGAAGCCAGCATAGCTTACTGGCATACTATTAAAGCCGATACGCCTGAAAAATGGGAGAATATCCTGCATTTGTATAACCATTTACTATCGATTGAATATTCACCGGTTGCGGCATTAAACCGCACCTATGCGTTGGCAAAAGTTAAAGGTAATGAAGCAGCTATTATCGAAGCCGAAAAACTGAACCTAACTAATAACCCCTTTTACCACACGCTGCTTGGCGAATTGTATAAAGGCACCGACACGCTGAAAACCAAAGAACATTTCTTGAACGCCCTGCACCTGGCCAAAACAGATACGGATAAAAAAACGATCTACGCGAAGATAGAGGCGCTGTAAAGCATAACTCCCTCCCCACGGGAGCTACTCGTTTACCTACATGTTTTGGTATTCCGTTGGGCACTGCGCCGTAGGTGCAGCAGGTCGGTAGAAAATAGTTTCCCGATCGTATTGCTCCGTAGGTGCAACACATAACGAATTTTTATAGCACATTGTGGAGATTGACCAGGTTCCGCACCTACGGAGCGGACTATCTGTTTGCATTTTTCTACCGACCTTAAACCCCAATGGGGTTTTAAAAAAGATTTCGATATACGGTAGTTCCCGAGGGAAGAATCGCATTGCCTACACTGTCATTATATCACCATTTCCGGGATCTCGCCCTCAATGATCAGCTTACCGGCAGTTGCAGCTTTAATCTCTTCAACAGTAACACCTGGCGCACGTTCAAGCAGTTTAAAACCACCTTCGGGCAACACATCAAGCACGGCCAGTTCGGTCACTATTTTTTTAACACATTTGATGCCTGTTAGCGGTAACGTGCAATTGGGCAACAGCTTTGATTCGCCGGCTTTGTTTACGTGCTGCATGGCTACAATAATGTTTTCGGCAGATGCTACCAGGTCCATAGCGCCGCCCATACCTTTTACCATTTTACCGGGGATCTTCCAGTTGGCTATGTCGCCGTTCTCGGATACTTCCATAGCGCCAAGAATGGTGAGGTTTACCTTTTTAGCGCGGATCATCCCGAAGCTCATGGCCGAATCAAATACCGCCGAGCCGGCCAGTTTGGTGATGGTTTGCTTACCGGCGTTAATGGTATCCGGGTCCTCCTCCCCTTCAAACGGGAAAGGGCCCATGCCTAAAAGGCCGTTCTCTGATTGCAGTATCACGTCTACATCATCGGGTATATAATTGGCTACCAGTGTTGGGATACCAATACCCAGGTTTACATAGTAACCGTCTTTAACTTCTTTGGCAATTCGTTTTGCGATGCCTTCTTTATCTAACATATTTTTTCATTTAACCCGTCATTGCGAGGTACGAAGCACTCTCAGAACATTGCATAGCCGATAAGTCTATCGGGAGATTGCTTCGTACTTCGCAATGACGCGTGGGGTTGATGGGCATTATTAAATATTCTTCTTCCTAACCGTTCTTTGCTCTATTCGCTTCTCGTAATTCTCTCCCTGGAAAATGCGGTGCACATAAATGCCGGGGGTATGAACGTTATCCGGATCAAGCTCGCCGGGTTCTACCAGTTCTTCTACTTCGGCAATGGTAACCTTGCCGGCCATAGCCATAACAGGGTTAAAATTACGGGCGGTAGAGCGGTACACCAGGTTACCCAGCCTATCACCCTTCCAGGCTTTTACAATGGCAAAATCGGCATCAAAAGCCATTTCCATCAGGTAATCCTTACCGTTAAAATTGCGTACTTCTTTGCCAATGGCAACTTCGGTACCAATGCCTGCCGGGGTAAAAATAGCGGGCATACCGTAGCCTGCTGCCATACAGCGGGTAGCCAATGTCCCTTGCGGAATCAGCTCCACCTCCAGTTCGCCGCTAAGCAGCTGGCGTTCAAACTCCGCGTTTTCGCCAACGTACGATGAGATCATCTTTTTAACCTGGTGCTGGTGCAATAACAGGCCAATGCCAAAATCATCCACACCGGCATTGTTAGAGATACAGGTAAGGTCCTTCACCCCTTTTTTAACAAGCGCAAGGATAGTTTTTTCGGGAAGGCCGCACATGCCAAAACCGCCCAGCATGAGGGTCATGCCGTCTTCTATATCGCGTATGGCCTCGTCGGCGCCGCTCACAACTTTATTCATGTTTTATAATTGGTTGCGGTAAAATTAGGCATTTTGAGCGAAGCTTACCAGTAAAATTACTATGCAAGCATAATATTTTTTAATCTTCTCAAACACATCAATTATTGTTACCGTTCTGTGTTCTGTTCCATTTTTAAAACGGGACAAATGGAACATACGTAACACATTGATAGTCAATATATTAATTTTTACCTTTTCTGCTTATATTTAAAGCTTTACTTTATATTTTAAAGTTAAATCACTAAAATACAGTTATTTGTGTTTGTTAATTTTTGTCTCATTTTTGAAAAAAATGAGACAAAAAACAGAACCGGTAAAAAACGACCTTTTCAGTCTTTTTTTCGCCTCTTTTCGCCCTTTTATGACAATAAAAAGTATAGAATAGTTAAAAGTTAAACATCTGTTTTATAGGATGTTATACATAAATACCTGTTCCGGTTTATTCAAAATGGAACAGAAATGGAACAAAGTTTTATTAACCTAAGATTAAAAAATACAAACAATTGAATAATAAAAGTCTTTATCTATATACATCAATCTATAAACACCATGACAGCATACAACGATAACAACCAGGGCCCAAAACCCACCGCTACACGTGTAGATGACGACAGCAATTTGGAAGAAAAAGACCTTCGCCGTACCGCTTTTATGTTTGGCAGCGAGGAAAAAACGGGTAATGAGCCCGGTATGGAGGGCAACCCGGCAGGCGGACAACGCTTTGGCGAAAACAGCAACACCCCTTCCGGCGATGATAAGAATAACCCATCGCAAAACGCGGGTAATAATAACAGGTATTTCAAGCGTACGGAACCGTCTGACGAGCACCCGGAGTACAACAACTTTAAGGATCCTATCCAGTTAGGACAGTCGAACTTCACAGAAGCCAGCGGGGCAGTGCCAACAGGGCAATCTGATGAGGAAAACGCCGCGCCTGCGAAAGAGGGTGCCGATGATAATAAAGATGATAACGATACGGATAACAACCGGAACGAATCGCAGCAAAGTTACCAGGAAGGCACCGCTGATGGTGATGATAATGTGAACATCCCGGGGCCAAATGAAGTACCTGATCAGCAAAAGGTTGGGGAGTAGATAGCTTATAAAACCAATATCATTTCGAACGAGGTACGAGGAGAAATCTTATACGAGCGACGTGCTGGATGTATGGCGTATTAAGATTTCTCCTCACTTCTTTTCACGCCCCACTCATTGTTCGTTCGAAATGACAGGGTGGTATGCACAGTTCGCTAATAGATCCTCCGCTATCGCTCAGATGACAAGCTGATCTACCACTTAAACGTCTTCGTAATATATGCTATCAGATCATCGGCCATTGCCTGCTGTTCTTTTTCGCTGGGGTGGCCGGGTGTGTTTTTATAAGCGAAGAAGTGTGTATAGATATTTTTATCCTGTAAACCGGCTACAGCTTTTTCAATATAGCCCGGCCATGGCGAGCCTTCTTTGGTGGCATCCATAGCGCCTAATGCGCAAATAATTTTGGCTTTTGGATATTTACCCCTAACTGAGGTGATGAATTTCTGATACGCCTTTATAATAAACTCCGGTGTTGGCGGCGTGGTGCCAAACAGCCTTTTAAACTCCGGGTAATCTTTATTTTTGGTGAGCCAGGCATCATTCTGGCCAAGGTTTACGATCACCAGCTCGGGTGTGTACTTTTTAAAATCCCATTTGGCGGTCGAGTCGTGCGCACTTACGCGGTCGTAAATATCGGGAGTGGTATAATTAAACCAGCTTATTAAAAAACCTATCCCGCTTTTTGATATGGAGTGATAGTATGCATCAAAATGGCGCGCGGTAATATTAGCATAGCTTTTGTACCCGTTCTCAAACTCGGCTGTGCCCCTGTCTTTACCCTCAATATCTTCAATAGCATACCCACAGGTGATAGAATTGCCATAAAACTCTATTTTATGGGCAAAGTTTGGCGGCGGCAATATTTTACCATCTATATTAAAACTGTAAAACGATAATGTGCCCATATCGTACTCGGTACGTTTAAATAATTCCAGGCGGTGTTTGCCTTTTGGCAAACCGGTTACCAGTGTATATTCGGTTGGGTTTTGAGCAGGCTGGATGGCTGTATTGGTTACTTTGCCATCAATCACCACGGTTACGCGATCCATCCCTGTATTATCTTTTAAAGTAGCCTTAGCAGCGGTGCCTTCAAAGTTTATCAATACGGATGAAGCCGTCCAGGTGAGCTGCGCCGCGCTGTCTGAAAGCGCAATGCGGCCCATAAATTTGATGTTCTGGTTATCAAAATTGATAATGGTTTGCGCCTGGCTGGTGAGCGTGGCAAGTGCTAAGAACAGAAAAAATGCAAAACGTTTCATGTTGTTAATATATTTAATGTGTTTTCAATCCCCCCAGGGAGGGGTTCAACGCTGTATCGCTTTGCTAAACCCCTCTCTGCACCCTCCCGTTGGGAAGGAATCGCAATCCCTACGCGCTTTATACCTTACTCTTATTTAAAATATACATAAGTAATCCCGTCACCGCCCCTGTCGGGGTGCTCATCTTCCATGCGGTCAACCTGGTCGTACTTTTTAAGGTATTGGCGTATCATCTTTCTTAAAATGCCATCCCCTTTACCATGCAATATCTTCAGGTTGCCAAAACCCATCATCAAAGCGCGGTCAAACAGTTTTTCAATCGCAAACAAAGCATCCTCGGTACGCATACCTCTTACATCAATCTCGGGGCTAAAACTGGCTATATCGCTGGTATGGTTGGTCATTGATTTGCGCAGCTCTTTCGGCACTGCGGCTTTGGTAACTTTCTCTAAACGCTTGCGCTTAACAACAGTACGCAGTTCGCCCATGGCAATCACTACGTTATCCTTTATCAATTCTATGATCTGCCCGGTGGTATCGCCATCAATCAATTTTACCCAATCGCCGGGTTTCAGTTCTTCGTCGGTATTGGCGGTAACTTTTGGGGCTTCGGCTTTAACCGTATTTCTTTTTAACTCTACGTTCAGGGTATCGCGCAGGTTGCGGGTAACCTCCTTATCGGCATTACTGATTTTTATTTCGGCAATGGTGTTTTCAACCAGTTTGTTAGCATTCAGGATGATGTTCTTGGCTTCCTGTTTTGCTTCTTTCAGCAGGCTTTTGCGGTTTTCATCCAAAAAGCTTTTCAGTTCTTCGTTTTCGGCCAGCAGGCTATCCACACGGCGCTGCTGTTTATCCAGCTTTTGTTTGGTATCGAAGATCTCTTTCTTCTCGCGTTCCAGGTCAACCAGCAAGCTATCCACCTTTTTTTGGCCGCTGCTTATTTTGTTTTTGGCCAGGTTTAGTACATTTTGCGGCAGGCCTATTTTCTGCGCTATCTCAAAGGCGTATGAACTGCCCGGTTTGCCTACTTCCAGCATATACATGGGCAGCATTTCGGTATTGTTAAACAGCATCGAAGCGTTCTCTATGCCTTCGGTATTGCTGGCGAAGATCTTTAAGTTAGAATAGTGGGTGGTAACCATGCCCCTCACCTTTTTATGGTTCAAAGCTTCCAATACGGCTTCGGCAATAGGGCCGCCAAACTGCGGGTCGGTACCGGTACCAAACTCATCTATCAGTATCAGCGTTTTGCCGTTTGCATCCTCTACAAACTTCTTCATTTTTGACAGGTGCGCGCTGTAGGTACTCAAATCGCTTTCTATCGACTGGTCATCACCAATATCAACAAAAAGCTGCTTAAACACGCCTGCCACGCTATCGGCACTTGCAGGTATCAATAAGCCCGCCTGTACCATCATTTGCAGCAGGCCAACGGTTTTCATGCAAACAGATTTACCGCCCGCATTCGGCCCCGAAACCACAATAACGCGTGTGCCTTCATCTATAGCCACATTAAGCGGTACAACTGCTTTATGCTCTTTTTTAAAATTAAGCAGTAACAGCGGGTGGCGGGCGTTGTATAGTTTTAACCTTGCCTCGTTCACCAGCTTTGGCATTTCGGCTTCAATATCAATGGCAAACAAAGCCTTGGCACGCACAAAATCGAGCTTGGTAAGCAAACCGTGATACGATAGCAGGATGGGCACATAAGGGCGCAACTCGTCTGTTAAGGCGGTTAGTATTTTGATGATCTCGCGGCGGCGGTCAAACTCCAGGTCGCGGATGCGGTTATTCAGCGAAAACACCTCCTCCGGCTCCATATAAACCGTTTGGCCCGATGCCGATTCATCATGTATAAAACCTTTTAACTTGCGCTTGTTCTCGGCCAGTAAAGGGATACAAATGCGTCCGTCACGCACGGTTAATGAGCCGTCGGCCGTCCACCCGTTGCCGGTGGCAGTTTTAAAGATCTGGTCTATTTTTTTACGGGCTTCCTGCTCGGCTTTGGCAATACCGGTGGTAATATCCAATAGCTCGCGCGATGCATTTGGCCTTATTTTCCCTTTCGGGTCAATAACCTGGTCTATTTTTTTGATGATGGCTTTCTCAATGGGCAGGTGCTCAAACAAGGCTTCGAGATTGGGATATACCCCTTCGCGCTCGTTAAAATAAGCAATAACCGCGAAAACCGTAGTTAGCGATGCCTGTACACGAAAAAACTCCTCTTCGGATAAAAAAGAACCTTCAATGCGGACCTTATTGGCCAGCGTTTTTATATCGTAAAAATTATTGATAGGCAGGGCATCATCGTTTTGCAGGATGTTCTTAAACTCGTTTGCCTGGTTCAGAAACTTGTTGATCAGGTCGTAATTGCTCATTACCTGGATCTTATCAACCATTTCCTGGCCCATAATACTCAGGCAATGTGCTTTTATCAGTTCTTTTATCTCTGTAAACCCAAGCTTATCAGCACTGTTTTGGGGGTATAACATTATTTAATTTCCTTTAAAACCGGTTTTGATGATGGATTAGGATTTGATGATTTGGGTGTAGGTACAGGCGTTGGGCCTGCCGGCGCGGGCTTGGCTTTAGCAGCCTCGGCAGCGGTTACTTTATTCAATGAATCAACTTTAGCCTTTATAATAGCCTCAATCTTACTGTATATGTCTTGTATCTTTTCCGGTTGTGTACTGTAATATTTAAGGCTTGTTTTATAAACCGCGTCGGTTGTGTGGTGCCTTTTAAACAGGGCAACATATTTTTGGCTCGAGTATTTGTACAGGCTGTCAGGCACTTGCGGTACCTGGTATACCGACCCATCGGTTAGATGTATATCAAGCAGCAGGCTTATCATATCCTTCTCGTTCAGTACACCCTTTGGCCGGTCCTCGCTTTGGCAGGCGGTTAAAAAAAGCAATACTGAAAAAAACAAGCTTATATATTTTTGCATTCTGTAATTTAGCGGCGTTTATATAACGCAAAATTACGATAAATGAGCATAGCGGATAATATTAAAAGCTTAAAAAAAGAAACTAACGAAATAAATGTTACCCTGCTGGCTGTTTCAAAAACAAAACCAGCGGCCGACCTGCAAGAGGCGTACGATGCCGGGCAGCGTTTATTTGGTGAAAACATAGTACAGGAACTGGTTGAAAAGCACGAGCAGCTACCTAAAGATATTGAGTGGCACCTGATTGGCCACCTGCAAACCAATAAAGTTAAATACATTGCCCCTTTCGTCAGCATGATACAATCTGTAGATAGCATAAAGCTTTTGCAGGAGATAAACAAGCATGCCGAAAAAAGCAAACGTGTTATTGATTGCCTGCTACAAATTTACATTGCCGACGAAGAAACCAAGTTTGGTTTAGGTTTTGACGAAGCTATTGAGCTTTTGCGAAGCGAAGAATACGCCGCATTAAAAAATATCCGCATCCGCGGGTTGATGGGTATAGCCACCAATACCGATAGCGAGAAACAGATAAAAGAAGAATATTACGAACTGAAAACCTTTTTTGATGGTATAAAACTGAGCTTTTTCCGCAAGGAAGATTCTTTCGATACCCTATCGATGGGGATGTCGTCAGATTACAAACTGGCTATTGAACAGGGCAGCAACATGGTACGCCTGGGTAGTACCATATTTGGCGGCAGGGTAATTAAACACTATAAAAATAATTAGTGAGTGGTTGATTAAGTGAGTGGTGAGTAGTTAAAAATAAAATCACATTGGGCTTAATGGCTCAATGACCTAATGACTCAATGACAAATAATAACTTTAACATCCGTATTGCCGAAAAACAAGACTGCCCGCGGCTGCTTGAGCTTGTACATGAACTGGCTTTGTTTGAACGCGCACCCGAAGAGGTGACCGTTACCCTCGAAGAGTTTGAGGATGCAGGCTTTGGCAATAACCCCGTTTGGAAAGCTTTTGTAGTTGAGGCTGATGGCAAGGTAGTGGCATTTGCTTTGTACTACGTACGTTATTCTACCTGGAAAGGCAGCAGGTTGTATCTGGAAGACCTGATAGTGACCGAAGAATACCGTGGTAAAGGCATTGGTAAGCTGTTGTTCGACAGGTTGTTTCAGGAAACCCGCGAACTTGGTTTTAGCGGTATGGTTTGGCAGGTGCTTGACTGGAACGAGCCGGCTATCAACTTTTACAAAAAATACGGGGCCAATATTGAGGCCGGCTGGTTAAACGCATCTTTATCAAAAGAACAGATAGCTAACTTATAACTATGAAGGTAACATCATTACTGTTTTTAGCGGTACTGGGCTTAAGCTCGTGCCAGTGGGGAACTCCGGCAAAACAAGTACCGGCTGCTATTTTTACGGATACACTTACTTACACCTACCAGGCCATACATGAGCGTGCTGCCGATTGTGGCAGTAAACCTGATAGTACCTGTACGGTGGTAAATATCAAGTATCCGCTTTTTAAAGGGCAGGGTGTTTTAAACGATACCATAAAACACAAGCTGCTTAACATATTTATGTTGGGCGAAAAGCCGGATACCGGACTCAATAGCCTGGCCACTAATTTTTTAAAATCGTACGCCGATGCCAAAAAGGATGATCCGCGTTCGGCAATGTTTTATACGCTTGAGAGCTACGTCAAAGTGATACGCCAGGATTCGGCTTTGCTGGCTTTGGAATATGGCGGCTATTCATACCAGGGTGGTGCGCATGGCGGCAGTTTTACAGGTTTTATTAACTGGGATACCAAAACCAATAAAAATGTGACGCTTGATGACATTTTAGTGGATGGTTATAAACCTCAACTAACCAAAATTGCCGAAAAGATCTTTCGTAAGAATGAAAAACTAACTGATACCTCATCGCTGAAGAACGATTACTTTTTTACAGATAATAAATTCGCGCTGAACGAGAATTATTCTATCACACCGGCAGGAATCCGGTTTGTTTATAACCAATATGAGATAAAGCCTTATGCCGCGGGGCAAACAGAATTGATAATCCCCTATTCACAACTCAAAACATTAATGCGGCCAAAGTCTGTCGCTTCACAATACATATATAAAAATGCTGGTATTTAAGTTCGGCGGTGCGTCGGTTAAGGATGCGCAGGGTGTTATAAACCTGGGCAATGTGGTTAGCACTTATTCGGGGAATGAAATTTTAGTGGTGGTATCGGCCATGGGCAAAACCACCAACGCGCTCGAAAAACTGACCGATGCCTATTTCAACGGTGCAGATGATCTGCATGAGATATTCGAAGAGATAAAAAATTATCATTACCAGATAGCACATGAGCTATTCGGCGAAAGCCACCCTGTTTTTGATGAGATAGCCAATACCTTTGTGGAGATAGACTGGGCTATTGAGGATGAACCGCATGATGATTACGACTTTATTTACGACCAGATCGTATCCATTGGCGAACTGGTATCTACCCGCATTGTAAACGCCTGGTTTAACCATAAAGGTATCACCAGCAAGTGGCTTGATGTTCGCGGCTATATACATACCGATAACACCTATCGTGAAGGCGTGGTTGATTGGGACAAAACCCGTGCAAGCATCCAAAAAGATATCCCAGCCATGCTTAACAAAGGCATTGTGGTAACACAGGGCTTTTTAGGCGGCACGTCAGAGAACTTTACCACTACCCTTGGCCGTGAGGGTTCTGACTACACGGCATCTGTTTTTGCTGCCTGCCTTGGTGCCGAATCTGTTACTACGTGGAAAGACGTGCCCGGTATTTTAAACGCCGACCCAAAGTTTTTTGCCGATACCATTAAGTTTGATGAACTAAGCTACCAGGAAGCTATAGAAATGACTTACTATGGCGCAAGTGTTATACACCCAAAAACCATAAAGCCGCTGCAAAACGCCAATATACCGTTACTGGTTAAACCGTTTACACACCCCGATGCACCGGGTACAGTGATCAAAGAAAACGCGGTCAACAAGTTTGAAAAGCCGGTTATCATTATAAAACAAAAGCAGGTTTTGCTATCCATATCCGCTAACGATTATTCGTTTATATCAGAGAGCCATTTGAGCGAGATCTTCGGCTTGTTTGCCAGGTACCACGTAAAGATGAATATGATGCAAACATCAGCCCTGAGCTTTACCGCCTGTATTGATTACACCACCGACCGCTTTGAGAAACTATTACAAGCCCTTAAACAAACATTTAAGGTGCGCTATAATAACGAGCTCACCCTTATTACGTTAAGGCATTACACTGATGAAGCAGTTATGGAATTAACAGCCGGTAAAACCATATTAATGAAGCAAACCAGCAGGAACACCGCGCAGGTGGTATTAAAGTAGCAACAACAGGCACGAAGCCAGAACAGCAGTAAACGTATTCAGAAAGTTTACTTCGTTATTGTTCATATAACCCTTACGCTCCGGCGTGGCTCCTAAAACCGAATCGGCCAGGTTGCCGATGGTGCCGGCTATCAGGATGTTGAAGAATGTTCCGTTCCAGCCGAACGTAAATGAATAAACGCACGCAATAGCGGCCGAGCCCGCTATGCCCATAAGTGTACCTTCCAGGCTGATGACGCCATCCCTGCCCTTTTCATCCGGCTTTAAATTAAGTATATTATAAAATCGCCTGCCATAAACCGTACCCAGTTCTGATGATAAAGTATCTGCGGTAGCCGATGCGAAGGCTGCTGCCATAAATACTGTTGCCAGTAGTGTATTATCGGGCATGGCGGTTGCCAGTATCCCTAATATTGCGGGTAAACCGCCGTTGGCCAATACTTGCCGCGCATCGCGTTTTTCGGAATGAGCACCCTCGCCCGAATTTCTTTTTTCCTGCTTTTTGTGGGATGTTGCTACTGTAGATAGTACAAAAAACACAGTCAGCATGGCAATACCTGTATAGCCAGTACCAATGTAAATGCATAAGCCAATAAGCCCGCCGGTAATTGCCCCGCCCTCGGTTAGCTTACCGGTTTTGTAACTGGTATAGCTGGCGGCTATCAGGACGATCAAAAAAACAAGTTGGGGTATTGGCATTGTGGTATCAAACATAAAAATTTTTTGTCATCCTGAGCGATAGTGAAGGATCTATTGGTGAAGTGTGTCTATTAAACATTCAAATAATTTGCCTGTCCTTTCGAAACGATAGTGAAAAATTTTGTTCATATGACAGGTAGCGAACTCTGCTTATTACATACTTTGCATAATGAACAAGATTTCTCCTCGTACCTCGTTCGAAATGGCATTATGGAAAAATTACTAAATGCTTCGCTATCGCTCATCATGACGCCTGGTTACATAAAAACGCCCTTAGCTTTTGCTAAAGGGCGTTTTGGGTAATTGATCTAAATTATTATTACTTGTGATTTTCGTGCTTGCGGGTGTTGTCCCTGTTTGATGTTTGATCGGAGCGCTGGCCACCGCCATTGCTTATCCCCTTTTGTTTTTGTGTTTCCTTAGCGTCGTTAAAAGCGCGGTCGGCAGTTGATGAACCTTGTGCGCTGGTGTTGCCTTTAAAATCCTGGGTTTTCATAACAGTTGTATTTTAGTTTATAAATAGGCTTTAGCAGCCTTTGTTATATCCTTGCAACAACTGTGCCTATCTGCTTTGGTAAATAGTATTATAAACCTCCATCAGGTACATAGCTTCCAGCATAGAGGCATTAAAGTCGTCCCATTCGGTATCGGTGAATACAAAATTAATATCACGGTTTGGCGTACACAATACTACCCTGTCAGATCCATCGGGGAACGGAAAGCACCTGTCCTCAAAATCCATTTCCTGCGTAAAGCGATGGAAAGACATGAATTGTTCGGGCGTAAAACACAGCATCAAATTTTGGTGCCATATATTTATCATTCCGCAATCGGCACAATGGCTTATTACCGATTGGCCCTTCTGGGTTAGTATCCTGGTTTCGCACATAATGGTGATGTTTTAATTGGTGCCTGTTTCGCCCGCGGCAAACGCTCTAAAATACCGCAGGCAAACACAGGACTTATTATCTTTAATTATTCATTTCTAGGGCTATTTTAATGTTGTGCTGCCATCTGCCTGGTAAGCAAACCTGAAGGTGTAAAACCTTGAAGCCGGCCTGGTTGCTAAATCGGCAAATGTTGGCGTGGTGGTATCCGGGTTGCCTTTGTAGTAGCTTTTCATTTCAAGTTTGGCATATTTGCCATCGCTTGTTTTTATGACGATGATCTTGCCCGGTACCGGTAGTATAGCATGTTGTGGTGCAGTTTCGGCAGTGTAAGTGTACCAGCCAGTAATTGCGTTTGCGCCTGTAGCATCGGTTTTATAACCATCAGTTGGTGCTGTAGCAAGGTCGGCAAAGGTGTTGTTTACTACCTGTGCCTGTGTTGTGCCTGTACCAGATGTACCACCATTTACAAAAATGCTTGTCGCGGTGAATTTTATGTCCCATTTATTGCTGGTGATATCGGTACCGGTTACTTCGGCGTTTTTGCTTAAGCTGTAATAAACATCACGGCCTGTGCCGTCTAAATCGGCAACGGTGTTTACCGTAAGGGTAACAGGTTTTTCAGGCTCAGGTGCGTTATCGTTGTCTTTTGAACAAGATGTTACCAATAAAGCAGTGCTGCTAAATAATACTAATGCAAGGGTTTTAAATTTATTCATGTTGTTGGGTTAAGTGTGTATATAATTTTTATTGTTTATTAAAATTGTAAGTAACACCCGCGTATATCAGTGTGCCCGCCAGGTTGCTGATGGCGCCGGGATTTTTGTAGTTGCCGATGTTTTCACCCGTTACCTGTAAGCGCAACTGGTTGTTAAGGAATAGTTTTGATACTGATGCGTTGAACAGTACATAACCTTTTACATACTCGTCATCGCGGTTTACAATACCGTTGCCATCCACATCCGAGAAGCCGTAGCGGCCGCGGTAAATGGCACGTACCGATGTAATAATGCCGGTTTTCTCGTCCTGGTAAGCAATGCGGGCATTGGCCATATATTTCGATCTGTTAAGCAAACCACCGTACTGGCTCTTCTTCACCTTGATGGTTTCGCGGGTAGCCTGGTCGGTACCAAATACCTGCCCTGCTTTTATCTTATCGAGCACACTTTGGTCGTATGCTTCCAGGTATTGCATACCGCCGGCAACCGTCCAGTGGGCTAAAAAGTTATAGCTGATATCTGTTTCGGCGCCCTGCGTGTATACATTGTGAATATTGAAATATGAGAATACCGACTGCCCGTTTGTTTTGATGGCGATGGGCTGCGAATCTATCAGGTCGCGAATGTTGTTACGGAATACATTAACGGTCCACATGAGGCCGGTAAAAGGCTTATAGCGGTAACCAAAGTTATATGCGGTAGAGCTTTCGGCATTTAGGCTTTGGAGCGTTGCGGGGTCTATCAGTACCGTTTGTATCTGCCCCTGATCTTGCAGTTTCTTTAGTTCGGTAGCTGCTTCTTCATAACCGAATACGCTGTAACCCACAATGGCGTTAGTAAAATTCAGGTATAACTGCCTGAAATCTGGTGCTTTGTAGCCCTTTCCTGTAGATGCAAGCACAACAAACTTGTCGCTAAACTGGTAGCTGGCCGCCAGTTTGGGGCTAAACTGCGAGCGGTAAACGCTGTGCGCATCAAAGCGCCAACCTAAAATAACATCCAGTTTTTTCAACGGTGTCCAGTCTGCCTGCCCATAAGCATAGCCCGACTGGAATGTTTTTTTATCGTTATAACGGGTAGCTTTTACACTTTCGTCCTGCCCGCCAACACCGCCGGTAAAGCGTAAGGTATTGATGATCTTGTAATCACCCTGCAGTTCGGCGCGGTTAAAGTTCTGGTCAAAAAAGGTTTCGTCATAAACAGAGTTATCTGTGTTGTTTATTAAAAGAGATTTGGTGCTGTAGCCCGCATGATAAAGCCTCACATCCCCCGTAAACTTATCTGTAAAGCGGTGTGTTAACCCTGCCGAGGCATTCAGGTTTTTTTCGGTACCATCACCGGTTATGCGGTCATTATCAACCAAAAAGTTATTATCGGCAGTACTGGTGTAATCGCGCACCTGGAATTTAATATGGGTGCGGTCACTGAATTTATAACCCAGGTTGCCGTTTAGCGTGTACCCGTAAAATGGCGATACTGTTGGGCTGCCAGATTCTGGCACCAGTGTATAACCGCTGCTGCTGTACCTGTTTACAAAACCCGATAAGGATAATCGCTTTGTAGCATAGGCGCCGTTTAATGATACATCGGCGTTTTTATTTGTGCCGTAACGTACCGAAACACTGCCAGATGCACCTACCGGTGGTGTTGCCGATATAATATTGATAACCCCGGCCATGGCCTCGCTGCCGTACAGCGAAGATACCGGGCCTTTAACTATCTCTATCTTTTCGATGTTATTTGTGGTGATGCGGGATAGATCGAGGATCCCGGTTGTGCGGCCTATCAGCGGCAAACCATCCAGCATGATCATGGTATAATCGGGGCTGAAGCCTTGTATCTGTATCCCCTGCCCGTGTGCATCAGGTAGTACACTTAGGCCGGTTTGTTCGTTTAGTATCTCGTTTAAGCGTACCAGGCCGCGATTTTTAATTTCTTTATTGCTGATGGTGGTTACCGGCATAGGTACCTGCATCATGCTTTTATTAGTACGCGTAGCGGTAACCACTACCTCTTTTAGTTTTTTGGTTTTTGATATATCGGTAGACAGGGTATCTGCATGCTGTGCTTTGGCATTTATTGTCAGGACGAATAACAGGCAGAAGAAGATATATTTCATTTATTTAGACTAATTAAAAATAATGATGCAAATTTGCGGTAAGATTAGCGACTTGGTTAACGCCAAACGGATTGAAAACAACGCCAAACGGATTTTATGCACCTTACCTTTATATCTTCTTCATCCGCAGAAAAGAAACTGGATTTAAGCTACCCCATTGATTTTGCAGGATCGGTGCATTTTGAAGAGCGTAAAACAGAATTATCCGAAAGCTGGGGGAAATTCAAAGCCAAAGAATTATGGTTTGAGGGTGCCTGTATTATACAAAGCGAAGCCATTTTAAAAGAGCCATGTACCGTAAATATTGGCTGCAATAGCTTTTGCTGGCTCATGAATTTTATGCAAACCGGCCAACTAACCTTACAACTGGAAAATATTAAAACCATCCAGTTAAATGAAGGTGACCAGCATACCTTTTACACCCCGGCATTAAATGCAGAATGGGTTTTAACGCGGTCGGCCAGGATGTTCACCATATGCCTTACACGTAAGTTTATCAGTAAGCTAATGGGTAACGATACTATCAAATTATCATTAAATGAAAACGCGAAGCTTATTGCAACGGGTAATTACAAACACACCCGGTTGCAGGCTGTTATACAAGAAATAACAGAGGCTGCACAACCGGGAGTTATCCGACGCATATACCTCGAATCGAAAGTATTGGAATTGCTCTCTATACAAATGCACCAGGCAGATACTAAGGCGGCGACAAAGGGCTTTAGCAAGGATGATGTGGCACGGCTGCAGGAAGCAAAGCAGATCATCGCCCAAAACCTGCAGACGCCGTGCTCATTAATTGAACTTGCCCGCAAAACCGGCCTCAATGATTTTAAGTTAAAAAAGGGTTTTAAAGCCCTGTTTGGCCATACGGTTTTTGGTTATCTGTATGAACTGCGTATGGATAATGCTTACCGCCTTTTACAGGATAGTAAAGCCGTTAGCGAAGTTGCCGAAATTATAGGCTATAAAAACCCGCACCATTTTACCGCTGCATTTAAAAAGAAGTTTGGCTTTTTGCCCAGCCAGGTGGCTAAAATGGCCGGTTAGTATTTTAAGCCAGATTTTTAAAAACAAATATTCGGCTTGTTTATTGCTTTACCAGAAGCATGGATAAGTCAAAGCAAGTTGTATTAAGCGGCCAGTTGAAATGGGTAGAACGGGTAGCATCCATCATGGATGATAAATTCCGTATACCGGGTACCAGTTTCAGGTTCGGCCTCGATCCTGTCCTTAACCTTATTCCTTTTGCCGGCGATATATCGGGCTTTGTAGTGTCGGCAGCCTTGCTTTATGTAATGGCCAAAAATGGCGTAAGCCGCAAAGTGCTAATACTTATGGCTGTTAACATTAGCATAGATGCTGCAGTAGGCGCTATACCCTTATTGGGTCAGATCTCTGATTTTTATATCAAAGCCAACACCCGCAATATCAAACTGCTCAAAGAACATTATAATGAAGGTAAACATGCAGGCAGCGGTAATGGCCTTATAGCCATTTTACTTATCGTATTATTTGTAGTGATGAGTGCAATACTTTACGTTAGTTACCTTACCCTGCACTGGCTATTTACACATTTTTAATAGTGCTTTACTCGCGCTTAAAGGTATAAGGCATTTTGGTGATGGTGCCTGCTGTTACTGATGCCAGATTAACCGAAATTATCCCGCCATTTTCATCGTAATTTGTTTTTGATGATGTAAAACTAAAGGTGCCTGTAATGGTTTTTGCATCAGTGTCTACAGCCGAAATGGTTAACGTACCCGAACCCGGCTGTACGGTTCCGAATGATTCAAAAACATATTCGCCGTTCGTGTTCTTTTTTTGAATGGAATAAGTAAATAACACATTAGAGTTTGCCGTAACATTATAGGTGCCCAATGTAATGCCGCTGTTATCTTCAGGTGTTGGGTCGGTTAGCGTTATATCTATCTTTTTTTGATCCTTAACACCGCCGCAGGTAAACACCTTTGTTTTGGCTGTAGCGTTGTAGGTTATACTTGCCGATACGGTATCGGGTGTCCAAACCGGTGAGCCGATGTAAGCCTGGAAAACCGGTGTTGGGGTTGTATCGGCAGAACTGCTTTTTTTGCAGCTTTGAGACAAGATAACCACAGGGATGATGAATAGGAAAAGTGCGTTTTTCTTCATTTTGAGATACATTTTGAGCCTAAGCTAAACTGTATTTCAAACAAAAAAATCCGGTTTACATATTTTAACAAATAGGTAAATCCCGTTGCTTAAAGCGTATACCCCATTAAATTTATATATTATTGATTGTAAGCACTATTGCAGCCGTTAAAAGGCTTTTGAGGGCAAATTACAACAAAAACCTTTTACATTATTTAACACTTTAAATGTTAAAAATATACACAACCCTATGGTTTAACAGGTTTTATATGCAGATGGCATTAGCGTTAAAGTGAAACTACATATTGTTGCCATGGCAAAAGGTTTAGGGGATGTAAGCTAATAATAATTTGATTATAGAATTATAATATAATGCATACAACTTTTAAGAATATATTATTATTTAATAATTAGCTGTATTGGTAAATTGAGATGAACGTGCATGTGCGCCAACTGCTTTGCTCATTCAATACAAAAAAGGCCGCCTCCCTTGCAGGAGCGGCCCTTAACTAAACCAACTTATGAAAACACTCTTCGAATTATTTTATAGCTATTTCTCTTGATTGAAACTTAGCTTCTTCTCTTTTTGCAACGGTTAATTTTAAGATACCGTCGGTGTAATCGGCTTCAATTTTTGAGTGGTCTACAGAATCGGGTAAGGTGAATGACCTTACGAAAGAGTTGTAGCTGTATTCGCGTTTGCTGAATTTTTTTGTTTCTTCTGCATTCTCAGATTTCTTTTCGGCAGATACGGTCAAGATATTTTTATCCAGGTTGATCTTGAAATCTTCTTTCTTTAAGCCCGGTACTGCTAACTCAATGTGAAACTCGTTATCGGTCTCAGCAATGTTTACAGCTGGCACACGTGCAACTAATTTGTCGCCGATGTATGAGTCGTTCAATAAAGAATCGAAAACATCGTTAAAGAAAGGATGTGCGTTATTTTTTAGTCCGTTGTTAAATTTAACTAATGTCATGGTTTTATATCTCCTTTAAATTTTGTTTTGTTAATTTGCAGAGATGAGTTCAACTGTTGTACCAACAGGTAAAAAACCATTTTTGCAAGACAAAATGACTGAACTATTCAATCTTAACCGACAAACTGTCTTAATATGGCTGAAAAACTAACCGATTACAAGTATAAAACAGATGTTGCTATCCGGTTTTCGGATATCGATGCGCGCGGCCATGTAAATAACGCGGTGTACCTAACCTATTTTGAAGTAGCCCGTTTCAATTACTGGCGCGATGTTGCCAAATGGAATTTAAAGGAAATTGGGATAGTGATTGGCCGCTCAGAGATCCATTACTTAAAACCGGTTACTATTGATGATACGCTGGTTTGTTATGTGCGTGTTACACGTATAGGTAATAGCAGTTTTGATATAATGCACGTATTAGCCAAGGTAACTGATAAAGGCGAAGAGATTTGCACCACTTGCAAAACGGTGTGCATCAGTTATGATTATGCCACCAATAAATCTACATCTATAGATAAAGAAGGCCGTAAGAATATGATAGATTACGATGAGCCAAGACTGATTTTGAATACGAATTAATGCTGCGGATGTGCGGATTTTAAATGTGCAGATATGCAAATGCCCTTCTCGGCAGGTACAGCAATAAAGCCGTGGTTTTTATTGCACCTCATTTAACAACGGTAAACAAACTGTAGCAACTGTTCCCGCCCCATTCTCACCCGCAGTAATACTAAACTTTGCCACAGTGGTTTTAGTCTGAATGTTTATCATTTCTATCCGCTCTTTGATAGATGTAATGCCGATAGATTTTTCTTTAACCCCGGCAAGTTTTTTGGGCATTTTAGCGCTCTTTTCCATTCCCAAACCATTATCTGATACGGTTATACATATACCTGTCTCTGTTTTAGTTAATCTCACCTCCAAATGCGCATCACTCCTGCTTTCGGCAATTAAACCGTGCAAAATGGCATTCTCTATCAATGGTTGAATGAGCATTGGCGGCAAAACCAGTGTTTTTAATTCCAAATTCTCATCAGCAATAAAGTTATAGGTAAATACGTGGTTGTAACGGGTGGCCTCCAGTTCGGTATAAAGCATCAAGGCCTTCCATTCCTTATCGGCAGTTACCAGGCTTTTGGTAGAGTTTTCGAGGATCAGCCGTGTTAAGGAAGCGAACTTTTGGATCAGCCGGGAGGCTGTTTTCCGGTCGCTATCCATAATATACGATTCAATAGAATTTAGCACATTAAACATAAAATGCGGGTTCATTTGCGAACGGATAGCCTTTAATTCGCTTTCGGATAGTTGGTATTGATGGAGCAGTTTTAACTCATTCTGGGCAGCTTCCTGCTGTTGCAGGGAGTTTTTGAACCGCAATTGCCTGATACGGTAAATACTGATGAAGAAGACGGTAATAGCAATCAATACCACCAGTAAAATGATCAGGTTCCGTTCGTTCTCTTTGGTTTTGGCATCGGCGAGCACTAATTTTTGCTTATTAATAACCAAACTATCCTGCTTTTGCCGCAGCTCGTATTTAGCGCTCATTTCGGCAACGGCTTTATTGATGCCATCTATATTAATACTGTCTTTAGTTACTTCCTCCAGGTTTTGAAAATAAAAGGCTTTATCAAAAGCCCTTTGCCGGCCGTAGGCATAAGCGAAATTATGGTACAAGGCAACCTTGTTGGCATTAGCAATATATGGTGTTATAAACTGTTGTGCTTTTTTAAAGCAAACGATGCTCTCATAAAGCTTATCTTGCTGCATCAGGCAGTCGCCCTTGTTAGCATAGGCGGTAAACAGGTCGGTACTATCGTTTGATATGGTTAATCCTGATATGGCTTTATCGTAATAATTTAAAGCAGTGGGATATTTCTTCATCAAAGAATAAATATCACCAGTTAATAACAAAGCAATATTTTTTGATGAATTATGTTTAGAGTTATTCGCACTTACTTTATTAAAGTAGGAAAGGGACACATCATACTTATTTAAGCCTTTATAAGCAATACCCAGGTTATTTAAACAATCGAACAAACTGGTGCTGTCTTTCATCAGCCGGGTATAAACTAACTGCCTGTTCAGATAATCGATAGCTTTTAAATATCGCTGCGTAAATACCAATTCAATACTCCCCAAGTGGTTGTACAAAAAAGCAAGCGTGGCGTTATCTTTTTTGCTTTCACTGTATTTTACGGCCTCGCCATAATAGTAAATAGCAGAATCGATCTTATTCAGCGCCTCGTAATTACTGCCCAGGTAAGTGTTTACCCAATCTGCATAGGCGGTGTCTATACCCTTCAGGGTTTTGGCTTTAAGCAAAAGTTTTATAGCAGCATCGTACTTTTGCACTTGCGCACTATCAGCCGCCGCTTTTGTAAGCGCCTTAAAACTGGATTGCGCAAAACATGTAAAATATAAAAGCAACAGCGCTGTAGCTAGAAGCAACCGTGGAGGCTTCATCGCTATCGCTGTATGTTAAAATATAATCTCAGATTTTGCAATATCTGGAAAAGCTCATCATGAGGCATTGGCGGCGGGTTAGGAATCTTTTTCACCGGTACTGCCTGCGTACTCACTAATTCGCCACCTACATAGAATTGCGCAATAATCTCCCGGCCATTTACTTTGATAGATATTTCGCTGTTATTGAGGTTTGCACCCTCTTTTACAGAGAAATTTACGGCAAGCGGCGATTTAGTTTTGCGTAACTGAGCGGCCGAGCTAACGGGTGATTTAGCCCGTGCAATTGTGGAAAGTTTTTTGGTTGAACTCATGTCTCAAAAGTGTTTTTTAGCGTAAATTTTAACAGCAAGATAAGCACTATAATTTATTTTACTATCAAATTCACTCATACAAACCACTCCTTCACTCATTAAAACAGGGCAATTTACCCAAAAACTTAAAAAATCTTTCCGGGGTTAAGTATTCCGTTCGGGTCAAAAATTGCCTTAATGCCTTTCCAGATGGCAAAATGTACCGGCGTATATTTAAGCGACATAAAACTCTTTTGAACCAGGCCGATGCCATGCTCGCCGGATAATGTACCGCCTAAAGCAACCGTTAATTCAAAAACTTCGGTGATGCCATCTTTTAGTTTGCTGTTCCAGTCGGCATCGCTCATGCCTGCTTTAACGATGTTTACGTGCAGGTTTCCATCGCCGGCATGGCCGTAACAAACAGATTCAAAACCATATTTAGCACCAATCTCTTTAATGCCTTTTATCAGTTGAGGTAATGCCGCACGTGGTACAACAGTATCTTCTTCTTTATAAACCGAGTTTGATTTTACTGACACCGCCATGGTACGCCTGATGCGCCAAAGCTCCTCCTTTTGGGCGGATGTATCTGCAAAAAGCACTTCGCGGCAATTGTGTTGTTCTAAAACTTCGTTTATTTTTTCGCAATCGGCAAATATTACATCCTGGTTGGTGCCGTCGGCCTCTATCAGCAGGAAAGCCCCTATCCCATCTTTCAGGTCGAAATTGATGCCATCATGCTCTATCACCCATTCAATGCCTTTGCGCTCCATAAACTCCACTGCAGATGGCACTACCCCTGCCCTGAATATGGCCGAAACAGCAGCGCAGGCATCCTCGTTTGTGGCAAATGATGCCAGCATCAGCGCATCCAGCGTTGGTTTGGGGATAAGTTTGGTTACTATTTTGGTAACGATGCCCAGCGTACCCTCACTTCCTATCAGCAATTGGGTTAAGTTATAACCCGATGCATATTTTAGCGTGTTGGCGCCGGTCCAGATCACATCACCGGATGGTAAAACAACTTGCAGGTTCAATACATACTCGCGGATGGTACCGTATTTAACCACCCGTGGGCCGCCGCTGCAATTGGCCACATTGCCGCCAATAAAACAGCTGCCCTTGCTTGCCGGGTCTACCGGGTAAAGCAGGCCTTTTTCGGCAACCGCGTTCATGAAAGTTTCAGTAATAACACCCGGTTCAACAGTGGCCTGCAGGTTTTGCTCGTCAATACCCAGTATCTTATTAAAAAGCTCCATAGATATCATTAAACCGCCGTTTACAGCCAGGGCGCCGCCAGCCAGCCCAGTACCTGCGCCACGTGGGGTAACCGGGATCAGCTGCTCGTTACAAAACTTCATCAAAGCCGATATTTGCTCAACCGTTCGCGGTTTTGCCACAACTTCCGGATAATAAACCAGGTCCTCGGTTTCATCGTGACTGTAATTTTCTATCGCGGTATGGTCAGTTAATATGTTATCCGCGCCAACAATGGCAATTAATTGGTTAAGTATATCGGGCGTTATTTTAGTATAGGTAGTCATGGCAGTGAATGTTATTTATGGTAACTAAGCGTAATAACCGATTGTTTTAGTGGCCCGCGGAATGGCGGCCTTTGCTTTTTTATAGTTACTACGGCTATCTCTATAAATATAAACTCAGTTGTAATGCGGTTAAGTATAGCCTGGGCAACGCTTTCTATCACTTTACGGGTGTGCTTCATTTCCTCTTCTATAATGGCATACAGCACCTCGTAGTTTACGGTATTGCTCAGGTTATCTTTTTCCACATCTATATCGGCATAAAAGCCAACCTGTACATCAACCAAAAAGTGTGTGCCTATCACTTGTTCTTCGGGGTAAAAACCATGGTAGGCATAAAACTCAGCGCCTTCTAAAGCTACATTTATCATGTTTCAAAAGTAATGGAATATTTGAAGGTTTAAAATTTGCATACGGGCTATTTTACTCACCCCGACTACGCTGCGCTAGCCGACGCTCTCTGCTTCGCAAAGAGGGTTAAGATATTTTTTTACCCTCTTTCCGCGCAGCGAAGAGAGGGTCGCGCACGTAGTGCCGCGGGGTGAGTTAACCTAATAAGGATGTTTGGAAAATTTTTCTCAAAAAAACTTTCACACCAAAAAATATGTTTAAACCGTTTAAACCTACTTTTTGCCATAAAACAGCCTCTGCTTATTAAAAACAACGATTTGAGCTTGTTTAACTAACCCGTAAATGCCCTATATTTGGCCAACCAACTATCAGAACCATGGCTAAGACCGACCTGTACGAAGCACCGGATTACTACCTTTTAGACGAACTTTTAAGCGAAGAACACAAGCTGATACGTGCCAGCGTGCGCGATTGGGTGAAGAAAGAGGTAAGCCCTGTTATTGAGGATTACGCCCAAAAGGCCGAGTTCCCGAAACACCTGTTAATGGGTTTGGCAGAGATAGGCGCTTTTGGCCCAACTATCCCGGTTGAGTATGGCGGCGCAGGGCTGGATTATATGGCTTATGGTATCATTATGCAAGAAATTGAGCGTGGCGATTCGGGTATCCGCTCAACCGCATCGGTACAGGGTTCATTAGTGATGTTTCCTATCAACGCTTATGGCAGCGAAGAACAAAAACATAAATACCTGCCCAAACTGGCCAGCGGCGAGTTGATGGGCTGCTTCGGTTTAACCGAGCCCGACCACGGCTCTAATCCCGGTGGTATGGTTACCAACATAAAAGATGCCGGCGATCATTATATTTTAAACGGGGCCAAAATGTGGATCTCTAACTCTCCTTTTGCTGATATAGCCATTGTTTGGGCCAAGGATGAAGAGGGAAAGATCCGCGGCTTGATTGTTGAACGCGGTATGGAAGGCTTTACTACGCCCGAAACGCATAATAAATGGTCGTTGCGTGCATCGGCCACCGGCGAACTGGTGTTTGATAATGTTAAAGTGCCAAAAGAGAACCTGTTGCCAAATGTATCGGGCTTAAAAGGCCCGCTGGGTTGTTTAAACCAGGCACGTTACGGCATAGCCTGGGGCGCATTAGGTGCTGCTATGGATTGTTATGATACTGCCCTGCGCTATTCAAAAGAGCGCGTACAATTTGGCAGGCCTATAGGCGGTTTCCAACTGCAGCAGAAAAAACTGGCCGAAATGATCACCGAGATAACCAAGGGTCAGCTGTTGGTTTGGCGACTGGCTACTTTAAAGAACGAAGGCCGTGCTACCGCCGCACAGATATCGATGGCTAAACGTAACAGTGTTGAAATTGCCATAAACATAGCACGTGAAGCGCGCCAGATGCTTGGCGGTATGGGAATTACCGGCGAATACCCAATAATGCGACATATGATGAACCTTGAGTCGGTAATTACGTATGAAGGTACACATGACATCCATTTACTGATTACAGGGATGGACGTTACGGGCGAGAATGCTTTTAAATAGCTGCATATAATTTATAGCTTAAAGTAGTAGAAATTGCCGCTTAATATTATATTTGTGTAACGATAATTCCCTACTACGTTGATTAATTTTAAAGACCAGTTTGCCAAATATATTCCAGGGCATGTTTGGCTTTATACTTTTCTGATCATTTTTTCGGCCTGCGGAAAAAAGAATAATGATAAAGAAGGTTATTCTGAGGAATTTGAAAAGGCCCGTAATCAAATTGAACTTTCATGGTCTAAAGAAAAAGTAAAAGAAGGGTTGCTTGCACTTGATACCGCATTTAACAAAATAGCCAACCCTACTATCAATGATCGTTTCCGTTTTTACGGATATCATTTTGTTTATTATCAAAAAACAGTAGGGCAATTTGACAGGGCTTTGGCATATACAGACAGTATGTTTGCTGTAAACTCAAAAAGCGCTAAAACAAAGCAATACTTTTATAATATAGCCGATGCCAGCTTTGCCCGGGGCGATGCGCTTTTTTCCCTGAAACGATTCTCTGAGGCATATCAATCATATTACCAGGGGTATCTTATTGGCAAAAATTACCTCAATAAAGAGGCACTTGGCGATTATACCTATCGCATGGCCATGATCATGTATAAACAAGGGCATTACCGGCTTGCATTAAATTATTTTAAGGATACGTATAAATTCTTTGAAAAATCGGGTGATGGTTTTGTTTTCTTTTATCGCCGGCAGGAACTTTGGGATAACGTTGGTCTAAGCTATCGCCATCTTAACCAGCCTGATAGCGCTATTATGTATTTTGATAAGGCCTTATCGCTGATCAATGAGAAAGCTTATTTATATCCCGACAGAAAACAACATCTCGAATCGGCCCGCGGAGTTGTTTATGGTAATAAGGCGGATATTTATATCGCTAAAAAGCAATATGCCCAGGCAATTCAGCTGCTCAAAAAAAGCATTGCTATAAATTTGCAAAATGGTTACGATAACCATGATGCCCAACTAACCGAGATAAAACTTGGCCAGATCTATTTTAACCTTCAGCAAAAAGATTCGCTGATAAACTTGCTTGGTACCCTGCGTAAACAGCTTGATAGTACTAAAAATGATGAGGTTGAAGCTGATTATAACCGCCTGCTGGGCAATTACTTTGTAAAGGAAAATGATTTAAAGCAAGCCATTGCACACATACAGCGGTATAACATTTTAAAAGATTCGCTTACCCAGCGCGCAAGTTTGCTAATGGAAACAGATGTGAACCAGCAACTGGCCAATTATGAAAAGCAGCATGAAATTGATGCTTTGAGTAACGACAATAAACTACAGGTAATTTATCTGTATGTTACCATTTTCTTCGCCGCAATGGCGCTCATCATTATCCTTTTGGTTTACAGAAACTGGAAACGATCAAAAAAAGATGTGCAAACGGTGAACATCCTAAACAGGCAAATAAACGAGCAAAACCACATATTAGAAAAAGCACTTACAGAACTGAACAGCAGCAGCCAGGAGAAAGATCGTATTTTGCGCACCGTAGCGCATGATCTGCGTAACCCTATTGGCGGCATAGCTTCATTAACAGCCATGATGGCCGATGATGAATACACCGACGAACAAAAGGAATTAATAAACCTGGTTCAGGAAACCTCGCTTAACTCGCTTGAACTGATTAACGAGATATTGGAAGCTACAAACCTGGCATCGGTAGATTTAAACCTCGAACCGGTAGAGATAAATTCGCTGGTAAGCAACAGCGTTGAACTTTTGCGTTTTAAGGCAGCCGAAAAGGGCCAGAAGATAATTCTTGATACTTTAGATAAACAACAGGATCTTTACATCAGCCGCGAAAAAATATGGCGGGTTATCAGCAACCTTATCAGTAATGCTATTAAATTTAGCCCCACTGGCGGCACTATCCATGTAAAAGTTGCCGAAGTAAATACAAAAATAATTATAGCCGTAAAAGATAACGGTATAGGTATACCAGATAAGCTGAAAGACCAGGTATTTAATATGTTTACCAGCGCCCAAAGGCCCGGTACATCCGGCGAAAAGTCGTTTGGATTAGGCTTATCCATTTGCCGGCAGATCATGGAAAAACATCACGGCCGTATTTGGTTTGAGAGCGATACTAATATTGGCACCACCTTTTTTATCAGTCTGCCCATTTCGGTATATAATCTATCTACCGGTTTACCGCAACAGGGAAGCATACCAGTGTCCTGATGCTTTAATAACCCGGTGCTGGGTATCAAAATCAATATAAATAAGCCCAAAGCGCGGATGATAGCCTTCGGCCCATTCAAAGTTATCAGTAAGCGTCCACACAAAATATCCTGCTACTTTACAGCCCTCCTGTTTGGCTTTTAACACCTGTTGTAAATGCGTTTGCAGGTATTTTACCCGTTTAGGGTCATGAACTATGCCATCGGTATGCGTATCCGGGAAGGCCGCTCCGTTTTCTGTAATGATGATCTTTTTTATTTGCGGATAAGCATCAAATTTTTTGATCATATGATAAATAGCCGGGGGGTACACCTCCCATTTCATATCGGTGAGTTCTACATTCCGTTTTTCGGCTTTTATTAAGCTTGCGCCGATGTACGGAGTAAAGAACGAATACTTAACAATTTCGCGTGTGTAGTTTTGTATCCCGATGAAATCAAAATCAAAGCTAATGTTATCTTCATCGCCCGGTTGGTGGTATTTATAAATGCCTTTAAGGGCTGTAACATCATCTGTTGGGTATCCTAATCCTAATATGGGTTCAATAAAAAGGCGGTTTATAAGTGCGTCGGCACGTTTGGCGGCGTTGATGTGTTTGGGCGTATTGGCATAAGGCTCAATATGCGAGCATGAAAACGTGTTACCTATGTGCGCATCGGAGCATATTTTTCGCAGGATCCTTGCCCCTGCCACAATGCTTAAAACCACGTGGTGCACCGCAGGTAAAAAATTACGCAGCCCGCTCCTGCCCGGCGCATGGATGCCCAAAAAATAGCCGGCACCGGTAAATACCGCAGGCTCGTTCATTACCATCCAGTTTTTTACCCGGTCGCCAAAACTTTGGGCGCAAATGGTTACAAATTCGCTAAACCAGTTTACAATTTCGCGGTTTGTCCAGCCGCCTTTATCTTCAAGCGCCTGCGGCAGGTCCCAGTGGTAAAGGGTTACCCAGGGCTCAACACCCTGTTGCAGGCAGTAATTAATGAGTTTATTATAATGGTCTATCCCCGCCTGGTTAATGCGGCCGGTTCCATCAGGCAAAATGCGGCTCCAGGCTATAGAGAAACGAAAGTTTGGTATGTTAAGCTCTTTTACAAGGTCAATATCGTCCGTGTAACGGCTATAGAAATCGCAGGCTGTAGTTGGCTTATCACCGTTTAAGATTTTGCCTTTACGGGCGCTAAAAGTATCCCATATAGATGTGCCTTTGCCATCGGCATCGCATGATCCTTCTATCTGCAGGGCGGCAGTAGATACCCCCCAGGCAAAATCATCGCCAAAAAGTTGTTTAGAGAGAAGCAGATCGGGGTTATTTGTATCCATTAATTTGAGCTGATGCAAAGCCCAAAATGTACATTATTATTGTATAAATAAAGCGTTACTTAAAAAAACTTAGTGCATGAATGATGAGCGCATGCTTTTTAAAAACAACCATTCGCGCAGGTCGCTTATAATGGCGGCTAACTTTGTGATGATCTTCATGATGTTGTATTTAATGTTTAATCAAATATAACGTGGCAGTGTGTAGTTATCATCAGCGTATCATTATTATAATGTTAACACAAATTGTAGCTTGCACATTAATTTATTTAGTGAATGATGTTTACTTTTACAGCCAATGAAAAGCTATTTTATCCGCCTGCTTAATTACGATCATTTTGCTAATACAAAAATAGCAGAGCTTATCATACAAACCGGTGCTACAGGTAAGCCTGTAGAGATTATGGCACATTTGCTAACTGCACAGCAAACCTGGTTAAAACGCCTCAAAAAAATCTCGGCGCCACTTACACCGCTTTGGCCCGACTGGCCGGCAGAAGCGTTTACCACCATTATTGATGACAACTATCAGCAGCTTCTGGCATACATGGAAGCGATGCAGCCGGATGATTTTGATGTGGTTATTGAATACAAAAACTCTGTTGGTGATTTTAAGAGTGCCGTAAGCGATATACTTGCCCATTTAATAAACCATGGTACGCACCACAGAGCGCAAATTGGTACAATTTTAAAAATGGATGGGGCAACCCTGCCCGGGTTAGATTACGTACTTTACCTCAGAAACTTAAACCAAACAGTATAACTTTTACCATAAACACAATGAAAAAAATTATTGCCGCCCTGTTTTTAAGCTTTATTATATTTAGCTGTAGCGATACCAAGAAGCAAGAGAAAGACCTGTTTAACGAGGTTATAAAAGTACATGACCGTGTGATGAGTAAAGACCAACTGATCATGATCAATAAAATGCAGCTGGACACCCTTATTAAACAAAACAAAACGCCCGAGATTACCGCCGAGGCAACACAACATAGCAAAGCGCTGGATGCTGCTGATGCCAATATGGAAACCTGGATGCACGAGTTTGATGCAGAAAACAAAGGTAAAAGCCATCAGGAGATCATGACCTACCTTGCCGATCAGAAAAAAAAGATTGACGCTATTGACAGCAACTTTAATGTTACTGTAGCCGCAGCAAGCAAATTCATTAAACAAAACAAAACCAAATGAAGAAATTGATAGGGTTAGCCCTTATTGCATTAACGTTTACCGCCTGTAAGTTTAACGATGCCGATAAGCCAAAATTACCTATTATGGGCAACCGCGAAGCGGTAACTAAAACGGTGAATGGTAAAGAGATTGTAGATACCGTGTACCAAACCATACCCGATTTTAAGTTTGTAAACCAGTATGGCGATACCATAACCCAAAACAGCCTGAAGGGCGATATTTATGTGGCAGATTTCTTTTTCACCACCTGCCCTTCTATTTGCCCCATTATGCACCGTAACATGCTTAACGTGTATAACGAATTCAAAAACGTACCCGACTTTAAGATCATTTCGCACACTATTGACCCTAAACATGATAGCGTTGCGGTAATGAAAAAATATGCCGATAAGCTGGGCATAAGCGGGAATAGCTGGTGGCTGCTGCAAGGCAATAAGGAGCAAACTTATGAGCTTGGCCAAAAAAACTATTTGGTTGCTGTAAAACAGGATGATGGCACCCCCGGTGGCTACGTTCACCAGGGATGGTTTGTATTGGTTGACAAGCAGAAACGCATCCGCGGATATTACGATGGCACCGACGAGAAGCAGGTTGCCAGGCTGATAGAAGATATAAAAATACTGCGCGCCGAAGTTAATACCGAGATAGCCCAATAATGAAGTTAAGGATAATTGCTTTTATCGGGCTTTTACTTTGTGTGGTAGTGGTTTCCTGCCAAAGCGATGCCGAACAGGATTTTAAGCGCTATTATACCGGCGGTGCTGCAATCTATAAAAGTAAATGCCAGAATTGCCACGGTGCCAAAGGCGAAGGTTTGCTAAACCTTATCCCCCCGCTTACAGATACTGCCTATCTTAAAAAAAACAAGGCCAAACTGGGCTGTTTTATTAAGTACGGTATCAAAGAAACCATTATTACTATAAACGGCAAAGCTTATGAAGGTGCCATGCCAGCCAATGTTGACCTGACTGCCATAGAAATAGCCAAGCTGCTTACTTATGTTGGCAACTCATTCGGCAACAAAATGGGAACTATTGCCTTTGAGGAAGCTGATGCCGATTTGGCGAAGTGTAAATAAATTATTTACACAAAGACGCTAAGACGCAATAAATGGTAGTTTTTTTCTGCGTAAGCATCGGCACACAAACATATGCTGATGTACCGCTAGGTACATTTCGTTGGTAGCAGATGTGTTTAAAACAAATCAGGCGTTCCTATAGGAACGCTTCGCGCTTCTGTGATGCTTCTACCCAGCACAAGTCCCGATGGGACTAAGAATCTTAGAATTTAAGATTTTATACAATAATAACGGCTTCTATTTTAACATGTTACTATAGCCTCTCTGCGTCTTTGCGAGAGATAATACTTAAATCCTTACCTTTACACCCGCAAAACGTTCTATCGCTGTGCCGACGTAGTCGGTGAGAGGAAAGTCCGGGCAACATAGAGCATCCTGCTTCCTAACGGGAAGGCGCCCGCAGCGGGCGACAGCAAGTGCCACAGAGAATATACCGCCCGCAAGGGTAAGGGTGAAAACGTGAGGTAAGAGCTCACGGCTTTTCCGGGCGATCGGGATCGCGGTAAACCTCAGGAGTTGAAAAACCAAATAGGTTCTGAAAGCGGTGCTGCTCGCATCCATGTCCGGCAACGGAATGTCAGAATGGGTAGGTTGATAGATCATGCCGGCAACGGCAGGGCCAGATTAATGATAGAAGCTCTCATTCGGGAGTACAAAACCCGGCTTACAGATTTGCTGCTGAGAAAAGCCCCCTTTATGGGGGCTTTTCGATTATTACCGCTTCATTGATTTTGGGGAATTGTTGTCTGAAAACCATAACTATACACCTATTTCACTCAATCAGCCATTCGCTAACAATAAAGTGTTTTAAATACTATACATTTTTCTATATTAGCCGCAAACATTACTACCTGTTTTCAGTTTAAATAACCATGGCGAAAATTTTAATAATTGATGACGAACGGTCTATCCGCAGCACCCTTCGTGAGATACTGGAATACGAAGATTATACCGTAGAAGACGTAGACAACGGTGTGGATGGACTTGAGCTTATCCGTAAGAATGATTACGACCTGGTACTGTGCGATATTAAAATGAACCGCATGGATGGTATGGAAGTGCTTACAGAAGGCCTTTCTATCAAGCCTGATCTTCCTTTCATCATGATATCAGGCCACGGCACGGTGGAGACCGCTGTTGAAGCCAGTAAAAAAGGCGCGTTCGATTTTATATCAAAACCGCCTGATCTTAACCGCCTGCTCATCACCGTACGCAACGCCCTCGACAGGGGGAGCCTGGTTGTTGAAACCAAGGTATTAAAGCGTAAGGCATCAAAAGTGCGCCCTATTTTGGGCGAATCGCAGGCTATTGTGCGTATTAAAGAAACCATTGAGCGTGTTGGCCCTACAGATGCACGTGTACTGGTTACCGGTGCCAATGGTAGTGGTAAAGAATTAGTTGCGCGCTGGCTGCACGAAAAATCTAACCGCTCAAACGGGCCCATCATTGAGGTGAATTGTGCGGCTATCCCATCAGAATTAATTGAAAGCGAATTGTTCGGCCATGAAAAAGGCTCGTTTACTTCGGCTATAAAACAACGTATAGGTAAGTTTGAAAGCGCCAATGGCGGAACCCTTTTCCTTGATGAGATCGGCGACATGAGCCAGTCGGCACAGGCTAAGGTATTACGTGCCCTGCAGGAAAGTAAAATTACCCGTGTTGGCGGCGAAAAAGAGATTGATGTGGATGTACGCGTGGTGGCGGCAACCAATAAGGACCTGCTTAAAGAGATCGAAGCGGGTAACTTCCGCATGGACTTATACCACCGCCTGAGTGTTATCCTGATCCATGTACCACCACTTACCGAGCGCCGTGACGATATCGCCCTGCTTACGCAGAGCTTCCTGGAAGAAATTTGTAACGAGTATGGCATGCCGGTTAAAAAGGTATCTGATGCAGCGTTAGAGGCCCTTAAAGCCCTGCCATGGACGGGTAACATCCGCGAACTGCGTAATATGGTTGAGCGTTTGATCATCCTGAGCGATAAAACTATTACCGAGAATGATGTGAAGGCCTTTGCTAATCCATCGGCACCGGTAGTTGCCACTGCTGGTGCGGCTGCAGCGCCACAAACAGATTTTGACCAGTTCACTAATTTCCAGGAATACAAGGATTACGCCGAACGCGAGTACATCAAGTTTAAACTGGAGAAAAACAACTGGAACGTATCAAAAACGGCCGACGATATTGATATACAACGCAGTCACCTGTATAGTAAAATAGAGAAGTTTGGATTGAAACGGGGGGAATAGACCAACACTATCGATCATAGTACAAAAAAGCTAATGACTTACAGTTGTCATTAGCTTTTTTTGTAACTTTATAAAGTGAAAAAGAAATGCAATGGCTAATAAAGAAACATTTTCCGAAGCAGAAATAGCACTTTTAAAAGTAGGGTTAAAACGATCTTATAAAGAACGTTTTGAATTTGCAACACGTTTATACAAAATTCAGCAAACAATGGCCAAAGCTGTAATATCACACAAACCATTTATAAGTAAATAGGCAGTGGATATTTTCGACGAAGAAATACTGAATTTTTAGAAGGCTCTTCAGAATAATCAAGTGCAGTATATCATGATGGCTATATTGTCAATTTAATTACCCACCATACACCGCATATTGTTACTTTTGCCGCATGACAGATGAGGAACTGATTGCCTATTTTGAACACGCTAAGTTACCCGAAACCTTACGCCTTGACAGGGCTTCTACACAGCATTTTGTAAAAGAAGCGGTACATAGAAACCTTGAAATGATGATGGCCGACCCAACCGATACCCGTTCGAGACATCGTTTAAATATGATAGCCATTGCGATGGAAAAACCATATGACGGGCCGGAGATCCCCAGGTTTTAGCACGAATTATGAATTTACAGCAAGTTGATTGCTTTCTATAAAGGTTTTAATGGCGGCAATGGCGCTGCCCTTGCCACTTTTTAAATCAAGGTCGCTTATTGATTTTAAATAGCCCACTAATTTTTCTGTTTTTGTACTGTCTGTTACTGCAAAACCCATTAGCCATTGCGAAAAGCTTTTTTCGGCAATAGGCTCATCAATTAGTTTTATCACATTTTTATGGCGCTGGTCGGCTTGTATCCTCGAGTAAAGCGCATCAATAACGGAGTCCTTTCCTTCTAAAACCTGTATAAATGTCCCTTCTGAATATAATAAAACGCCCGAAATATTAAGCGCCGCGTTATGCTGTCGTGCATTGTGTAAAATGTCTAATAATTGATTTTCGTGCATTAATTTAACAGCGGTACTTATGTAAACTATATTTTTCATCAATTGGGTAAATTGTTTAAATGTATTTTTTCCTTTAGTACTTTGGCAGCCTGCGTATACCCACCTTCCGAGCCATCAACAAAATGGATGTGCCCGTCTACCAGGTCGCGTACATACGACATTATGGAGGCGCTGCTGATGTGCAGCCCGTATAATATTGCCCTATCCTGCTCCAGTTCATCCAACGCTTGCTGTAGCTCTTTACGCTGTTTGATGGTTCCTGATATAACCGTATTGATTTTGCCATCAATCACCAGTGTATCAACCATTTCTACCAGGCTCTTTAAATACTTTCTGCCACGTCGTGTCCTGAAATAAATGTGGCCATACAGTGTAGTTAACCAGGTTGTGATCAATTTAAACCATTTAACCTGCCCCAGCCTGAAACGCATTTCGGCCCCTAAATTACTAAAAGTAGTTTTAAGTTTTAATTGTGCTACAGATATGGGCTGTCGTTTTCACGGCGGGCCGTATATCTCATCTATCTTATTCATCACTTTACTAAAGGATGCCGACTGCCATCCCGCAAAAATTGCTACATTACATTGAAAAAGGTACCTATGCCCATAAAACCTACTAAAATAAACGCCAGTACTCTACAGGTAAATATCTACGCTGCCGTTTCGGTTTTTTTGGCTTACACTATGATCTTCGGGTTTCGTAAATCATTCACCGCGGCAACGTTTGATGGTATTACCGTTGCCGGTTATAGCTATAAAACGCTTTTGGTGATAAGCCAGGTTTTGGGTTACATGCTGGCCAAATTTTATGGCGTAAAATACATTGCCGAGCTTAAACGCACCCGCCGTGGCAGCGTTATTATATTACTTACGGGCATAGCCTGGTTTAGCTGGCTGGGTTTTGCGTTGGTGCCTGTGCCTTACAATATTGTGTTTTTGTTTATCAATGGTTTCCCGCTGGGGATGCTTTGGGGCGTTGTATTTTCTTACATAGAGGGCCGCCGCGGTACCGATTTTATTGGTGCTACGCTGGCTGTAAGCTTTATTTTTGCTTCGGGATTTGTAAAATCGGCTGCAGGCTGGTTGATGCTGAATTTTGGTGTTACCGAATTTTGGGCACCATTTTGTACCGGACTTTTGT
Source organism: Mucilaginibacter sp. (assembly GCF_041663085.1). Classification (GTDB taxonomy): domain Bacteria; phylum Bacteroidota; class Bacteroidia; order Sphingobacteriales; family Sphingobacteriaceae; genus Mucilaginibacter. Next base: position 128,560 of record NZ_JBAZRC010000003.1, read on the forward strand.
TTGCCGGCCCGCTCCTGCTGTTTATTTACCTGATGGAGAAGATACCCCCACCAGATGCCACAGACATTGCCGACCGGATGGAACGTACCCCCATGAGCAAAGCACAACGCAACACATTTGTCCGCTCGTTTTTACCCGGGCTTGCCGCATGTATCCTTATTTATACTTTCGCTACCATCTTTAGGGATATCCGCGATAATTTTAGTGCCGAAATGTGGAAAGAAATGGGCTTTTTTAATCAGCCGGCTATTTTCTCAAAAACCGAAACCCCTATTACGCTTGTCATCCTGGTGCTTATTGGCAGCATGGTAATGATACGGAACAGCTATAAGGCATTGATAACCGCGCATGTATTTATCGGTATCGGGTTTTTACTGGCGGGGCTATCAACATGGATGTTTATTAGCGGCAATTTACTACCCGTTTGGTGGATGACGCTTGTAGGCCTTGGCCTGTATATGGTGTATATCCCCTTCAATGCCGTGTTTTTTGAAAGGCTTATCGCTACGTTCAGATATGCAGGTAATGTGGGCTTCCTGATATACCTTGCCGATTCATTTGGGTATGTTGGCAGCGTAGGCGTATTGTTTGCCAAAGAGGTATTTAAAGTGAAGCTGAACTGGGTGAGTTTTTTTTCGAACAGTGTAATGGGTTTATCGGCAATTGGGTTGTTCCTTACAATATTCTCGGCCATTTATTTCGCACAAAAGTTTAAAAAGTTACGTACGCCTTAAATTTCTAAACTCGGTTATTTAGTATATTTGGGCGCTTAGTTCATTAAAACTTGTGTACCGGGTATTTGTATTTTATACAAGCTATCCTAAATATCGCCATCCTCATGAGCATCATCCACAATAAAAATATCGGCACCAAACAAAAAGCCCTTGCTATTAATCTCGACCCTACCATCTACGGTTCATTTGCCGAGATTGGTGCCGGACAGGACGTTGCTGCTAACTTTTTTAAAGCGGGTGCCGCGGCGGGTACTATAGCCAAAACCATGTCGGCTTATGATATGGTTTTCTCTGATGCCATATACGGTGCGCAGCAGGTACGCAGGTACGTAAGCGAGAACAGGCTCATGTCGATGCTGAACCATGAGTACAGCCTGATCATGGAGCGTCTGGCTGAGTCGCGCGGAAATACTTCTACCTTTTTTGCTTTTTCGGCAACATTTTCTGCGCTTAACTATCATAAAACCAATGAAGGCCATGGCTGGATGGGCCTCCGTTTCCAGATGGAACCCAACGGCGAATATCATGATGTTGTGTTGCACGTTAAGTTGCTTGATAACGATAACAACCTGCAACAGCAAGCTGTAGGCGTTTTGGGGGTAAACCTGATATATGCCTGCTTTTATTACCACGAATACCCTACTGTTTTTTTGCAATCATTGATGGACGACCTGAACACAGACCGTATCCAGATTGATATGATCCGTTTTGAAGGGCCGGGATTTAATAAAGTAGATAACCGTTTGATGAGTTTGCATCTGGTGAAATTCGGGTTTTCTGATGCGGCGGTGTTTGGGCCTGATGGTAAGAACCTGCAGCCGTCTGAAGTTTTGTACAAAAAACATATCGTGGTTGTACGCGGCCGTTTCCGCCCGCTGATCAATGTGCATCTGGATATGATAAATACAGGTGTTGAGCAGTTTATGGGCGAGCCGGATGTAGATAGCAATAATGTAGTTGTGGTTACCGAGCTTACGCTGCAATCGTTAAAAGAACGGGACGCCGATATTAATGCCGAAATAGACGAAAAGGATTTTCTGGATCGGGTGGATATCCTTTGTTCGTTAGGCCAAACGGTGCTTATTTCTAATTTTCATGAGTACTATAAACTGGTGTCGTACCTGTCTAAAATTACCAAACTTAAAATGGGTGTTGTGTTGGGCTATCCCAACCTGGAGTATATTTTTTCGGAAGAGCATTATAAAGACCTGCCGGGTGGGATCCTTGAATCTTTCGCTACCCTGTTTAGCCGTAAGGTAAAGCTGTTTATTTACCCTACCCTGCGCGATGGCGAGATATGGAATACGCAGAAGTTTTCGCTTCCGCCACATTTGATAGACCTGTACCAATACCTGCTTGCCAATAATAAAATTGAGGATATTGAGCATTATAACAAAAATAACCTGCAGATAGAAACCGATAAAGTGCTGCAATTTATTAAACAAGGTACTCCGGGCTGGGAAAAGTATGTACCCGTTGAGGTTGCCGCAGTAATAAAAGCCCGGTCATTATTCGGTTACTCTGCAGATACGCTCAATAAAACCGAAGCAAATATATAAACCGGATATTTTTGCAAAGCCCGTAACTTGTGGAATGATTATTATATCTAATAATCATATAAAGGTCATATATAACATATATACCAAACACTTAAGTGGATATTATCGTTAAAAATTACCTTTAAGGTTAAAACCATTTATTAAAATATTATAAATTGATAATTACAAGATTGAACCATATACCACATCGTGCAAGTCGTTTTGCTTTATATAAGATACTATTAGTGTTGTTTTTTGCAGGCATTAACAGCCTTGCATACAGTCAGGTTACCAGTGCTACTGATACCTTAAAAAACGATACGGTAAAAGTTAGTAAACATGCCGAAAACCTATCTGGCCAGTATGATGTTGGCGATCTGTTCCATAAAATACTACACCCAAAAGCCAAGCCCGATTCTGTAAAGAAAAAGCCATCAGGTATCACTATTATACCCAACATCGCTTCTAACCCAACTATCGGGTCGCAGATTGGTATTAAGGCTGTTGCAGGCCGTGTATTGGGCAACGAGCCAGGTACCTTTTTGTCGGTAGCCGCCACATCTGCTTCCATCACCACAAAAGGTATTATTTACTTTTATGTTAACCATAATATTTTTACACCGGGTAACAAGTATAACTTTCAGGGCAGTCTTGTAGTGGCTAAAACTGTTAGTCCGGATTATGGTTTAGGTATTGGCAATGGTAATTACGACAGCCCGGAAAATGAGATATTAACTAACCCCGCGCGTAAGGGCCGTGCGCTTAACTCCCTTTATTTCAACTTACGCGAAAAAGTATATAAAGAGATAGAAAAAGGACTTTTCGTTGGCGCTGGCGCATCGTTCGATGTCAGGAGGAATATTGAGGAAAGGAATACTACAGCGACAGACCAAACACCCTATAGAATTTATAACGATCGAAACGGCTTCGATGATGATGGTTATTCAGCAAACGGGTTGCTATTTAATGTGCAGTACACCACCCGCGATAACCAGAACCGCGCTTATAAAGGTATTTATGCAGATGCCGGGTTACGTTTAAACCAAACCTGGCTGGGCAGTTCAAGAGGCGCACTGCAATTTACAACCGATGTTAGAAAATATATCAGCCTTTCTACCAGTCACCCCGAACATGTGATCGCTTTCTGGAACTGGGGATCATATTTGCTTAGTGGTGCCGTACCTTATCTCGAACTGGCTGGCACCGGCAGAGATGGCTCGTTTCGAAGTGGCCGCGGCTATGTTAATCAATATTTTAAAGGCACCCAATACAACTATTCTGAAGTTGAATACCGCTTCCCTATCTTAAAGAATAAATTTATAAGCGGCGTTACCTTCTTTAACCTGCAAACTGCTAACGATGATCTGGGCACTAAGTTATTTGAGAAATGGCAACCGGGTTATGGTGGTGGTTTACGTGTACTGTTCAACAAAGCTACCCGTACCAACCTTTGCCTTGATTATGCCTGGGGCAAATATGGCGCGCGCGGATTCTTCCTGGGTTTGAACGAGGCTTTTTAAGTTGAGCAAAGCATAATCCATTATCTTATTTGTATTATCCATTTACACGGGTAAGCAGCACCCCTACTTTTATTGTAACCAATTATTGTTACTAAAAGTAAACCGATGTACCTGAAAAGATACTGCACTACCTGTATATTGTTGATTGTTACTGCTCTGTGTTTTGCCCAGCAAACACCAAAAGCCAACATGCCCGGTTTTATGGACAAACGCTTTGGCATGTTCATTCATTTTGGGCCTGTAACACTACGCGGTGCGGAAATTGGCTGGAGCCGCAACAAAGAAGTAGCACAGGCCGATTACGACAGCCTGTATAAAGAATTTAACCCCGTTTTATTTAATGCCGATGCCTGGGTAAAGACAGCGAAAGATGCCGGGATGAAATACCTGGTCATCACCGCAAAACACCACGATGGTTTTTGTCTTTGGCCAACCGCAGCATCGCCATATAATATCATGAACTCGCCCTTTAAACGTGATATAGTAGCCGAACTTTCAAAGGCATGTAAAAAGCATGGCGTCACCTTTGGCATTTATTGCACCGTGCTGGATTGGCATGATGATAATTACCCTATCCGCGACCCAAACGACTCTACCAAAAATGTAAAAGGAAATATGCAGGCCTTTAAGCAAACCATGAAGGATGAACTTAAGGAATTGATTACTAAATACGACCCCTACCTGCTTTGGTTTGATGGCTATTGGGAAAAGCCATGGACAAATGCTGACGGCCGTGAGATATACGATTACATCAAAAGCCTGAATCCCGAAATTTTGGTAAATAACCGCCTGGGGAAAGTTAGCGAGGTACTAAATAGCGAATCGGTTGGGGATTATTTAACGCCCGAGCAGCGTATTGGTCAGCTAAATATGAATGAACCCTGGGAAAGCTGCATAACCATTTGCCAGCAATGGGCCTGGAAACCAAACGATAAAATGAAAACGCTGAAGGAGTGTATCCAAACCCTCGTGAAAACAGCCGCCGGTAACGGCAACCTGCTTTTTAATGTTGGCCCCATGATGGATGGCCGTATAGAAGAACGGCAGGTACACAGGCTTAAGGAGATCGGCGTATGGATGAATAAGTATGGCAGCAGCATATATAATACCAAAGGTGGCCCCTACGTACCTAATGATAATTTTGCCAGTACACGCTATGGCAATAAGGTGTATATCCATTTATTTAATACAACCGGCAACACAATTACCATACCGGCGATGCCAAATTTTAGGGTTAACAAAGCCAGCCTGTTTAATGGTGTAGCGGTACGCTTTAAGCAAACAGATGCGGGTATCCAATTAACAGTGCCCGGTACTATG
>NZ_JBAZRC010000004.1:0-75966 GCF_041663085.1 Mucilaginibacter sp.
CCGGTTTTTTTTATGCCCTGGCAATGCCAAACCTATGCCAAAAGCCTGTATACAAGCAACTTACATACTACATTTTAATTACTTTAACTTAATAATTGTAATATTTTGATAAATAAATTAACTATTGACTAACTTTTTGAGGCGCTTTACGTATAACTATGCTTGCAGCACATGCTATATAATTATTAGTTGTTTTTTTCAAATAAATCCCCCGTAATTTGAAGATACGCGTACTAAAATACACCGCTATGGTTTTTTTGTTACACTTTTTAAGTGTAGCAAATGTATTTTCACAAACTGTAACTACTCCATCAGATGCAAACGCTGTTACAAATAGCGTAACTGCCTATTCGGCAACAGGTACCCTTGTAAACATTACGGCCGCATCTACAGTAAGCGGCAATACGGGCGTAAACCTTTCTATTGGTAAAACTGCTACAGCAAGTTCTTTTGAAAACGCTACCTCATTCCCGGCAAATGCGGTTTTAGATAATAACCTGACGACGCGCTGGTCGAGCGCTGCTTCCGATCCGCAATCGATATATATCGACCTGGGAGCTATTTATAACATTAACGCGGTTACCTTAATTTGGGGAACCACGTATGGAAAATCTTATAAAATACAGGTTTCTAACAATACCACCACCTGGACAGACATCTACAGCACAACTACCGAAAACGGTGCAACCGACAATATAACACCCTCAATCGCCTCATCAGGCAGGTATGTACGTATGTTAGGTACGGTACGTGGTGGCGGTACATCAGGCTACTCGCTTTTTGAATTTCAAATATATGGCAGCCCTGCTGTATCCTATTCATTAACCACAACTCCGAACGATTATTTTACCATCAACTCCGCTACGGGGGGTGTAAGTTTAAACTCGGCATCGGTACCGCCCGGTTTATATACTATTGGCATTACCGCCGCTTCGGGCACAGTATCGTCCGCTGAGTTTAGTACTACTGTTACTGTATTACCTGCCACCACAGCAGCCGCCAGCTATGCGTTCAAAAAACAACTAACGTTAAAAAACTCCACCCTTGGTATAACAAATAATCAAACCAATTTCCCGGTACTTGTTTATATTAAGGATAACGCTTTAATAATTAACAACAAATGCAACAACCAGGTGCGTTACCCGAATGGCGATTTTAACGGCAGCCCCGGAACAAACTACGATTTTGCTTTTATTGACCCCTCTTCTGCCGCCGAATTAAACTACCAGGTTGAAAGCTACGACCAAAGCACTGGCACTTTACTGGTGTGGGTTAAACTGCCAACCTTATATGCTGCTACAAATAATACATTAAGCTTTTATTTTGGATCATTAAACCCGGCGCATAGTGCAGCTTTTTACAGCAGCACCTGGGCGTCTGATTACCTGGCTGTGTATCACTTTAATGAAAACCCGGCTACCAGTACTGTTTTGGATGCAACTAATAATGATGTAGATGGAGTACCAACTAACGTTACTGCATCTGACGATAAGATACACCTGGCTGCGGGCCTTACAGGCGGAGGGTACAGCTTCAGTGGCACTTCAAAAATTATAAGTAGCAAAACTGCCAATATTACTGGCACGTTTACATTATCGGCCTGGGTATCTGTTACTAACCCGGGCGGCGATAATAAAATAGTATCTAACGAATTAGATTATGGCCCCGGGTATAAATTAGGCGTAAAAGCAAATGTTGTTGAAACAGAAACCAGAAGCACCAATTTAATAACTACGGTAGGTAACCTTGGCGATGGCGGAACCGTTGCAACCAACTGGCATTATGTGCAGGGGGTATTCACCGGCACTACTTTTAAAAATTACGTAGATGGCGTACCGGCTACAACAACACTTACCAAGATTGCATCTTCAATAACTCCGTTAGCTGGTAATGTTGTTACCATGGGTATTGATCATCGCAGCACTACTGATGAGAACTTTTATAAGGGTTTAATGGATGAGGTACGTATATCAAATGTTATAAAATCTGACGATTGGATAAAAGCTGAGTTTATAAACCAAACAACCCCCTCTACTTTTACAGATTATAGCGCTGCCGTTACCGTAACACAGGCAATTGCAGCATCTATACCCGGCGCGCTATCTTATACTTATAAAGGGGCAACCAGTAACTATACCGATGCCACTAACTGGGACAATACAACTTCGGGTGTTACAAACCTTGCGCCGGCATTTAATGGCACAGCAACATTAATAATCCCTACCGGCAAATCGCTGACACTAAATTCAAATGCTGCTGTATATGGTATTACACTTAATGGCACGGCAACTGTTAATTTAAGCGGGAACGTTTTAAGCGTAGGGTGCAATATTTACAATAACAATAATACCACAGGCGGTATATTATATAACACCAACCCCGCATCACAAATTACCTGGAATGGCACAGTTCCAATCCAAAGTTATGTGGGGGTAAGTACCACAGCACCCGCACAGGTTGGTAATTTTATAGTTAACAATACGGCAGCAAACGGGCAGGTTAAAATAATGGGGGGCCCGGTCGATCTGTACAACACCCTTACCCTAAGCAGCGGAAGCCTTTTTATTGATAATGCAAACAGCGGCGCCTTAACCCTGAAAAGCTCGGGTACCTTTACAGCAAGGGTGGCCGAAATAACCAGCACAGCCCGTACCATAACCGGCAACGTAACTGTTGAGCGATGGTTTACAGGTGGTTTAATAGCAAACCGCGGATGGAGACTCATGAGCTCGCCCGTTAATAATACGGCAACTGTGCCTTCATCGGCATCAGCCATGTATAACTTTACAAGCTTAAAAACCAATCTTAATATCACCGGCTCGGGTACCAATTTTGATGCATCTGCCAATAATGGCCCTACCATTTTGTTTTATAACACGGCTACCAAACTGTTCACCTGGCCCTCAGATCCGACTATTGCAAACCGTAATATCGGATCAGGTTTTTATTTTTACTTCAGGGGAAGCAGAACAGGGGCCAATAAACTTGTTAAAAGCGGCAGCGCCTACCCTGCTCCCGAGGCTAACGTAGTGGGGCTGCAAACCGGGGCGCTTAACCAGCAATCGTTCACCTACCCCCTCTCGAACGCCAACGCGGGTTTTAACCAGGTTGGCAACCCCTACCCCTCAAGTATACTAATGCCAAGCGGCAGCGCAAACGCAACACTCGCAGGTACTACAAATACCGTGTATACCTATCTTTCTAATTCTAACAGTATTACCGCTCAGCCATCCGCTGTTACCATTGCCAGCGGGCAGGGATTCTTTGTAAAATCAAACAGCGCTACAAGTTCCATCAACTTTACCGAATCTTTAAAAACAGCCAACCAGCCTGCGGGGGCAAGTTTGTTGCTGGGTAAACCAATGGGCACCGAAGTACCCATGATCAGCCTTAAAATGGTACAGGATAGCGCCAACTACGATATTACTTATCTGCGTTACCTGGATACTTATAAATACGAATATGATGAGATGGAAGATGCTGACGACCTGAACGGCCCGGGGCAGAATGTGTTTTTTGGCGCCATGACCAGCGATAACCACCTGGTGGCCATCGCATCGCAACCATTGGGGCAACAGGGTTCTTCGGTGTTCTTAAGCGCTAATGACAATTACAGTGGCACTTATAGTATTGAAAAAATAAATATGGCCGGCATTCCCGAGGTATATGATGTATGGCTGATGGATCATTTTAAAAATGATTCGCTCGATCTGAGGGCAAACAGCGTTTATCATTTCAACCTCGATAAAGCAAACCCGCAAACTTTTGGCAACAGCCGGTTTGAGGTGGTGATCCGCAAAAAAAACCTCCCGCCTTACCAACTTATCTCGTTTAAAGGGCAAAGGGTGGCTAATGATGTAATGTTAAAGTGGAACACCGCAAACGAATATGATTACACTTCTTTTGAGCTACAGAAAAGTGCAGACGGGGCAACCTTTGAGGCCGTAAAAAACATGAGGTCGGCTTCCATGGGTACTTACTCTTTTAAAGATATTTATAACGACAAGAGAACTGCCGATATTTATTACCGCTTAAAACAAACGGATATTAACAACCGCGTAACTTATTCTGATATCATTATTATTTCAACTCAGGGAAACGGCTCTTTTAACATATTCCCCAACCCTGCTACTAATGTTATTCAATTTAGTTTAATCCAAACCCTTAAACCGTCATCTGTACGATTAAGCATTTTTAACGCAATGGGCGCATTGGTAAAATCAAGCGCTTTTACCGGCACTACCGGCAAACAGGATATAGCTTCATTACTACCTGGCAATTACATCATTAAGATAACCGACTTTAATAATAAAAAAGTAATCCTTACCGGGAAATTCATAAAAATGTAAATTGGCAAAAAAGCCTGATTACATTGCATAAAAAGCAATCAAGACCTTTATCAAGCAAACACTTATTTAAAAGTTACAAAATTGGGCGGTAATTTAATTAACTATTAAATAAAAAACTTTCCCATTTTGGGGTATAAATTGTAGTTTTACAACTAAATCCCCTAAATTTGAAGACACATTTACAATCCCTCACTATTGCTGTATTTTTTTCACTTTTGAGTGGTGCGGCATTCGCACAAACCCCATATCCCAGCACGGTAAATTTTACCGGCGTTGGCAACGGAACCAACCAAACTACCACTACTACAACTACGGCTACATACGTACCCATACCGCCAATTACCAACGCACAGGGCCTTGGTTTAGAATTCACTATAAAAGCCTCTGGCAATGGTGTTACCATAGCGACCGCAGGGGCAACTGCCGACCCGAACTTAACTTTTACGCGTAACAACACAGGCGTAAACATTTCAGAAATACGTATCAGGAGTGTAGCATCGGGTAGTGCAAGCGGTACAAGCGCCACACTAAATGCTGTGGGAGATCCTTTTTCGCTAACATCTTTAAACCTGATGCTAGTGGCGGCAGGTTCAAGGCTTTTAACATTTACCGGCTACAGGGAAGGTGTTTCTGTAGCTACCCAAACGCAAACGTTTACATCCACCGGTAAAACCGCGATTATATTTAGTGCGGCGTTTGATAATGTTGATGATATAGTAATTACCGGTTTTGGTACAGGCACAGGGTCTGCAACAGCACAAGGTGGTATACGTATTGACGATATTATTGTTGATAATGCGGCGCCCTTGCTTATAACTGATGCTAATGCCGCTACAAATGCAGTTGCAGAAAACTCCGCCAATGGCACACTTGTTGGTTTAACCGCCGCGGCTACTACCACCACTACAGGCAACATAGCGCTCAACAAACCCGTAACCGTAACTTCTTACGAAGGTGGTGGCTCCGGAACTTACAATGGCGCGTTTGCTGTTGATGGGATAGGCACAACCGGTAGCCGGTGGTCAAGCGATTTTAGCGACCCGCAGACCTTTATGGTTGACCTTGGCCGCAATTATAACATAAACCAGGTAAAAATAAACTGGGAAACAGCGGCCGGTAAAAATTATACCATACAAACATCAACAGATAATGTTAGCTATACCAATTATGCAACAGTAACCAATAACACGGTAGCAAATGGCGCAAACACAACCCCCACAATACTTACCTATAGCAATACAGCTATTGGCCGGTACATACGCATAGTGGGTACTGCGCGTACAACCGGTTATGGTTTCTCTATATGGGAGTTTGAAGCTTACGGCACCATTGCCGAAACATACTCATTAACAGATAATGCCGGTGGACGCTTTGCCATTAACGCTACTACGGGGGTTGTATCGGTAGCTAACGGCACCTTGCTTGATTACGAAACCGCCACATCACACAACATTACGGTGCGGGCAACGGATGGCACAACCCCGGTAACGCAAAACCTCACAATAAACGTAACCGATGTAAATGATAATACCCCTGTCATTACATCTGATGGTGGCGGGGCAACCGCAGTAGTAATTGTTGCAACCGGCGCAACAGCTGTTACTACGGTTACCGCTACTGATGCTGATGGTACAGCAGCTAATAACACAGTAACTTATAGCATATCGGGCGGTGCTAACGCTGCATTGTTTACAATAAATTCATTAACCGGCGGACTCGTTCTTAATTCGGCGGCTGTTGCAGGCAGTTATGTGGTAATAATAAGAGCATCAGACGGTACAAATTTCGATCTGCAAACTATAACAGTAACTGTGGCAGCTGTTGCAAGTACGTATGCATTTAGCCAGCCTATATCATTTAATACAAGCACTGCCAGTATGACCGGCTCGGTTTCTAACATCCCGATATTAGTATATATACAGGAAGAAGCATTAAAAGCGGGCAATAACTGCGCAAATAATATACAATTCCCAACAAGTGGTAGTAATGGCTATGACTTTGCCTTTACAACAACAGGCGGTACTGCCGAATTACCTTACGAGGTTGAAAGCTTTACCGCAAGCACCGGTACGTTATTGGCTTGGGTGTTGGTGCCCACGCTAACTAATACCACTACTAACCTTACATTTTATTTTGGATCCAAAACACCCGCCCATCCGGGAAGTTTTGCAAAAAGCACATGGCCAAGCGAGTATAAAGCGGTGTATCATTTTAGCGATGCCACAGCTTCCGGATCTACCACTACAGATGCTACAACAAACGGGCATAGCGGTACAACCGCAAACATGTTAGCGGCAAACAGGGTAGGTGGTAAAATTGGAACAGCTTATACATTTGACGGCTCATCACAGCTTGTAGGGGCAGATGCAGTTACAATAACATCTTCCTTTACCCTATCCGGATGGATAAAAGTTAGTGCATTAAACCGCGATCAAAAAATACTGACCAATCAAACCTCGGTCGGCAGCAGTTCAGGCGGCTACAAATTAGGCGTGTATACCGATAATACGGTTGAAGGAGAAGCGCCACAAAATAACAGATCTTCTACTACACCTACTCCACCTATATTGAACGCAACAGATTGGTATTATGTGCAAGCCGTTTATGATGCTGCGGGCAATACCTTGCGGTCATACGTAAACGGTGCCTCAAGTAAACTTATAACTACCACCGGTTCGCCCACTTCAACCAGTCCATTATTTATAGGTGTTGGCGAGGGTGGCAACACCTATTATTTTAACGGAACGATTGATGAACCCCGTGTAATAAGTGCGGCAAAATCGTCTGATTGGATAAAGGCGGAATTTTTAAACCAAAACAGCTATACCACTTTTACAAACTATGCTACAACCATAACCGCCGACCCTACGCTTGCTTCGGCAATTGGGGGTTCGCTTGTTTATACCTGGACCGGAAGCACAAATGCTACCACCAATACAGCCAATAACTGGAATACACCGGCAGCTGCCGGCACTACTGGCTTACCGCCCACCAATGGCACCGCCAGCTTAAAAATCCCTAATACAACAACAAAGCCAACACTGTCGTCAAGTCTTTCAGTATACGGTGTTACTGTCGATCCCAGTTCCAGCATAAACCTGGGCAATTTTACTCTCACCGTTGGATGTAACGTCTATAACAATGGCACCATTTCGGGCACAGCATCGGGTATTACTTTTGCCGGCAATTACACCCCCCAGCTTTATACAACTGCAACCAGTGCAAATACAGCGCAGTTTGGAAATATTACCATAAACAACACAGCAGCAAGCGGACAAGTTAAAATAATGGGTGGCCCGATCGATTTGTACAACACCCTTACCTTAACCAGCGGAAGCCTGTTTATTGACAATACAAACAGCGGTGCCTTAACCCTGAAAAGCTCGGGTACGGTTACCGCAAGGGTGGCCGAAATAACCAGCACTACCCGTACCATAACCGGCAACGTAACTGTAGAGCGATGGTTTACAGGTGGTGCCCCATCTAACCGCGGCTGGAGGCTCATGAGTTCGCCGGTAAATAATACAGCGACCGTACCTTCGTCGGCATCAGCCATGTATAACTTTACAAGCTTAAAAACCAATCTTAATATCACCGGCTCGGGTACTAACTTTGATGCATCTGCCAATAACGGCCCTACAATTTTGTTTTATAACACGGCTACCAAACTGTTCACCTGGCCCTCAGATCCTACTATTACAAACCGTAATATCGGATCAGGTTTTTATTTTTACTTCAGGGGAAGCAGAACAGGGGCCAATAAACTTGTTAAAAGTGGCAGCGCCTACCCCGCTCCCGAAGCTAACGTAGTGGGCTTACAAACCGGGGTGCTTAACCAACATCTGTTCACCTACACCCTCTCTAACGCCAACGCGGGTTTTAACCAGGTTGGCAACCCTTATCCCTCAAGCATCTCGCTGCCAAGCGGCAGTGGCAGTGGCGCAGGGACTCCCTACATAGGCACCACTGGTTTTGTGTACACCTATGCTTCAAACGCTAATAGTGTAATCTCGCAACCATTGGCTGTTACCATAGCAAGCGGGCAAGGGTTCTTTGTTAAATCAAACAGCGCTACAAGTTCCATAAGCTTTACCGAATCTTTAAAAACGGCAACACAGCCTGTGGGGGCAAGTTTGTTGCTGGGCAAACCAATGGGCACCGAAGCACCCATGATCAGCCTTAAAATGATACAGGATAGTGCCAACTACGATATTACCTATGTGCGCTTTCTGGATACCTACAAAAAGGAATATGACGAAATGGAAGATGCCGACGATCTGAACGGGCAGGCACAAAATGTTTTCTTTAGCGCACTTACTGATGATAACCACATGGTAGCCATTGCTTCAAAGCCTATAGAAAAGCAAAAAACTTCGGTATTTTTAAGTGTTAATGATAATTTTAGCGGGTTATACAGTATCGAAAAAATGGACCTTAGAGGGATACCTGCTGTTTATGATGTATGGCTGATAGATCACTTTAAAAATGATTCGCTCGATCTGAGGGCCAACAGCGTTTATAAATTCAACCTTGATAAAACAAACCCGCAAACTTATGGCACTAGCCGTTTTGAAGTGGTTATCCGCAAAAAAAATCTGCCGCCTTATCAACTCATCTCATTTAAAGGGCAAAGAGTAGCAAACGATGTGATGTTAAAATGGAATACAGCCAACGAATATGATTATACTTCTTTTGAATTACAAAAAAGCGCCGACGGGGTGACCTTTGAAACTGTAAGAAATATAAAGTCAAGTTCGCAGGGATCATACTCTTTTAAAGATATTTATAACGACAAGGGCACTGCCAATGTTTACTACCGTTTAAAACAAACCGATATTAACGATGTGCTAACTTACTCAAGCGTGGTTATCATTTCAACACAGGGCGATGGCACGTTTAGCATATTCCCTAACCCCGCAAACAATGTTATTCAGTATCATCTTAAAGATGATATTAAAGGGTCTGTGCGTTTACGCATTATTAATACTACGGGTATTACAGTACGATCGGGTACATTTACTACATCAAGCGGCCAGCAGGATATATCATCATTAACACCCGGCACTTATACTATAGAAATTACCGACCTTACCAGCAAAAAATTAATACTTACGGGCAAGATTATAAAACTTTAATTTTAAACTACCAGGCGCAGTATCTAACCAAGGGTCACAAATAACAATGGGTTTTTAATCGTTATTTATTCATAAACAGTGCTAATAAGTTTATTAACTAATAAATAAACTTATTTCAATTTTCTCTATGCAACTAACAGTTGCGCTCGTAGGCTTTGGCCTTTAGCCAACCTAATTTTGAAGAGAAATCCCCCATTGTTTTGAAAATAAACTCACATAGTTTACTCCGGTGCACTATAGTCTTTAGCCTATGGGTGATTTTATGTTTTATAAATAATATATGTGGGGCGCAAAGCATCACAATAACATCTCCAACATCATTTACATACGGCACAAATTACACAGCCACCGCAAATGCAACCCCTACTCTTCTTGGTGTTGTAAACAGGGTAAATTTTACATTTAATGGCACTCCGTTATCAGATAATAGTTTCCCATATGGTGTAACTTTCACAACAAACACATTAGTGCCCGGCACTTATACACTTACGGCCGTAATGAACTATACCCCTTTGCTGGGCTCCCCAACAAATTCAGCTCCGGCTACTGCCACTATAACCGTCATTCCTGCAACGCCAACGGCACCGGCCACATCAACCTGTATAGGTAGTACGGCAAACATTGCGGTGTCTGGCAGTTTACCAACGGGTGGTACTTATAATTTATATACAGCAGCTACAGGGGGCGCACCAATATCAAGTACAACAGGTTCTACACTTGTTACACCGGTAATAAATGCAACAACAACGTATTATGTTGGCTATACATCCAACAGTATAGAAAGTAACCGTACAGCTGTGACTGTAACGGCCAATACTTTACCGGCGACACCTGCTTTTACAGTATCACCATCGGCAGTTGCAGTTGGAGGTGCCGTAACTGTGGCAATAACACCTGTTGCCGGTATAACCTACTCATTAGATTATGATGGTGGCACAGGTACAGGCAGCGGTACCGGCCCGTTTTCGGCTACATGGACTACTGGCGGCCGCAAAAGAATTACTGTAACCGCAACAAACGCAAATGGTTGTTCAAGCTCATCATACCAAACCATAGTAGTTACAAAACCATTTGCCAATAATTATGCTTTTAGCCAGGCAATTACCTTAAATACTAATTTAACAGGTATTAGCACAACCCTTACAAATTTCCCTGCACTGGTTTATATACAAGAGGATGCTTTAAAATCAGGCGTTAACTGCGCCAATAATATACAGTTTGCTACCGGTGGCGCAACAGGATACGATTTCGCCTTTACAACAAACTCGGGCACCGATGAATTATTTTACCAGGTAGAGAGTTTTAATGCAACAACAGGCACATTATTAGCATGGGTGCAGGTGCCAAGTGTTACATCGGCAGCAACATCGCTTAAATTTTATTTTGGCTCATTGACCCCGGCACACGATGCTACTTTTGCCCGTGGTACTTGGACCAGCGATTACCAGCTTGTTTATCATTTTAATGAGGCCAGTACCACTATTTTAGATGCCACAGCCAACCAAAGATGGGCCACAGCAACTAATGCAGCAACTACAACTGCCGGTAAAATAACGTCAGCCTATACATTTAATGGCACCAGCACCAAAATGATAACCGCAGTACCTATAGATATTACAAGTGTTTTTACCCTATCAGGCTGGGCCTATGTCACCGATTTTACTACCAGCACAGATCAAAAAATAATAACCAACGAAACCAGCTATACCAGCGGTGGATACAAATTGGGATATTACGGGGGGACCGCTACAACGGTAAAAGCCGAAGTAGAAACACGTACCAGTACCGGTACAGCAAGTTTAAACAGGGCCGAAACCGGGGGCATAATTGTAACAACCGGTAGTTGGCATTATGTGCAGGGTATATACAATGGCACCAACTTTTTAACCTATTTTGACGGTGCTGTAGACCGGTCGACAACTACAGGCGTAGCAGCAGGTGCTGGCGGCCCGGTTTACATTGGATCTGACTTTGCGGCAGCCAACTTTTTTAAAGGTATGATGGACGAGATAAGGGTTTCTAACACCGTAAAATCTGCCGACTGGATAAAGGCCGAATATTATAACCAAAACAATCAAACAACATTTACAACGGTTAGCGCAAACTTTACAACAAACGCGGCTAACGCAAAAGCCATAGGCGGCTCCCTTGTTTACACCTGGACAGGGGCAAGTAGTGCAGATGCGGCAACAGCCGGTAACTGGAAAACCCCTGCAACAGGTAACCCGGTTGCTACCGTCGCCATCCCTACAGATGGTTCTGCCAGTGTAGTAATACCAACCGGGTTAACTACTTACCCTGCGCTAACTGCAGATGCTTCTTTTTTTGGGTTAACTATAGCATCAGGGGCAAACATTAGTTTGGGCAGCAGCATACTTACCGTGGGCTGCAATGTTTATAATAGTGGGCGTATCAATACAGCGGGCGTAACCAATGCCTCAACCATTACCTGGAATGGATCGTTTACGCCACAGCTTTACACCGGTAATACTACAACTGCAAATACAGCACAGGTTGGTAATTTTATAGTTAACAATACGGCAGCAAACGGGCAGGTTAAAATAATGGGGGGGCCGGTCGATCTGTACAACACCCTTACCCTAAGCAGCGGAAGCCTTTTTATTGATAATGCAAACAGCGGCGCCTTAACCCTGAAAAGCTCGGGTACCTTTACAGCAAGGGTGGCCGAAATAACCAGCACAGCCCGTACCATAACCGGCAACGTAACTGTTGAGCGATGGTTTACAGGTGGTTTAATAGCAAACCGCGGATGGAGACTCATGAGCTCGCCCGTTAATAATACGGCAACTGTGCCTTCATCGGCATCAGCCATGTATAACTTTACAAGCTTAAAAACCAATCTTAATATCACCGGCTCGGGTACCAATTTTGATGCATCTGCCAATAATGGCCCTACCATTTTGTTTTATAACACGGCTACCAAACTGTTCACCTGGCCCTCAGATCCGACTATTGCAAACCGTAATATCGGATCAGGTTTTTATTTTTACTTCAGGGGAAGCAGAACAGGGGCCAATAAACTTGTTAAAAGCGGCAGCGCCTACCCTGCTCCCGAGGCTAACGTAGTGGGGCTGCAAACCGGGGCGCTTAACCAGCAATCGTTCACCTACCCCCTCTCGAACGCCAACGCGGGTTTTAACCAGGTTGGCAACCCCTACCCCTCAAGTATACTAATGCCAAGCGGCAGCGCAAACGCAACACTCGCAGGTACTACAAATACCGTGTATACCTATCTTTCTAATTCTAACAGTATTACCGCTCAGCCATCCGCTGTTACCATTGCCAGCGGGCAGGGATTCTTTGTAAAATCAAACAGCGCTACAAGTTCCATCAACTTTACCGAATCTTTAAAAACAGCCAACCAGCCTGCGGGGGCAAGTTTGTTGCTGGGTAAACCAATGGGCACCGAAGTACCCATGATCAGCCTTAAAATGGTACAGGATAGCGCCAACTACGATATTACTTATCTGCGTTACCTGGATACTTATAAATACGAATATGATGAGATGGAAGATGCTGACGACCTGAACGGCCCGGGGCAGAATGTGTTTTTTGGCGCCATGACCAGCGATAACCACCTGGTGGCCATCGCATCGCAACCATTGGGGCAACAGGGTTCTTCGGTGTTCTTAAGCGCTAATGACAATTACAGTGGCACTTATAGTATTGAAAAAATAAATATGGCCGGCATTCCCGAGGTATATGATGTATGGCTGATGGATCATTTTAAAAATGATTCGCTCGATCTGAGGGCAAACAGCGTTTATCATTTCAACCTCGATAAAGCAAACCCGCAAACTTTTGGCAACAGCCGGTTTGAGGTGGTGATCCGCAAAAAAAACCTCCCGCCTTACCAACTTATCTCGTTTAAAGGGCAAAGGGTGGCTAATGATGTAATGTTAAAGTGGAACACCGCAAACGAATATGATTACACTTCTTTTGAGCTACAGAAAAGTGCAGACGGGGCAACCTTTGAGGCCGTAAAAAACATGAGGTCGGCTTCCATGGGTACTTACTCTTTTAAAGATATTTATAACGACAAGAGAACTGCCGATATTTATTACCGTTTAAAACAAACGGATATTAACAACCGCGTAACTTATTCTGATATCATTATTATTTCAACTCAGGGAAGCGGCTCTTTTACCATATTCCCCAACCCTGCTACTAATGTTATTCAATTTAGCCTTAAAGAAGGTACAAAGGGTACTATAACCTTGAAAGTATATAACTCTATGGGTATATTAATGAAAAACAGTATCTTTACAACACCAACAGGCCAGCAGGATATATCATCATTAACGCCAGGTAGTTACAGTATAGAGTTAACAAATAACAATAGTAAAAAGACACTACTGACGGGTAAATTTATTAAGCTTTAGATATGTGCAGAAAGTATAGTTTCGTTTTAGTTATTTTAACCTTTATGTTAAGCATAAGCACCGCTTTTGCCCAAACAGATGAAACACCATGCCCGGGCGATCCGGATGACCCGGCTTATGATCCGAATGGTTGTCACCTACCGCTTGATACCTGGGTATATGTTTTAGTTATTGCCGCAGTTATTTTTGGCGCATATAAATTACATCAAAAACAAAAAACCCTTACAGCATAGTAAGGGCTTACACATAATAAAAAGGGGTGCAAATTGCGCCCCTTTTTATTATCCTATATTTTTATGATTTACGCATTGGTGGTGCTAAGTCTAACTGCTTAATAATCCCCTCAACAACTTTAGGTATATCACGCATGGTTTGTTTGGGGTTACGCAATTCGCCAACACCATAGCCACGCCATACCAGTTGCTGGGTTCTGCTGTCAATCAGGTCAATAATAATGGTACCTTCTTTATAATGCACTTTTTGTGCGTAGGTACCACCGCCCCAGCCATAACCCCATGGGCCACCCCAGCCAAAGCCCCAATAAGGGCGATAAAAACCACCCCAGCCCCAGCCGCCATAAAAGCCACTGTAGTAAGGCGAGTAAAATTCTGTTTTAGTACCCCTACCAGTTACAGTTGCATAGCGTACCAGCAAATCGGGGTTTTGCTGCTCAAGTGTTAAGCCTTTGCCTGCTAAGGCTACTTTGGTGGCTTCCTGTATTTTACCATTGCCAATTTCATCAAGCGGGCGCCATTGTTTGTTAGGGTTTCGTTCCTGGGCAGCCCAGGCAAATGTGCGGTATTTACTTAAATTGGTTTTGTTTTGGGCAGCTGTATAATAGTTATAACTGCTGCAAGCCGACAGGGCCGATACAAAAGCCACTGCCAACACTAAATAAATATATTTTTTCATAGCCTCACCATGTTTTTTTATAACTCTTAGACTTATTGATCTGCAAAGGTTTAATCGGTTTTAATGCAAATCAAAAATAAATTTTTATACCTTATTTTACGTTAAATATTTCCCTACAATCGGCATACGCCTCCCCATCCCAAATGCCTTGGGCGAAACCCTTAATATAGGTGGTGTTTGGTAACGTTTGTGCTCGGCCATGTTAACCAGTCGTAATACTTTATGCACCACGGCATCTTCAAAGCCCTGTTTAATTATTTCTGCAGATGACCGGCGCTGTTCTATATACTGCACCAGTATCGCATCCAAAATATCATACTCCGGTAATGAATCAGTATCCTTTTGATCAGGTCTTAATTCGGCCGATGGTGGTTTAACAATCGTATTCACGGGGATTACTTCGCGCTCGCGGTTAAGGTGGCGTGCCAATTGAAAAACCTGCGTTTTAAATACATCGCCAATAACGGAGATACCGCCGCACATATCGCCATAAAGAGTGCCGTAACCAACGGCTGCCTCGCTTTTATTTGATGTATTAAGCAGGATGTAACCGAACTTATTGCACATAGCCATCAGCAATACCGCCCTGCTGCGCGATTGTATATTCTCTTCGGCAATATTAAACGGCAGGTTGGCAAACTGCGGGTGCAATGCGGTTTCAAAAGCATCGGTTATTTTTTCAATGGCAACGGTTTCTGATTTACAGCCCAGGTTGGCAACCAGGTCTTCCGCATCTTTAAGCGAATGATCGCTTGAGAATTTGGATGGCAGCAGCACCGCCATTACATTCTCCGGGCCAAGCGCCTCAGCAGCCAGTACGCACACCACGGCCGAATCTATCCCGCCTGATAAACCCAGGATAGCTTGTTTAAAGCCCGATTTATAAAAATAATCGCGGATGCCTAAAATCAACCCCTGATGGATCTGCTCAATATCGCTTTCGCGATCGGCCATTTGGGTTGTTTGGTGCTCAAAGGTTAAATCACCATTATCCTCTAAAGTATAGTATGCCGTGTGCTCTTTAAAATATGGCATCTCATCGGCAATGTTACCGGCTTTATCAAACACTAATGATCCGCCGTCAAAAATCAATTCGGTTTGCGCGCCAACGTGGTTAACGTATAACAGCGGCAACTTGTATCTACGCGCGTTATCGCTCAAAATAGCAATTCGTTCTTCATCATGATTATACGCAAACGGCGACGCGGCGATATTGATCATCACATCCGGATTTTGCCTGATCAGCGTATCCATTGGCCTTGTAACATACAAGGGGTTCTCAATTGTATTCCATAGATCCTCGCATATGGTTAATGCTATGCGTTTGCCCTTAAAATCAATACAATTAAAACTTGTTGACGGCTCAAAGTACCGGTACTCGTCAAAAATATCATAGTTAGGTAAAAGCGCTTTGTTTACAACTGCTTTTATCTCGCCATTTTCAATAAAATATGCGGAGTTATTAAGGTCTTTTCCTTCGGAGTTATAGTTTGGTGTTGGCAGGCCTATAATGCAGGCAATATCCTTACACTCGGCGGCAATTTGTTTTGCTGCAGCATCACAAAGGCTTATAAATTCATTAAACTCCAAAAAATCTCGCGCGGGGTAACCGCAAACACATAGTTCGGCAAAAACCACCAGGTCGGCCCCGTTTTGTTTAGCTTCGCGGATGCTGGCAATTATTTTATTGGTGTTAGATTCGAAGTTACCGACGTGATAATTAAGCTGGGCTAATGCTATTTTCATTTTTTTCCAGTGAGTAGTAATTGGTTTAGCGGTGAGTAGTTAATAAGCCCGCAGCGAATGAAACCATTCAACTGCTCACCACTTACTATTCACTAACCTCCCTTAATGCAAATAAAAAAATTATTTTTGCTAAAACGCTATATATGATGTCTTATTCGTGTAAAACAACACTTATTTATGTAAGTTTTTTTGTGTGCCTGGTATTTGCCGCCTGCAACCGCAATAAAAAGGTTGATGTAAGCAATATCCCGGTTGATGTAAAGGTTGAACGCTTTGATAAAGATTTCGACCAGTTACGCACAAAACCACTTACCCCGCAAATAGCTGCACTACAAAATAAGTACGGTGCGTTTTACCAGGATTTTATTGAACGCGTAATTAAAATAGGTAGTACTGCCGATACAAATTATTACAAAAACCTGCACGATGTTTTTGCGGGTAAGGCATACACCGATCTTAAACACGATGTTGACGCCGCTTACCCCAATACCGATAAACTTAATGCTGAACTAACTGATGCGTTTCGCCATATAAAATATTACTACCCGCAAAAGCAATTGCCAAAAGTGTATACTTACTTTTCTGGCTTCCAGGCGCAAACTACTATTGGCGATGGTTATTTTGGCATCGGGCTCGATCTTTTCCTGGGTGCCAACTCGCGTTTTTACCCGGCCCTGGTAGAGAGCTTTCCGCGTTATATATCGCGCCGTTTTACACCCGATAATATTACCCCGCGCGTGGTAGAAGGCATGGCCCGGGAGGATATGTTCCCGGAGAATGAACGGGATAATTCGCTGCTATCCAAAATGGTTTATAGCGGCAAAATATTATACTTTATGGACAAAATATTACCCGATGTGGCCGATTCTACTAAAATTGGTTACACCGCGCAGCAATTAAAATGGTGTGAGGATTTTAAGGGTAATATCTGGGGGTACTTTTTAGAAGAGAACCTGCTTTACGAAACTGATTTTCAGAAGATACAAAAGTACCTGAACGAGGCACCTTTTACCCCCGGCCTTGGCGACAGCAACGATTCGGCACCGAAACTTGGAGTGTGGACAGGCTGGCAAATAGTAAGGCAATATATGGATAAGCACCCCAGCGTAACCCTGCCCCAGCTAATGGCCGAGCGGGATGCCCAAAAGATCCTGAACGAATCAAAATACCGTCCTAAGAATGTTAAAGAGTAGCGTTGCTATACCGTCTTGTTCCATTTCTAAAACGGGACAAGCGGGACAACTTTAATATATTGATAATCAGATAGTTATTACTGACAAAATCTTGTCAGTATCTCAAGTAAAGCTTCATGATTTTTTGGTTTAAAAACTCATAAGCAATGATTTATAAAATTCGGTTTTTGTTCCATTTTTTTGAAAATGGAACAAGTCAAGTGAACAGGCAAACCTAACATGATTTTTCCTGACTTTTTTTCGCCCTTTTTCGCCCTTGATACGGCCTTTTTGGGTGCGTATTGGCAAGAATAAATCAAAGCGGATATTTATTACAAAAACCTAATAATCAGCTTTTTACAAAAGTAAGGTCTGTCCCATTTTGTCCCGAATGGAACAAAATGGGACAGACTTTTTTCGAAATTTGAGCTTAAAGCCCGGGCTCAACTGCAATTACCGGAGATGCGAAGTATCGCGTCTCTACAAAAGATAACCCACAAAAAAAGCGCTGCCAAAATGGTAGCGCTTTTTTATATCGTATAAAAGATTCTTATTTCAGGATGCCAAAAACAGCTTTAAGGCACAAGCCCGATGCAACTAATAAGATCAGGTTTGAAATTAATGTAGCATGAGGAAACTCTGCAAAACGTAAGTATACACCTACTAAACCTATAACAATGGTAAGAACTAAAAATGTATAGTGGCTTACTGAATTAGCGTTTTCTGTTGACTGTTGCATTTGCTTATGTATTTGGCACAAAAATATAAATGTTTACCGAAAAAGCGATAATCTTTTTTATGAATTAACAGCCTTTTCTTTCTTGCTCCATCCCTGCGGCAGGTTCTCTTCAATCTCGATGTTCTCGAACTCGGCGCTGGCCCTTGAGCCAACCACTTTTGCCCAGGCAGCCATTTTAGCTATGCCCTCTTCTAAACTTACATTTTTGCTGTTACCAAACACTTTAGCAGCTTTAGAGTGGTCGCTGTGCGCGTGTAAAACTTCTTTACGGGCTTCAAGGTGGGTAACTTTTGGTTGCACGCCAAGTTCTTTGGCAACAACCTGTACCAGTTCGTTAACGGTGTAAGGCCTGTCGGCACCAACGTTAAATACTTCGTTGTAAGCGGCAGGTACGTTTACGCAATTGGCAATGTGCGGGGCAACATCATCAATATAGCTGAACGCGCGGGTTTGCTCGCCATCGCCAAAAATGGTCATTGGTTTTTCCTGCATTATCTGGTTCATAAAAATACCGATCACGTTACGGTACTTATCGCCAATGTTCTGGTTCTCGCCATACACATTATGCGGGCGGAAGATCACCGAGTTTAAACCAAACATGTGTTTAGCGGCTTTCAAATCCATCTCTACAGCATATTTAGCTACACCGTAAGGGTCTTCGGGCTGTGGCACCATGCTCTCCAGCATTGGCAGCTGGCCTGCGCCGTATACCGCTATAGATGAGGTAAACACAAAGCATTTAACTTTATATAATACAGCCAGGTTAATCAGGTTAACAGATCCAATAAGGTTGTTATTGTAATTAAACCTGCGGATAAAATGCGATAAGCCTTCGGCGGCATAAGCTGCCAGGTGGTACACATAATCGAACTTATGCTCGGCAAATAATTTCTCTAACAGCTCCACATCATTTATTGACCCTACAATAAACTCAACACCTTCGGGCACATGGTCTTCAAAACCGCCGCTCAGGTCATCTAAAACAACAACCTTGTGGCCAAGGTTTAAACAATGCTTTGCTACGTGCGAGCCTATGAACCCGGCGCCGCCGGTTACCAGTGATGTGATCATAATTGTATAAGTATTCTGTTTAGTTTAAATGATTAGTTTTTATTGTGCCTTTCCCAAAGTTAGCGTTATTAGTAAATACAAAAGCATTTACTTAACACCGACGGGTTGTGCCGTTGCTGCAACAGCTTGCAAAAACCAGGCCGCGTGCGGTATCCATTGCTCTGTCCAGCGCCATTCGTCGCCTTTGGCTTCGGTTTTAAAATCGATACCCGAGCCATCAGGGTTGCCATCCTTACCTGTAACACCGTTAGAAATGCCGCCGCGCTGAGAACCATGCCCAAAATTTGATGCCATGTACGGCACATTATTTTTACCAAATCCATAAATAAAACAACGGTTGTAGGGGTTGCCACCCATTATCCATGATAATTGCTGTGAAGCATACGCACCAAGTGTTGACTTAATTCCCCAGTTAGCCTGCGCCGGGTAAGCCAGCCTGCCGCCCACAATTGCCGCGGTAGCTAACGAGCCGAGGCGCGCGTTCTCGCCCTGCCACCACCAGCCGGTTTCGTTCTCATGCGGAATGAAAAAGCCATCCTTTACCTTACCTTTAAACATAAAGCTTTGGCGGGCATAACCAAATGGGTTACTTACCTTAGCGGTTACCGCCAGGTTATAATCTAAAGCCTGTTTTATAGTTTTTAACGCTTCCGCGCGATGCGTTTCATCTTTTTCTGCATCCAAATACCTGGATAAGGCCACAATGGGCAGCCCCGCGTCAGATGCGTGCCAGTAAGGCCTGCCCGCATCATTTGCCAGGAAGTATCCGGCAGGGCTCATCCTTTTGTTAAGATTTGTGGCGCGTTTGCGGGCCTCATCACGGTATAGCGTATCATTGGTAGCTATCCAAAGTTCGGTAGCGGCCATCAGTGCGCAGTAATCGTCAATAATATTTTCTTTGCCGTCGTCATCGTATTGGGTATTATATAGCAGGAGGTGTGCGAACGCTCGTTTGGCGCCATCAAGATATTGCTGCGAGGTAAAGTTGCCGTCTTTTTTCCATTGAGAGATACGGGCCAATGCAGCAATAGCCATCCCCCCGCCTTCGCGGAACGCGCATTGGTACTGGTTGGTAGTAATGCTGTTTGCCAGCAAACCCACTACCCTGCGCGCGGCCGGGTTTTTATCAAAATAGCTAAACACGATCATATAGAAATAATCATCGTCAGACAGTGCCCGCATCATATAATCGGCACCATAAAGCGCTTCCTTATCTAATGAATCTTTGAGGTTCCATTTGGTTAGCAGGGCGGGGATCTTATCAGATGTACTCACCATAGACCAGGTAACCAGCGGGATTTGCTGGGGCGACATATAGTTGGCATAAGCCAGGTGCGAAAAGTACTTGCTTACATCGCCCGATGCATCGCACCAGCCGCCGCGCATATTAACTGTTTTATTGCTGCCAAAAAGCTGCAGGTTCATATCGGCAGTAAGCTCTTGCGGGGTATTGGCGCGTTGCTTATTGTAATAATGTATAATGGCCGAGAGCGTTTGTTTGGCCAAAGCGTTCTCGCCAATTTCAAACTTGTAAGAGGTGTAAAGCGCGCCTGCAACTTTTATCCGCAGGGTGTATTTGCCCGCCTTGGCGAAGGTTGAAAAATCTGCCTTGTAAAACACCTTTCCGGGGCGCCAGTCGGTAATAACCTGGGGTGCGCCCAATATGCCTGTAAAAGCAATTTTACCGGCGGCATCAATCAAGCTAAAAGGAAGTTTACCTATTGCCTTAACATCTAACTGCACTACAGCCGTTTTTGGCGCGTTGCTATCAAATGCAATTTGGTTTACGTAAATAACAGGTTTTGCATAAGTGATGAATGGGTGTATCAAAAACAAGCTGAACAGCAATGCCTTATAAAGACTTTTCATTTTTTTTGTGAGATTGACGTTTAGATGCAAAAAGGCCGCAACACCTTTATTTAAAAGATATTGCGGCCTAAAAATAAGCTATTTTAGCAATCAATCAATTTTTTATCGCCCAAACTGATACCGAGCCCGGGCGTACAAAAAATTCGGCCCAGCCATCATCGCCAATAGTTATCTCGGCATCGTGCTTGCCCAGGTAATCAACAAAAACTTTACCGGCATGGCGCTGGCCAATTTCCATCTTTTTATTGCCTTCCTCTCCATTTGATATCACTACCGCGCAGCCTGAGTTTTCGTGTTCGTCGTCGCCTTCGCGTGTCCAGCCTATGCAGTTAGGGTGGTCAAAATAATCGCGCTGCTGGCCATAAGCAATATGCTTGCGGGCGTATAGCAGGCTTTCCAGTTCGCCAACCGGGGCCAGTATTATTTCGTGGTCGTTGCCATCTTCGCCTTTGTCGGTATATTTTGAGCCGTACAGGTCGGGGTAAAACACACACGGGTACCCACTTTCGCGCAGCAAAATAAGCGCGTAACCTATTGGCTTAAACCAATAATCAACCGGTTGGGTTAATGATTGCAGCGGTTGGGTATCGTGGTTCTCAACCAGTGTAACTGCCCTGTCGGGGTTAGCTGCTACCAGCGTATTATCAAATATGGTGGTCAGGTCGTAGCTATTGCCCTGTACCGATGCCTCGTGCAGGTTATTGTGCAGCGGCGCGTCAAAAAGCGACATGCGGCCGGCGGTAGCTTCAATGTATTCCAGTAATAAGCTTACCTCGTAACTCCAGTATTCGCCAACCGTAAATAGTTCTTCGCCTGTCTCGCCACGCATGTGATCCAGCCAGTCGTTATAAAAATCGAAAGAGATATGTTTAATGGCATCCAGGCGCATCCCGTTAAAGCCAACCGTATCGTGGTACCATTTACCCCAGCGTTTTAATTCGTCGCGCACGGCGGGGTTACGGGTATCAATATCATCCAGCATCAGGTAATCAAAGTTGCCGTTCTCATCGCCCACAACATCCTCCCAGGCTTCGCCATATTGGTTTTGTATGCTGAAGATAGCGTTCTCGCCGGTAGCATTATCATGGTCAACCCCGCTAAAGCATTGCCAGTCCCACACAAACTGCGAGTAATTGCCCTGCCTGCCGGGAAAGGTAAATTTAGTGAACGCCTCTATCTCGTATGGCTCGCTTGTAAACTCGTTCCGGTTTTCGGGGTTTACCTTGCGTACAGTAACTTTTTCGGCTTCGTCTGCCCCGCCCATATGGTTTAGCACCACATCAACATATACGTTTAAACCTGCCCCTTTTGCTGCCTGTACTGCCTCCAGTAATTGCTGTTTTGTACCGTATTTGGTACGTACCGATCCCTTTTGATCAAACTCGCCAAGGTCATATATGTCATAAACATCGTACCCTACCGAGTACCCGCCTGCCGCACCTTTTTGTGCCGGTGGCAGCCATACTGCATCTATCCCTATACTTTTCAACCTACCCGACTCGTTTTTTAAATGCTCCCATAAACTTCCGTCGCCGGGGTAGTACCATTCAAAAAACTGTAGCATTGTAAAATTTTCCATGTGCCAATATAATTTATCACCGTACAACTTAAGCAGCGGCTTTTAGTTTTGGGTAGATATAAAAAAATCTTTATTTGTTCGCCCTTCAATAATATTTTTCGGCCTTGTTAACTTTAGTCACCTTGCTTTTATGGATACCAACATATTTATATATCTTGAATTTTTAAGAAAAACGCTGTTACCATTACCCGGCGTAACCGAAAAACCGGCTTACGGCACACCTGCCTTTTATGCGGCAAAAAACTATTTGCCCGCATAAAAGAAGACGGCGAAACCCTGGCCATTACAAGCGGCGAGCGAAATAAATGGATGCGCCTATATCCCGACGTATACTTTGGTACCGACCATTATTTAAATTATGATTATGTATAGGCCCACCTGGCTAAAGCCGTGCCCGAACAATTAACGGAGGTGCTGTTGATTGCATACAAGACCAGGGCTACTAAAAAACTGATAGCGGAGTTTGAAAGAAATAACCTGTAACATAAGTTGTTTATTGGCATCATACTTGTAATTAACCCTATATACATTTACCAAAAAAACATAAACATCATGGGCTTATTAAAATTTATAGCGGTTGGCGCAGCCATCGGGTACGGGATAAACTACATTACCAAAAAAGGCCCTGACGGCCGCTCCATCCTGGATGATATTACCGAGGATGCACCACAATGGTTTGAAAAAGCTAAAAACTTTGCAACCGAAAAGGTAGAGCAGGTTGTAGAGCAAGCACGCCCTAACGGCGGATATTGATCATCAGCCGTAGTTATTATAAAAAAGCAAAGCCAGCCTAATAATAGGCTGGCTTTGCTTTTAGCTACCTGTTATTATTCATCGCCTTCGTAAAAACAGGGGGCAATGGCTACTGATAACAGTGCAGGCATATGTTTATCAAGCAGCTTCTTCCACCAAAACTGGTACTGCCTCGGGTATGTTACCCGGCTTTTATTGTCTTTACGGCAAAGTTCTTCAAGGGCAAGCAGCTTATACATCACCTTTCGTGAATGGTCAACCACGGCGTGCGATCGCCTGGTGTAACCCAGCATTAAGTTAATTTCCCGATTGGTTTTTCCCAGCAAAATGTAGCTGAAAATATCAATGTGATGTGTTGAAAACCCCTTGGTTTTAAGGGTTGGTCTGGTAATTGCAATCGCGTTTTTCATAGTTATGTCCCTTATTCTAATTCCCTTATTCTAATTTTAACACCTTAAATTCTGTACGTCTGTTTAGCTGCCTTCCTTCGGGGTTGTCCTTTCCGTTAGGTAAAGTATTTGGTGCGATAGGCCTGCTTTCGCCATAACCTTTCGCGTAGATGCGACCCTCTTCTATCCCCATCGATATGATGTAATCCACGCATGCCTGGGCACGTTTTTGAGATAGCCTGTAATTGTATTTGTCGCTGCCTTTCGAGTCGGTATGCGCGGCCAGTTCAACCTTTATCTTAGGGTTGTCCTTCATAATGGTTACCAGCTCATTCAGCACCAATTTCGATTCGGCCCGGAGTGTGGCCTTGTCATAATCATACAGTACATTTTTGATGACGATAGCCTTATCTACTTTAAAGGCCTGCAGGCATATTTCGGGGTTAAACAGGGTATCGCCCTTCATCTCGCCCGATGCGGGGGCGGGCAGCACTTTGCTGAAATACCCGGTTTTTTCGAGTACTAAATTGTACGGTCTGCGGTTTTTTACATCAAAGCTGTAGCGTGCGGTTTTATCGGTTACTATCTGTTTGATGGTTTGTTTGGTAAGTGAGTCAACAAAGCTCACCTTTACCCCGGGCAGGGCTTTACGGGTATCGCAATCAACCACTATACCGGTAAGCATGTGGCGCTTGTCGTTCACCTCAAAAAGGTTCAAACAGCAGTCAGATTCCCTGTCGCTGCTGATGTAGAATTTGTTTAGGTCAGCATTATCGGGCACATAGTATAGGTCGTCCTTGGCGGAGTTCATGGGATAACCCATGTTTACAGGTGTTGTCCATTTGCCGTCGCCGTTAAAGCTTTCAAAAAAATCAAAGCCGCCCAGGCCTAAAAAGCCTTTTGAGCTGTACACAAGCCTTTTATTCCGGATATCATAATAAGGCGCCTGCTCATTCATACTGGTGTTTATCGCATCGCCCAGGTTGCGCGAATTGATGGGGTTACCATCGCTACCCAGATCGGCCACCCATATATCATCGCCCCCCAGCCCGCCGGGTTTGGTAGATACAAAATACAGTTGCTTGCCATCGGCAGTTACAAAGGGCTGTATAGCGTTATAGCCATCGGCATTTACATTGGCGTTCAGTTTTTGCGGGGTGCCCCATTCGGCCCCTTCTATTTTACTGGTGTAAATAGCGTAAGTGGATTTATTGCCTGCCTTAAACCAGCGGGTAAAATACATACGCTGGCCATCAGGTGCTAATGATGACGTACCATACTCCAGGTCTTTAATATTTTCATCGGTTTTAAACTTAATTATCTGTGGCTCGCCGCCATCCTTATTGGCTGTAGTATAAATACGGTTCAGGTGCGTTTTATCATCCTTTACAAACCTTGATGAGGTAAAATAACTGTTCCCATCGCGCTGCCAAAGGGCGTAGTCAGACCCATCCGAATTCCACGATCCGCCGCGTTTGGCAACATCTATCAGCAAAGGGTATTTGTATTGCTCTTTAGCGAAGTTGCAGTTACGAATTTCCCTCTCGGCGATGGCTTTGTATTTGGCATCGCCTTTATAAGCCAGGTTAAACCGGGTAAGCTGTTTTATAGCCTCGTCAAAATTCTGTGTGGCGCGCAGGCATACGCCATACCAAAGGCGGCTAAGCGGATACTGCGCTTCGTTATTTTCATCAAGCACTTTATAGTACCACGGCCCGGCTTCCAGGTAGTTCTCATACCCCCGGTACGATTCGCCAAGGCGATAACAGATATAAGCCCTTTCTTCGGGCTTACCACCCTTTATATCCCTTTTTGCCGATTTACCGCCACCTGTATAGGGGATGGATTGCTGTGTGATCAGGCTCATGCCCTCGGCTGCTTTGCGGTAATAATAAGCGGCTTCGTACCAGTCTTTATTATCAAAAGCTTTATCGCCTAAAGCCCGGGGATTATCTTTACTGTACTGCGCTTTAGCTGCTATACAGTTGCCAAGTATTAATATTATAAGTAATATCTTTTTCATATTGATAAGGTTATAGCCGTGGGCAAACTGGTTCAGGTTCCTGGATCCGTCTTCTGAATACATAACTTATAGACAGCTCTAAACCGCCCTGGCCAAAGGTGGCGCGGTTTAATGATGAGGTATTAAAATCATAGCTGGCTCCTATAATAAGGCTGTTGATATGGTAACCCACGTTAGCTACCGCGGCATCCTTAAAGCGGTACATACCGCCCAGTATCAGCCCTTTTTCGGCATTGATCTTAAACTCCGAATAGGCGCCAACGGCTTTTTCTTCGGCCTTTTGCTGGCGCATATAAATAGCGTGTGGTATCAGGTCGAAATAATCATTGGCTTTAATACGTACCCCGGCGTGGGCTGTCCACCGTACGGGCAGTATTGTAGCCACACCGCTGTTCATGGATATCGGGTCTTTTGACCGGGTTAAGTGGGCCGCGCTTACGCCACCGAAAAAGTTAGCGCTGTGCAGTGGGTCGCCGTCGTAATAAAAGACCCCCGCGCCTGCATCAAAAATGGTGGCATTTGTGTTCAGGAAATTCTCGTTACTGGGCAGGGTTGGGTCGAACCCGCTGCTGGGGTTAAACTGGCTACCAAACTGTGCCTTGCCTGCATCAAAGCTTCGGTTTATAACCCCCGCCTGTACGCCAAAACTCAGTTTTTTAAACCCGTCGTTTGATACCGCTATGGCATAACCAAACGAGCCATATGCAGCGAAATAGTTATAACCGATATCGCCCGCCGCCTGGTTTATTACATTGAAGCCCAGGCCAACTTTATCGGTAGGCCGGTAATCAACCGAGAGCGCACCTGTTTGATAGGCATTGTTGATGTTGGCGTATTGGTTTTTAAAATTTCCGTTAACGCGCAAGTCGCCGTTTATAACACCGGTTAAGGCCGGGTTAAGGTATAGCGGGTAAGCATAATATTGCGAAAAATGCGGATCTATCTGTGCCATCAGGCGGCTGGCCGCTCCAACCTGGAGCAGCGCCGCTATTATTATGATGATTATTTTTTTCATGTATAGATATGTTTTAGGTGATGTATTTGGCTTATCGTATAAGGGTAACAGTGCCTTTCTTTTTAACTACCTGGCCACTATCAAGCGTTACCTCAGCGTAGTACACGTAAACGCCTACCGGCTGCGCGTGGCCTTTATAAGTACCATCCCATCCGGCGGCCTTATTGGTTGTGCGGAACTGCAGTTCGCCCCATTGATCGTAAACCGAGAAGGTGAGTTTCTGAATAGTGTTACCATACACGTACAGCACATCGTTGTTACCATCGCCATTGGGTGTAAAGGCATTTGGTATGAATATGCCATCGCCAAACGGATTGGCCGCAGTGCCGGTTACCGCTGTTGAATTAGCACCCAGCTGGCAGTCAACATTACCTACCGCACGCACTATAATGGTTACCGATTGGTTTGGATTTAAGCCTGTAACCGTATGGGTTAAGCCTGCCGCGCCCGAACTTGGATCGCTAAACGTTAGGCCATTATCCAGGCTAACCTGGTAACCCACGGCACCCGCAACGGCACCGTAAGTAAAGGTTACGCTTGATGGGGTACTGGTTAACACACTCACTGTTGGTGCAGCCAGCGGACCAAGGATGGTTACGGTTACCGGTGTACGGTTGCCCGATGCGCAACCTGTGGCAGTACTTACCGCTTCGGCATAATAAGTGGTGTTGGTACTTAGCACCGGAGTGTTAAAGCTGTTGCCTGAGGCTAACGCCGTGCCGCCGGTTGCTGCCGCATACCATTTTATAGTACTGCCGGCAGGTGGGGTAGCGGTTAATGTGGTTGCATTATTAGGGCATATCTGCGTACCCGTTGCGGAAGCCTGCGGCGCATTTGGCAATGCGTTTACAGTTACCACCACCATGGTGCGGCTTGCAGATGGGCAACCGTCATCATTAATGGCTTCTACATAATAAGTAGTATTAACATTCAGATTTGGCGTTACATAGCTTGTGCCGGTAAACGCCGCAGTACCACCTGTTGCTACAGTGTAGAATTTATAAGTGTAGCCTGCCTGTGCATCGGTAACGGTAAGCGTTGCTGCGGTCCCCTGGCATGTTTGTACCGGGTTGCCGTTTGCAATAACCGGCGGTGCAGGTGCAGGGCGTGTGGTTACCTGTACTTGCGCAAGGTTACTGCTGCTGCAACCTGCCGTATTAAAGGCCGCCACATAGAAGTTTGTAGTTGCGTTTACTGGGTCGGTTACATAGGTTGTACCGGTAAATAACACGGTAGTTTGCGCCGGCGAATCGTACCACTTGTAGGTTATACCGGCCTGCGGCGAACTCACCCTTAATGTAGCGCTGGTGCCTAAACATACTGCTACAGTTGGCGACTCTACAGTCGGGTCATTCGGCAGCGGACTAACCGTTACCGTAACCGGTGTACGGGCCGATGGGTTACAGTTACCCGCGCTTACAGCTTCAACATACAAAGTGGTTGTGCCGGTAATAGTTGTGGTAAACTGTGTACCGGTATATAATAAGGTACCGCCAACTGATGCAGTGTACCAACGGTAAACCAAATCTGGCTGCGGGCTGGCAATGCTGATAGTAATGTCTGAGCCATTGCAGGCAACTAAACCACCTGCCGGCGCTTGTACCTGCGGAGGTGTTGGCGGCGTTGTTACAGCAATATCTGTACGGGTGCGGGTTGCACTGGTACAGGTGCCGTTTGTTGCTTCTACAAAGTATGATACATCGGCAGTTACATTATCAATAGTAAAGCTTGTACCTGTATGCACTAATGTGCCATTTGTAGCCGCTGTATAGAAGTTATACTGCTGCCCTGCAATTGGGTTGTTTACACTGATAGTTACACTACCGCCTGCGCAAACCTGTGTGGTTGTTGCACTTAAAGTTGGCGCGTTAACAGTACCACTAACAGTGACATCAACACGGGTGCGGCCGCCATTATTTGTACAGCCTGCGGCTGTTGCAGCTTCTACATAATAACTGGTGTTTTGGGTGATAGGGCCTGTTGATACAGTAGCGCCGGTAAGTTCTATAGCCCCACCTGTTGCAACGGTGTACCAATTATATATAACGCCCGCTTCGGGGGTTTGAACCGTTAATGTAGCCGGGCTGCCAGAACATACCAGCACATTGTTTGATGCAACCCCTGGTTTAGACGGACGAGGGTTTACAGTTATTGTAGCCTGGGTACGTGCCGGGCTGGTACATACGCCGTTTGATAATTCGGCAAAGTAGCTCATGGTAGTAACCGGCGATACAATATAGCTTGGGCCCGTAAACAATAGGTTGCCGTTTGTTGCAGCACTGTACCATTTTACAATAGATGTGCCCGGATTGGTTACAGTCAGGGTCACATTGTCGCCCGCGCAAATTGTAGTTGCGGTTATGTTTAGCGTTGGGTTAACCGGCGATGGTGTAACATTTGCGGCTACTGATACCCTGTTAGGGTTAGCGCAACCATTTGATGTACGGCTGGCCTCAACAAAATAGTTTTGTGTACTGTTAAGCACATCTGTGGTAAATGTTGTACCGCTGCCTTCAATAGTACCGCCTACAGCAGCCGAGTACCACCTGTAAGTTACGCCTGCTTTTGGATTACTTATGGTGAACGTAGCTTTGGTACCCGAGCATATATTTACGGTAGATGCTGTTACAGTTGGCGCATCTACCTGCTTACTGGCGTAATATATATCGGTTGTGTTAAACAACGCGGCTACAGCACTATTCAATCTTATTTCAATACGATCGAAAGCTGCACCAGGTGCAAAACG
This sequence comes from Mucilaginibacter sp., assembly GCF_041663085.1. Classification (GTDB taxonomy): domain Bacteria; phylum Bacteroidota; class Bacteroidia; order Sphingobacteriales; family Sphingobacteriaceae; genus Mucilaginibacter. Next base: position 29,902 of record NZ_JBAZRC010000004.1, read on the forward strand.
GATCAGCCCTACCTGACCGCCTGCCAGGATCCGCAGTTTTATCAGACTGCTGGTCAGGTTGATTCGGTCGCCATTATAGGTTACGCCGTTATAAGATGCTATCTGAAGTTGATTTAACACACCCACTGTAGCAAGTGAAGCGGGGATACCAATTTTAACGGTAACACTGTCGCCGGCTAAACCGCCGTCGCTAAATATCAGCATCTGGCTTACGTGAGAACCAACTATTGCTACCGGTAGAGTTATACGGCCAAATGTTGTGGTATCAGCATCTACCGAGTTGTTAGGGTTTACTACCGTACAGCCTACACAAAGCACTCCGCCATTAACATCAATCGTCTGTGTATTAGCAAAATCGCACGAGGTAGAGAATATGGGGTTAACCGTAACTGTTACCTGTGTGCGGGTTGGGCTGGTACAGCCTGTTGCGGCCAGTACGCTCTCTACATAATAAGTGGTGCTTGATGTGAGTGCGGGTGTGGTGAACGTGTTACCTGTATGTATAGCAGTACCGCCTGTTGGCGATGTATACCATTTGAAGATAGCGCCCGCAGTGGTAGATGTTGCGGTTAAAGTTGCAGTTTGCCCGGATACGATCTGCCCGCCGGCCGGGTTAATGGTTACAACAGGTGTAACCGGGGTGGGGTTAACGGTAACATCTGCTTTTGCCCTGGCTGGGCTAACACATGTACCCGATGCGGCTTCAACATAGTATGATCTGCTGGCGGTAAGCTCAGGCGTGGTGAATGTTGCGCCCGTAAATATTGGTGCACCACCTGTTGCGGCGTTGTACCAGTTAAAGGTTACCCCCGGCTGGGTTGATGTAGCAGTTAACACTGCAACCGAACCCGAGCAGGTTTGTGTTGGGTTTTGCGATACCGTTGGTACCAATGGTGTTGAAGTAACATTGGCAGTTACCTGTGTACGGGTTGAGCTTCCGCATGCCCCGCCGCCTTGCGCTTCTACATAATAAACAGTAGTAGCCGTAAGTGGCCCGGTTACAAATGGGTTAGCTGTTGATACCGGTGCGCCACCTGTTTGTGTGGTGTACCATGCAAAGGTTACCCCCGTTACAGCATTCGCTGTAAATGTTGCCGGTTGGCCCGAGCATATGGTTACGGTTGGTGTATTTACCACCGGTGCGGCCGGTGTTGGCGTAACATTAACAACTACCGGTGTACGTATTGTTTGTGTACAGCCATCGGCAGTACGGCTGGCTTCGGCGTAGTAAGTACGGGTTGCATTTAATACCGGTGTATTAAAGGTTGCACCGGTAGCCACCGGCGAGCCTCCCTGCGCTGTAGTGTACCATTTTACGGTAACGTGGGCAGGTACCGTTGCAATAAGGGTTGCCTGTGTGCCGGCACATGCGGTAACCTGAGTTACAGCAATAACAGGTTTGGCCACCTCCTGCGCGGCATCATAAATATTTAAAGAGTTAAATACTCCTGCTACGCCCGAGTTAAGCCTGATCTCGATCCTGTCGAAATCGGCATTAGCTTTAAAGGCTACAGTGAAACGGCTTACACCATTAAGCAAGGTTATCTTGACAAGTGCGCCGTTTACAGTAGTCCTGTCGTTATTAAAGGTAGCACCGTTATAGGTAGCCAGGCTTATTTGTGATAGTACACCTACACTTGCCAGTGAACCCGGCACGCCCAGTTCAACCACAACGCTATCGCCGGCGCGGCCGGTATTTGCAAAGCGGAGTACCTGTTCGGCATAGCCACCTAAAACACCTATCGGCACGTTAAGTTGCGAGAAGGTGTTCCGGTTATTATCGATAGAACCATTAGGGTTACTGATTCCGCATAGTGCGCAAAGCAAGCCGCCGCCAACCGCATTGGTTTGGCTGATAGCTGCATCGCAAGGAACAGGGTTGTTTGTAACGGCATTGAGTGTTATAGCACCAGGTGCTCTTGTTGCCGATTTTACACCCGTTGCAGTAACTACAGCTTCGGCATAATAGGTTGTTGGGGTAAATACCGGTGGTGTATTAAAGGTAGCACCGGTGTACACAATATCGGTACTTACCGCGCTTGTGTACCAGTTAAAGGTAACACCCGGTGTGGTTGATGACGCGGTAAGCGTAGCCGAAGTACCCGGATCAACAGCCTGTGTTGGCGGCACTACAGTTACATTTGGTACAACAACCGGCGTTACGGTTACCGGTACCACGGTCCTGTCGGGCGATGGGCAACTTCCCAATACCGCCTCAGCATAATATGTTTTATTTAGTGTTAAAGCCGGTGTGGTAAAAGTACTGCCTGTAAATACAGCTGTACCACCTACCGGGCCCTCGTACCATTTGATGATAGCGCCTGTTGCGGCCGTAGCCTTAAAAGTAGCGGTTTGGCCTGCTGTGATAGTGGCATTGGCCGGTATTACAATAGGTTTGGCAGGCGGATCATTTACGGTTACGGTTATTGGGTAACGGGTAGGGCTAACGCAGGCTCCCCTGCTGTATTCGGCATAATAAGTTGTGGTGGTTGTTAAATTGCCGGTTGTATAAGTAGCACCGGTATGTTCAGATGCACCGCCCACAGGTACTGTGTACCATTTAATAATACCATTTGCACCTGTTGTAACCGTTAATGTTGCCGGGCTGCCGCTACAAATTTGCGGTGCGCCATCGGCAAATACCGGTGTTGGGTACTGCTGTACGGCGTAGTAAATATTTAGTGCAGTTAATAAGGTAGCAACACCCGATGTAAGCCTTACTTCTACCCTGTCATAAGCTGCCGTTGCACGCAGGTAAACCGCGTAACGGTTACCGCCGCCTAATAAACGTACTTTTATTAAAGCGTTATCAAGCGTGTAACGGCCAACTAAAGTTGCGCCATTATAAAGTGCTAATGATACACCACCGGCAACGCTTACATCGGCAAGGTTAACCGGACTGTTCAAAACTACTTTAACGGTATCGCCAGCAAAACCGGGTTGTTGAAACTGCAGCGTTTGTTGCGCGTAGCCTCCCAATAAACCGGCAATCACATGGAGAGATGAAGCGGTGGTAGTATCGGCATCGGTTGCTAACGCATTATTGGCGATAGAACAGCCTATACATAATCCGTTAACATCCGGCACCTGTACATTGGCAAACGTACAGGGCGAATTGTTATTAATGGTTACATTAATAGTAATAGCTGTACGGTTTACCGATTCACAACCCGCTGCGTTAAACGCTGCTACATAATAAGTGGTATTGGTATAAAGCTGCGGGGTAGTATAATTACTGCCGGTATGTACCTCCGTTGCTGCATTTGCAGATGTATACCACCTGTAAATAACGCCTGTTTGCGTATTGGTTACATTTATGGTAGCGGTTTGGCCCGCACTTACGGTTAGGTTATTGGCAGCAAGCACCGGGTCTGCCGGTTTTGGCGATACCGTAACATTTGCCTGTACCCTTGTGGCGCTTTCGCAGCCTGTGGCATTTACAGCGGCTGCAAAATAAACAGCATTGCTATGTAATACAGGGCTGGTAAAGTTTACACCTGTAAATAAAGATGTACCACCTGTTGATGTACTGTACCAGTTATACGTTTGCCCCGCCACCGGCGATGCAATTGAGAGTACGGCTACATCACCATCGCAAATGGTTACATTATTGGCGGTTAAGGTTGGCACAGCAGGTAATGTACTCAGGGTTGCGGTTACCTGGGTACGTGTTGGACTTGGACAAGTACCGCCGGTTATTGCTTCAGCATAAAACGGGGTTGTTGCGTTAATAGCATCTGTGGTAAAACTGTTACCGGTGGCTATTGGCGTGCCGCCTGTTGCAGCAGCATACCAGTTAATGGTAACCCCGCTTACCGGCTGTGCAGTAAATGTGACGGTACCGCCGGGGCATACGCTGATATTATTGTTGGTAATAACCGGCGCTACCGGGATAGGGTTAACCGTAACGGTTACCGGGGCACGTTCAGACTCATCTGTACAGCCCGCGCGCGCTGCGGATACGTAGTAAGTTGTAGTACCTGCTACAGCCGGTGAATAGGTAGCCCCTGTATGAACAGGGCTGCCCCCGGTTGCGGCAGTGTACCAGTTAAATGTTGTACCGGGCACATTGGCTGATGCTGTGAGTGTGACACTGCTGCCTGCACATATATTGGCATTATTAGTTACTACATTATTAAACTTAATAACCGGGCGTGGTATTAGCTTCTCGGCCTCATATAAGTTTAGGGTTGATAATGCGCTGGCCAGCCCTCCGCCTAAACGGAGCTGAACCCTGTCGAATGCTTTTGTAGGTGCATAGGTAATGGTTACCCTGCGCCTCCCCGCGGCGAGATCAAGCAAACGGAGGTTTATCAATGCCGAGTTGAAAAAGATTGCGTCGTTATTGCTTGTATTACCGTTATAACTAACAACGGATATATTAGCCAATACCCCGGCATCCAATATAGCCTGTGGTAGGGAGAGCGTCATCCGGATGGAGTCGCCTAAAACAGAAAGGCGTTCGTATATAACGGTTTGCTGTGCGTATGCGCCAACTGCCGCAACACCCGCGTTTAGGGTTGAAGCCGTGTTGATATTGCCATCAATCGCATTTTGCGGATTAGCAACGCCGCCTACATCAACGCCCAGGTTTAACAACCCTGCGGAAATACCATGTAATTCGTCGTAAGCATTGTTACAGGCTACACTTGCAGGCCCGTTGTAAAATGCCTCATACACATAAATGCTGCTTAAAAGGCTTAAAAGCCCTCCATTGAGCGTCACCCTTACTTTATCATAGGTTTGGGTTGGGGTTATACTAAGCTGCACCTGGTTGTTATTGCTTAAAGCGCTAACCAGTGTGGCTGCGGAGACGCCCCCGCCTACCGGGCTATTGCCGTTGTAGGGCCTGATGGTGATATTACCCAGCGCCGTAAGATCGAGCAGGTTATCGCCTGTACCAAGCTTAATGGTTAACGGCGTGTTTGCTGCGATCTTTACCGGAAAAATAAGTTCCTGGTAGGTTGATGCTAAAAGCCCCACCGGTACGTTAATGGTAGAGTGGGTTTGCAAATTGGCATCAATGGCCGAGGATTTGTTGTCTACAACGCAACCTGCGCATAACAAAGCTGTTGTGCCGCTTGCCTGTGTAGTTGCATAATTACGCTGTGCGTTAACTTTTATTGACGAGAATAACAGCAGGAATAGTAGAGCTACGTACCTGCTAAAAAAGGTAGAGGTTTTCATGCATAGAGTGTTAGGTATGTGATCTGTTACACCCCTAATTACGGACATGGCCCACTAAATGATTGAAAACACTTTGTTCAGTTATTTTTACATTTCTGCTTCCCGTTCACAACTAAATAATCCTGTTCATTTTGTTCATTAATTTGAAGCCGGTAACTCAACTTTCTTTATTTATTAAATTGCCTATGCATTAGCCTACAAGTGATAAGTTTTTTGAATATTGTGAATAAAAAGTATTCTCTTTGAGACGGACAAAAAACTTAATTACACAGAATAAACATATTAAAATTTAAACTACATGAACACCGAAACCACTTCGACTAATGACCCTGACGGCACAATACCGGTTGAAATTGCAAGAGAATGGGCCGACAACTGGCGCACTTATCTTTCTACCAGTAGCTCTGAATTTATTGCCCGATCATTTCTTATCCCCATTATTGATTTTCAAAACATTATGCTTTATAACCCCGATGCCGAAGCTGTAAGAGCGTTTATCGGCCTTGAATCGGCAACCGACCCGCTTACTGCCAAGCTAATGCTGGTGCCGGTAGAAAACGGGCAGGAAGTACTTGTAAAAGCAATAGTTGGCGGGGGATTGGGAGACTCACAAAGTAACGTGTATGATTTCACCAAAGCTTGCCCGCCTGAGTGCCCTGTTACGGTTGGAGATACTTTAGACGCGTAATTTTACATTCAATTTCGGATGATGTTTATAGGCTTTATACATATATTTAAGGCCTATAAACATCATTAATGCTATATTTAATTTACGTAACCTATATTGTACCGGCTGCTATATTAATACCTGTTTTAGCAGGCATTAAAAACTATAACTTTTTAACAAAACCATTAAGGGTTATCCTGTGGTTTTTGGTGTTTCAGGGGTTTGCAAATGTTATTAATTTAACGATGATAGCATTCCACTATTATACAACCCCCTTGTTTCATGTTTATAGCATTTTTGAATTTTTATTTATCTCACTATTTTACAGCAAGTTTTACAGCTTAAAAAAACAAAAAAGTATATACGCTTTAATTGTGGTTTTTAGTATTTTATGTATAGTTAATTACCTGTTCATTCAAAATAAAATAGAATTTAATACTTATACACGACCTTTAGAAGCTATTATTATAATTGTTTACAGTATGCTTTTTATACTTGAGCAAAATAACGAGGAGCAAAATTGGGGAGATGATGCTTATAATTGGATAAACGCCGGGATACTGATCTATTTCGCAAGCTGTTTATTCATGTTTATTTTCAGTAATTATTTACTTGGCGCCGGCAAACTGATTAACAGAATTGTTTGGAGCGCACACGATACTATACTGTTGCTTCAATATATTTTATTCGCCGTAGGACTTTATAAATGCAAAACACACCGGATAACATCTACGTATTAGTAATACTGGGAATGGCAGGGACCTTTTTATTGGTCGTGTCATTCATTTTCTTTTCTATTCGTAACCAAAATAAATTATTAAGGCAACGCCAGCACTTTCAACAGGCACAGATAGACCACCAAAAAGAGTTGTTACGTGCTGTTATCGAATCGCAGGAGGCTGAACGAAAACGCATTGGGCAGGATCTGCACGATGATGTAGGCACCACGGCATCGGGCTTAAGGTTGCTGATAGAAATGTTTAAGCCCGGTGATGATGTTAAAGCGCATCAGGATTTCACCCAATCTACCAAAACAATTATTGATAAGATAGTTAAAGATGTACGTAACATCTCCCATAACCTATCGCCATCTACATTAAGATATTACGGCCTGGCAGCAGCAATTAATGAGCACTGCACTATTATCAACCAGTCGGGCAAGTTAGAAATAACACTCGTAAACAATGCCGAACAAGCTTTAGAGAAACTACCGTTACAAACTTCAACCGCGCTGTATAGGGTTTTAGAAGAATTATTAAACAATACCATAAAACACTCGGGCGCAAGTAAGGCAAACATCAATCTTAACATGGTAAATGATACTTTACATATAGATTATGCAGATAATGGCAAGGGCCTAACAGCAGATGTGGAATTGGTAAAAAAAGGGATGGGCATGCAAAATATAGAGAGCCGGTTGCTTAACATTAATGCCACTTACTTACTTGAACCGTACTCTGGCAAAGGTTTCTGCATAAAAATTGAAAGCCCTATAGTTTAATTATGAGCCAAATCAATATAGTAATAGTTGATGATCAAAACTTATTTAGGCAAAGCCTCTCATTACTTATAAATTCTATTGAGAATTTTAAACTGATGGCAGAGTGCAACAGTGGCCAGGCATTTATTGAAACACTAAAAACTTTCGATATAAAGATTGATATTGCCATAATTGATATGGATATGCCGGGCATGAATGGCATAGAGCTGAATAAATACCTGCAAAACAACTACCCCCATATTAAGGTAATTATACTAACTGTACACGCTAACGAACTATTAATATCACAAATGATAAGTGAGGGAGCATCATCCTACCTGGTTAAAAATTGCGATAAGGATGAATTACTTTTAACCATTAATACTGTATATAAAACAGGCTTTTATTTTAATAAGCAAATAATAAAATCGTTACGAAGCGGTGCTAAAAACCGCCCGGCGTTGCAAGATTTGAGTGGCGCCCCCATTACGTTATCAAAACGTGAAAGCCAGGTGCTTAAATTGCTTTGCAGAGAATACAACAATGTAGAAATAGCAGCCGAGTTATATATAAGTGTGCGTACTGTTGAAGGGCACCGTGTTGGCCTGATAAACAAAATAAAATGCCGCACTACAGCCGGCCTGGTGCTTTTCGCTATTAAATATCAACTGCTTGACGCATCTTTTTAAAAACCACGTAAAACTACGTGATTTTAAAATCACGTAGTTACCCCACCCCTCCTATTTTGCCATACCACCGGTTAGTTTTATTAATTTCATAATTAATTACCATTGCGGTTATTGCCAATAAGTAAAATTGTTTAACTTTCAAATAAACAATACATTTATAGTAAAAAAAGACCCTGATTTTTGCCGTAACTGAATGACTATATTTACGTATAAATTAAAAATATTCTGTAAGGCTTTAAAAATGGATATAGTATTTATCAGCAATCAAATTAAGTATGATATTTTAAATATCTGTGGCCTGCCTGTAGAACAGTCTTATAATTTATTGACGAATACCCCCTTACAATCAATAGGATATGACAAAGACGAAGAATTATGCAGAAAGCTTGAAGAAAAGTTACGCATGGTAGCTGAGGAATATAAAACAGGGAAACGGGTAGTAAAAGGCGATGTATCAAAAAACTTAACCGTACGCCAATGTATCCAGTTAGTTATTGCCTAACACAAACAAACAATATAAATAGCAGTATAATAATCGTCATAGATGACTACATTATTACCTCAATACTACGAATTACTAAAAACAGCCGTATTAACAGAAACGGGGCTATCAACCATAACCCCCTGTGATTGTAAAATAATTTCGGCCAGTATATTTAACAAAACCAAGCAAAGTATTAGCGAAACCACGTTAAAACGTGTTTATGGTTTTGCCTACAGCAAGTTTAAACCCTCATTATTTACCATAGATGTTATGGCTAAATACTGCGGCTACCCAAGTTGGGAAGACTTTTGCCTCGAGCAAGATCAAAACACCGTTAAAACACAAGATACAAGTGCCGGTTGGGAAATACTTAAATTAAATGCCGGCAAAATTACCAGCTTTACGCTACAAGTATTGCGCAATAAATCGGGCATACCGTATAGCCAAACTATTAAAAGACAGTTTCTTGACGAACACTTTAATGAATTTTTAAACGGGGATTATACGGCAACAATACTTGCTGCTCCCGCAGGATATGGTAAAACTATAGCTCTGTGCCACTGGATAGAAGAACGGCTTATATTAAATACGGAAGGCAAAACAAATGATATTATTTTGTTTTTTAGCACAAGCGCGTTAATGAACGCCTTTTTAAGCGGGCGCGACCTTAATCACTGGCTGTTGGCCTTACTTGGCTACTCTGCAGACAATGATATAGCCACCCTGTTTGATAAGGAGCAAAAAAAGGGTGGCAATTTTTTCCTGGTGATAGATGACCTGGATGAATATGTTTATAAACCAGAGCAATTCAAGCTACTCCTTAATCAATTGCTTGATATTTTTTCATTGTATCAATTTGTACCATGGTTTAAGTTGATATTAACCATGCGGTCATCTACATGGATAAATAACAAACATGATATAGATAACGGAAACAGCAGCTGGCTTAAAGGGTTTATAGGGAATGAACAATGGGCTACCAATATCCCCTTATTTAGCCCGCAAGAAATAAAAGAACTTTGTTTAAATATTAACCCCGCCGCTAAAGATTTTGCAGCGGTTGACCTTGCAGACGATTTTAATCACCCTTTATATTTTCAGTTTTATTATAAAGAGCATAAAGATAACTTTACACTTACCGATATAAATCACGTTTCTATACATGAACTGATCTCGACGTTTATTCTTAATAAAATTTACCTTGGCCATCATTCGGCCGAAAAGGTTTTGTTATTAAAAGGTTTAATTGAGCAAATGGATTTTGCCCAACAGATATACAATGTACCAAAAACCAAAGTAAATGCGCTTATAAAACAATACCATAATGCTTATAATGAACTAATAAGCATTGGCTTTATACGTGAGCTTAATACCAGTTCAGACCTCCACTATCGTACATGCATACAGTTTAGCAACGATAGTTTTTTAGAGTATACCATAGCCAAAACTTTGCTTAATGCCAACAATTTTATATTTGATACAGCACTTATTAAAGGCATAAACACACAATTTGCCAATAACCCGCATAAACTTTCTGTTTTAAAATGGTGCATTATATATGCCATTAAAACAGGGCAGCAAAAAAGTTTTGACCTGTTGGCCCAAACACAATTAACATTTACAGAAAAATCAAATCTGATCATTTTCCTGGGCGACCTGTTCGAGAAAGAATTTTCAGCCGCAAATAAATCAGAATCGCTTGTACTATATTTTAAGCAGGATTGCAGTAAAGAACTTTTCAATTACTTTTTTGGGCTCGAATTTATTAACATCCGACATGAAAAAACATTGCATTGCTTATCAAAGTTTGGCCTGGCCAGCCGCAAACGGATCCTAATTTATACAGCGCTTGCGGTTTCTGCCGTTATGCGGATGAACCTGGATGACCTCCATAAAAATCTTATTAAACTGCAAAGCTTCCCGCCAGAAGATTATAACAAGTTTTCAATAAACCCGCTACATTGCATTGATGCCATGTATAGTTATTTTAAAAATGGGGTTATAAAAAAAGGGATATTTGTTGAACTGACGCGCTTTTACTTTAACCCGCCTTATGAAGGGAATTACTTTGAAAACAATGCATCAAACGATATGCTTTACCTACTGGGCGCATATACCCTATTACTTACTAATAACCCGGTTAAAACATTACGATACATTAATGTTTTAAAGAAACATTATAAAGAGACCGATTTTACCACCAATTACGGCTACAGTTTTTTCTTAAATATGGCAACCGCCGATTGCTATTTCAGGTTAGGTAAAACCAGGCAACTTGTTGAGATCTATTCTATTTATTCTACATCATATAAACAGGATGCCAGTGCATTTACAGATTACATGAAGAATTTATTTTATGCATTACGTATAAAAACCAATATCAGCCTAAACAAATACACGCATATTATTGAAGACATTAAATCTCATGCTCAAATAGCACATGGGCAAAAATTATCTCAAATATTTGTATTATTAATTATACTTAATACCCCGCAAATAGCAGACTTATACCCGCAGTTTTATAAACAATGCCATTATGAACATACCAAGCTACTGCGAGAGTGCGGGCTTACCGCTAATCTTTATTTTAAAACCATACCGCTGTACAATACTTAACCTTCCACCTAATCACAATTGCAAAAGGCGTTTACAATGTAAACGCCTTTGCTTTTACCCCTCCAGTTCAAATTTATTTGGTGGTGCATAATTGGTATCTAAATGAATATTAGCGGGTTTGCAAAATATTTAGCTGTCAACCAAACAATTGTTTATTAAATTAACAAACAATTAAACATTTGTTAACAGAAATAACGTAATATTGCAAATGCAATAATTTAAAATGTACATCTATTAAAATGTTACAAATAAATTACAATTAAATTCTTTGCATATTAAAACTTAGTGTTACTTTTACACTATTAAAAATAACAAAATAGTCTTCTCATAATTTAGGTTTATAATTGGTTAGTAAAGGCCCCTGCCCATCAGGGGCTTTACTTTTTTACAAGATTTTTTAATACGAATAATATAAAATTTAAAACAAGCATTTGGCATTTCACAAAAATTGCTACTTTTGCCATCCCAACATACGGGGGATTAGCTCAGCTGGCTAGAGCGCTTGCATGGCATGCAAGAGGTCATCGGTTCGACTCCGATATTCTCCACCCGGTAAAAGGCCTTACGAACTTCGTAAGGCCTTTTTATTTATCTAACACCTCCAGGCTAAAACCTTCGCATTTTATAGTGGTTATGTGTAGTATCACATTTAACCTTATCGTATGATTCCCCAAGCCAAAAGTTATTACCTGCCGCAAACACGCTCTATCGCCGTTGGGGTGATACTTATGCTGGTGGGCCTGGCCTTTACATTCGGGTTTATTGATATTCACCGGTCTCTATGGTATAATATCCAGTTTATCCTGATCAGTTTTGAGGGTGTGGTTGAATTTTTCATGTCTATAATTATGCTGGTTTTTAAAGCCGGGCTTATTATTGGCGGCTATTACTATATCAAAAACGCAACCGGCGTAGAGCGGGCCAGGCTCGACGATAAGGGCTTTTACTACCGCCTGATACCCAAGGGCTCGCGGTATACCAAGATCATGATAGACAGCGGCCCTTTGGCCTTTACGCCCTACAGCCAGATCATCGACTTTACCTACAAAAAAAACTTTTGGACGGGCGGGCAATTATACCTCACCTTGCCGTCGGGTATGCTGCCCTTAATAGCATTGGGCGTATTAAAGGACAGCGAAAAAATTGAGATAGCCCAACAGGTAAAGGCGCAGATAAACACCAGGCGTTAACTTGTTATTGCAGGACCCATTTCCCGTTCTGTTCCATTTTTGAAACGGGACAAACGGGACAAACGGAACACATTGATTATCAACTTATTAACACTGACAAGATTTTGTCAGTAGCTCAACCAATACTTCACCATATTTGAATTAATAGCACATTTACAAGACTTTAAGAAAACCTGTTTTTGTTCCATTTTTTAGGGAATGAGACAAAAACGGTCGCCGGAAAAAAACGGCTTAATTCGCCTTTTTTCGCCCCTGGTTCGCCTTTTTGTGTTGTGCAACCAGCCAGGAACGGAAACTTCCGTCATTTATCAACCAGCTGATTTATAGTTAAATACAAATTAAAGCCTGTTCCATATTTTCCCAAATGGGACAGAAATGGAACAAGCTTTTTGAGGCTGAAAGCTTAGTATTATAAACTTTGACAACCGCGGAACAGGGTTAAGCATTAACGGTGATTAATATTTTAACACTTAAATAAAAAGAAAAAATAATCACAGGATATTATTATTTTCGGATAATGAAAAACCTAACCTCCCTTGTTTTTATCCTGTTGCTGGCAACTTTTTTTTCAGCCTGTAAGTTAGATCCTGTCGACTATAATCATGATGTTAAGCCAGGTGGAGCAGTACCGGGAGGTACAGATAACGGCGGTTCGGTAGGCTCTGCAGAATATTATTTTAAAGGTAAATTAAACGGCACCGACCTCGCCTGGCCTGTTAACGATAGCGGAGATTGGGGGTCGGGTATCTCCCAACCAAGCGAGTATGGGCCTGATAACCTGATTGCCGGGTATGGTGGCGGCATAGTTAACAGTAAAGTATTTATGGTTAATTATCCGGCTGTTATGTTCTATTTTAAAACATTGCACGCTACCACCTTTGATCAGGCCCGGTTGCTTTTAAAAAGTTTTATAACAACCGGTACGTGGGCCTATGCCCCCAATGTCAGCCTTATTGCAGATGTTAAAGACGTATACGTTGCTTACACAGATAAAAATAATGTTATATATAATACCGTTGGCGACCAAACCGGTAGTACGTTCACTGTAGTTTCAACCATGGTAATACCCGCAGAACCGGGCATCGCCGAAAGAATTAAAGTAAAACTCAATGTTAACTGCAAACTTTATCCTGTAGATGGTAACGGCGCGTCACTTACCTTAACTAATTGCGAAGCGGTAATTTATCTCCAGGCTACTTAAAGGCTTACTTTTTCTGCTCTCTTTTCCAGGCATCAAACTTCATTCTTAAAACTTTGGTGGGGTTTATATCCTCGCCGCTTTGATTGCCAATCAGGTTAATATATGGCTTTTCAGGGTCATAAGATGGCTTGGCTACGGTGAGGAACGCGCTCAATGCCTTTTGGTCGCCGCAGCGTTTATCGCCGCAGTATTGCTCATGGTCTGTGCCACAATGGCGCCCTTGCCCGGCACAATGCCCACAGTTGTACGTGCATGATGCCCCCGCAATGCCTATCTCCTTGGTTTTTGGGTCTACCACAATAATGGACCAGGTTGCTTTGGCATTAGTAGCCAGTATAACCAACAGGCTAAAGGGTTAGGAAAACAGGTTTTAGGTTTTTCATTTGGATAAAGGTATGGGAGGTAAAGACGCAGGGGATGCGGATAAATTACAAGGGGATTAATCTTTGAGCACACCCGGCACGCGTGCGCCAGCATGGGAATTAGTTACAACATCCGGATTGATAGAATTAATCTTAAGCACACGCAGCATTCCTGTTCTCAAGGTTAATGTGCGTAAGTATTTTAGTTTGAAATAAGAAACTTTTACCCGAGGTAACTTACATAATAAACGCTTTGATAGTATAATACGAGCGTTTATTATCTGTTACAAAAATAAATCCCTTCGATGCCAAATTGTTGTATCATACTTGATAAAACTTGTGTTAGTTATAGCTGAAATAAGTTCACTTTTATTGATTCTCTTCCATACTAATTCACTTATATCTCTTTTATTACCAGTACCCATTAATCTATTTTCAAAGTATTCTTCGAGGTTTATCATTTCAATATTTTTATAATGAAACAAATTATTTATTAACCCAATAATTTTTGATAAAGCATAGGCATCCTCTACTGTTTTACCAGATAGATCGTTAACAACTTTAACTAAAAATTTATTTAATTCTGAATTAAGTAAGATAAATAATACGTTTTTTGAATGTATGGCTGTTTGAGTTATTGATTCATCCATATCAATCCCTTCAAGCTGCAAGTAACATTTAGTTAAGTTTGAATATGAATGTTCATCTGGGTCCACTTTGATTTCTTCCCAAACTTTTGATTTAGCTAAAGACCATTTTAAATCTAGTCGCCTTTGTTCGGGAATTATTTTTATGGAACTGACTTGGAAATTTTCTGATATAATCTTATCTATAACGCTATTTGAATTGAAGTTACAAAGAAGATTATCAATGTGCTTAGTATTGGAATCAGCAACATCAAAAATATTATTTAATAGTGATAATGCGGAAGTATTTGAAGATTTAATTTCTTTTAATAATGAATCTGCTGATGTATAGGATGCACAATCAATAGTCCAAAAATGATCAATTGCCTTTAAATCTTCAATGCTTATTACGTCGCGTTTTTCACTTTGTTCAATCAATATACATTTAACAGTAGATAATGACATTTCGAAAGATGATACATCTTCTATTTGTGTTTCCTTAGATCTTCGACCTGGCCCGGAAAGCGAATTTAAAATCCAATTTGCTTCACTAGCCGCCCAGGTTATAGAAAATCCCGCTTGCCTTAAACTCTGTAGTTGATTTGTTATATGTGCGAAATATAGCTGATATATTCTTTGCAATAATTGTTGTTTTTCTGGCGTAACTTCAATATTTGACCTCGCAACATTAGTTTTCGGTGCGTTCTTTCCCGAGGCATCAACTACTGCATAAAAATTCCTACCAATAAACCCTGGAGTATTAAAATCTACTCGAATACCTTCTATACAAATACCAACAGGACTTTCTAGTTTATTACGAGATTCTTGGTATTCTAAAAAAACCCATTCTTGCCAATGCTCAACAAATCTTAAAGCATAAGCCATTCTAACCCCTTCAACTTCGACTTCATTTATCTTAATCTCCTTGTTATCAACGTTAATTCCAGTTTGTTCCAAATGCGACTTCAGTAGATTTGTTAAACTATTGCTGCCAATTTGCTTAACTACTCCATTGTTCTGTAAAGTCAATTTACAATTGGGGATTAGTATCCACTTTTTTAATTCAGATTCGATCTCATTTAAATCTACATCAGACCTAACAAACAATTTGACAATAGTCCCATGCTTTTTAATAGATATAGGAAGTTTGTCATTATTTAAGTATTTAAGTAAATATTTTCCGTGAACTTTTTTAATTTTAAGAAGAATGCCTTTATCTTGGTCTTTCACATTTGTAATAATGTCTATATCATCGGCTATTAAAAAACATGTTAATAATCCGATACCAAACCGGCTAATTGACGAAAAATCCGGATATTGTTTTTTAAAATTTTCGTCTTGATACCTAGAAGATCCAACCTTTAATAAATGATTTTGGATAATATCCAAAGTCATTCCTGTACCATTATCAATAAATGAAAGTTCACGAGAATTTTCGTTCCACTCAATCGTAATTTCAGGTTCATATCCAATTATATTATCTTGTTCGTCTTCATACTTCATCAATTTTGAAGCATCAATTGCATTTTGAGTCAGTTCTCTTAAGACTACCGACGGATCATTGTATAGTGTGTGCCCGATAAGCAAGTCTAATATTCTATTTTGGTCTAAGATAAATTCGAACTGACGCTTATCAAAGTCTTTAGTTTCAATCTGCGAGTTATCAATATTTTTCCAAGGATATTCAAATTTGGTATCAAAGCTTTTTTTGGCAATTTCATTTAACCTGAAATTTTCTTTTAACTGTTTATCAGCATAATTTAAATAAGCTATTAAACCAAAAAAACCGCTTTCTTCCTCAAATAATGCAATTATTTCAAAAGTATCTTTAGCTAAACTGGAATCAATATTTCCTTCTTTGTTTTTTTTATTCTGAGGTCGCACAGCTTTCACCGAAGCTTGCTTTGCCCATTCTTCTTGACTAATAGGATCAGTGGGATTTATTAAGCTGTATTCAATAGAAGGAGTTCTATCAGATGTAATATGCAGCAAATCAGCTGTTCTAAGTAAAAGTGCAGCATATTGTACATTAACAACTTCATTTTTTGAAGGTCCGTATTGTTGATCCGGTTTATATTTAGCTAAATCTTCTAAATCCGACAAATGATGACTTTCACAAACTATAGCTAAGTCTCTCCTAAATAGTGGATCTATATTTTCAATTAATTTCTTAATCTCTTTAACAATTACTGGTTGATCAGGGAACTTAAGATCATATTCATCAAGTATCCAAAATTTAATCCTTTCTGCATGAGTACGACGAACAAATTCTTGGTAAATAAATCTTTCACGTTCACCTTGAGGTTCGATATTTTGAACTTTGTCTCTGAAATCTGAACCTAAAATCCCATCCCTAATTGACTGATAAAATTCCACAAACCCGCTATAATTTCTTTTTGCAAATTCATCTTTTGTAACAAGCATTCCTAAATCATGAAAGTATATTGCAAGAGTTATCATCATCCAATCGGCTGGCGTCATTAACTTCTTTGTGTTTTCTGGAATGATTTCGTCGAGAGAAATGAGCATACTATCAATATGACTTATGTCATGTTTAGTATACTCATCAAAAATTCCGTTTCGGCCGATTTGTGCTAAAATTAGTTCGACTTGTTTTTTGACATGCAAAAGTTTAAGTCCACTGAAAGCTTTAAGACTTTCAGCTTTTTCTGCAGATTGTTCTGCTGCTGTAGTAAGATCAGATATCATGATAAGGTTTTAATAATGGAGATATAAAAATAACTAAAAATTAGAACATTTATCAAAATATGCGAATCTTAAATATTAACTATTCTAATTAGAATCTACCCTCGCTAGCGCACGCGTGCCGCGTGTGCTATGGCCGGAAGCAAGTTTCTGAACTTTGCATCCATTTAGCATATTCACTTACTGCTCGTACAAGATTTCTCCTCGTACCTCGTTCGAAATGACACCGGGGTTTAAAAAGCACTTTCCTCCCTCGCTGGCGCACGCGTGCCGCGTGTGCTATGGCCGGAAGCAAGTTTCTGAACTTTGTATTCATTTAGCATATTCATCACTTACTGCTCGTACAAGATTCCTCCTCGTACCTCGTTCGGAATGACACCGGGGTTTTATGCACTCCCCTCGCTGGCGCACGCGTGCCGCGTGTGCTATGGCCGGAAGCAAGTTCTGAACTTTGTATCCATTTAGCATATTCACTTACTGCTCGTACAAGATTCCTCCTCGTACCTCGTTCGGAATGACATCGTGGTTTTATGAACTACCCTCCCCCACCTAAACCCGATTGCACGGAAAGCCCGCTTCTATCAGCGGCTTGCATCCCTATCTGCATCGGGACAGGGTACAAGCGGGGCTACCCTATGATAGCACCACCGCCTTTGCTTTTCAAACTCATTAACTTACTACTTTAAAAAACCATTCAGGTAGGTTAAAAGGGTTTGGGTTTGCATCATTAAGCCAACATGGCTCTGCGCAGGCACAACGGCCAGTTGCGATTTTGGCATCGGTGCCATATCTGCAGATACGCCACCACCCAGTAACTGGTAGGTTTTTGCCAGCTCAACTTTATCCAGGCCGTCATTGTCGCCGGCTATAATAAGTACCGGCGAAGTAATTTTGGCGATATTGCTGTCGCCCATATCAAATGGCGTAGCCATAAAAACAAGCATCTGGTCTATAAACTTTGTCCATTTTGTTTTGTCGGGTGCTACGGCATCATACGCGGTTTTCATGGGGCTATTGGCAAACATTTCGGGTTTCATATTTTTAAACGCGCCTGCTATTGCGGGCACCCAGCCGGTACTTTTATAGGTAGAAGAAATGATGACCAGTTTTTTTACCCGTTTAGGGTGTTGCAGTGTTAATTGGTAAGCCACGGAGCCGCCCATGCTATAGCCTGCAACATCGGCACTATCAACCTTTAAATAGTTCATTACGCCATCCACATCACTGGCCAGGGTAGCAATGTCCAGTTTCCTGTCTGCATAGGGTGTGTGCCCGTGGTCCTGCATTTCAATGGCAATTACCTTCCTGGTTTTTGATAGTTCGGGGATCAGCTGGCCCCAGTTGCCCTCAATGGTCATGAAAGCGCCGTGCAGTAAAACAAGGGGTTTGCCATCGCCATACACTTCGTAATAAACCTTTAGGCCATTAACCGGCGCGTAGCCACTGGCAGCGGGTTTAAGTTGTTGCGCTTGCAATGAGGTTGCTGTAAACACTGCGATTGCAATGACCAATATTGCTTTTAGGGGATTAATGCTTTTGAATAGATTTTTCATGATGTTGTTTTAGTTTAGTTTGTTGACATTACAAAGATGGGATGGATTTAAATATTTGATGCGGTGCAAAAACGACTACTTAAGGGGGGATTTGCGCCGTTTAAACTTTAACACACCCCTACCCCCTCTCAAGGGGGTGAGTTTTGTAATGCCTCACCGCACAAAACAGAACAATTCCTGTCTGAAAACGAACACTTTTTTCGGCTTTAAAACACCTGTTGACTATTCTTTACAACAGGCTGTACTGTTTTTTTATACATTTTTTCCTACAGTAACTTTTTTAGTAAAGATATATAAATAGCTCTTTTACAGCGCTTTTTAGTTTTAATGTAAAATTTCGGCGTGCCGGATGTCATTTTTTTTGAGCACCGGCCAAAGTTTGGCATTAGTTTGGAATACTACTTATCAAACGGAGTTAAAATGGTAATCGACGAAACAACAGAAAACCCGGGCGAAGAGAAAGAGTGGGAAAACCCGCAAGCGCCCGAAAAGACATCCGACGAACGGGATAAGGAACAAGTGGCAAGGCAGTACAAAGAGGCAAAACGCCGGCATGATAACCTTAGCGAGAACCAGGAAAACGAGAACAACGAAGAAGACAACAAACAACAGTAAAACTAAAAAACTTAAAAATATTTGATTATGAAAACTTACCAAAAACCAGCTACCAGCAAATTAGTTAACCGTTTCGACAAAGAATTGATGAATATACTAATGAGCGACCTGAAGAACATTAAATCGAAAAACACAAGCCGTTTAAACGCTGCTTAGTTATAAAAAGCTAAAAAAAACTTACAACACTAAACACATCTACCTATGAAAGCTTATAAACAACCTGCAACAAGTAAATTAGTTACCCGTTTTGATAACGAACTGAAGAATTTATTAATGGAAGACCTTAAGGCTTTCAGAGAACGCAACCAGTTTTTACCAAGCAACAAACAGGCTACTGTGCAACAACAGTTGTCGGCTGCCTGATCAATCATATATCTACATCTATTTAAACATCCTTTTGAGACAAGTAAGGCCCGGCTATTTTAGCAGGGCCTTATTGTTTTGAAGCATATTTTACAATGAGCTTAGCCGTTTTAGCCGAAGCGCCCGGCGTGCCCATCCTTTCGTCAAGCATATCATACCCCGCCAGCATGGTTTCGCGGTAGTGGGTATTGTGCAGCAGGTTATTTAATTCTTTGGTGATGTTGAGCGTGGTACAATCTTCCTGTATCAACTCTTTCACCACCGCGCTATCCATTATCAGGTTTACCAGCGATATAAACTTCAGCTTCACCAGCATACGGGCAATAGCTATAGTTAGCGTGTTGCCCTTATAAACCACCACCTGCGGCACATTAAACAGGGCCGTCTCCAGTGTTGCCGTGCCCGATGCAACAACCGCGGCTTCGGCATTGGCCAGTATATCATAGGTGGCGTTAAATATTACGGGGATTGTTTTGCCGCCCAGGTATTGATGGTAATAATCCTTATTAAACGATGGCGCGCCTGCCACCACAAACTGGTGATGCGGGAATTTATTGACAGCGCCCAGCATTTGGGGCAGTAAACGGCTTATCTCCTGCTTACGGCTACCGGGCAGCAGGGCTACTATCTTTTTACCGGTAAGGTCGTTATCTGCAATAAAATTGGGGTTTGGTTTAAACGCATCTACAGCATCCAGCAGTGGGTTGCCTACATAATCTATCTCCATGCCCCAGCTTTTGTAAAAATCAACCTCGAAGGGCAGGATGCAGAACAGATGGTCAACAATGCGTTTAATTTTCAGGACACGTTTTTGGTTCCAGGCCCAAACTTTGGGGGAGATGTAATAGCAAACCAGCAAACCCTGCGCTTTGGCAAACTCGGCTATCTTTAAGTTAAACCCGGGGAAATCTATCAATACCAAAACATCGGGCTGGTAGGCTACAATATCCTGCTTGCATTTTTTTAAGTTTTTGAGGATGGTGTTCAGGTTTATCACTACCTCTACAAAACCCATAAAGGCCATATCTGCGTAGTGTTTAACCAATGTACCACCTTCGGCCTGCATCAGGTCGCCGCCAAAAAAACGGAAGTCAGCCTGGCCGTCCAGCTCTTTTAAAGCCTTCATCAGGTTTGCCCCGTGCAAATCGCCCGAGGCCTCGCCGGCTACCAGGTAATACTTCATCTTGCGTATATTTTAAGTACAAATATCAATAGGGTACACGCAAATGTAGCTATCATTATCCCGTTTGATGTTTTATCGAGATGCGCCCTTGCTGAAAACCGTAACATTACAAAATTTAGCAGGATGGCAATAAGGTAAGGCGCAGCGGGTTTATCCATCATAATGGCGTCGTTTTTTAGCAATACGGCAAATATAAACCATGCTAAAACCGGCGGTATAAAACCGTAGAGTATCCCAAGGAAAAGATTGTTCTTTTTAAACATTAAAGGTCCAGGTATTTAAAACAGGGATAGCGTGGTGGGCGGTCATATCAAACTGTACCGGCACTACCGATGCGTAGTTATGCTCAAGCGCCCAAACGTCGGTATCTTCGCCATGGTCATTATTTTGGAACACGCCGGTAAGCCAGTAGTAAGGGCGTTTGTACGGGTCATACCGCATATCAAATTCCTCGGCCCATTTGGCGTTGGCCTGGCGGCAAATTTTAATGCCTTTTATTTTATCCCCTGCCGGGAAGTTCACGTTCAGCACTGTGCCAACAGGCAACCCGTTTGCAAGAACCTGCTGCGCTATCTCTTTCACAAATTTTTGGCTGGGCTCAAAATCAGCCTCCATTGTGTAATCATCCAGTGAGAACCCGATAGATGGAATGCTCTCTATAGCGCCCTCAACCGCGGCCGACATGGTGCCTGAGTATAGTACATTGATCGAATTATTCAACCCGTGGTTAATGCCAGATACACACAGATCCGGCTTTTTACCCCCGAAAACTTTGGTTACGGCCAGCTTAACACAATCTACCGGGGTGCCGCTGCAGCGGTACATTTCAATACCTTCGTAAATGTCCACCTCGTCAAGTCGCAGGGGTTTACCAATGGTGATGGCATGCCCCATACCGGATTGCGGACTATCTGGCGCTACAACCACTACCCTGCCCAGTTCTTTCATGGTATGCATCAGGGCTTTTATACCCGGCGCGGTTATACCATCATCGTTTACTACAAGTATAGTGGGTTGTTGAGATTTTGACATGGGGCAAAAATAGCTATAAATTTTATTTAACTATTGATGTGATGTTCGGCTTTTAGTTGAGCATATTTTGATTTCTACCACAAAGGGCACAGCGTTTTCACAGAGGGCACAAAGAATTGCTTTTGTGTAATACAGAACTAAAGGAATGCAGCATCTATTCGCCGGCATACATTTAGGCAAATGCACAGTTAACCAACAGGCCCTTCGCTCTCGCTCAGGACGACAAGTATTAAAATAAAAGGCCTCCCTACAATTGTTGAGAGGCCTTTTATTTAGGCAACAGAAATTAATCTGTGATTACTACAAGCTTTTAAGCCAGTCTATAAGGCCTTCGCGGGTTTTACCCGTTTTTTGTTGAAGGCGGCCAAGTGTTTCATCGTCCTTACCTTCTTCCCAGGCCAGGTCATCGTCGGTCAAATCACCGTATGCCTGTTTTATTTTCCCTTTCAGCTCGTTCCAGCCACCTTTTAATTCTAACTTATCCATGGTTTGTTTCTCCTTATTTAGATGTAAAGAAAGAACGAATAAGACCTTATTTGGTTTTTATTAAAGTCAGGAAACAAGAGCCGGAATGGTACGACTTTGACAACCTAATTTTGCCTCTTGATTCTTTTAAAGTGCTCCCGCTTTTATCTCTTCAACTATAGCCGGATCAAGCAAGGTGGAGGTATCTCCCAAATTGCCGGTATCACCTTCGGCTATTTTCCTTAATATCCTGCGCATAATTTTACCTGATCGTGTTTTTGGCAGGCCGCTCACAAACTGGATCTTATCCGGCCTGGCGATGGCACCAATAATACGTGATACCGTCATCATGATATCTTTTTTGGTAAGCTCTGAGTCGTCGTGCAGGTTAGGGCAAACCACAAAGGCGTAAACACCCTGTCCCTTAATATCGTGCGGGTAACCTACTACGGCGCTTTCTACCACGCTGCTGTGCATGTTTATGGCATTCTCTACCTCGGCAGTGCCAATACGGTGGCCTGATACATTCAACACGTCATCAACACGACCCGTGATGCGGTAGTAACCATCCTCATCGCGTAAGCAACCATCGCCCGTAAAATACAGGTTGGGGTAAGTAGCGAAATAGGTGGTGCGGCAGCGCTCATGGTCGCCATAGGTAGTGCGCAGCATGCCCGGCCAGGGGAACTTAATACAAAGGTTTCCGCTTACGCCGTTACCTGCTATCTCTTTGCCGTTCTCATCAACCAATACAGGCTGCACGCCCGGCAATGGCAAGGTAGCATAACCCGGCTTTAAAGGGGTTACGTTGGCAATAGGCGATATCATGAAGCCCCCGGTTTCGGTTTGCCACCAGGTATCAACAATAGGGCAGTTACCTTTACCTATCTTTTCATCAAACCAGTGCCAGGCTTCCTCGTTAAGCGGTTCGCCTACCGAGCCCAGTTTGGTTAACGAACTGAAATCTTTTCCTTTTACCACATCATCACCAAAGCTCATTAGCGAACGGATGGCTGTTGGAGCAGTATATAATATGTTAACCTTGTATTTTTCTACAATATCCCATAAGCGGCCTGCATTTGGCCAGGTAGGGATGCCCTCGAACATTACTGAAGTTGCCCCCTGTGTAAGCGGCCCGTAAGCGATATACGAGTGCCCGGTAATCCAGCCGATATCAGCTGTACAAAAATAAACTTCGCCCGGTTGGTATTGGAAAGCATTGCTAAACGTGTAACCGGTATAAACCATATAGCCACCGCAGGTATGTACCACACCTTTTGGCTTGCCAGTAGAACCTGATGTGTACAGGATAAACAGCATATCCTCCGCGTCCATCTCTTCGGCGGGGCATTCCATATTGCGCTGGGTCTCTACTTTCTTGATCTCATCTTCCCACCATACATCGCGCCCTTTTATCATAGATACAGGGGTATGGCTGCGGGTAAGTACAATAACCCTTTGTATAGAGGGGCATTGCACCAGTGCATCATCAATAATTGACTTAAGCGGAACTTCTTTTGTACCGCGGAAACTACCATCGGCAGTTATCACGATGTTACATTCCGCATCTTTTATCCTATCGGCAATTGATTGCGCCGAAAAACCGCCAAACACTACCGAGTGGATAGCGCCGATACGCGCGCAGGCCAAAACAGCAATGGCCAGCTCGGGCACCATAGGCATGTAAATACAAATACGATCCCCTTTTTTGGCGCCATTGTTTTTTAGCACGTTGGCAAACTGGCACACCTTATCGTGCAATTGCTGGTACGTTAATATACGGTGATCCTCATGCGGATCATTTGGCTCCCAGATAATTGCGGGGGTATCGCCATTTTTTTCTAAATGTCGGTCAAGGCAGTTTTCGGTAATATTTAGTTTGGCACCTTTAAACCACTCTATCTTGGGTTCTTTAAAGTTCCAGTCTAAAACCTTGTCCCACTTTTTTTTCCATAAAAAATTATTGGCTATGTCTTCCCAAAATTGTTCAGGCTGTTCAACGCTTTTGCGGTACACCTGCTGGTATTCTTCAAATGATTTTACTTGCATGGCAGTATATAAATGGTGGCGTAAATTAGTAATTTTTGTGTTATCTACGTATGAAAAGTATAGCTTTTTAAAAAAATTTAAAAAGCTATATTCTTCGCATTGCTTTATTTACTAAATCGAGTTAGCTAATAAAGTAAAAAGTTTATAATCAGGCTATAAAAACGGATGTGAAATACCATGCCATGTGCCTTATTAAAGATTTTTGAAATATTTTAAAAACACCGTTGTATATTTCACTTAAAAAGCTGATATTTGCAAACTCTTTTTAGGAGAAGAACGAGAATTAAAAAATATTTGTCATGTCAAGAATTTGTGATTTAACAGGAAAAGGCTACATGAATGGCTTTAACGTTTCTAACTCAAACGTTAAAACTAAACGCAAGTTTTATCCAAACTTAAAACTTAAAAGGTTTTATATCCCTGAAGAAGATAAATGGATCACTCTAAAAGTATCTACTTCAGCAATTAAAACTATTACCAAAAATGGTATAACAGCTTGTATTAACAAGTTTGTAAAAAAAGGCTCTATTTAATATTAATAGATTGTTGGGGCTACGGTAAAGATGTGATATCTTAACGATTGGCAGGCAACTCAAAACATAAAAGAAAATGGCTAAGAAAGGCAACAGGGTTCAGGTAATTTTAGAATGCACAGAGCATAAAACTAGCGGCATGCCGGGTATGTCTCGTTATATTACCACCAAAAACAAAAAGAACACTACCGAAAGACTGGAAATGAAAAAATTCAACCCGGTTTTACGTAAAGTAACTGTACATAAAGAGATTAAATAATTTAAGCTTGATGCTGTAGATGCAGGTTATTAATTACCCTGTAATTGTAAGCACAACTTATTAAAACATAACAACATGGCAAAGAAAGTAGTTGCAACCCTGAAAGTAGCGGGTAAAGGAAAAGATTTTTCGAAAGTAATAACAATGAATAAATCGCCACGTACTGGTGCTTACTCATTCAAAGAGCAAATCGTTGCAAACGATTTCATTAAAGATGCTATTGCAGGTAAACTGTAATAACTTTCGATAAAAATATAAAAGCCGTCTTGTTGATAACGAGAGGGCTTTTTTTGTTACTGGCGGATGTACCGATAACATGATAAGCAAACAGGCCTGTCATAATATCCAAACATCCCGGTTAGAATTGTTAATTTGCATATCTGCACATTTAAAATCTGCACATCTGACCTATGGGACTATTTGATTTTTTCAAGAAAAAGGAAACCACACAGCAGGAACAGCAGGCGCTTGACACCGGCCTGGAAAAAACCAAGGATAATTTCTTCTCCAAAATAACCAAAGTAATTGCCGGTAAAAGTACCGTTGATGATGATGTGCTGGATGACCTGGAAGAAGTACTGGTAACATCTGACGTTGGCGTAAGCACCACACTTAAAATAATTGAGCGTATACAGGCACGCGTTGCCAAAGATAAATACGTAAATACATCCGAGCTTAACAACCTTTTAAAGGATGAGATACAAAAGCTGCTTGCCGAAAACAACAGTAACGATTTTCAAAACTTTGAGTACGGCGATCATAAACCCTACGTAATAATGGTTGTTGGCGTAAATGGCGTGGGTAAAACCACTACTATAGGCAAACTGGCCCACAAACTAAAACAAGCCGGTAACAAGGTAGTATTAGGCGCTGCCGATACCTTCCGTGCAGCGGCGGTTGATCAGTTACAGCTTTGGGGCAAACGTGTTGATGTAAAGGTTGTGGCGCAGCCAATGGGCAGCGACCCGGCATCTGTGGCCTATGATACCCTGCGATCGGCCGTTGCCAATGGTGATGATGTGGCAATTATTGATACCGCAGGCCGTTTACATAATAAGGTAGGACTGATGAACGAGCTTACCAAAATAAAAAATGTGATGCAAAAGGTTGTACCCGGCGCACCGCATGAGATACTACTGGTGTTGGATGCATCAACCGGGCAAAACGCCATTGAGCAATGCAAACAGTTTACCGAAGCTACCGCCGTTAATGCCCTGGCTTTAACCAAGCTTGATGGAACAGCCAAGGGTGGTGTGGTGATAGGTATATCAGATCAGTTTAAAATACCTGTAAAATACATAGGCGTTGGCGAAGGCATGGAACATTTACAGTTGTTTGATAGAAACGACTTTGTAAACAGCCTTTTTAAATAAGATAATACAGCGCAAGCAGCAATAAAAATGCGTCATTGCGAGGTACGAAGCAATCTCCAGATAAGCATATCCGATATGCATAGTTTAGAGATTGCTTCGTACCTCGCAATGACGACGCGGAGAAAGAGTAATGAGGACAAAAACAATAAGTAAACCAGCCATGATAAAGAAACCCCGTGTAAACGTGGTTACCTTAGGCTGTTCAAAAAATATTTACGATAGTGAGGTACTGATGGGCCAGCTTAAAGGCAGCGCTTATGATGTGGTTCATGAATCTGATAAAATGCGCAGTGATGATATCATCGTGATAAATACCTGTGGGTTTATCGACAATGCCAAACAGGAGTCTATCGATACCATCCTTCAATACAGCGAGCTTAAAGAACAGGGTAAGGTTGGTAAAGTAATTGTAACCGGCTGCTTAAGCGAACGCTACAAACCCGAGCTGGAAGCCGAGATCACAAACGTTGATGCATACTTCGGTACAAACGACCTGCAAAATATACTGCAAAATATCGGTGCCGATTACCGCCACGAACTGATTGGTGAGCGTTTGCTTACTACCCCATCGCACTTTGCGTACTTTAAAATTGCCGAAGGCTGTAACCGCCCATGTTCTTTTTGCGCTATCCCGCTGATGCGTGGCAAGCACGTAAGTACACCAATGGAGCAACTGGTAAAGAATGCCGAAAGCCTTGTTAAAAACGGCACAAAAGAATTGATCCTGATTGCGCAGGACCTTACCTACTATGGCCTCGACCTGTATGGTAAACGTAACCTTGACGAGCTGTTGCGCCGCTTAAGCGATGTGAACGGCGTAGAATGGATCAGGCTGCAGTACGCCTACCCTTCCGGCTTCCCGATGGAGATACTGGATGTGATGAACGAGCGTGATAACATCTGCAAGTATTTGGATATGCCATTACAGCATATTACTGATAACATGCTGAAATCGATGCGCCGCGGGTTGACCAAACAAAAAACTATTGATGTGGTGAACGAGATCCGCGATCGTGTGCCTAACATTGCCATGCGTACCACGCTGATAACCGGCTACCCCGGCGAAACCCAGCAGGATTTTGAAGAGATGGCACAATGGGTTGAGGATACCAAATTCGACCGCCTGGGCTGCTTTACTTACTCGCACGAGGAAAAAACACACGCCCACTCTTTGGTTGACGATGTACCTGAAGAAGTGAAACAGGAACGCGCTGATGCCATTATGGAAATTCAGCAGGGCATCTCGTTCGATAAAAACCAGGAAAAAATAGGCAACACTTATAAAGTACTGATAGACAAAAAAGACGGCGGCTACTTTGTTGGCCGTACCGAATATGATTCGCCGGAAGTTGATAACGAGGTTTTAATTGACGCAGCCATAGATTATGCAGCCATAGGCACTTTTGTTAACGTTAAAATTAACACCGCCGAAGACTTTGATCTTTATGGACAAATTGTAAAATAAAACCCTTTTTACCAGCGGTGTGTTGCTATTAAGATATTAAAATCTAATTTCGACATTCAGGATTTGATGCAGGTATAGCTAAATGCATATCCGGCAATTAACTCACCCCGGCTGCGCTACGCTGGTCGACCCTCTCTGCTTCGCAAAGAGGGTAAAGAGAAGGTAAATCCCTCTTTCCGCGCAGCGAAGAGAGGGTGGTCGAGCGCAGCAACGACCGGGTGAGTAAACTAAGCGCCAGGCATCTGATATTCTGATATTAAATTGAAACAATGGACGCAGCCTGTATTGACTATAAAGACACGGGATATTTTTCCCAAACGGTTATTGATTACCTGGAGAATGTTCCGGAGTTAAGGTCATTTTACAGCCACCGCCCCACCCTTAAAGGTTTTGCAGAGTTATTCGACCATAAAAAAGTTATTGCCAACCGCGATCTGTTAGCACAGGTGTTAACGGATCAGTATTTTGGCAACTCCCAAAAAGGCGAACCCGAACTGGAATCTGCCGATTTTATCCGCAAGCGCATCCAGTTATTACGGGAACCCGATACTTACACCGTAACTACAGGCCATCAGCTTAATATATTTACCGGTCCACTGTACTTTATTTACAAGATAGTAACGGCCATAAAACTTACCCGCCAGCTAAAAGAGGCACATCCCGATAAGAATTTCATCCCGGTTTACTGGATGGCATCTGAGGATCATGATTTTGCCGAGATAAACTACACCAACATTGGCGGTAAAAAAGTACACTGGTGGTACGAGGCATCAGGCGCTACCGGCCGTATCAACCCGGATACCATGCGCCAGGCCATTAACCAGTATAAAGGCGTACTGGGCATAGACGGGCACTCGAGCGATCTGGGTGAAATGGTTGAAACCGCCTACACCAAGTTTGATAAGCTTGCCGATGCTACCCGCTACCTTGTGAATGCCCTTTTTGGCCGCTATGGGCTGGTTATTATCGATGCCGACGACCATCGTCTCAAAGAATCCTTCGCCCCTATTATGGAGCAGGATATCATCCAGCAAAACAGCTTTAAAAATATTACCGCTGCAAACGAAAAACTGCAAAAGCTGGGTGTACACATCCAGGTAAACCCACGCGAGATAAACTTCTTTTATCTGAAGGACAACCTGCGCGAACGCCTTGTTTTTGAGAACGACCGCTACAGTGTTATGAATACCGACATCAGCTTTACTGAGGCTGAGTTAAAACAGGAGATAAAAACCGCTCCCGAAAGATTTAGCCCTAACGTGGTGATGCGCCCGCTGTACCAGGAATGTATACTGCCAAACATTGCCTACGTAGGCGGTGGTGCCGAGGTGGTTTACTGGCTGGAGCTTAAATCAAATTTCGATTTCTATAAGGTAGATTTCCCGATACTGATACTGCGCAACTCGGGCCTGGTTATCCGTAAGGAAACCGCGGCAAAGATAAAAAGCATGGAGCTTGCCCCTGCCGAGATCTTTAAAAGCGCCGACGAGATTAAAAACAACTGGGTAAAAAAGCACAGCAACCACGACCTTTCCCTTGCCGACGAATGGCGCGAACTGGAACGTGCCTTTGAAAAAATAAAACTACGCGCCCATAAAATAGATAGTACGCTTGAGCCATCGGCAGCGGCGGTACAGGCACGCCTTAAACATGCTATTGATAACCTGCAAAAGAAACTTGTAAAAGCCGAGAAACGCAATTACCATACCCGCCTGGAACAGATAGAACATATCAAGGCAGATATTTTCCCAAACAACAGCCTGCAGGAGCGTTCAGAGAATTTTGGCCTGAGCTATGTAAAATGGGGTCAGCTTTTTATAGACGAACTTATCCGCAACTTTGAACCGCTTGATTTTAAGTTTACGGTATTAACAGAATAGTATTAACTAAGAAAGCCCCGCTAATAGCGGGGCTTTCTTGTTTTAGGCTTAAGTATATTATTTACTAATTATAGCAACTTTAAACTTGCCATTGGTAAACGATTTAACCTTAACAGCTCCGTTACCAAATAAAGATGTGTTAACAATGCCTGTAAAAGTACCTTCAATACGATTTGCTGATACACTTGTTACCGTGATAGATTGAACAGAAGCGTCATCATTAGAATAAATATCTACATCGTTTGCTGTTGTAAACAAAAAGTTCGATTTGTTCTCAATTTCAGTCGCGTTTGATAGATAGGTTTTTCCGGCTATTACACTTCCATTAATGGTTAATGAAACGGTATTGCCACTTTTATCGGTTCCTTGCACGCTGGTAAACTCTCTTCCGTTTAATTCGCCTTTAAGCGCAACGGTATTGGTAGTAAATACAGTAGCTGTACCGTCAATATCAACAGTTATGGTGCTTGTGGCTAATGTGTCTTCGTTGTTGTCTTTTTTGCATGAACTGAATGCAATAACAGTAAATGCAATTGTTAAAAGCATTAAAGCTTTAATTGATCTCATGATGTGTAAATGTTTATTATAGTGTGTAATTTATTGATTTGCTTATTCTTAAAACCTCGCGAAAATACTCAAATTAAGCAATTAATTTAACAGTGAGTGAAAATATTAAACCATAACATATTATTGATAATGGTTTTTGCCAGGTAACAGCATAAAAATGCCCCGGCAAACCGGGGCACTTTCTATACAGATAATTGCTGTAATAACTATTTTACTACTTTGGCAGTAAATATACCGTTGGTTATTGCTTTATTTTTAACTGTAGCATCGCCCGTTGCTACTGTAGCAAGGTCGCCTTTAAAGGTTCCTTCAACCAAAGTATCTGAGGCCTCTGTGATGGTAACACTTACCAGGTTTGCACCGGCATCATTATTTAAATAAGTATCACTACCTAATAAATACGAGATAATTGGTGTTTGCGTAGCGCCAACTGTTGAAGCTGAATAAGTTTTACCTTGAACAATATCACCTTTTATGGTTATAGATAAGGTGCTTCCGTCTGATGCATTACCCTTTATAGTAGTTAATACACCGCCACTTGTGGTGCCGGTAGTGCTGGTAACATTAGTATTAAAAGAGGTAGCTGCACCGTCAACATTAGCTGTAATTGCGTATATTCTTGTAGGGTTATTATCATCTTTAATGCATGAACTAACACTAAAAACTATAGTTAATAAAAGTAGCGCTTTAATAATTTTCATAATTTGTAAAAGATTAATGTATAGATGTATTTGTTTGTTGTTTGAATTTTTTGTCGGGCCATGCAATACCAGGTGCAGGCCGGCGCCGAAACTAATTACTTAACGTATTAGCTAACAAGCAGTGTATGGCATAACCCAATTATAGCTAATTTGTTTGTGGAAAGTTTATTTTTTGTAAAATTCACGATAGTTAGCAACACATTTAGTAGGATGTTAACTATAAAACAGCGGATTATATATGCTTGCAGCAATGAGAAGTGGCGCTTAAATAACACAAAGAGCACAGAGGTCAACTAAATCTCAATTAAAAAACCCCTGTGCCTTTTTGTGAAAATTTGCCCTCAAATATATCGGGTACACAAATAAATATTTTTATCTGCCTATATAAAAACGTAATAGATAGCCGCCGCAAGAACATAGACGAAGGCCCGTTTTTAACCGTTAAAATTTAAAACAAAAAATGCCCCTGTTTATAAAGGGGCATTTTTTTATACCGGGTTTGTATTATTGTAAAAAGATATAAGCTTTATTGCCGTACTCTTCGTACACATGCAGTTTTTTGGTAACCTGGTTGTTATCGGCGTTTACGACCAACTGGTAGTCGCCGCTTTCAAGTTCAGATAAGTTGTAGGCTTTTTCAACCGATTTACCTTTGGCCAATTTATCAAATAATATAACATTGTTGTTTTTATCGGTAATAGTTACCGATGCTTTTGAAGTGCTTACATTTTGTATGCTAACGCCAAAACCTAACGCATTGCGCATGGCCTGTACAACAATTGCTTTGTTTACGTCATCATTGCCAGGTTTTTTTGTTGGTGTTGCTGCGAATAAACCTGTGCTTAATACTAATAATAATGCTGCTAATGTGAATGACTTTTTCATGATGTTTTCTTTTTTAATTATGTTTTTAAATTTTGTTATCAACTTTCAATACCCAAAGAAACAGCGGTTTACGCAACTAAAAAAACGCGATAGACCGGCGCCTGATACAAATAGACAGGAGGCTGTTCTCATTAGGCAAAAGCCATTTTTTGTAACAGCCCGCTTTTAAAAAGCAGTTTTAACTGATAAAAATGCCCGCCCGTCGGTAAACTTTACGCCCCTGTAGATTATAATTGGCATTATGGCCATATCATTTGTAATATTGTGATATCCTGTTAATTATAAACCCAAGGGAATGACATTTCTTAGATCTAAAAGCACACTGGTTAATATCCTTATCCAAACCCTTATATGGGTAGTGCTTGGCACGGTGCTATTGTTTAACCAACCCCTTGGATGGGGTATTGATGTACCTTACCAATTTTGGATAAAGCAGAATCTATTTTTTATCATATTAATAGCAGCCTACTATCTCAATGCCTATTATTTTGTCCCCGAATTTTTATTAAAAAACCGCAGCCGTATTTATTTTTTACTGATCGCATTAGTGATAGCCGTTATCATGGCGTTTATGAGTTGGTTTGATAAATACCTTGAACTTCCGCGCCTTTTTGTAGAGGCGTTTATGAAAAAGAAAAACTCATTAAAACACCTGGAAAACAAAAAGGGTTATGATATCCTTACCCTGGCTATATCTGCATTGGTATTAGGTATCAGCACCAGTATAACTACCACCCAGATCTGGCAAAAAGACAGGCAGCGCAACCAGGAAATGGAGCAGGAAAAGATAAGCTCTGAATTATCTTTTTTAAAAGCGCAGATAAATCCGCATTTCTTTTTTAATACACTCAATAACATCTACGCGCTTACGGTGGTCAACGCAGAAACATCTCGCACTGCAATACACCAGTTATCGCGTATGATGCGTTATGTGCTTTACGATACCCAAAACAGCACCGCCCTGTTAAGCCAGGAAATAGCTTTTATAAAAGATTATATCAGCCTGATGCAACTGCGGCTAACAGAAAAAGTGACGGTTAACTTCATCACTCCACAACCCTTAAAAGATTTTGCAGTAGCGCCGATGCTGTTCTTAACCTTTGTAGAGAACGCCTTTAAACATGGCGTAAGCGATACCCTGCCAAGCACAATTGATGTTATTATTGAGCAGGATGATAACAAAATAAGCCTGATTGTAAAAAACGAGGTATTTAAGGCCAATGGCAACAACATTGAAGAAAACCAGGGCATCGGGTTAAATAATACTATCCGCAGGTTAGACCTGCTTTACAAAGGCCGATACACTTTAAAAGTAGATGATGGCGGCGAAGGAAATACGTATATTGTAAACTTAACCATCAACTTGTAACCTCAATGACAATAAATTGCATAGCTGTTGATGATGAGCCATTGGCCCTTGGGCTGATATGCGCTTTTATTGAGCAAACGCCATTCCTGAATTTGGTTGGCAGGTATGGCAGCGCGGTAGAGGCTTTGGGTGGATTGCAAAACCACAAGGTTGACCTTATATTCCTGGATATACAAATGCCCAACCTAAACGGCATTGAACTTGCCCGGGTATTGGATAGCCGCGGGCCTAATAAACCCCGTATTATTTTCACCACCGCTTACAACCAGTTTGCGTTAGAGGGTTACCGGGTTGATGCCCTGGACTATCTGTTAAAACCATTTAATTACGAAGAGTTTCTGCACGCTTCCAACAAGGCGCTGGCTTATGCCGAACTGCTCCATAAATCAAACGCCGCATCTGTTGCCGAAAGCATGGTTACAACCGGCCGGGTAGAGGACGAATACTTATTTGTTAAGGTAGAGTACCAACTGGTGCGCATAGCGCTAAACGATATTCTATACCTGGAAAGCCTTAAGGACTATGTAAAGATATTTTTGCAGAATTCAGAAAAAGCCATCCTTACCCTTGGCAGCCTGAAGGTACTTGAAGAAAAATTACCTGCAACGCGGTTTTTGCGGGTACATCGCTCCTATATCGTATCGCTCGATAAAATCAACTCTATAACCCGCAACGCTTTGCAAATTGGCAAAATCAACATCACGGTTGGCGATCAGTATAAAGAAGAATTTGGCAAGTTTTTGAGTAAGTGGATATGATTAAACTGCCATAATTATTCTACCTATAGATACTTGTAAACCAAAGTAATATTTCATTCGTTTATCATACAATGAATATTCAAAAAATAACATTAGGCAACGGTTGCTTTTGGTGTACCGAAGCTATTTTTCAGTCTTTAAAAGGTGTTATATCGGTAACATCCGGCTATACAGGTGGGCATACTAAAAACCCTACTTATATGGAAATTTGCAATGGCAATACCGGCCATGCCGAAGCGATACAAATTGAGTTTGATGTTGATGAGTTATCGCTTGATGACTTACTGCTGGTTTTCTTTAAAACACATAACCCTACCACCCTTAACCGCCAGGGGAATGACGTGGGTACACAATATCGGTCAGCCATATTTTACCATACCGACCAGCAAAAGCAGCATGCCGAAGCAATGATCAAAACATTGACCGACGAAAAGGTTTTTGATAAACCCATTGTTACAGAGGTTATCTCCGTTAGCGAGTTTTACAAGGCTGAGGGTTATCATCAAAATTATTACAATGACAACCCTATGAAACCATATTGCGCCTTTGTGATACAGCCCAAATTAAATAAGTTTGCCAAAGAATTTACCGATAAAATAAAACCGGAACTTTTGTAACCCGGCTTACCTTTGCATAAATGAAAAAATCACTCACTGCATTGCTGGCAGGTGCTATATTATTGGCCGCCTGCTCTACCCCAAAGAAAACAGGAACCGCTTCTATTGCCAATAATGGTAAAGTTTGGGCATCACTTTGGCAACAGCGGTCGGCAGAATATAAAGCTTTGTGTTTCCAGGCATATAACACCGCTAAGTGGCGTTTGGATGAAGCGCTGAAAAACCCCGGCAACAAACCGTTGGCTGTAGTTACCGATATTGATGAGACCCTTTTAGATAACAGCCCTTATGATGCCATGCGCGGTGCCAACAATCAGGAGTTCAGCCCCGAAACCTGGAAAGCCTGGACTGCAAAAGCCGTAGCCGATACCGTACCCGGTGCACCCGCGTTTTTTAAATATGCTGCATCAAAAGGAGTGACTGTATTTTATGTAACTAACCGCGATGAAGATGAACGCGCAGGCACGATAAAAAACCTGCAACTTTACGGCCTGCCAAATACCGACAATGCCCATCTGCTGTTAAGGCAAAAATTGTCAAGTAAAGAAAGCCGCCGCCAGCAAATATTAAGCACCTACAACATTGTTTTACTATGCGGCGATAACCTGCCCGATTTTAATATGCTGTATGATAACAACCCCGCCGAGCAAAACAGGCAGGCAGTTACCGAGCAATTGAAAAAAGATTTCGGCAGTAAATACATCGTGATACCGAACCCATCCTACGGAGATTTTGAAGGCGCATTGTTCAATTACAACTACAAGCAAACCGGCGCCCAAAAGGATTCTATCATCAGGGCGAAAGTTAAGGTAGATAAGCAGTAGTTAAAAACCATGTCATTGCGAGGAGCATAGCGACGCGGCAATCTTCGACATGCTTATCGCCGACTTTTCTATCGAAGATTGCCATGCTATCGCTCCCAATGACGGGTTCGACTAAATCCTCATATCTTTTCCTATTTTTATACAATAGAAACCAGATACAAACTTGTTTGTTGATACTCGTTTAAAACCATCACACAGCATGACCATCCTTGAGAATGAATTTCTGAAAGTTAAGATTGATGCCAAAGGCGCGCAGCTAACTTCGTTATTTAACAAAGAAACCGGCGTTGAACAACTATGGCAGGCCGACCCAAACATTTGGGGCTACCACGCGCCAAACCTGTTCCCTATTGTTGGCGGATTGTTAAATAATGAGCTGCATGTTGACGGGAAAAGCTACCCCATGAACAGGCATGGCTTTGCACGCCAATCGGATTTTATTTTGCTGGATAGCGATGATGCGCATGCGGGCTTTTCATTACCCCACTGCGAAAAAACATTAGCAGTGTTCCCCTATAAGTTTGATTTCCAGGTGTTGTACACGCTTATAGAAAATGCATTGCGGGTAACCTATAAAGTGATTAACCGCGATAAAAAACCGGTGTACTTTTCGGTAGGCGGACACCCGGCTTTTAATGTCCCCTTCAACACCGGCGAAAACTATGAAGACTATTACCTGGAGTTTGAAAGCCAGGAAAGCCTAAAAAGGCACCTGTTAAATAAAGACGGCTTGTTTAGTGGCGAAACGGTACCCGTACCAACACCCGGTAAAAAACTTGCCTTAACACGCGATTTGTTTAAGGATGATGCCATGGTTTTTAAAAACCTGCAGTCGCGCATGGTTACCATTAAAAGCACTAAGCATGAGCAAACTTTATCGGTAGAGTTCCCTCACTTTAATTACCTGGGGCTTTGGGCCAAACCCGGTGCCGATTTTGTATGCATTGAGCCTTGGCTGGGCTGCGCCGACAGCGCCGGTGAACCAAAAGATATTACAGCAAAAGAAGACATACAAAAGGTAGTTGTTGGGCATGTTTTTGAAGCATCTTTTTACATAAGCATTTAAATTGCTGATTATTTTATAGTTTTTTAAAACATTTAAATTGCTTTTATACTTATCAGTAAATACTTACACATATAACATCTACACTATGAAAAAGAAAATTTATTTAATTGCCATGACAATGCTACTGACTGTAGCTGCCTTTAACAGTAATGCTGCAACTTTTGATGATAAAAAAGATGCTTATAAAGAAGCTGCTGCCAACATGACCAAAGAGCAGAAAGAAGCTCGTGTTGAAGAAATAAAAAGCCGTGTTGAAGAGATCAAAGCGATGGATAAATCGCAGTTAAACAAAGCAGAAAAGAAAGAATTAAAATCAGAATTGAAAGAACTTAAACACGAAGCACAAGCCATGGGTGGCGGTGGTGTTTACCTTTCAATCGGTGCTATTATTATCATCATTTTAGTATTGATCCTGATCCTGTAATCAGGCAATACAAAAACACTTATAAAACAACAAAGGGCGCCTAAATGGTGCCCTTTGTTGTTTTATAGGATCTTATACCTATTCCTTAACCACTTCGTTTAACACCGGGTGATCAAATGTTGAGATAGTTGTATGCCCGCCCTTCAACTGGTCGAATATCACAATCTCGTTAGTGCCTTTTTTAAGCCATGCCGCAGGCACATACAGCGTTTGCTGCGGGCCTATGTTCCAGTATTTACCCAGGTTGTGCCCGTTAACAAATACAAAACCTTTACCAAAGGCTTTCATATCCAGGTAGGTATCAACTGTGGTACGTAATGAGAATGTGCCCCGGTAAAGCGCAGGCTGTAACTCACCTTCATTTTGCTGTGGCAGATACTTAAACCCTGTGGTTGTAGTGAATGGGAACTGGTACATTTTCCATCCAAAAAGTTCCTGTCCGTTTAAGGTTACCTTATCGGTAATGCCCTGGCGGTTATCGGTTAAGTAAGGGCCGTAATTAATGCGGCCATTATTTTCTACCAATATATCTAACACACTGTTAGCGGTTGGGTTATTTAGCTGTAGCGAATCCTGTTTTAAACGGCGGTCTAACACGCTGATGCGTTTGCCATTTAAATAAACGGTGGCGTAATCACGTAGTTCTTTTATTTTAAGTATTCCGCTTATCGCGTTGGCTAACGTAGTACGATATAGCACAAAACCATATCCCTGGTCAAGATCTTCCAAGCTTTTCGGTTTTTCAGATTCTACGGGGGTACCTAAATTGGTAAACAGGTTTGCCACCCCACTTACTTTTATTACCTCCAAACCAAATGTACGGCGTTTCTTTTCGGGCACATCGGGCAGGGTTTCTCCTGCGGGCAGGTGCTTGGCAATTATTGCCCGTAGCTTATAATATTTTGGTGTAGGGTTACCGGCTTCATCAAGCGGGGCATCATAATCATAGCTTGATGTTTGGGGCGCGTAGGCTTCTGTACGGCTCATGTTGGCACCGTTCATAAAATCGCGCGTGGTACCCCCATGAAACATATACATATTGATAGAAATGCCTGCCGATAAAATATTGTCCAGCTTTTTGGCATCCTCATCGGCATTGCTGCCTGTATGCGGCTTGCCCCAGCTATCAAACCAGCCCGGGTACCATTCGGCTATATAATACGGGCCTTTACCGTTGTGATATTTATTGATCAGCGCCTTTGCTTTTGCCGGGTCATCTTCGCCATTTACGGCCGGTAAAAAACCGGGCAAATAACCAGCAGGCATTTGGCTTGGACCATCGCATGTAAACAACAAGCCATCAAACCCCGCCTGCCTAAAGATCTTCTCGTTTTGCGCCAGATACTCCTTATCGTTACTGAAAGAGCCATACTCGTTCTCTATCTGCACCATCAGGATGTTACCGCCGTGGTTTACCTGTAGCGGGGCTAGTTGCTTACCCACCTCCATCATATAGTTTTGGTAAGCATTGATAAAGGCAGGATCTTTACTGCGCACTTTCATGTTTTTGTCCTTCAACAGCCACCATGGGTAACCGCCAAATTCCCACTCGGCGCATACGTATGGGCTTGGGCGCAGTACTACCCAAAGGCCTTCTTCTTTTGCAATGCGTACAAATTCGGCTATATCGTTATTACCGGTAAAATCGTACTTGCCCTGTACCGGTTCGTGCGCGTTCCAAAAAACGTAGGTACCAATAGTATTTAAACCCATAGCCTTAGCCATCTTTATCCGTTCGCGCCAATACTCGCGGGGAATGCGGGTGTAATGCATCTCGCCCGAGATCATCTGCAAGGGCTTGCCATCCAACAAAAATGTGCTGTCGCCCAGGGCAAAGGTGTGTTCAACTGTTTGTGCGTTAGCTACGGTAAGCATGCCAAAAAACAGGGCGCAATAAATTAATATCCTCTTCAACATATCTTTCTCACTCATTAAAATAATCCCAATTGCCCTTTGTCATCTATGTCAATATCATCCGGATTGGTGATCTCAAAATCAACCTTCTTAGCCGGTGGTACCACTGACGGTTCAGGTGCTTTAGCGCCATCTTCCAACTTTGATTCATCTTTTTTCGGCTTTAGTTCGTCCGCTTTCGCCTTTGGCCCTTCCGCTTGCGGCGCTGGTTCAACCGGTTTCCCTATAACGGGTTTTGCCGCTTCAGATTGTATCGGCGCAGCCTGTGGCTTTGCTTCTGCTATTACGGGCGCGGTGTCGGTATTTTCTTTATCCTCTCCGGTTATCACAATTTCAGTATCCTCAACCGAATCGGGTGCCGGGTCTGGTACGTCCTCCGCATCATCATGCTCCGTCAATAGCTCAACACTTTTTACCTGGTGAACAGATAAACGGTTACCCATCGCCTTCATGCCTTTTACATCAATCAGGTCGGTAAGGTTAAGATCGGCTTCTTCCGGTATTAGCGTTTTACCTTTTAACTGTTCTACCTTAACAACAGGCTGTGCCGCGCCGGAGATGATGATCAGTTTTGAGCCGCTCTCATCGCTGATGATACTGGTTTGCTTGCCAATTACGGTATTCTCAAACACAAAGCGTTTCACCATGTAATTTTTTGATTTGCCATCATAATGCACCACGGCAAACACCTTAGCGGGATCGTATTTCTCAATAACGATCATCTTATCATCAAAGTGGTTATTGAGGTCGAAACTGGTTAGCTCATAAATGCCATTACTCATCACAGTAAGTATGCGGTCATCGCCGTCAAACTCGCCCAGGTACTTCCCACGCCCATCGGCGTTCAGGCGTTTCAGGATATCATCATACCATATTTTACGGCCGGCCAGGGTTGAAACACCCTTGCTTTTCAGTATCACCTTTTTAACCGGGTACTTGGTAACCATGTTACCTATAGAGGCCCGGCCTTTTATGGCAAGCGCCGCAAAATCCTCGTCGAAATTTAGTTTTTTTAGTTTGGCGTGGGGCTTCAACTGTACGTTCACTATCTCGGCTTCGCCGTTGGGGTTGGCTGTAAAGTAAAGCATCTTTGAGCCCTTGCTGCCTTTGGTCAGGTCGTACTCCTTATCGCGGGTTACGCCCGTTACCGAGAAACGTTTGATATAACTAACGCCGCTTTGCCCGTCTTTATATATCATGTTATAAACGGTGCGCTCATCATTCTTTTTAAATACGGCAACGTGTTCGATATCCTTGCCCACAAAAACCTTATCCTGCACCTTTGTTACAATGAACCGGCCATCAGCGCGGAACACGATGATATCATCTATGTCCGAACACTCACCCACAAGTTCAACATTTTCATCCTTTTTTAAACCTGAGCCAATGAATCCATCAATCCTGTTTACAAAAAGTTTTACATTGGCTAAAGCTACCTGCGATGCTTCCACCCTGTCAAAAGTGCGCAGCTCGGTTTTGCGGCCGCGATCTTTACCGTACTTCTCCTTCAGTTTTTCAAACCAGGCAATGGTGTACTCCGTAAGGTGTTTAAGATGGTTCTTAACAACCTTTATTTCGGCTTCTAAAGCTTTGATC
The DNA here is from genome assembly GCF_041663085.1 of Mucilaginibacter sp. Classification (GTDB taxonomy): domain Bacteria; phylum Bacteroidota; class Bacteroidia; order Sphingobacteriales; family Sphingobacteriaceae; genus Mucilaginibacter. The sequence continues at coordinate 70,601 of NZ_JBAZRC010000004.1, forward strand.
TGTTCATCCGTTTTCTTTACGTCGAAACGGGTGATGCTGCTCATCGGCTTGTCTATCAGCTTCTTATAATCCTCTGGCAGTATGGTACGATAGAACTGCGGGAAGAACGGTTCGAACAACCTGTTCAACACCACCAGTACGCCCTCAAAATCGCTCGACTGCTCATAATCAGGATGTTTGTACATCCCTTCCTGGATAAAGATCTTTAACAGCGAACTAAAGAAGATCTTCTCCATCAATTCTTTCAGCTTTATCTCCAGTTCCTGCTTCAACAACTCTTTGGTGAAAAAGGTGCTTTCGCTCAGCATATCGTTCACGCTCATAAAGCGTGGTTTATCATCCTGTATCACACATGTATTTGGCGATATGGATACCTCGCAATCGGTAAAGGCGTAAAGCGCGTCGATGGTAACATCGGGCGAGATACCCGGTGCCAGGTGGATCACGATCTCTACATCCTGCGCTGTGTTATCTTCAATCTTTTTTATCTTGATCTTACCCTTATCATTGGCAGATATAACACTATCTATCAAACCACCTGTGGTGGTAGTAAAAGGTATCTCTGTGATGGTAAGCGTTTTTTTATCCTTCTCTAAAATTTTTGCACGTACACGTACCCTGCCGCCGCGCTGCCCCTCATTATAAGCGGAGGCATCCGCCATCCCCCCGGTTGGGAAGTCAGGCAGCAGGTTTGGTCTGTTGCCACTTAATACAGCTATCGAGGCATCAATCAGTTCAATAAAATTGTGCGGTAATATCTTGGTAGCCAAACCTACTGCAATACCTTCTGCTCCCTGCGCCAGCAACAACGGAAATTTCACCGGTAGCGTTATCGGTTCGCGGTTACGGCCATCATAGCTGGCCTGCCATACGGTGGTATCCGGGTTAAAAACAACATCAAGCGCAAATTTTGACAAGCGCGCCTCGATGTAACGGGGGGCTGCTGCTGAGTCGCCGGTTATGGGGTCGCCCCAGTTACCCTGGCAATCTATCAGCAGGTTTTTTTGCCCTATTTGTACCATGGCATCGCCAATAGAAGCATCCCCATGCGGGTGATATTTCATGGTGTTACCAATAACGTTGGCGGCTTTATTAAAACGCCCGTCGTCCATCTCTTTAAGCGAGTGCAGGATACGGCGCTGCACGGGTTTTAACCCATCGTTTATATGCGGAACGGCACGGTCAAGTATTACATAGGATGCATAATCCAGGAACCAGTTTTCGTACAGCCCGTCGAGTGAAGTGACTTTATGAAGTTTATTGTCTTCGTTATTTTCAGGAATATCAGGATTGTTCAGATCGTCGCTCATTCTGTAGCTAAAAAATAATTATGGATGGGTAAAGATAAGATAATGCTAAGAAATGCGGATGCGCTGAAAGGTGGTTTTTAGCTATAAATGCAGCCTTTTTACTAACATTTACACAGTAATGCACCTTTAATGTTTAGCTTAAACCAAATGGCTTGCAGATTGATATGTAATCAACAGAATTGAATATCACATCAGGCCCGGCGCCCACACAGTTTCGGTTTATTGCTCTCTTAGTTTCTTCTGCTCGCGCAGCATAGCGCCATAATCCATGCGGCGCATGGCGGCATTAATTGTTTTAGCTATGCGGTTAGCCCGGGTTTCGGCTGTTTTGGCATCGGTTATCCATTTAATAAAATACCCCCGGTGCGATTTGGAAAGGCTTTCGAAATATTCCAGTGCTTCGGGCTCGCCAAATTCAAAGCATTCCTGCAAATCCTCCGGCACCTCTATTTTAAAATCTTTATCATGTTCTAAGCGCACACGCAACATGGCACCGCTGCTTTTATGAAGCGCCTTTCTTATTTCTGCCCGTAAGGCCAGCATAAAATTGCCCTCACCAACCGGCATCATAGACATGCCGGCAACCGGAAATTCATCCAGCCGGCCTTTTACCCTTAATGACCTTTTGTTACCCGGCAATATTTGTTGCGCTATATCAAAAGGTATAAGAATATAAGTCCAGCCGCTTTTATCGCCGTGCTCATTGTGGTGATGAATAATTGTGGTAAAATCAACCATACCCAAATATATGGCATTGGGTGGCAAATGTTAAATGTTTGTTAAAAGGTGTTATTTAACACTTCAGGCTGTAACTATTCGGCGCCTGCCTGCATCTTATAGATATAAAAACTAACTGATCGGTTTACAAAATATACACACAAATTATCACGACCTTAATTTTCAACATTATGAAAACCTTAAAATCAGTAACCCTTGCCTTAGCCCTGTTTGCTACCTGTAGTTTTGCAAAAGCAAATGATGTACCCACAGAGAATTTAACAAAAACCCATGCCATTAATGTTTATGTAGACGCCATGACACGCGGCAGGATAAACGACCTGAACCAGATAATCGATCCGTCGGCAAAGTTTAGTATGCAACGCGGAAAAAGCGTTATGCGATTTTCCAAAAAAGAAATGACAGATTACTTTAAAAATCAAAAAAATATAGAGCAAACCTGCACCACCAGCACCGGTATTATTGAAGAAAACGAAGATACTGCCGTAGTTAAAGTAGATATGAATTATGGCCAATTTACCCGTACCAACTATGTAACCATAGCCAACACCGGTAGCGGATGGAAAATCACGAATGTTTATAGTGTGTTTAAATAGTTAAATTTTAGTGTTTGAGTGTGATTGGCTCTCCGGTATATCGGAGGGCTTTTCTTTTTTTAAGTATATCGAATATTCTTTTACGGCCGAATTTTCGCGTACAATTGTTAAAGATTTAAAATCTAAAAAATACTTTAATCGGAAACCTATTCATCTACCAGATTGTCGATAAATCCTTTGAAAGACTCTGAGATCAATGTAACATACTCTTCTATCCAGCCAGGATCATAATGATGCATGTCAAAAAAGAAAACCTGGTTAAAAAATTGAGGTAAGATTGAAATACAGAAGTAGTCGCCCCCATCATCTACAGCAAATGGCAAAAAACCTTGTGGCAATATTTGTTCTGTTATAAAAAGGTTTTCATAAGCCGTTTCAAATCGACTAAAGCCATCATATTTAATAGAAAAAAAATGATTAATTCTCGTCTTAGCCCCATCATCCGGCCATAAGAAAAAACTTTTTACAGGATACCCCCCATTATACTTAAGGTAGTGTTCTTTGAATTCGTTTGTAAACGAGATACCCAGTTGCTCTTCGGCTTCCTTTAAATCAGTTTCCTCTAATTTTTTACTTACCTCTAAGAATTCCACGCACTATTTTTGTATTAAATCGCTTTGTTATCTCGTATAAATATACCGTTTCCCGAACGAAGTACAGTGTTGATGTTACTTCACAAACGGCTGCAGCACTGCCTGCCACTTATCATATCCCTTACTGTTAAGGTGCAGCATGTCACTTTTAAACAGCGTGGTATCTGACTGATGTGTACCGGGAATAAATAATGCCTTCGATACATCTACATAGTGGGTACCCTTCCTTGCCTTGATAAAATCCAGGATCAGGGTGTTGGCCTTTTTAAATTCAGGGAAATATTTTTCCCTGCTCGGGCTTAGTTTTATAGCCATAAAATAAATCTCGGCCTTAGGCAGGTTTTGCCTGATCATGGCCCACAGCTTATAAAACTCACGGGCGGTAAATTCGCCGGTTTTACCTGCGGCGATATCGTTATCACCTGCATAAATAAATATTTTACGCGGATGGTAAGGGTACATAATGTATGGTGTAAAATAATCAACCAATTGCTCTAAGGTACAACCGCCAACCCCGCGCCTGATGATGGGTTTATCACTGAAACGTTGCTCCAGATCTGTCCACATACGAATGGATGAACTACCAATGAACAGTATGCCGTTTTTTGCAGGCATGCTGATGCTATCCTGGTGTTTAAAATCGCGGATCTCGTTATCAAACGGGAAGCCTTGCTGCGCACGGGCGGTTATACCTGCCGTTGCTAAAACAAAAAATAATAGCAGTTTTAATTTCATAGTGGCAATTGTACTAAACGTTCTTCAGAAAACATAAAGGGCATTAAACTTTGTATACCGTTAATTTCCCAAACGGGCCCGTTAATGCAATATAACAACATTCGTAAGGGCCTATTTTGCATTTTTTCGCACTCGGCCATCACCTGCAGGCAGGCACCGCATGATGTTACGGGTTTTAATAAATCAAAATCATCTGTATGGGCGGTTACGGCCATGTTCACAATCGGGTCATCCAGGTGGTTTGCGCCCCAGTTGAACAAGGCCACGCGTTCGGCACAAAGGCCAGATGGGTAAGCCACGTTTTCCTGGTTGCTGCCATAGAGTATCTTACCACTCTGCAATTGTAAAGCTACCCCTACCCTGAATTTTGAATATGGCGAATGTGAAGTGGCCAAAGCTTTAACCGCTTCTGCGCAAAGGTTTTTATCTGCCGTGTTTAATTCTTCTAAGCTATCGTATTCTTTAAAAGCTATTTTTATTTCGTGTTCTGTCATTTTGTTCCACTTACCCTATCCAACACAATAGGGTGTTTTAAGTTTCTAAATAAAAAATCCCCCAACCTAAAAAAGATTGGGGGATACAATATAGTGGTTATTTCTTTAAATATCAACAACCTGTAAAAGAGACGCGAAGTATCGCGTCTCTACAAAAATTAATTTACACCGCTACCGGCAATTCTACCTCATCTAAATTTTCGGCTATCAATGGGTTTACGCTTTCATCGTCTTTCTCTACGCGCAGGTTATTTACAATATGCTGCTGGCGGGTTGGGGTGTTCTTGCCCATAAAATACTCCAGCAGGGCTTTAATGTTTGCATCTTTCAGGAACACAGGATCAAGCCTGATATCCTTACCGATGAACAAACCAAACTCATCAGGCGAGATCTCGCCCAAGCCTTTAAAGCGTGTTATCTCGGGCTTAACACCCAGGCTGGCTATGGCGTTACGGCGTTCTTCGTCGCTGTAGCAATATATAGTTTGTTTCTTGTTCCTCACCCTGAACAATGGCGTTTGCAGGATTGATACGTGACCGGCTTTTACCAGATCAGGGAAAAATTGCAGGAAGAAGGTCATCAACAGCAAACGGATGTGCATACCATCCACATCGGCATCGGTAGCTATTACAATATTGTTATAACGCAGGCCGTCAATACCGTCTTCAATATTCAGCGCGTGCTGCAGCAGGTTAAATTCTTCGTTCTCGTAAACCACTTTTTTAGTTAGCCCGAAACAGTTTAGCGGCTTACCCTTTAAGCTGAACACCGCCTGGGTTTGCACATCGCGCGATTTGGTGATCGATCCGCTGGCCGAGTCACCCTCGGTGATGAACAGGGTGGTTTCCTGCTTACGCTCGTGGTTATCGTCAAAATGCAGCTTGCAATCGCGCAGCTTAC